>CBIHOB010000010.1:0-92208 GCA_966211605.1 uncultured Caulobacter sp.
GATCCAGAAGACCGAAGCCGAGATGCTCCGCACCCCGAACTTCGGCCGCAAGTCGTTGAACGAGATCAAGGAAGTTCTCGCCGGCATGGGTCTGCACCTCGGCATGGACGTGCCGAACTGGCCGCCGGAGAACATCGAAGACCTGGCCAAGAAGTTCGAAGACCAAATCTAAGAACCTCGAAGCCATCCGCGCTTAATCCGGGCCGCTTCTCCTTATTCTTCGGAAGACGGGGGAGGCGGCCTGGGCCTTTAGAAGCCGCAACCGCGGTGGAGGGCCCCGGCGCTTCGCTCTGACCCGGTCGGGACGGACCAGGATTGGTGACAATCAGGCGCTTATTCGTTCGCGCCGCTCGGGCTGACCGCCCAGGAGATACACAATGCGTCACGGTAAGGCTCACCGTAAACTCGGCCGCACCTCGGCTCACCGCACCGCCATGTTCGCCAACATGTCGGCCTCGCTGATCAAGCACGAGCAGATCGTCACCACCCTGCCCAAGGCCAAGGAACTGCGCCCGATCGTCGAAAAGCTGGTCACCCTGGCCAAGCGCGGCGACCTGCACGCTCGCCGTCAGGCCATCAGCTCGGTTCGCGACGTCGAACAAGTCGGCAAGCTGTTCGCGGTCCTCGGCCCGCGCTATAAGGACCGTCAGGGCGGCTACATCCGCGTCCTGAAGGCCGGCTTCCGCTACGGCGACAACGCCCCGCTGGCCGTCATCGAGTTCGTCGACCGCGACGTTTCGGAAAAGGGCAAGGACTCGGGCCCGGTCTTCACGGCTGAAGCTGAAGACTAAGCCTGGCGTCGCCAGACAAGAAAAGTTCAGCGCAAGCTGAACGTGGAGGCCCCGGAGCGATCCGGGGCCTTTTTCGTTGGGCAGGCGCGGCGATGCCAATTGAGGTCGGGGCGAGCGAACCGGCCCGACCGCGCATTGACGGCAGGTTCCACGGTGGAGGCCAGTATCCATGACCCATCGCGCTTTCGTCCTGCTCAAGAGCACGGTCATCTTGCTGGGCGCGGTCCTGGCCGGGTGCGCCACGCCGCCGCCGGCGCCGTCCACGCTCGCCGTGCAGGAGCAGCCGGGCGCGTTCTCAGCGTCGCGCGTGGACGTGGATCGCTATCGTCTCATCCTGACAGGTCGTCCCCAGGAGACGCGTGAGACGGTCCAGGGCGAGTTGCTTCGCCGCGCCGCCGACCTCGCGGCGCGGGAGGGCTATGACTGGTTCGTGGCGGCCGATCAGCAGACGCGCGTCCAGTCGCAGTTCGTCGCCGGCTCGAACCCGGTCATGCCGGCCGGCGCGATAGGGCCAAGCCAGGGCTTCCTGCCCCGCTTCTGGCGTGACGCGGGACCGCGCTGGGGCGGCGATTGGCGCAACTGGGACCCGTTTTGGGGCGAACCGACGTTCGAGAACCGCCCGCAGGTTCGGCGCGTCGACCTCGTCGTTGCTTCGGTCGAGATCGTGCTGCGCAAGGGCGAAAGACCGGTCGGCGTCACACAGGCCTACGATGCGCTACGGCCGTCGCCGCGGGATCGGGCGGTAAAGCCCTGACAAGCCGGGCGCTTGCCGGCCGCGTTGCGCTCAGTCCTTAGGCTTCACCACCCGCGCGGGGTTGCCGACCACCGTCGCGCCGTTGGCCACGTCGCGGGTCACGACAGCGCCCGCGCCGATCACCGCGTCGTCGCCGATCGTCACGCCGGGGAGAATGATCGCGCCGCCACCGATCCAGACGTTTTCGCCGATGTGAACGGGCTTGCCGGATTCCAGGCCCGTGCGGCGTTCGGCGGGATCGCGGGGATGGTCGGCGGTCAGGATCTGGACGCCGGGACCGATCGCGGTGGCCGCGCCGATTGTCACCTCCACCACGTCCAGGATCACGCAGCTGAAGTTCATGAACACGCCGTCGCCGACCTTGATGTTGTAGCCGTAGTCGACATGGAAGGGCGCGCGGATGGCGACATTTTCGCCGACCGCGCCCAAGCGTTCCTTGAGCAGGGCAGGGCGCTCGTCCAGCTTGGAGGCGTTGTAGCGATCCATCCAGGCCTGGGCGAGCTGCTGGTCTGCCTGGATCTCATCGTCGGCCGCGCTGTAGAGCTCGCCGGCCAGCATCCGCTGCTTTTGGGTCTTCACGTCTATTCCTTGGTCAGGTCCTGGCGGCGGAACAGCAGCACCGCGCCGGTCGCCAGGACGGCCGTCCAGGCCAGGAGGGCGATCAGGGCGGGGCCGGCCGAACCGCTGGCCAGGCCCAGCTGACCTGGATCCAGCAGGGCCGCACGCAGCAGGTCCGCGTCGAACACGGGCAGGGCCAGCAGCTTCCAGCTGGGCTGGCCTTGTTCCATCAGGCGCAGGGTGCTGGCCAGGATGGTCTGGATGAACCGCGCGCCCAGGCAGACCACGACGACGCCCATGGTCGAGCGCGACAGCACCCCGACCAAGGCGGCCAGGGCGGCCAGGGTCATGACCTCCAGCCAGGTAATGGCCAGCACGCCCAGGATGTCGAACGGACCATGGCCGAACATCGACAGGCTGAGCGCCTTGCCGTTGATCGCCGCGCCGATCACGGCCGCCAGGGCCGACAGCACGGCGGTCAGGAGCAGGCTCCAGAACGCAGCTTCGCCGACCACCACCAACTTGGCCAGCAACAGGTTTTGACGGGTATTGCGCGGGGTCAGCAGCCGCCAGGTTTCCCAGCGGTAGTCGCCGGCCAGCACGGCCGCCGCGCCGATCATCAGGAACAAGGCGTCGAAGGTCGAGGCGCCGGTCGACAGGGCCTTGATCACCTGGTCGACCAGGCCGATCCCGACGCCCGGCATCGGTTTCTTGATCACGTTGTGCAGGAAGAGGTCTCCGCCCACGCTGAGGACGAACCCCACGAGCGGAGCGAAGCAGAAGCCCCAGAAAATCGCCGAGCGGTCGCGCAGCAGGCGGAAGCGTTCGGCGGCGATGGCGTCGGCGAGCATCAGGCGTCTCCCTGCTGTTCGAGGGTCTTGAGATAGACACCCTCCAGATCGGCGTCGCGCCACCGGGCTTCGGTGATCTCGACCCCGGCCTCGACCAGGGCGCGGATCAGGGCGGGAGCCTCGTCGCGGCGAATGTCGGCCAGGGCCGCGTCCGCGCCGTCGGCGGCGCCCTTGGCGCCCAACACCGCCAGAACCTGGGCGATGGGCGAGGCGGCGGCGATGCGCAGGCGGGCTTCGCCGGCGGTAAGTTCGGCAACGCCGCCCTCGGCCACAACCCTGCCCTTGGACAGGATGGCGACCCGCTCACAGACGCGCTTGACCTCATCCAGCTGATGGCTGGCCAGGATGACGGTGACGCCTTCGCGCTGGGCCAGGTCGACGATCAGGGCCCGGATTTCCTGGATGCCGGCCGGGTCCATGCCGCTGGTCGGCTCGTCCAGGATGACCAGTTCGGGCTTGGTGAAGAAGGCCGCGGCCAGGCCCAGGCGCTGCTTCATGCCGACGGAGTAGCCGCTGGTCGAGCGGTCGGCGGCGTGGGTGAGCCCGACGCGGTCCAGCCATCCGTCGATGTCTGCGCCTTTCGTGCCGCTCTCGAGCGCCAGCATCTGCAGGGTGTCCCGGGCGGTCAGATAGGCCGGATAGCGCGGGGTCTCGATCATCGCCCCGACCTTTCGCAGGGCGGTGATGTCGCCTGCAGGAGCGCCGAACAGCCGCGCCGCGCCGCCGGTCGGGCGCACCAGGCCCAGCGCGATGCGGAACAGGGTGCTCTTGCCTGCGCCGTTGGGGCCCAGCACCCCGAACACGCCGCCGGCGGGAATGGCCAGGGAGAAGTCGTCGAGGGCGCGCACCGCCCCGTAGGTCTTGGTGAGGCGGTCGGCCTCGAGGGCGATCGACATGCGGGCGGTTCCGGACGCCGAATGAGTCGGCCAGGCGGGGTGACTATGGCGAGGCCCCGGGCTCGCGCCAAGTTAAGAGCCGGTCATGCGCCGATGGAGGGGGGGTGTCATACGCCTGCAATGCTGAACCGTGATCAGGTCGGCCAGTCTGATTTCATGAGTCCCCGATGTTTTTCCGCCATCTCGCCTCCCTGGTCCTGGTCGTGTGTCTTGTCTTCGCGGGCGGTCTGGTCCAGGCGCGGGAGAAAGCCCCGCACCTGACGATCCTGGTGTCGATGGACGGCTTCCGGGCGGACTATCTGGATCGCGGCCTGACGCCGAACCTGAAGGCCCTCGCCGACGACGGCGCGCGGGGGGCGATGCGGCCGTCGTTTCCCAGCCTGACCTATCCGAACCACTACACCCTGGTCACCGGCAAGCGGCCGGACCGCAATGGCGTGGTGGGCAACGAGATGGAGGACGCCGTGATCGGCGGTCCCAAGTTCACGATGAACGCCCCAACGGCCAGCGATCCGCGCTGGTGGAGCCAGGCCAAGCCGTTCTGGTGGTCGGTCGAGCGCCAGGGTAAGCGGGCCGGCGCCATGTTCTGGCCGGGCTCGGAGGTGGCGATCGACGGCGTCCGCCCAAGCCACTGGATGAAGTATGATCACAGCCTGGCTTATGACGCCCGCGTGGACCAGGTGCTGGCCTGGCTGGACACCGCCGACGGGCCGCCGCTGGCCTTCACGACTCTCTATTTCGACGCCGCCGACACCGAAGGCCACCACTTCGGCCCGGACTCGCCGGAGCTGAATGCGGCCCTGGTCGAGCTGGACCGCAATATCGGCCGCCTGGTCGAAGGCCTGAAGGCGCGAGGGCGGTTCGACGCGACCGACATCGTCATCGTCGCCGACCACGGCATGGCCCCGTTGCCGGCCGCCAATCGCGTGGTGCTGGACGACCTCATCGACATGTCGAGGATCCATTTGGTCACCAAGGGCGCGGTGACCAGCTTCTCGCCCGAGCCGGGGCAGGGCAAGGCCGTCGAGGCCGCGTTCCTGCGCGGGCGCCCCCCGCACATGACTTGCTGGAAGAGGGCGGCGGTCCCCGCGCGCTTCCACTACGGCCGCAACGCGCGTGTCCCGGCCATCGTCTGCCTTTCGGAGACCGGCTGGTACACCACCACCCGCGCAGCTAAGGCCAAGCCTGGCAAGTGGGACGGCAAGAACGGCGGTGCGCACGGTTTCGACCCGTATGACCCTCGGATGCGCGCGGTGTTCGTGGCCCACGGACCGTCGTTCAAGCCGGGCGTCGTGCTGCCGCCGTTCGACAACGTCGACGTCTATCCGCTGCTGGCGCGGATCACCGGCGTGACGCCCGAGAAGGGCGATGGTTCATTGAAGGTCGTGGGGCGGGCGCTGCGCTAACCCGCCCGCGTCGCATAGATCGAGATCGAGCCGGTCAGGGTCGCGACGCGGTCCAGTTCGCTTACCGCCGAGAGACCGCTGCTGCGCATCAAGCCCGGCAGGGCGCCGATGGCGTTGAACTCGGTGCGTTCGAAGCCGTCCACGGCCTGGACCACGCGGAACAGCAGCCGCATCGGCCCGCGCTGTCGGCCGTAGTCGGCGATCAGAACCCGCGCGCCAGGGCGAGCCAGGCGGCCCATGGCGCGCAGGATCTGGCCTTTCACCGGCGCGTCGCACTGGTGCAGCACCAGACTGGAGATCACCGCGTCGGCGACCTCGCAGCCCAGCAGGACATCGGCCTGGTCGCCGAGACCCTGGACCCAATCGATCTCCATCCCAGCCCGCTGGGCCTTGGCGCGGGCGATCGCCAGCACGACCGGATCCGGATCCAGGCCGATCACCCGTGCGCCCGGCCGCGCTCGCTTGATGGCTATGGCCTGCGAGCCGGTGCCGCAGCCGATGTCGATGATGGTTTCGCCGTCGCGCGGATCCAGAGCGGCCAGCAGGGCCCTGCGCCAGCGCCGCTCGCGGGTGACCAGTCCCACGACGAGATCGTAGAGGCCGGTCAGTTCGGGGCGGCCCAGGGCGGGCACGTATCGGGCTTGCTGCGTCATGCGAGGTCCTCCAGATCTTCAGCATGACGGCTCCCTCACACGGGGGTCTTGGACGGATCGCCAGCGGGAGACGGCATGGGCGCGTGGACCGGACAGGTCTGGATCGGCCGTGACTGGTGGGGCTTTGAAGGCGTCAGCGGCGACTCCCGCTTTCACGCCCATCTATGTGCTCAGGTCGTGGCGGCCCTGGACGGCGCCGCGCGCGTCGAAACCGAAGCCGGGGTGGTCGAGGGCCCGGTCGTGGCCATTCCACCGGGCGCCCGCCATCGCCTGCTGGGCGCCGACGGCCCCGTGCGAGCGATCTATCCGCGCCCGCTGGGACGGCTGGCGCGGCGCTGGCCGATCGCGGGCGGCGTCGCGCCACGGCCGGAATGGACGTCCTTGCTGAGGAGCGGGGATGTCGCCCGGATGCTGGACGCCGAGGCGGCGCGCGGCGAGGCCCGGCCGATAGATCCACGTCTTCGGCTGGCGCTGGACGCGGTGGACGGCGACCTTGCATTGACGGATCTGGCCGAACGAGCGGGACTGTCCACGGCGCGGCTGCGCGCGTTGGCGCGGGCGGAGCTGGGCGCGCCCTTGGCGCACTGGCGGCTGTGGCGACGGCTGGAGATCGCCGTGCTGCGCGTAAGGGCCGGCGAGAGCCTGGCGGCGGCCGCCGCCGAGGCCGGCTTCGCCGACCAATCGCACTTGAACCGAGCCATGAGCCGTTTCTTCGGGGTCACGCCGCGGACAGTCGCTCGCCTACTCCAGGACTAGCGGTGCGCCACCACCCAGGCGGCCAGGGCCACGAACAGCAGCAGGGCGATGATCCGGGCGATCCACGGCGCCGCGACGAAGAGGCCCAGAACCGTGAACCCCGACTTGACGGATTCCGGGCGCGTTAGGGCGTCCTTGAAGGTCCCCGGGCGTCCGGCGACCGGATGGCCGCAGCCCGGACAGGACGGCGCGGCTTCCGACACCTGACGGCCGCAGGCGGGGCAGGGGATCAGGGCCATGTCAGTCTCCTCGGCCGGGCGTGATGCGGATCTCCACACGCCGGTTTTTCTGGCGGCCGGCGGGGTCGTCGCTGCCGTCGGGATGAGCGTTGGGCGCGACAGGACGTCTTTCGCCGAAGCCCTCCGCAGCCAGTGTTCGGCCGGTCGCGCCGGCCAGGCGGTCGGCCACAGCCTTGGCGCGTCGCTGCGACAGGGCCTCATTGTAGGCGTCGTCGCCCTTGGAGTCGGTGTGGCCGCCGATGCTGACTTTGGCCTCGGGATAGCTCTTCAGCACCTCCGCCGCCTTGATCAGGGCCGGCTCGGCGTCGGACCGGATGGTCGCCTTGTCGAAGTCAAAGAGCACGTCGGCGGGCAGGTCGACGACGATCGCGCCCTCGCTGCGGCGCGCCTTCAGTTCGGTGAGCAGGGTGCGCGTCGTCTCGATCCGCTCGGGGGCGACTTCCGAAGCGACGAAGACGCTGGACAGCGTGCTGTCCGGGCCGGCCTTCTCGAATGTCGAGCGCGGCGCGTTTTCCGCGCGGACGAAGGTCGAGGGCATGCCGATGGCGCTGCCCTTCATCGTCCGGACGGTCACGCCGGCCAAGGCCAGGCCGGGAACCGCCGCCATCAGGACGGCGGCCAGAGCCGGCGACCTCATCCGGCAGCTCCGGTCTGGGCCGCCTGGGCGGTCAGCGGCACGTCCAGGCGCAGGAACGGCCCGATGATGCTGTCCGACGTCGAGCCCTCGTTGAAGACCACGGCGATGCGCTGGGCGTCGCGCGGCACGGCGCCCATGAACACCAGGCGACCGTTCATGGTGTCGCCGTTGACGATGTTCATGTTCGGATTGCCCTCCGGCGCCTTCAGCATCAGCTTCTGGCCGCTAGGCAGCTGGATGTAGGTCGGGTTGGTGGCCATCTCGACGTTGTTGGTGGCCTTGCTGGCGAACGAGATGCTTACGCCCAGCACGGTCGCGTCCTCGGCCAGGTCGACATTCTTGACCCGCACGGTGGCGCCGACCTCGGTCACGCCCTGAACGTCGACCGGAACGGTGCGCGTCTGGCGGGGCTGGGCGGTGACGGGGGTGTTCGCGGCGGCGGCCGCAGTCGCTTCGGTTGATGTCGTGGCCTCCGCGGTCTTGTCCTTGGGAGAACAGGCGGCCAAGGCGACGGCCGACGCGCCCGCGACGACGATCAGGCGAAGGGCGATCATGAAACGCTCCGTGGCGGTGAACAGGCTGCGCCGCAGGTCAAGCTGGACCGGCGCACAAGCTCAACCCGCAAGCGATCAAAAAGCTCCGCTAAAACGTCGGATAGCCGACTTGCATAAATGATTTCGATATGCGTTAAATATTGCCACCTTTCGCAAGGATATCCGCCATGTCCGACTCCCGACCCGGCCTGGTCTCGGCCGTCGTCTATCGCGATCCCAAGGCGGCGATCGCCTTTCTGGAAAAGGCGTTCGGCTTCGACCTGACCCTGCTGATCGAGGACGCCGACGGCAATCTGGCCCACTCGCAGATGGAGTATGCCGACACCCGGATCATGATCGGCAACGAATGGAGCGAGAACCATGCTAGCCCCGCATCGCTCGGCGGCAGGAACACCCAGTCGGTGCACATCTACATCGCCGCCGATGTCGACGCCCACTGCGAGCGGGCCAGGGCGGCGGGGGCCGAGATCCTCACCCCGCCCGAGACTCAGTTCTACGGCGCGCGCACCTATCGCTGCCGCGACCCGGAGGGGCATATCTGGACTGTGTCGGCCGATGTCGAGGTCGTCTCGACCGACGAGATGGAAAAGCGCAGCGGCCTGAAAATTGCGGTGGGGGCGGGATGATCAGTCCCGACGACTTCCGCCGGCTGGCGCTGTCGATGCCTCAGGCGATCGAGAGTTCGCACATGGGGACGGTCGATTTTCGGTGCGGAAAGATCTTCGCGACCCTGGGCAATCCTGACGTCGCCTGGGCGATGGTCAAGCTGACGCCGGATCAGCAGGAGATGCGCGTCGCGGCCGAGCCCGAGGTCTTCGTCCCCGTGCCGGGCGGCTGGGGCAAGGGCGGAGCGACGCGTCTGCGCCTGGCCGCCTGCGATGAGACCACGGCGCGTGGCGCACTGCTGGACGCCTGGCGTCATGTCGCGCCTCGGAAGCTGCGGGACGCCCAGTCGTGAACGAAGCGCTCGACCGCACCCTGGCGGCCTTGGCCGATCCGCATCGCCGGCGCGCCGTCGACCTGCTGCGCGAGCGGCCGCGACGAGCCGGCGAATTGGCCGAGACCTTGGGCCTGACGCCGCCGGCCATGAGCCGGCACCTGCGGGCCCTGCGCCAGTCGGGCTTGGTCGAGGAGCGCCCTCTGGAGTTCGACGCCCGGGTTCGCGTCTATCGGTTGCGGTCCGAGCCCATGGCCCAGTTGAAGGCTTGGCTGGAGGCGGCCGAGGATCACTGGGCCGACCAGTTGTCGGCCCTCAAGGCGCACGTGGAAGGAAAAAACCCCAAGGGGGAGCCGTGAGCTCCAGGATTCTGGTCGCCCTGCGCATCGCCGCTCCGCCCGAGGCGGTGTTCGACGCCTTCACGCATGACATCGCCCTGTGGTGGCGGCCCAACACCCTGTTCTCGTTCACGCCACGCTCGCCGGGTGTGATGGCGTTCGAGGACGGCCGGCTGGTCGAGCGCTTGGCCTCGGGCAAGGTGTTCGAGGTGGGACGGGTCCGCGTCTGGGAGCGCGGCGCGCGGCTGGTGTTCGGCTGGCGGCAGGCCAGCTTCGAGCCCGGCATGGACACCGAGGTCGAGGTCCGGTTCGACGCCGTCGAGAACGGCACCCGCGTCACCGTCGAGCATCGCGGCTGGGACAGCGTGCCGACCCAGAACGTCGCGCGGCATTCGTTCCCGAACGCCGTCTTCCTGCAGCGACATGCCGAATGGTGGCGCGCGCTGCTGGCGGGGCTTGCGAGCCGAGCCAGCAGCGTCCAACTAAGGGCCGCCGGGGAGGGGGACCAATGAACCAACCGATCACGGGCGTTAAGCGTCAGGCCGCCCTGGGCTTCATCTTCGTCACCGCGACCATGGACGTGCTGTCCCTGGGCGTGATGATCCCCGTGCTGCCCAACCTGGTGAAGATGCTGGGCGGCGGCGACACCGCTACGGCGGCCGATTGGGTCGTGTTGTTCGCCACCGTCTGGGGCGTGATGCAGTTCTTCTGCTCGCCGATCCTCGGTTTGATGTCCGACCGCTTCGGCCGACGGCCGGTGATCCTGACCTCGATTTTCGGCCTGGGCGTGGACTTCCTGTTCATGGCCTTCGCGCCGAACCTCTGGTGGCTGTTCATCGGCCGGATCTTCAACGGCATGACCGCCGCCAGCTTCTCGACCGCCAGCGCCTATGTCGCCGACGTCACCACGCCCGAGAACCGCGCGAAGGGGTTCGGCCTGATGGGCGCGGCGTTCGGCGTCGGCTTCACCTTTGGCCCGATGTTGGGTGGCTTCCTCTGGCAGTTCGATCACCGCCTGCCATTCCTCGTCTGCGCCGGCCTGGCGCTGCTGAACTGGCTGTATGGCTTTTTCGTCCTGCCCGAGTCCTTGCCGCCCGAGCGCCGCCAGCCGCGCTTCAATTGGAACAAGGCCAACCCGATCGGCTCGCTGCACCTGCTACAACGCCATCCGGGCCTGCTCGGCCTGGCGGGCGTCGGCTTCCTGTTCCAGCTGGCCCACAACGTGCTGCCCAGCGTGTTCGTGCTGTACATGGGCTTCCGCTACGGCTGGGGTCCCAATACGGTGGGCGCGACCCTGATGGCCAGTGGCGTCGCCGGCATTCTGGTTCAGGCCTTGATCGTCGGCCGGGTGGTCAAGGCGGTGGGGGAGCGCGGGGCGCTGCTGATCGGCCTGTTCTCGGGCTTCGCTGGCTTCATGATCTACGCTCTGGCGCCGACCGGTTTCCTCTATCTGTGCGGCTTGCCGTTCTTCGCCCTGACCGGTCTGATCCAGCCGGGCTTGCAGGGACTGATGACCCGCCGCGTGCTGCCCAACGAGCAGGGGCAGCTGCAGGGCGCCAATTCGGCCATGATGGGCATCGCCTCGATCGTCGGGCCGCCGCTGTTCCTGCTGCCGTTCGCCTTCGCCATCCGTCACGACGCGACCCTGCACCTGCCGGGCCTGCCGGTGCTGATCGCCGCGGCGTTGATGCTGGCTGCGACCATCCTAGGTTATGCCAAGGCCCGTCCCGCGCCCGCGCCGGAACCGCGAGTGGCGTGAGGCCTTAAGCGATCGCCGGAACGCCTTAGACTCGCCCGAAAGCTGGGCTGAGTTCCAAGGGAACCGTTAGGAGCTCTACTTGAAGACCATGCGCCACCTTCGCGCCCTGCTGCCCGTCGTCGTCCTGCTGGCCGCCTGCTCGAATCCGGCGGGCCAGAGCCAGGCCCAGTCCATTCCAGACATGCCGGCCCCGACCAAGCGCGTCCCGGCCGACGCGGCGACCATGAAGATGTCGTTCTCGCCGGTGGTGAAGAAGGCCGCGCCGGCCGTGGTCAATGTCGCCAGCCGCCGGATCGTGCGCCAGCGCGTCGACCCGTTCTGGGACTTCTTCATGGGCGGCGGAGGCGGCGGCGCCCAGGTCCAGGGCTCGCTGGGCTCCGGCGCCATCGTCCGCGCCGACGGGGTGATCATCACCAACCACCACAACATCGAGGGCATCGTCGAGGGCAAGGGCGACATCACCGTCCAGCTGGCCGACCGTCGCGAGTTCCCGGCCACCGTGCTGCTGGACGACCCGCGCGCCGACCTGGCGGTGCTCAAGATCGACACCAAGGGCGAGAAGCTGCCCGTCATGGCCATCGATGACCAGGATCAGCTGGAGGTTGGCGACCTGGTTCTGGCCATGGGTAATCCATTCGGCGTCGGCCAGACCGTGACCAACGGCATCGTCTCGGCCCTGGCCCGCACCGACGTCGGCGTGGCCGACTTCGGCAGCTACATCCAGACCGACGCGGCCATCAATCCGGGCAACTCGGGCGGTCCGCTGGTCGACATGGACGGCGACCTGGTGGGCATCAACACCTTCATCATCTCGCGCTCGGGCTCGTCGTCGGGCGTCGGCTTCGCTATCCCCGCCGCCGTGGTCCGCCAGGTGGTGGGCGCGGCTCTGGGCGGCGGCCACAGCGTCGTGCGTCCCTGGCTCGGCGTGAAGGGCCAGCCGGTGACGGGCGACATCGCCCGCAGCCTGGGCATGACCGCGCCGCGCGGCGTGCTGGTGGCCCAGGTCTATCCGGGATCGTCGGCCGATCGCGCCGGGCTCAAGGAAGGCGACGTCATCCTGTCGATCGACGGTCGGGCGGTGAACGACGAGGGCGGCGGCGCCTTCGCCATCGGCACCCACAAGGTCGGCGACCGCGTGCCCGTGGTCATCCAGCGCGGCGATCGCCAGCAGACGATCACCGTGCGCGCCGACGCCGCCCCGGAGACTCCCGCCCGCGACGAGCGCGCCATCACCGGCAACAACCCGTTCAACGGCGCCACCGTGATCAACCTGTCACCGGCCGCGGCCCAGGATCTGAACGTCGATCCGTTCGCGGGCCGAGGCGCGCTGGTGACCAAGATCGCGCCGGGCTACGCCCAGAACTGGATGCGCCCCGGCGACTTCGTCCGTTCGGTCAACGGCCGCCAGATCAACAGCGTCGCCGACCTGGCGGCCGCGGCGGCGACCAAGCCGCAGCGTTGGACGATTACCATCGAGCGCGGCGGCCAGCTGATCCAGGCGCAGTTCTAGGGACTTGAGCCCGGCGGCCTGCTAAAAGAGTCGGATGTCCGATCTCTTCCAGGCCGCCGGCCTGACGCCTCACGCGCCGGCCCCGCTGGCCGATCGCCTGCGGCCCCAAAGCCTCGACGAGGTGGTGGGCCAGCAGCATTTGCTAGGGCCCGAAGGCCCCATCGGCCGGATGGCCGCCGCCCATCGCCTGGCCTCGATGATCCTGTGGGGACCGCCCGGCACCGGCAAGACCACCATCGCCCGCCTGCTGGCCAAGGCGGGGGGCTATGAGTACCAGCAGATCTCGGCCGTCTTCTCGGGCGTCGCCGACCTGAAGAAGGCCTTCGAGCAGGCGCGCGCCCGCCGCATGGCCGGCCAGAGCACCTTGCTCTTCGTCGACGAGATTCACCGCTTCAACCGCGCCCAGCAGGACGGCTTCCTGCCCTTCGTGGAGGAAGGGATCGTCACCCTGGTCGGGGCCACGACCGAGAACCCCTCGTTCGAGCTGAACGGCGCTCTGCTGTCGCGATGCCAGGTCTTCGTTCTGAAGCGCCTCGGGGAGGAATCGCTAGACCTTCTGCTGCAGCGGGCGGAGGCCGCCGAGAACCGGCTGCTGCCGATCGACGCCGAAGCGCGCTCGTCCCTGGTGGCCATGGCCGACGGTGACGGCCGCTATCTGCTGACCTTGGCCGAAACCCTGTTCTCGATCGGCACGGACACGCCGCTGAACCCGACCCAGTTGGGACAGTTCCTGCAGAAGCGCCGCCCCGCCTACGACAAGGACCGCGAGGAGCACTACAATCTCATCTCGGCCCTGCACAAATCGGTTCGCGGCAGCGATCCGGACGCGGCGCTCTATTGGCTGGCGCGGATGCTGGAAGGCGGCGAGGACCCGCTGTTCATCGCCCGCCGCCTGGTGCGCATGGCCAGCGAGGACATCGGCGCGGCCGACCCATTGAGCCTGCTGCTGACCACGGCGGCCAAGGACGCCTACGACTTCCTCGGATCGCCGGAAGGCGAGCTGGCCCTGGCCCAGGCCGTGGTCCACATGGCCAGCGCGCCAAAGTCGAACGCGGTCTACAACGCCTATAAGGCCGCCCGGCGCGCGGCCAAGGAGACCGGCAGCCTGATGCCGCCGTCTCATATTCTCAACGCCCCGACCAAGCTGATGAAGTCGCTGGGCTATGGCGACGGCTACGCCTACGACCACGACGTCGAGGGCGGTGTCTCGGGCCAGAACTACTTCCCGGATGGCATGGAGCGGCGGCGGTTCTACGAGCCCAAGCCGGTCGGCGCCGAGGCGAAGGTGCGAGAACGCTTGGAAGGCTGGAGCCAGCTGCGTAAGGACGGCAAATGAGCAGTCCGAAATTCCGCCGTCCGCCCGGCGTCGCCAAGCCCAAGGCTGTCGAGTGTCCCATCACCCTGACGCCCGAGGAGATCGAGGCCGCGCGATCGTGGGTGCTGTACGAGGACGAGGCGATCATCGTGCTGGACAAGCCCGCTGGCCTGTCCAGCCAGGGCGGGCGGATCAAGGCCCATACCCTGGACGATCTGCTGTGGGCGTTCGCCAAGCCGGGCAAGGCCAGGCCTCGGCTGATCCATCGCCTGGACCGCGACACCTCGGGCGTGATCCTTACCGCCAAGACCAAGCCCGGCGCGGCCTTCCTGGGCGAGGCCATGATGGCCAAGCGTTTCCGCAAATCCTACCTGGCCATTGTCGCGCCCGGCGCGCCGGAGCCGAAAGGCGGCATGATCGACAGTCCGCTGCGCCGAGAGTCGATCGGCCGCGAGGCCTATATGCGGGTGTGCCCACCCGACCATCCGGACGCCGAAACCGCGCGCAGCCGCTATCGCACCCTGGCCGGCAACGGCGTCGCCGCACTGGTCGAGCTGTCGCCGGACACCGGCCGCATGCACCAGCTGCGCGTCCACATGGCCTCGATTGGCCGGCCCCTGGCGGGGGACAGCCGCTATGGCGGGGCGCTGATGCTGGGCGGCGTGGCAGTGCCGCGCCTGATGCTGCACGCGGCGCGTCTGACCTTCCCGCACCCGCTGGGCGGCGAACGCAAGATCATGGCCCCGCTTCCGACGGATTTCACGATGATGCTCAAGGCCTTGGACTTGTCGGTCCCGGAACAGCCGGGGTCTGAAGCCGTTGAACAGGTCTGAAGAGGCAACGTCATGAAGACCGTAAAACCACTTGTCGCGGCCGCCCTGTCGGGCTTGTTGCTGGCCGCCTGCGCCAGCACGCCGACCGTCTATCGTGCGCAAGCCGGCGCGCCCAACGACGTCGGCTATTCCGAGTATCGGCTGGAGGCCGGCCGCTATCGTGTCACCTTCCAGGGCGGCCCCGGCGCGCCGGAAGCCCAGATCGCCGACTATGCGCTTCTGCGCGCAGCCGAGCTGGCCCTGCGCGACGGCTATGACTGGTTCAGGATCGCCGACCGTTCGACCACGGCCAGCGGCTACGACCGAGGCCCGCGCATGTCGGTTGGCGGTGGCTCGGCCAGCTTCGGCCGCCGCTCCAGTGTCGGCCTGGGCGTGGGCACCAGCTTCAACCTGGGGCCGGGGCCGGCCTTTTCGCGCTCGATCGAGGTGGTGTTCGGCAAGGGGCCGACGCCCAAGGATCGCGACGCCTATGACGCCCGGGATGTCGTGAAGAACGTCGGCTACGGCCGCCAGCGCACCTGATCGGCCCTTAGGCCACGGCCTGCTTGGCCAGCGGATAGTTGGCGCGCAGCGAGGCGTGGGTCAGGCCGGCGGTCTCGGCGGCGGCGAAATAGCCTTCCTGCGGCAGGCCCTGCAGGATGGTCATCGGGGCCAGGCCCCTGGCGTCGCGCCCGAAGGCCATGATGTCCATGGCAATCTTGGCGGCCTCGCCCGACAGGTCCGAAGCGTCCAGGGCGAGCCCGGCCAGACGGGCG
The DNA here is from genome assembly GCA_966211605.1 of uncultured Caulobacter sp. Lineage (GTDB taxonomy): Bacteria > Pseudomonadota > Alphaproteobacteria > Caulobacterales > Caulobacteraceae > Caulobacter. The sequence goes on from CBIHOB010000010.1 coordinate 15,543, forward strand.
TCTCGCAGCACGCGCAGGGCTTCCTTGTCCGGCGGCACGCGGGCGATGACGCCGCGGGTCAGGGCGCGCAGCAGGCCGACGACTTCCAGCAGACGGCCGGCCGGGGTGCCGCGGGTGATGTCCACCAGCTCGATCTGGACGCCGCCGCGCAGCAGGGCCAGCGACAGACCCGCGGTGCCTGTGAGCAGGTCGCGGCCGCGCTGGGTGCCCAGGGTGCGGAACGAAGCCGGCAGGATCAACTCGGGCGTGTTGGGGCCTTGGGCCGAGCGGGCGAAGACGGCCGCATACTTCAGTGTCGACTCGTCGATGAAGGCGACATCGCGGTCCGACAGCTTGGTCAAGGCGCGGGCCGAAGCCTGGCGGCCGCTGGCCAGGTGCGTGACCATCGGCTCGATGCGCACAGCCGTGGTGACGTTGCGGCGAAGGCTGACCACGTGTTCCAGCGTGAAGTCCACGCGCAGGGCCGCGCCGCCGGCGGTGGTGAAGGCCACCGGGGTGCGGCGGGATTCGTCGGCCGGATCCACGGAGACGCGCACCGGCGAGCGGGCGCTGTCGCGACGAGCGCGGGCGGCCAGGATGACGGCCGCGTCGATCGGCTTGCAGACGGCCTCGCCACCCTCGACGCCGACCACCGCGCGGATCCCCAGATCCATCGGCGAGGCGGCGCCCAGCAGGTGGGTCAGCACGTCTTCCAGGATCTTCACGCTGGTCGCCTGGGCCGCCAGGCCCTGGTCGTTGTTCATGGCGATCAGGAATTCGCTGTCGGAGATGCGGGCGCGCATGTCCTGGCGATCCAGGTGCTCGTTCAGCTTCAGCTCGACATAGGTCCAGACGTCGCCGCGCTTTTGGCTCCACCACTCGCCCGCCCATTGGCGAATGGCCTTGATGCTGATCACGTTGACCGAGCCGCGCGCCACCAGGTCGTTGCCCGTCAGGCGCTGAAGCACCGGGGCCGGCAGGGCCACGCGTTCGGTCGCGTCTGAAGGAGGGGGCGTGTCGAAGGGCATGGTTGGGGCGTGCTTAGGGGTCTGGCGCTGTTTAGAACGCGCTCAGAGTGCCGTTTCGCCACTTAACCAGGGGTTTTGAAACAAGGTTTACAACCGCGTTTACCTTGAACAAAAACGGGGAAAAATAAGGGAACTCCGGTGGGTGCTTGGCGTTAAGGCCGGCTCGGCGCATAAGGCGTTCATGAACAAGCTGCTCCTGGTGGCCGCCGGCGGGGCCGTCGGCTCGGTTGCGCGTTATCTGGTCGGAGTGGGCGCCATGCGGGTCATGGGTCCGGGCTGGCCATACGGCACCTTCACCGTCAATGTCGTAGGGGGTTTCCTGATGGGATGCCTGGCTTCGTGGCTGGCCCATCGCGGCAATACGTCGAGCGAGCAATGGCGCGTCCTGTTGGGCGTCGGCGCCCTGGGCGGCTTCACCACCTTTTCGTCGTTCTCGCTGGAGACCGCGCTGATGATCCAGAAGCGCGCCTACGGCCAGGCCTTTTCCTATACGGCCGCCAGCGTCCTGCTGGCGATCGCCGCCCTGTTCGCGGGCCTTCTGGTCGCCCGCAAGGTTTTCGCATGAGCACCAAGGAAGTCCGCACCCTGTACGTCGACGCCGGCGAGGACGGGGTCCGTCTGGACCGCTGGTTCAAGCGGCGCTGGCCGCACCTGAACCACATCCAGCTGAACAAGCTGTTCCGCTCGGGCCAGGTTCGGGTCGACGGTTCGCGCGCCAAGGCCGACACTAAGCTGGCCGCGGGCAGTCAGATCCGCGTGCCGCCGCTGCCCGACGCGCCCGATCCGGGCGAGAAGGGCAAGCTGTCGGCGCGCGACATCGCCTACGCCAAGTCTCTGGTTCTGTACGAGGACGAGGAAGTCCTGGCCCTCAACAAGCCCGCCGGCCTGGCCGTGCAGGGCGGCACCAAGACCACCAAGCACGTCGACAAGCTGCTCAGCGCCTGGGGCGAGGGCGTGGATCGTCCGCGTCTGGTCCACCGCCTGGACCGCGACACCTCTGGCGTGCTGTTGCTGGGCAAGACGCCCAGCGCCGCCGCGCGGCTGTCGGGCGCCTTCGCCAAGCGCAAGGCGCAGAAGACGTACTGGGCCATCGTCGCCGGCAATCCGCACCCGACCGAGGGCGTGATGGAGCTGCATCTGGCCAAGCGCGGCGTCGGCGACCGCGAGCTGGTCGTGCCCGCCCAGCCCAAGGATCCGGACGCCCAGCCGGCCGAGACCGAATTCGTCACCATCAGCCGCGCGGGCCCACGCGTCACCTGGATGGCCCTGCGCCCGCACACTGGCCGAACCCACCAATTGCGCGCCCACATGAAGGCCATGGGGCACCCGATCCTGGGCGACCCCAAGTACGGCGACGAGAAGTCCGCGCCGCTGTCGGAGGGGTTGAAGCTGCAGCTGCACGCCCGCTCGATCCTCCTGCCGCACCCCTCGGCCGGCATGCTGCACATCGAGGCCCCGCTCAGCGCCGAGATGAAGGAGGGCTTCCGCAAGTTCGGCTTCTCGGAAGACGAGGCCGAGCAGGATCCGTTCGCGCGGCGGCAGACCAAGCGGCGCTAGACGAGGCCGGTCACCGGTTTTGCGTTCGCGCTGTCCGGGAACACCTTGCTTTCCAGAACCGAGCGGTCGACGCCGATGTGGTCGGACAGCACGCCCTTGAACAGGCCGCGCATGTCCAGCGTGGGCGCGGTGTCGCGGTTCTCGAAGAGGGCGTTCTGGGCCAGGCCCGGCCAGTCGCCGACGATGCCGCCAGGTTTCAGCGCGCCGCCCAGGATCAGGCCGGTCGAGGCCGTGCCGTGGTCGGTGCCGCCGGTGCCGTTGACCCGGGCGGTGCGGCCGAACTCGGTGACGGCGATGACTACGGTGTTCTTCCACTCCGCGCCGAGGCCCGTGTGCAGACCGTCCAGCACCGCGTCCATATAGGACAGGCGCGTGGCGATCTGGCCCAGCTGGCCGGCGTGGGTGTCGAAACCGTCTAGTGAGATGGCGGCGATCTGCGGTCCGCCGGACTGGATCATGAAGCCGCCCAGGGTCGAGCCCAGCTTGCGGGCGGCCTCGCTGCCCTGCCGGTTCTGGCGGTCGTTGGCCATGGTCGAGGACATGCCGGCCGGCCCGGCTGTCGCCGGCGTCGAGGCGGCGGCGACGTTCATGGCTGGCGTGGCGGCCATGGCGGTCATCGCCTGCTGGGCCATGGTCTCGGTCTCCAGGCCGCGCGCGAAGGCGGGGCCCAGCATCGGATCGTTCTTGTAGAGATCCTGCAGCAGGGTTGGCAGGCGGGCGGTCTCGTCGACGCCCTTGCCGGGCGACCAGCTGGCCGCTTGAACCTTGCCGCGCAGGATGAGGGGCGCGGTGGTCCCCACCGACAGACCCTCGACCTTGCGCACAGGGGCCAGGGCTTCCAGCGTACGGTTCAGCCAACCGCTGTCGGCGCCGTAGACGCCTGAGGCGCCAGTCTCCAGCACGTCCTGGGCCTCGAAGTGCGAACGGGCGCGGTCGGGGCTGGCGATGGCCGGAGCGATCCGCGCCTGGCCCCTCGTGGCCAGGGCATGGACGGTCTTCAGCTCAGGATGCAGGCCGAAAGTCTCGTCCAGCTTCAGCACCTCGTCGGGCTTCAGGGCGATGGAGCCGCGCAGGGCGGCGTAGTCGCGATCCCCGACTGGCGGCGAGACCGACAGGCCGTCCATGCCGCCTCGGCAAATGACGACGACCAGCTTCTTCCTCGCCAGGTCGCCCTCGGAGGCCGCGAAGGCTTGGGTCCCCAGGAAGCTGACGGAAATGCCCAGGCTGGCGCCCAGGCCCAGCAGCGAACGGCGGTTCATCGCGTGAGCGGTCATCGGCGTTGGAACTCCGGGCTCATCATCAGAAGGGCGAAGGCTTCGCGGCGCGTCTCGGCTCGCGACACGGCCTTGGCGACGGGGGGCGTCAGGCGGTCACCCAAGGCCGAGATGGCCAAGGCGTTGGGATCGGTGCGGTCAGCGACGGCGGCGGCGAAGCCCTGGGCCCACTGCATGCGCTTGATCAGGGCGTCGGGCGCGGCCCAGGTCTGGGCGTCCTCGGCCCAGCCCTTGGGGGAGGGCGGCGAGAAGGGCTTTTGACCAAGCCCGGTGAGGATCGGGGCCAGGCGCTCATAGGCCGAGGGCTCGGCCCCGATCAGCCGCCAGGTCGATAGCGTGTATTCGTAGGGCGTCTTGAACTTGGCGGGCGTCGGGTCCCAGGCCTCCGGGCTTTCGACCAGGGTCCTGGCGACCGCGGCCAGGTCGCCGCCGGTGTCCATCCAGCGCCGTTCCAGGCGCTCGGTCAGCGACTTGGGGGGCGCATCCGAGACGAAGTGGCGGGCGATCTTGCCGCAGACATGGCGGGCTGTGCGTGGATCGGCGGCCAGATCCTTCAGCACGGACAGCCCCTGCTTGATGTCCGACTGGCCATAGTGGCGGCCCAGGATCGTGCGGGCGCCCGGCTCATGGGCGTTCTCCCGGAACACGAACTGGCCGACACGGTCCTCGGCGTCGCGGCCGACCGAGAATCCGGTCAGGGCGCGGGCGAACTCGGTGACATCGGCCTGGCGGTAGCCCGCGTCGACACCGACCGTGTGCAGCTCCAGGATCTCGCGGGCCAGGTTCTCGTTCAGGCCCCTGCCGCCCCGGCGTCCGGCGGCGCGGCTGTTCGGGCCGATCGACTGGGCCTGGTCCAGATAGGTGAGCATGGCCGGATGGGTCGAAGAGGCCACCAGCAGGTTCTCGAAGCCGCCGAACACGTAGGGACGGATCGCCTCGCGTTCGAACGGGCCAATCAGCACCGAGGTGATCTGCTTGGTCGACGAGACCGTGAAGTGGTTCGCCCAGAACAGCGCCCAGCGCTCGCGGAAGGCTGCCGGCGTGTTGGCGCCCAGCCGCGCGCGGGCCAGGAAGTCGTCATTGACCTTGTCGCGCAGGTCGCGCCGGGCCGCCTTGGCGACAGGCGCGGCGGCGGGCGTCTGGCCGTCCTTGCGCTCGCGTTCCATCTTCTTCTGCTGCTGGTACTCGCGCATCTGCTCGAAGCGGTCGGCCGAGGTTTCGCCGTCGTCCTGCGGAAGATCGGCGCCGTCGCGGCGGATCTGGGCGTTCAGGAAGCCTTGCGGGTCGGCCTTGGCGGCCTCGATTTCGCCGGGGCGCGCGCCCAGGCCAAAGCGGGTGGCGGCGATGGCGGCCATCATGTCCTTGGACGGTAAGCTCAAGCGGCGCTCTCCCTTGCGCGACGTCGCGACATTGCCCATTCAACGCGGGCTACGGGGAAATCCGTCGCGACTATCCGAAAGAGTTCTCGCCGTGTCCGACAAGTCCGAGCTGCTGCTGAAACCCAGGCGCTTCTACAAGGCCGCCGCCGCGGCGCCCGTGGAAGGTGGCTTCGCGGTCCAGCTCGATGGCCGTACGCCCAAGTCGCCAGCCAAGAAGCCGCTGGTCCTGCCGACCAAGCTGCTCGCCGACAGCGTCGCCGCCGAGTGGGAAGCCCAGGTCGAGTACATCGACAACAGCCTGATGCCGGCCACCCGCTTGGCTTTCACCGCCATCGACCGAATCTCGGAGACCCGCGCCGAGGTGGCCGGCGAGATCACCGCCTACGCCGCCTCCGACCACCTGTGCTATCGCGCCGAGCACCCGACGCCCCTGGTCGAGCGCCAGAACCGCGAGTGGGGCGCCATCCTCGACTGGGCCAAGGCCGAGCATGGCTTCGTATTCACGCCGGTGGCCGGGATCATCCACCAGCCGCAGCCGCCGGCCACCCTGGCGGCCGTCGAGGCCCTGGCTCTGACCTTGGACGACTTCACCCTGGCGGGCGTGGCCTTCGCCGCCGGCCTGTTCGGGTCGACCGTGCTGGCCCTGGCCGTCCGCGCCGGCCGCTTGACCGGCCAGCGGGCCCTGGACCTGTCGCGCCTCGAGGAGATGTTCCAGGCCGAGCAGTGGGGCGAGGACGGGGAGGCCAAGGTCCGCGCCGAGGCCCTGGCCGTCGAGGCGGCGATGATCGACCGCTGGTTCGCGGCGCTCCGGTGATCAGGGCGCTGGCTCTCTACCTCCTGGCGGCGCTGGCCGAGATCGGCGGCTGCTTCGCCTTCTGGGCCTGGCTCCGGCTGGGCAAGACGCCATGGTGGGCCGGGGCGGGGACGCTGTCGCTGATCGCCTTCGCCTTGCTGCTGACCCGCATAGACGCCAGCGCGGCCGGCCGCGCCTTCGCCGCCTATGGCGGGATCTACATCGTCGCCTCGATCGCCTGGATGCGATGGGTTGAAAATGCTCGGCCGGACCGCTGGGACCTGGCGGGCGGAGCGGTCTGCCTGGCCGGCGCGGCGATCATTCTATTTGCTCCGCGCACCGCCTAAACGCCGCAAGCCATGCTGCGCTGCCGCAAGGTCCGCCTTGCCTAGGGGGCTGCGCCTCGTTACGCCTTGGCCACAAGGCGGAACGCCGCCATCGATAAGTCCGGGCAGGGGAGTAACCGCGTGCAGCATATTCTCGAGGAACTCGACCGTCGTCGCGAGCAGGCCAAGGCCGGCGGCGGCGAGAAACGGGTCGCCGCCCAGCACGCCAAGGGCAAGCTGACCGCCCGCGAGCGTATCGACCTGTTGCTGGACGAGGGCTCGTTCGAGGAGTTCGACATGTTCGTCGAGCACCGCTGCGCCGACTTCGGCATGGAGACCCAGAAGGTCCCCGGCGATGGGGTCGTCACCGGCTGGGGCACCATCAACGGCAAGGTGGTCTACGTCTTCTCTAAGGATTTCACGGTGTTCGGCGGCAGCCTGTCGAACGCCCACGCCCAGAAGATCGTCAAGGTCCAGCGCCAGGCCATGAAGGTCGGCGCGCCGATCATCGGCCTGTTCGACGCAGGCGGCGCCCGCATCCAGGAGGGTGTCGACAGCTTGGCCGGCTATGCCGACATCTTCCTCGAGAATACCCTGGCCAGCGGTGTCATCCCGCAGATCAGCGTGATCATGGGCCCCTGCGCCGGCGGCGACGTCTATTCGCCGGCAATCACCGACTTCATCTTCATGGTCAAGGATACGAGCTACATGTTCGTGACCGGCCCGGACGTGGTGAAGACCGTCACCAACGAGGTGGTCACCGCCGAGGAGCTGGGCGGTGCGCGCGTCCACGCCGCCAAGTCCGGCGTCGCCGAGGGCGCGTTCGAGAACGACCTCGAAGCCCTGACCCAGGTGCGCCGGCTGATCGATTTCCTGCCGTCGTCCAATCGCGAACCGGCCCCCGAGCGCGAGAGCTTCGATGCGGCCTATCGTGAAGAAGCCAGCCTGGACACCCTGATCCCGGCCGACCCGACCAAGCCCTACGACATGAAGGAGCTGATCCTGAAGGTGGTCGACGAAGCCGACTTCTTCGAGATCAGCAGCGAGTGGGCCAAGAACATCATCTGCGGCTTCGCGCGGATGGACGGCGAGACGGTCGGGGTGGTGGCTAACCAGCCCCAGGTGCTGGCCGGGGTGCTGGACATCGACAGCAGCCGAAAGGCCGCCCGCTTCGTGCGCTTCTGCGACGCCTTCAACATCCCGATCATCACCCTGGTCGACGTGCCGGGCTTCATGCCGGGCACCAAGCAGGAGTACGGCGGCCTGATCAAGCACGGGGCCAAGCTCTTGTTCGCCTATGCCGAGGCCACGGTGCCGAAGATCACGGTGATCACCCGCAAGGCTTATGGCGGGGCCTATGACGTGATGAGCTCCAAGCACCTGCGCGGAGACCTGAACTATGCCTGGCCGACCGCCGAGATCGCGGTGATGGGGGCCAAGGGGGCGGTGGAAATTATCTTCCGTCAGGAGGCCAAGGACCCCGAGGCCCTGGCCGTGCGCGAGGCCGAATACAAGGACCGCTTCGCCAACCCGTTCGTCGCCGCTCAGCGCGGCTATGTCGACGACGTGATCATGCCGCACGGCACGCGTCGGCGGATCGTGCGGGGGCTCAAGAGCCTGAAGGGGAAGGAATTGTCCAACCCCTGGAAGAAGCACGACAACATTCCGCTCTAAGTCGGTTATCTGCTTCCCCCGCTGGGTGGGCTGTCGGCGACGCCGATAGAGGGGGGCGTCGCCGGCCTATGCCGGGCTGCCCCTCCTGCCCTCTGGGCCGCCTCTCCCAGAAGGGGAGGAGAGAGAGGTTGCGCCAAACCTTTCCCTCGCCGCCCGAGCCTTCTATATGCGGACGCTTCTTCGCCTCCGTTCGACTCCCCGAAAGGCCGCGCCCGCATGGCTCGCATCCTGATCACCTCGGCCCTGCCGTACATCAACGGCATCAAGCACCTGGGCAATCTGGCGGGGTCGATGCTGCCGGCGGACGTCTATGCTCGTTTCAAGCGGGCCCAAGGCCACGAGACCCTCTACATCTGCGCCACCGATGAGCATGGTACGCCCGCCGAACTGGCCGCCGCGGCCGCCGGCCAGGACGTCGCCACCTACTGCGCCGAGCAGCACGTGCTGCAGCATGATGTTGGCCGGGCCTTCGGCCTGTCATGGGACCATTTCGGCCGCTCGTCCTCGCCGCAGAACCACCGCCTGACCCAGCACTTCTGCCAGGCCCTGGAGGACCACGGCCTTATCGAGGAACGCGTCGACCAGATGGTCTATTCCATCGACGACAAGCGCTTCCTGCCCGATCGCTATGTCGAAGGGACCTGCCCGCACTGCGGCTTCGAGAAGGCGCGCGGCGACCAGTGCGACAACTGCGGCAACCTGCTGGATCCGACCGACCTGAAGGATCCCTATTCGGTGATCTCGGGCTCGCGGAACATCGAGGTGCGCGACACCCGCCACCTGTACCTTCTGCAGACCAAGATGCAGGACAAGATCCGCGCCTGGGTCGACAGCCACGGCGACTGGCCGCAACTGGCCCGCTCGATCGCCTACAAGCACCTGGACGAAGGCCTGATCAATCGCGGCATCACCCGCGACCTGTCCTGGGGTATCCCGGTGGCCAAGGACGGAATTCCGCGCCCGGGCTTCGAGGACAAGGTCTTCTACGTCTGGTTCGACGCGCCGATCGAGTACATCGCCGCCACGCAAGAGTGGGCCGAGGGCTCGCCCGACCGCGACTGGAAGCGCTGGTGGCGTACCGACGCGGGCGCCGAAGACGTCCGCTATGTCCAGTTCATGGGCAAGGACAACGTCGCGTTCCACACGGTCAGCTTCCCCGCGACGATCCTGGGTTCGGAAGAGCCTTGGAAGAGCGTCGACATGCTCAAGGCCTTCAACTGGCTGAACTGGTACGGCGGCAAGTTCTCGACCTCGAACAAGCGCGGCGTGTTCATGGACGCGGCGCTGGAGATCCTGCCGCCTGATCTGTGGCGCTGGTATCTGACGGCCAACTCGCCGGAAGGCAGCGACACGGCCTTCACCTGGGAGCAGTTCGCCAGCGCCGTGAACCGCGACCTGGCCGACGTGCTGGGCAACTTCGTCAACCGCATCCTGAAGTTCAACGAAAGCAAGTTCGAGGGCGTGGTGCCGGCGGGCGGCGAGCCCGGCCCACTGGAAGAGAAGCTGTTCGCCGACGTCTCGGCGCGCCTGGCCGATCTGGCCGAGCAGATGGACGCCATCGAGATCCGTAAGAGCGCACAGGCGCTGCGGGCCCTATGGGTGGTCGGCAACGAGTACCTGCAGGAGGCCGCCCCGTGGACCGCGATCAAGACCGATCGCGACCGCGCCGCCGTCATCGTCCGCACGGCCCTGAACCTCGCGGCCCTGTACGCCAAGATCTCGGCGCCGTTCATCCCGTTCGCGGCCGAGAAGATCGGCGAGGCCTTCAAGCTGGACTTTCCGGCGGAATGGCCGTCGAACGACGCCAAGGCCGAGTTGGACAAGCTGGCGGTCGGCAGCGCGGTGACCGTGCCGGACGTCCTGTTCAAGAAGATCGAGGACGACCAGATCGCCGAATGGTCGGCCCGCTTCGGCGGCGCGGAGTAACTTGGAACCGGGGGCGGACAAGTCGGAGGAGCAGGGGCTTCCGACCCTCGTCCGCCTCTGTCTGTTCTACGCCGCGATCTATCTGAGTTCGGGCGTCAGCCTGCCCTATATCGGCACCTATCTGCGTTCGCGCGGCATGAGCGGCGGTGAGATCGGCCTGATCCTGGCCGTGCCGCTGCTGCTCAAACCCTTCACCGGCGCGGCGCTGGCGGTGTGGGCCGATGGCTTCACCCTGCGGCGCACCCCGATGGTGCTGCTGCTGGTCGGGGCCGGACTGGGCTATGCGGGCCTTCTGGCGACCTCGAACCTCTTGTGGCTGATCCTGGCCTGGTTCGTCGGCCAGACCCTGCTGTCGACCGTCTCGCCGCTGATCGATGTGATCACCCTGCGCCGGGCGCGGCTCGAGAATTTCAACTACGGCATTCCGCGCGGCACAGGCTCGTCGGCCTTCATCGCCGCCAACCTGGCCATGGGCGCGATCCTGACCTTCGTCGCCCCCGCGATCATCGCCATCTGGATCGCTGTCGCCTGCTTCGTCGGGGCCTTGGCCGCGGCCTTGGCCGTGCCGCCCGAGCGGGTCCACGCCGAAGGCGCCAAACCTGACCGAGCGGAGCGCTGGAAAGGGCTGGGCGACCTGCTCCGCAACCGGACCTTCGTCCTGGCGGTGGTCACAGCAGGCCTGATCCAGGGGGCGCACGCCTTCTACTACGGCTTCTCGGCCATCCTCTGGCGCAAGCAGGGGATCAGCGAGCCGATGATCGGCGTCCTGTGGGGCGTGGGCGTCGCGGCCGAGGTTGGCTTCATGTGGTTCCTGGAGCCGCTGCGCCGCCGCTGGGGCCCGGAGCGGTTCCTGATCCTGGGCGCCACCGCCGCCGTGATCCGCTGGAGCTGCTATGCGTTCGCGCCGCCGCTGTGGGCGCTGTTCCCGCTGCAGGCCCTGCACGCTCTGACCTTCGCGGCCAGTTTTCTGGCCTCGCTGCGGCTGATCGAGAAGCTGGCCCCTGCGTCCGCCGCATCGCCTGCGCAAGCGATCAACTCGGCGCTGTCGTCGGGCTTCACGCTTGGGATCGCGACCCTGGCGTCGGGTCCGCTGTTCGACGCCCTGGGCGCGAAAGGCTATCTGGCCGTCGCCTTCATGGCCCTGCTGGGCCTGGGCGGCGCGATACTGCTATCGCGCCGCGCCAGATATCAGATCGTGTAGTCGATCTCCTGGCCCTCCAGCCAGGCGACGATCCGCTCGGCCGCTTCCACCGGATCGATCGCGGTGGTGTCGATCCGCAGCTCCGGCGTCTCGGGCGCCTCATACGGGCTGTCGACGCCCGTGAAGTTCTTCAGTTGTCCCGAACGGGCCTTCTTGTAGAGGCCCTTCACGTCGCGGGCCTCGGCCACCGCCAGGGGCGTGTCGACGAAGACCTCGATGAACTCGCCGGGCTCCAGGATGTCGCGCGCCAACTGGCGCTCGGCTCGGAACGGCGAGATGAAGGCGGTCAGCACGATCAGGCCGGCGTCGACCATCAGCTTGGCGACCTCGGCCACCCGGCGAATGTTCTCGACGCGGTCCTCCTCAGTGAAGCCGAGGTCCTTGTTCAGGCCGTGGCGGACGTTGTCGCCGTCCAGCAGATAGGTGTGGCGGCCAAGGGCGTGCAGGCGCTTTTCGACCAGGTTGGCGATGGTCGACTTGCCCGCGCCCGACAGGCCCGTCAGCCAGACGACTTGGCCGCGCTGGCTCTTCAGCGCCGCCCGCGAGGCCTTGCTGACATCGGTGTGCTGCCAGTGGATGTTGTCGGCCCGCCGCAAGGCGAAGTTCAGCAGGCCCGCGCCGACCGTCCGGTTGGACAGCCGGTCGATCAGGATGAAGCCGCCCATCTGGCGGTTGTCGGCATAGGCCTCGAACGGGATGGCCTGGTCGAGAGACAGGTTGCAGACCCCGATCTCGTTCAGTTCCAGGCGCTTGGCGGCCGTATGCTCCAGCGTGTTGACGTTCACGCGGTGCTTGATGTCGGTGATGCTGGCGCTGACCGTGCGCGCGCCCAGCTTCAGGAGATAGGTGCGGCCAGGGGGGAGGGGCTCGTCGTCCATCCAGACGACGGTGGCCTCGAACTGGTTGGCCACGGGCGCTGGCGCGTCGGCGGCGGCGATGACGTCGCCGCGCGAGATGTCGATCTCGTCTTCCAGGGTCAGCGTCACCGACTGGCCGGCGACGGCGTGGTCGAGGTCACCAGGCAGGGTGACGATGCGGGCCACGCGGCTTTCGCGGCCCGAGGGCAGGGCCCGGATCCGGTCGCCCGGCTTGATGGTCCCCGAGGCGATCAGGCCCGAGAAACCCCGGAAGTCGAGGTTCGGACGATTGACCCACTGCACCGGCATGCGGAACGGCTTGGCCTGCAGGTCGTCCTCCACCTCGACGCCCTCCAGCCAGTCCATCAGGATCGGGCCGTCGAACCAGGGCGCGGCTTCGCTGCGCGTGGCGATGTTGTCGCCGCCCAGGCCCGAGATCGGGATGGGCGTGAAGATCTTCAGGCCGATCCGCTCGGCGAAGGCGCCGTAGTCGGCGACGATGGTGTCGAAGACCGCCTGGTCCCATCCGACCAGGTCCATCTTGTTCACCGCCAGGATCACGTGGCGGATGCCCAGCAGGGAGACCAGGTAGCTGTGTCGGCGCGTCTGGGTCAGGACGCCCTTGCGCGCGTCGATCAGGATCACGGCCGCGTCGGCGGTCGAGGCGCCGGTGACCATGTTGCGCGTGTACTGCTCGTGGCCGGGGGTGTCGGCGACGATGAACTTGCGCTTCTCGGTCGAGAAGAACCGGTAGGCGACGTCGATGGTGATGCCTTGCTCGCGCTCGGCGGCCAGGCCATCGACCAAGAGCGCGAAGTCGATCGCGCCGCCCTGGGTGCCGACCTTCTTGCTGTCGGCTTCGAGGGCCGCCAGCTGGTCCTCGAAGATCATCTTGCTGTCGTACAGCAGGCGGCCGATCAGGGTGGACTTGCCGTCGTCGACGCTGCCGCAGGTGATGAAGCGCAGCAGCGACTTGTGCTGGTGCTGGTGCAGATAGGCGTCGATGTCCTCGGCGATCAGGGCGGACTGGTGGGCCATCTCAGAAGTACCCTTCCTGCTTCTTCTTCTCCATCGAGGCGGACTGGTCGTGGTCGATGACCCGGCCCTGGCGCTCCGACGTCGTGGTCAGCAGCATTTCCTGGATGACCTGGGGGAGGGTGGCGGCGGTGCTCTCGACGGCGCCGGTCAGCGGATAGCAGCCCAGGGTGCGGAAGCGGACGCTCTTCATCTGCGGGACTTCGCCGTCGCGCAGGCGGAAGCGCTCATCGTCGACCATGATCAGCGCCCCGTCGCGCTCGACGACCGGCCGCTCGGCCGCGAAGTACAGCGGCACGATCGGGATGTTCTCCAGGTGGATGTACTGCCAGACGTCCAGCTCGGTCCAATTGGAGATCGGGAAGACACGCAGGCTTTCGCCGGGATGCTTGCGGGTGTTGTAGAGGTTCCACAGCTCGGGGCGCTGGTTCTTGGGGTCCCAGCGATGTTCGGATGAGCGGAACGAGAAGACGCGCTCTTTGGCCCGGCTTTTCTCCTCGTCGCGGCGGGCGCCGCCAAAGGCCGCGTCGAAGCCGTACTTCGACAGGGCCTGCTTCAGGCCCTCGGTCTTCCAGAGATCGGTGTGCAGGGCGCTGCCGTGGTCGAACGGATTGATCCCGCGCGCCTCGGCGTCGGGGTTCTTGTGGACGATCAGGTCGAAGCCCAGCTCGGACGCCACCTTGTCGCGCAGCGCATACATGTCCCGGAACTTCCAGGTCGTGTCGACGTGCAGCAGGGGGAAGGGCGGCTTGCTGGGATAGAAGGCCTTGGCGGCCAGGTGCAGCATCACCGCGCTGTCCTTGCCGATCGAATACAGCATGACCGGGCGTTCGCACTCGGCAGCCACTTCCCGCAGGATGTGGATGCTCTCGGCCTCCAGGCGCTGGAGGTGCGTCAGGCGGGCCGGCGAGATCGCGGCCTTAGCGAGATCTGGCGTCATCGGTTCCGGCGAGTACGCGGCGGGTGCGAAACGGGTAAGGGCCAAGGCGAAGATCCGCAAAGGGAAAATGTCCGGGCTCGTCTCGTCGAGAAGGGCGCCGAATTTATGCTGCGACCTATGCCCGACGGCGACAGACGACAACCGCCGGAAATCTGGGGGCGCTGTCAGTTGGCTTGGCGCCGCATTCGGAAAGCTCAAGCCATACATGACCAAAAGTTCACTCGCGCCAGCCGCGCGAGTCTCGCATAACGACGCTATCGGATTCCCGAGGTGGGCTATGGGCTTCCTGACGGAAATGTTGGCTGTGGCGGTCGTCTGGCTGTCCTCGTTCGCGCTGTGCCAGTTCGGCGTGGCGGTCGAGCAGGCGTGTCCGCACGCCAAGAGCCAGCAGCACAAAACCGTCGCGCGCTCGCCGCGCGGCCTGGCCGGCAAGCCCATGCCGGTTGCGGCCAACGCCCCCGCGACTGCTCCGCGCGAGGCCTGAAGGCGCGCTTAGGGGCCGCAACCCTTGCCCACACAAGCAAAGTCGCTTTTCGCCAAGGCTTTTCGCCGTTAGGTTCATGTGACACGCGAAGGAGGGGTCCGGCGCGCGAAGGCTGTCTCTGCGCCCCTCTCCGACGTTCTGGGACCGTGGCTGTGTATGAAGCCTAAGAAGCGCCAACCGCTCGATTTCTCCGCGACGCCGCCGGAGCCGCCTTCTCAGGAAACAAGGGCCGAGGAGATCGCGCCCGAGGAAGCCGCGGTCACGCCTGAGCTTCCTGAAGCTACATCGTTTTCCGAGCCCGAGGCGGAGATTCCGAGCGCCGAGCCTTTGAGCCTGCGCGAGACCTTGCACGACGATCTGGCCGTGCCGCCGCCCAGCGCCGTGCGTTCGCGACGCCGCCGCGAGCCGCCGCCCGAGCCCGCGACCAGCTTCGCCGAACCCGAGCTGAAACCGGCGACATCGCTGGCGTTCGGCGTCCAGCCGCCAGCGCCGATCGTCGAGCGGGCGACGCCAGCCAAGGCCGAGGCGCGTGAGTCGTCGCTGAATCTGCGCGGCTCCGTGGACGAAACCCCGATCCCGCTGACCGCCGAGCCGGCGCCGCGCCGGATGTCCGGCGTGCTGTTCTGGACGATCGCGACCGCTGTCGCCGCCCTGTGGGCGCTGGCGCCGATCGCCTTCGCGCTCGGCTATGCCCGCGGCGTTCCAGCCTTCAAGGTCGAAGGCTTCGCCCTGCTTGTCTTTGCCGGCCTGGCCATCGGCCCCGCGCTGCTGACCTTGCTGGGCGCCTATCTGCTGCGGCAGGCGACAGGCGTCGCCGACGAACTGCGTCGCACGCGGACCCTGACCGACCGCATCGTCACGCCAGCCGCCCTGGCCGCCGTCGGCGCCTCCAGCGCGGCCGAGGCCATGCGTCAGGGCGTCGACGAGGCCGCCGCCGCCGCCCAGCGAGCCCGCGAGCACATCGTCTCGCTGCGCCAGGCGCTGGCCGAAGAGACCGCCCGCCTGGCCGAGGCCGCGGCGGAATCGGCCAAGATGGCCCATCAGCTAGCGCAGGGCCTCAGCCACGAACGCACCGCGATGGAGACCTTGTCGCAGTCGCTGGACGCCCGCTCCACGGCGGTGGTCGACGCGATCGGCAGCCAGGCCCGCATGGTGGCCGAGGCTTCCGACCTGGCTGAGACCCAGCTGCGCGAAGCCGAAGCCGCCCTGGCCGCCCGCGCCGCCGACCTTGCCGCCGCCGCCGCGGAGGCTTCCGACGCCGCCCGCGTCGGGGCCGAAGACCTTTCACGCCAGATCGCGCGCCTCGAGACCGCCGGCGCCGGCGTCGGCGACCAGGTCTCGGCGGTCGAGAAGAGTTTGGCCGCCCAGCGCGCCGCCCTGGTCGAGATCAGCCAGGCCCTGCGCTCGGAGCAGGAAGACTTCGCCGCCGAGGCCGAGACCCGCACCGCCCAGCTCACCGAATTCGTCGCCTATACCCGTGTCGGCGCGACCGAGCTGTCAGACACGGCCGCCATGGGCGCTGAGATCCTGCGCGGTCTGATCAGCGCGGCCGCCGAGCAGTTCCGCGAGATGGGTGACAACGCCACGGCCCAGCGTGAAGCCTTCGCCGACACCGCCAAGAAGACGCTGGAGACGATCGGCGACGCCGCCGAGCAGCAGCGAACCTTGTTGGAGGAAGAGCTGAAAGCCGCCATGGAGGCCATGGCCGAGGCGGCGCTGAAAGCCGCCGACAGCGTCGAGGCCCGGGTTGAGGCCGCCCGCAGCCGTGTCGATCAGCTGAACGAGATCGCCTTCGCCGCCGGTCAGAAGGCGGACGCGGTCTTTGAGTCCCGCATGGAGGAGGCGCGCGACATCATCGAGCACTCCGCCCAGATGGTCGAACAGGCGGGGGCCCGCACCTCGCAGAAGCTGGCCGACTCAGTCCAGGCCGCGCGCGGCACGCTGGACGAGCTGGAGAACATGCTGGCCGAGATCGGCAAGCGCACCGCAGAGCTGCCGTCCGAGGCCCTGCAGAAGGCCGCCGAGGTCCGGGTTTCGATCGAGCAGGGCGTCGAGCAACTGATGAACGCCGTGCGCCGCACCGCCGAGGAGACGGCCGCGATCGACCAAGCCTTCCAGGAGCGCGTGCGTCGCAACTACGAGATGCTGAGCGAGGCGGCCGGCGCCGTCACCGCGTCCAGCGCATCGACCGTGGCCGCCCGCGCGGCTCCGACGACCGCGCCGCCAGCCCGGAGCCGCGCCGCCGCCCCGCCGCCGGTCGCTCCTCCGCCTCAGGCCCTGCCGACGATCGACTTCGACGACGAAGACGAGCCGCCGACCGACCGTCGCCGCCTTCGCCTCACGCCGACGGCCACCGACGAGGAGTTCCGTTCGGTGTTCGAGCAGGCTTCCAGCCGCAAGCAGACCGGCGCGCCGCCGCCTGAGCCGGATGGCGAGGGGGGCTGGAGCTGGCGCAATCTGCTGGCCGGCATCGAGAGCAGCACCCCGGGCGACGCCGCCCTCGGCGAAAAGCTGGCGGCCGAAATCGTCGCCATGGGCATCGATCCCCACGCGCTGCTGCCGCGGGGGCGTATCGACGAGATCGCCGCCGCCTTGCAGACCCGCGACGCTTCCGGAGCTCGAGAGGTGGTCAAGCGCCTGGCGCCGGCCGCCATCCGCCGCCTGGTCCGCCGCCTGTTCTCGGACGCCACGCTGAAGGGCAACACCGAGCGGTTCCTGGCGCGTTACGCCGGCATGATCGAAGAGGCGGCCGGCCAGGATCGCGAGGGGTTCCTGCTGGCGGCGCTGCTGTCGTCGGACGCGGGCCGCGCCTACCTGTTGCTCGACGCGGCCAGCGGCGATCTTCGCTAGGCGACCTTGAGTGAAACGCGCCTTCGACTTCCTGGCGGCGGCGGTCGGCCTGATCGTGCTGGCTGTCCCGCTGGTCGGGCTGTGGGCGCTGGTGCGCCTGACCTCGCCGGGGCCGGGTCTCTATTGGTCGCAGCGGGTGGGGAAGGGGTCGGCGCTCTTTCCGATGCCCAAGTTTCGCACCATGCGGATCGACACGCCCGAGGTGGCCACGCACCTGCTGGAAGACCCGGACCGCTGGCTGACGCCGGTGGGCCCGCTGATGCGCAAGCTCAGCCTGGACGAGCTGCCGCAGTTGTGGAGCGTGCTGGTTGGCCACATGAGCCTGGTCGGGCCGCGGCCGGCGCTGTTCAATCAGGACGATCTGGTCGCCGCGCGGAAGGCCGCGGGGGTGGATGTCCTGCGCCCCGGTGTCACGGGCTGGGCGCAGATCAACGGCCGCGATGAACTGGCCATTCCGGACAAGGTGGCGCTGGACGCCGACTATCTGCGCCGGCGCTCGTTCCTGTTCGATCTGAAGATCCTGGTCAGCACCGTCGTGCCGGTGCTGACCGCGAGGGGCGTGACCCGCTAGGCTCCAAATCATCCCGCACGCGGGACGGCGAAACCTAGGCCAAGTCGGCGTAGGCTTTCTCGACCGCCGCGACGAACGTGGGGTCGCCCGTCAGCCTGGCCGGGAATACGGTGTCCAGCGCCAGGAAGGCCGCGACGTCGGTCTTGGCGTCGCCGGTGACGCCGACGCCGATCTCGGTCAGCTTGTCGGCCAGCGGGTCGGTGATCGCTTCGCCGGTCTTGGCGCGTAGGGCCACGAAGCGCATCCAGGCCGCCAGCGGAATGGCCAGACGCTCGATCGAGCGGCCGGCGTCCAGAGCTTCGGTCAGGGTGCCGAGGATGCGGAAGGGCAGCTTGGCCGAGCCGTCCCAGGCGATCTGCGACAGGTAGTGACGAATTTCCGGATTGCGGAAGCGGGCGAGGATCGCCTCAGCGTACTCGGCCAGATCCAGGCCTCGCGGCGCGGTCAGCGTCGGAATGATGTCCTTGGCCATCAGATCGCGGGCCAGGGCTTCCAGCGTCGGATCGCTGACCGCCTCGAACACCGTCTCGTGGCCGCGCAGGATGCCCGCATAGGCCAGGGTCGAGTGCACGCCGTTCAGCAGGCGCAGCTTGGCGCGCTCGAAGCCGCGCACGTCGTCGGTGAGAATGACGCCAACACTGGCGAGGTCCGGACCATCGGCCGGGAGAACGTCCTCGACCACCCACTGGGTGAAGGCCTCGCGCTGGATCGGCCAGGCGTCCTCCAGGCCGGTGGCGGCTTGGACACGGGCGCGCAGGGCGTCGTCGGTGGCGGGCGTGATGCTGTCGACCATGGTGCGCGGGAAGCTGCCCTCGCGCTCGATCCAGGTGGCGAGATCGGCGTCGACCTTGGCGGCGAAGGCGACGACGGCCGCCTTCAGGCGCCAGCCATTGTCGGCGAGGTTGTCGCAGGCCACGACGGCGTAGGGCGCCAGACCCGCTGTGAAGCGGCGGCGCAGGCCTTCGACGATGTAGCCGACGGCGCTCTTGGGTTCGAGCGGATGGGCCAGGTCGTGGACGATGTCGGGGTGCTTCTCGTCCAGCCCGCCGTCGGCCGACAGGGTGTAACCCTTCTCAGTCACGGTCAGGGTGACGATGCGGGTTGTCGGGGCGGCGAGGCGGGCGAAGACCGACGGCGGATCCTCGGGCGCGACCAGCACCTCGCGGATCGCGCCGATGACGCGGAAGGTGGTCTCGGCGTCCAGCTGGGCCAGGGTGTAGAGGCCGTCCTGCGGCTGCAGGGCGTCGCGCACGCCGGGGCTCTTCAGCGAGACGGCGCAGATGCCCCAGCGCGGATCGCTGGCCAGCAGCTGGTCGAAATAAAAAGCCTGGTGAGCGCGGTGGAAGGCGCCCGGGCCGAAATGGACGACGCCGATCTCGACCTTGTCGCGGTCATAGGCGGGCAGCGCCGTGCCCGGGATCGCGCCCGGATAGCTGGTCGCGCTCAAACGCAGGGCGGGGGAGGTCGCGGAAGTAGCCGTCAAGGGAGCATGCCTGGGGTTGCGTAGCGGAAGGAACGTCGGACTACATGCTGTAGTCTGACAAGTCTGGCAATTGGCCTGACCATTTTGGGTGGGGCCTTTTTCTAAAGGGTGACCCCGGATTTCCAGATGGCGATCTCGCGCTCGCCGTTCAGCTCGGCCTTGGTGGCCTTGCCCGAGGCGGTGTCGACCACCAGGTCCATCAGGCGGTCGGCGGCGTCGTCCATCGAGACGCCCTCCAGAACCTGGCCGGCGTCGAAATCGATCCAGCCCGGCTTGCGCTGGGCCAGGCCCGAGTTTGAGGCGATCTTCAGGGTCGGAGCGGGGAAGCCCAACGGCGTGCCGCGGCCGGTGGTGAACAAGATCACGGTTGCGCCGGCGGCGGTCAGGGCCGTCGAGGACACGGCGTCGTTGCCCGGGGCTTCCAGCAGGGTGAGGCCGTGCGGACCGACCCGCTCGCCATAACGCAGCACCTCGACCAGCGGTGCGCGACCGCCCTTCTGCACCGCCCCCAGGGACTTCTCCTCCAGCGTGGTGATCCCGCCGGCGATGTTGCCGGGCGAGGGGTTCTCGTAGATCGGCTGGTTGTTGTCGATGAAGTAGCGCTTGAAGTCGTCGATGACCCCGACCGCCTGGTCGAAGATCTCGCGGCTGGCGGCGCGCTGCAGCAGCACGTTCTCGGCCCCGAACACTTCGGGGATCTCGGTCAGGACCGGGGTGCCGCCGGCGTCGGCGACCTTGTCGGCGATGCGGCCGACCAGGGGGTTCGCGGTCACGCCCGAGAAGCCGTCCGAACCGCCACACTTCAGGCCGACCACCAGTTCCGAGACCGGGATCGGCTCGCGCCGGTCCTGCTCGGCGATCTCGACCAGCGCCTCGACGGCGGCCAAGCCGTCTTCGAGTTCGTCTTCGACCATCTGGGTCGTGAAGCTCTTCAGGCGATCGCGGTCGATCTCGGGCGCGCTGTCCAGCAGGGCCTTCAGCTGGTTGTTCTCGCAGCCCAGGCCCAGCAGCAGCACGCCGCCAGCATTGGGGTGGCTGGCCAGGGCCGCGATCAGCTTGCGGGTGTGGGTCAGGTCGTCGCCCAACTGCGAGCAGCCGAACGGATGAGGAAAGGCGAAGACCCCGTCGACGCGGCCGGCGAAGCGCTGGTTGGCCTTCTCGGCGATGCGACGAGCGGTGTTGGCCACGCAGCCGACGGTGCATAGCACCCAGATCTCGTTGCGCGTGCCGGCTCGACCGCTCTTGCGGCGGTAGCCGTCGAAGGTGCGGGCAAGGGGCTCGGCGTGCGGTTCCGGCGCGGTCGGGACGAAGCTGTAGCCTTCGACGCCCTCAAGCCGAGTATGGACATTGTGGACGTGCACGTGGTCGCCGACGGCGATGTCGACAACAGCCCGGCCGATCGGCCAGCCGTACTTCAGGACGTCGCTGCCAGCGCTGGCAGAGCGAATGGCGATCTTGTGGCCCTTGGGAATGTCGGCCCGCGCCACGATCGACAGACCACGCAGGTCCAGCGTCTCGCCGGCGACGAGATCGCGAAGGGCGGTCGCGACGTGGTCGCGAGGATCGACGGGGTGGATCGATTCGCGTTGGGCCAGGGTCGTTTCAGTCATCTCGGATCGTCGTCGAAGGAAGCTGTGTCGCCAATTTAGACATGCAGTGACATGGTAACCGGTGTCAGTCCGCTCGCAAGCACACGTTTCGTCCTAGGTTGGCGAGGCTTGCGCGGCTAGAGTATGACAAAAGAAAATGACTTAGGCTGCTGGAAACGCCGTGAACTCTTCGAAGACGCCTTCCTCGAACCCGGAAGCCCTGGCCCACGAAGAGGGGGAGAGCGGCGTGGAGGGCGGTCGCCGCCGCGCCACGATCAACGACATTGCGCGCCTGGCGGGCGTTTCGAAGAAGACCGTCTCTCGCGTGATCAACCAGTCGCCATTCGTCCGCGACGAGACGCGGGAGCGGATCGAGGCGGTGATCGCCGAGTGGGGCTATGCCCCTGACCCCCAGGCCCGAGGCCTGGCGTTCCGCCGCTCGTTCCTGATCGGCATGATCTACGACAACCCCAACCCCCAGTACGTCGTCAACATGCAGCTGGGCCTGCTGGACGGCATGCGTGGTTCGGGCTTCGAGCTGGTTGTGCACCCCTGCAACCGCGCCAGTCCGACGTTCCTGCAGGACATTCGCGCCTTCGTGGAGCGCCAGAAGCTGTTCGGCGTGGTGCTGCCGCCTTCGGTCTCGGAGGACGAACGGGTCGCCAGGCTGCTGAACGACATCGGCTGCGCGTACATCCGCATCGCCTCCGTCGAACTGGACAAGCCCGAGCACATGATCGTCGGCCACGACCGCATGGGCGGGGCCGCCGCGGCGCGCCACATCGTCGAGTTGGGCCACAAGAACATCGCGTTCATCTCGGGTCCCGAGACGTTCCGGTCGTCGCACGAGCGGCGAGGGGGCTTCGAGGATGGTCTGGCCGAGGCTGGCTTGAAGCTCTCCGACCAGGATATCGTCCAGGGCGCCTACACGTTCGAATCCGGCGTGGCCTGCGGGGATGTCCTTCTGGCCCGGACCCCCCGTCCGACGGCGATCTTCTGCGGCAACGACGAAATGGCCGCGGGCGTTCTGCAGTCGGCGCGCAAGGCTGGCCTGTCCGTGCCCGGCGACCTGAGTGTGGTCGGCTTCGACGACTTCCAGATCGCCCAGGCCGTCTGGCCGCCGCTGACCACGGTCCATACCCCGACCCGCGAGATCGGCAAGATGGCTGCCGAGAAGCTGATCGGCGTCGAGCGGCGCGAGCCGCGCGATATGACGAAGACGGAGCCGAGCCTGGTGGTGCGCGAGTCCTCCGGGCCGGTTCCCAGCTAAAGCAATCGCGACCCATTCGGGTTGCCATGGACCATGACACCGGTTACCAAGCGGGCCGCAGCGGGCGCCCGTGAAGTCGCCGGTCATACAGGGAGCAGACGTCACGCCATGCCCAGGCCTCTGAATTTCCACGAAGATCGGCTTTTCCCATCGGACGCCACGACGCGCTCGTACGCGCGCGGCCTGTATGGCCTGGTCAAGGACCTGCCGATCATCAGCCCGCACGGCCACACCGACCCCAGCTGGTTCGCCACGAACGAGCCGTTCCAGGACGCCACCGACCTGCTGCTGGCCCCGGACCACTACCTCTATCGGATGCTGTACAGCCAGGGGATCAGTCTTGACGCCCTGAAGGTGCGTTCGAAGGCCGGCGTACCCGACACCGATCCGCGCGCGGCCTGGAGAGTGTTCGCCAGCAACTTCCATCTTTTCCGCGGCACCCCGTCTTGGATCTGGCTGAACCACGTGTTCAGCCAGGTGTTCGGCTTCACCGACTTCCTCGACGCCTCGACCGCCGACGACTATTTCGATCGCATCAACGAGGCCCTGGCCTCGGACGCGTTCCGTCCGCGCGCCCTGTTCGACCGCTTCAATATCGAGACCCTGGCGACGACCGAGGGGCCGCACGAGGTGCTGAAGCACCACCAAACCATCCGCGAGAGCGGCTGGGGCGGCCACGTCATCACCGCCTACCGCCCCGATGCGGTGATCGACTTCGAGGATGAGCGCGGCCCCCGGGCGTTCGAGCGCTTCGCCGAGGTCTCCGGCAAGGACGTCTACAGCTGGAAGCAGTACCTGGAAGCGCACCGCCTGCGTCGCCAGGCCTTCATCGAAGCCGGCGCGACCTCGTCCGACCACGGCCACCCGACGGCGGCGACCGCCGACCTTTCGGATATCGAGGCCGAGGCCCTGTTCGCGGATCTGGTGAAGGGGAACGTGACGCCCGAAAAGGCCGAGCTGTTCCGCGCCCAGATGCTGACAGAGATGGCCAAGATGAGCCTTGACGACGGGCTGGTCATGCAGATCCACCCCGGCTCGCACCGCAACCACAATGTCGGCCTGCTGGAGACCCACGGTCGCGACAAGGGCGCCGATATCCCGATGCGCACCGAGTACGTCTCGGCGCTGAAGCCGCTGTTGACCCGCCTGGGCAACGATCCGCGCCTGTCGGTGATCCTGTTCACGCTGGACGAGACTGTCTACAGCCGCGAACTGGCTCCGCTGGCCGGTCACTATCCGGTGCTGAAGCTGGGTCCGTCCTGGTGGTTCCACGACAGCCCGGAAGGCATGATGCGCTTCCGCGAGCAGGTCACCGAGACCGCCGGCTTCTACAACACCGTCGGCTTCAACGACGACACCCGCGCCTTCCTGTCGATCCCGGCTCGCCACGACGTGGCCCGCCGCGTCGACAGCGCCTTCCTGGCCCGCATGGTCGCCGAGCACCGCATGGACCTCGTCGAGGCCGAGGAGCTCATCGTCGATCTGACGTACAACCTGCCTAAGAAGGCCTACAAGCTCGATCAGCGTCCCGACTGGGCCCGCCCCGCGACGGCGCTGCGCGCGGCCGCCGAATAAGAACACTTCTCCGGAGACTTCCCGATGTTCGCCAAGACCTACCACGCCACCCATCCGGACATGATGTTCGCGGTCAGCAACGACGACCTGCGTGACCGCTACCTGATGCAGGGCCTGTTCCAGGACGGCCAGATCGTCCTGACCTACAACCACGCCGAACGCTTCGTCGTCGGCGGGGTGGTGGCTGCGTCGGCCGTCAAGCTGCCCGACCAGACCGAGCCCGCCTCGGCCGCCGGCCACCCGTTCCTGGAGCGCCGCGAGCTGGGCGTGATCAATGTCGGCGAGACGACCGGCAAGATCACCGTCGACGGCGTGGTCTACGAGATCGTGCCGCGTGACGGCCTGTACGTCACCATGGGCGCCAAGGACGTGACGTTCGAAGGTACGAACGGCGAAGCCGCGCGCTTCTACCTGGTCAGCCTGCCGGCCCACGCCGCGTTCGAAACCAAGAAGCTGGCCTTCGCCGACGCCGTCGCCCTGGAGCGCGGGGCTCTCGAGACCAGCAACGAGCGTACGATCTACCAGTACATCGTTCCGACCACCTGCAAGTCGGCTCAGCTGCTGCTGGGCATGACCGTACTGAAGCCGGGCAGCGTCTGGAACACCATGCCGCCCCACCTGCATGACCGTCGTTCGGAAGCCTATTTCTACTTCGGCCTGGGCGAGAACGACCGCGTGTTCCATTACATGGGCGAGCCGGACGAGATGCGTCACATCGTGATCGCCAACGAAGAGGCCGTCATGAGCCCGCCGTGGTCGATCCACATGGGCTCGGGCACCGCCAACTACACCTTCATCTGGGCGATGGGCGGCGAGAACCTCGACTATACTGACATGAACGTGCTGGACATCTGCCAGCTGAAGTAGGGGCGAAAGCCCACGCGCTTCCGACCTGTCATCCCGGGCGGAGCGTCGCGTAGGTCCGGGACCGCCCAACACGCTTGCGGCGGTCCCGGCTTTCGCCGGGATGACAGCATTCTCAGACAGGAACTCGTCATGGCCAATCCGTTCAGCCTCGAAGGCAAGGTCGCGCTCGTCACCGGCGCCAACACCGGGATCGGGCAGGGGATCGCCATCGCCCTGGCCGCCGCCGGCGCGGACATCGCCGCCGCGGGCCGCAGCGAGCCGAGCGACACCCAGAAGGCCGTCGAGGCCCTGGGCCGCAAGTTCCTGTCGATCAAGGCCGACTTCGGCTCGGTCGAGCCCGTCCAGCGCGTGGTCGATGAGACCGTCGCCGCGTTCGGCAAGGTCGACATCCTGGTCAATAACGCCGGCATCATCCGCCGCGCCGACTCGATCGAGTTCTCGGAAGCCGACTGGGACGCGGTGATGGACACCAATCTGAAGGTTGTCTTCTTCCTGACCCAGGCCTTCGCCAAGCAGGCGCTGAAGCAGGAGACCGGCGGCAAGGTGATCAACATCGCCTCCTTGCTCTCCTTCCAGGGCGGCATCCGCGTGCCGTCGTACACCGCCGCCAAGTCGGGCCTGGCCGGCCTGACCAAGATCCTGGCCAACGAGTGGGCGACCAAGGGCATCAACGTCAACGCCATCGCGCCGGGCTATTTCGACACCAACAATACCGGGGCCCTGCGCGCCGATCAGGACCGCAACGCGGCCATCCTCGCGCGCATTCCGGCCGGTCGCTGGGGCCGTCCGGAGGATATCGGCGGCGCCGCCGTGTTCCTGGCCTCGTCGGCCGCCGACTACGTCCAGGGCATTACTCTGCCCGTGGATGGCGGCTGGCTGGCGCGCTAGCGAAACAAATCCGCGCAAATTTGCGATGGTAGCGCAACCATCGTGCCGGGCGGCTTTCCCCGTTCGGTGAAGCGCGCTAGAGGGCGCCGCAGCGTTAGCAGCTGCGGCGCCCAACGCGTTTCTAGATCCATTCCAGTACGGGATCGCCGCCCTGGCGAACCCCGGAGTTCGTTCATGCGCAACCCGGCCCTGTCGATCGACGTCGACCGTCCGACCAGCCGCCACGTTCGTCAGAACGCCAATCTGCTCAGCGACCTGCTGATCGAGGCGATCACGTACCTGGAGGGCGAGGACGCCGCCGCCCTGGTGGCCAAGGCGCGCAAGGCCGCTTCTCGTGAGGACGTGGCCAATGGCGACGCGCCGGTGCTGGATCACCTGTTCGCCGACCTGTCGACCGAGCAGGCCGTATTCCTGGCCCGCGCCTTCGCCAGCCACTCGCTGCTCGCCAATATCGGCGAGGACGTCGCCGGCCGTCGCCGCCACGCCGAGGCCGACGCCCAGCCGGGCGACGAGCGTCCGCGCACCCTGATCGACGCCGTCGAGGTCCTGAAGAGCCGCGGCAAGACCGACGCCGAGCTGGCCAAGGTCTTCGCGGCGATGAACGTCGTGCCGGTGCTGACGGCCCACCCGACCGAGGTCCGTCGCCGCAGCATGGTCGATCGCGAGACCGAGATCTCGCGCCTGATGGCGCTGCGTCGCCATCACCTGCCGCCGGACCTGGACGCCGAGATCCGCGAAAGCCTGTTCCGCGAGATCGCCCTGATGTGGCGGACCCGCCTTTACCGTCCCGAGCGGATCACGGTGAAGGACGAGATCCGCAACGCCCTGTCGATCGTCCG
Source organism: uncultured Caulobacter sp. (assembly GCA_966211605.1). GTDB lineage: Bacteria > Pseudomonadota > Alphaproteobacteria > Caulobacterales > Caulobacteraceae > Caulobacter. The sequence continues at coordinate 41,928 of CBIHOB010000010.1, forward strand.
CACCTCGATCCTGCCGGCGATCATCGACCTGTATGGCGACTGGACCGGCAAGATCGGCCAGCACGGCCACCTGGCGCCGCTCTTGAAGATGGGCTCGTGGCTGGGCGGCGATCGCGACGGCCACCCCGGCGTCAATGGCCAGACCCTGAAGCTGGCCTTCGCCAGCCAGTCCCGCGTGATCCTCGACTGGTACGCCGGCGAGGTGCGCAAGCTGTGGTCGAACCTGGCCGTCTCGACCGCCTATACGCCGGTGTCGGAAGAGCTGCTGGCCCTGGCCGCGCAGACCAAGGACCCGTCGGTTCACCGCCTTGACGAGCCGTACCGCTTGGCGCTGGAGCTGATCTTCGACCGCCTGACCGCCGTCTCGCAGAAGCTGACCGGCCAGCCCGTGGCCTTCGCCACGGGCGACACCGACGTCGAGCCCTACGGCCATCCGGACGCCTTCATCGCCGACCTTTCGATCATCGTCGACAGCCTGGAGCGCAACGGCGGCGAGCGCCTGGTCGGCTCGGCCCTGCGCACCCTGGTCGAGGTGGCCAAGGCCTGCGGCTTCCACCTGATGAGCCTGGACCTGCGCCAGAACGCCGACGTCCACGAGCGGACGCTGGACGAGCTGTATCGCCGGGCCGGTTCGGGCGTGGCGTATCTGAAGCTGGACGAGGGCGCCCGCTGCAAGCTGCTGATCGAGGAGCTGTCGCACCAGCGGCCGCTGGTCTCGCCATTCACCGCCTATGACGAGGAGACGACCAAGGAGCTGGCGACGATGGAGGCCGCCGCCCAGGCGGTCCGTGACTACGGCCACGGCTGCCTCGGGGCGTACATCATTTCCAAGTCGGCGACCCTGTCCGACATTCTCGAGCCGCTGGTGCTGCTCAAGCAGGTCGGCCTGGTCTGGGGCGGCGCCGCGCCGCGCGCCTCGGTCAAGGTGGCTCCGCTGTTCGAGACCATCGGCGACCTGGAGAACGGCCCGGCCGTCCTGCGCCAGTGGCTCGAGCTGCCGCTGGCCCGCACCATCCTGGGCGACCGGCCGGTGCAGGAGATCATGCTCGGCTACTCCGACAGCAATAAGGACGGCGGCTATGTCGCGTCCCGCCGCGGCGTGGCCACCGGCGCCTCGGCCCTGGCGTTCGAGGCCGACCGCATGGGCGTGGGCCTGCAGCTGTTCCACGGTCGGGGCGGCAGCGTCGGTCGCGGGGGCGGTCCCGCCGCCGAGGCCGTGCTGGCCCAGCCCGCCGGCACGGTGCAAGGCCGTATCCGCATGACCGAGCAGGGCGAGATGATCGCCCGCCGCTTCGGCGACCAGCCCACCGCCCGCCGCAACCTGGACGGCCTGGCCGCCGCCGTGCTGATGGCCAGCGAGCGTCCGGCCCATAGGCCCGACCCCAAGGTCGAGGCGGCGATGACCGCCCTGGCCCAGAGCTCGTTCGAGGGCTACCGCGCCCTGGTCTACGACGACCCGGCGTTCGAGGACTTCTTCTGGTCGGTCACCCCGATCACCGAGATCGCCCGCCTCAACATCGGCAGCCGTCCCGCCTCGCGGACCGCCAGCCGCAAGATCGAGGACCTGCGGGCCATCCCGTGGGTGTTCAGCTGGTCGCAGGCCCGCTTCATGCTGCCGGGCTGGTACGGCTTCGCCTCGGGCGTCGAGCGGGCCGGCCTGTCGGTCGAGCAGCTGCGCGACCTGGCCGGAAACTTCGATTTCTTCGCGTCGCTCCTGTCGAACATGGAGCTGGCCCTGGCCCAGAGCCACATGGGCATCGCCGCCCGCTACGTGGCCCTGTCGCCCGACAAGGCCGACGCCCAGCGCATCTTCGCCACGATCCAGCGCGAGCACGACGCGGCGACCGAACTGGCCCTCGCCATCCGGGGCGGCGCGACCCTGCTGGACAACCAGCCGGACCTGGCCGAGTCGGTGACCCTGGCCAGCCGTTCGGTCGATCCCCTGAACCACCTGCAGCTGGAGCTGCTGTCGCGCCGCCGGGGCGGGGACCAGGACGAGGACCTGCGGCTGGCCATCCAGCTGACTGTGGCCGGCATTGCGGCAGGCCTGCGCAATACGGGGTGAGCCTCATGTCCGTCTCTCCGAATGGGCGGGGAGGCTGAGCGGGAAAGGAGAGTCCGGATCTGGCGAGACGCTGTTTTCCAGGCCCGCAAAGGCTTTCCTTTTCAAAGTGTTGCCGTCGATCCATTCCTAACGCCACGGCGCTTGCGTGAACCGGCGGTTTCTGTTTATCTGCTCATGACACCGGTGGCTAAGTGGCCTGGCCATTTTTTGGTAACCGGTGTCATAACGTTTCGGTTCAGCGTCGTGGTTGGCCGTCTCGTTTGCGGCTCTTTTTGAGCTCGCTCCTGCGCAAACTTTCGGGGCGTCGGCGCAATCCGACGCCCTCAATTTTGCCGATCGGGACGGGCGAGGGGGGCTGAAGGAAGAAGGTTCGGGGAAGGGAACGGCGACCAGTGATCTGATGCGGATAGGCCAAGCTGGCCGGAGGATCCGCGCCTGAACGCCCCTTAGTTCGACGTTGCGGCAAGCCTGGTATGGCGCCGGCGCGCGACGCGGTCTAAGGGAACGCCCTGAGCCACTACCGGCGAAATATTGCTCGCGCGGCGGCCCAAAAGGCCATCCGCGCAAGAACGATCCTTCGGGAAGGAGTTTGAGATGGTGAAAGACCGTATGGCGGTGCTGGCCGCCCTGATGGACCAGGGCGTGATCCCGGTGTTCTACCACCCCGACGTCGAGGTCTGTAAGAACGTGATCCAGGCCTGCGCCGACGGCGGCGCGCCCTGCATCGAGTTCACCAACCGCGGCGACTTCGCCAGCCACGTCTTCTACGAAGTCACCCGCTACTTCGACCAGGCCGATCCGCGCGTGATCATGGGCGTGGGTTCGATCGTCGACGCCCCGACCGCCGGCATCTACATCGCCAACGGCGCCAAGTTCGTCGTCGGCCCGATCCTGAACGCCGACGTCGCCAAGGTCTGCAACCGTCGCAAGATCCCGTACTCGCCGGGCTGCGGCTCGGCCTCGGAAATCTCGTACGCCGAAGAGCTGGGCTGCGAGATCGTCAAGGTGTTCCCGGGCTCGTCGGTCGGCGGCCCCGATTTCGTCAAGGCGGTGCTGGGCCCGATGCCCTGGACCCGCATCATGCCGACGGGCGGCGTCGATCCGGACGAGGCCTCGGTCAAGAAGTGGTTCGGCGCGGGCATCGTCGCCGCCGGCATGGGCTCCAAGCTGATCACGCAAGAGCTGCTGGACGCCAAGGACTACGCGGGCATCTCCAAGAAGGTCCGCGAGACTGTCGACCTGATCAAGAAGGTTCGTGGGAAGGCCTAAGACCAAATGACCGACAACATCCTCAACATCCGCCCGGCTTCGGAAACGAAGTGGGACTGCGCTTCCTTCGGTGAAGTGATGCTGCGCTTCGACCCGGGCTTCGGCCGGGTCCGCAACGCCCGTCAGTTCCAGGTCTGGGAAGGCGGCGGCGAATACAATGTCGCCCGCGCTTTCCGGAAGTGCTGGGGCAAGCGCTCGACCGCCGTCACCGCCCTGCCGGTGAACGACCTGGGCTGGCTGGTCGAGGATCTGATGATGCAGGGCGGTGTCGACACCTCCCACATCATCTGGCGCGACTTCGACGGCCTGGGCCGCAATACCCGCGTTGGCCTGAACTTCACCGAAAAGGGCTTCGGCGTCCGTCCGGCCCTGGGCTGCTCGGACCGTGGTCACAGCGCCGCCTCGCAGATCCGCCCCGGTGAAGTGAACTGGGAAAAGCTGTTCGGCGAGGAAGGCGTGCGCTGGTTCCACACGGGCGGCATCTTCGCGGCCCTGGCCTCGAACACGGCCGAAGCCGTGATCGAAGCCGTGGAAGTGGCCCGCAAGTACGGCACCGTCATCTCCTACGACCTGAACTACCGCGCCTCGCTGTGGAAGTCGCAGGGCGGCAAGGAAGGCGCCCAGAAGGTCAACCGTCACATCGCCCAGTACGTCGACGTGATGATCGGCAACGAAGAAGACTTCACCGCCTGCCTGGGCTTTGAAGTCGAAGGCCTGGACGAGCATATCAGCGCGATCGACCCGGCCAACTTCAAGAAGATGATCCAGACGGCGGTGAAGGAGTTCCCGAACTTCAAGGTCGCCGCCACCACCCTGCGCAACGCCAAGACCGCCTCGGTCAACGACTGGTCGGCGATCCTGTACGCCGGCGGCGAGTTCTACGCCTCGATGATGCGCGAGAACCTCGAGATCTACGACCGCGTCGGCGGCGGCGACGGCTTCGCCTCGGGTCTGGCCTTCGGCTTCATGGAAGGCAAGGGGCCGCAGGCCGCCGTCGAGTACGGCGCGGCTCACGGCGCCCTGGCCATGACCACCCCGGGCGACACCTCGATGGTGCGCCAGGCGGAAGTCGAGGCCGTGATGAAGGGCAAGGGCGCGCGGGTCATCCGCTAGGCTTTTCCTTTTCGTGGAAGAATGAGGAGAAGCCCTCGGCCGCAAGGCCGGGGGCTTTTTCTTTGGCCAGTATCCGCCGGCACTCCTCCGAGTTGCGGAACTTACGCATCTTCTTGAACACCGCGCGGCGCAGAGCGGCGATGCGGCTCGGCGGCCATTCGCAATCGGGCGCTATCGGACGCGGAAAGGGCTTCTTCTTCCTTCGGGACATGGCTCCTCCGGAGGCGCGTGAAGGGGCTCCGACGCAACGCGCCGGAGGGACGGGGAGGGAGGCGGGGCGCCGGGACAACGCCCGGAGCAGAAAGGAAATTACCGTTTCGACGAAGCCAAGCGCCCCGCGCGATCGTTATCCGGAAGCGTGATCCCGCGACGTTGTTCACGCCTCGAAACCCTTGAAGCCTCCGACGGGCGGGTCAGGCTGCGAAGCCCGATCCCGGATGGACGCCTTTCGACGTCCCCGTCGCTCTCTTCGGCCCGCATCCACCGTCGTTTCTGTGTTCCAGGGTCGACTACCTCGGGGATGGCGCGGTTGCAGCGTTTCCGCCGCGCCGACGAGCGCGCCCGCTCGACCGCCCCCCGAAGCCGCGAAGGTCGCTGGCCGCGCGCCCTCCCCAGTGCTTCGAGGTGGGAGCAGGATAGGGCGGTTGAAAAGGCGGGAGATCGAAAGGGCTGAACGCTCTCGCCATTCCCTTCTCCCGTTGCGGGAGAGGGGGGCGAAGGGCCGGATGAGAGAGTTGATGGATCTGTCGGCCAGGCGTTGTGCAATAAGCGGTTCAGCACAGCGCGACCCCTCCGACCGCGTTCGGCGGCCATCTTCTCCCGCAACGGGAGAAGCCTTCAACGCCCGTCCCCCGACGGGCGCATCGGCGTTTACTTCGTTGAAAAACTCAGGCCCGATGGCATGGCCGGCACACCGTCCGGCGAAGCGAAATTTCTGTGGTTGGCGCTGTTGAAACCGATCCAATAGGCGCGGCCGGGCTCCAGCCGGCAGGTCATCGAAAAGCTTCGGCCGTCGACGGACTGAACCGGTTTGCCGTCGCAGGCCGGCGTGCTGGCCACGTCCCGGTTCACGAAGGACCAGCTGGCCCGCATCGGCCGGTCGAAGGTGACCTTCAGCGTGATCGGGCCCGCCGGCGCGACGGCGCCGGCGGCCGGATAGGTCTGGACCACGCGCGGTGGTCCTTGGGGCGCGGCATGGCCCGACAGGGCCAGGGCGGTGAAGCCGCCGATCAGGGACGCCAGGACGATCATTGCGAGCACTCCAAGCAGGACGGGCCAGCCCAGCCGGACGGCCTGGGGCGTGACGGCCATGTTTCGGATCCGGAGCGCCCCAGCCACCCCGATTTTCTCGTCACGATTTTCTTGGGCGACCCGCCGCGCCAGTTCGCGACTGCTGCCTACGCCGGTCTTGCGACGGGCCTCGCGCAGCCGTTCGTTGACCGCGCCCTCGGTGGTCCCCAAGGCGTTGGCGGCGCTCTTGGCCGTATGGCCTTCCGCCAGCAGCAGAAGGACCCGCCGTTCGGCCTCGGACAGCCGCGAAAGGTCGGGCATCAGCCTTTGCCGCGCAGCCGCTTGTTCAGCGCCACGCTGGCCTCCATCCGCGCCAGCTGCTCCGGCGTAGCCGGCGTCTGGTGCTTGGCCTTCCACTCGGCCTGCGGCATGCCATAGATCGCCTCGCGCGCCTGATCCTTGGACAGCGCGCCCTCCGAGGCCTCCTCGACCCAGTCGGCCAGGCAGTTGCGGCAGAAGCCCGCCAGGCCCATCAGGTCGACGTTCTGGGCGTCGGTGCGCATTCGCAGGTGCTCGACCAGGCGGCGGAACGCGGCGGCGGCGTGGCGGTCTTCGATCTCGGTGGTCATGGCGCCTCGCTTGGGCTCTGCTCGGATTGGGGCCGCATTTCCTCTAGAGACTATGACCGCCTCAAGCATCAGGATTCGACCATGGATTTCTCGCGGCTTCGTACGACCAGCAAGGTCACGGACGAGTGGACCTATCCGCAAGGCGCGCCGCTGCGCACGGGCTGGCTGCGCGTCGACACGGCGCCGGACCACGAGCTCTATTGGGAGGAATATGGCCGCGCCGACGGCGAGCCGGTGATGTTCCTGCACGGCGGTCCCGGCGGGGCCTGCGCGCCGGTCATGGCGCGGTTCTTCGACCCCGACCGCTATCGCGTGATCCTGTTCGACCAGCGCGGCTGCGGCAAGAGCCGCCCGACCGTGGCCGCCGACGGGCCGGAAAGGGGCCTGGCCCACAATACGACCGATCACCTTGTCGCCGACATCAACACCCTGCGCGAGGCGCTGGGCATCACAGGAAAGATGCACGTGTTCGGCGGCAGCTGGGGCAGCACGCTCGCCTTGGTCTACGCGATCCGGAACCCCGAGAAGGTCGCTTCGCTGATCCTGCGCGGCATCTTCCTGGGGCGGACCGAAGACCTGCTCTACATGTACCAGGGCAACGCCGCGACCTTCGAGCAGCAGCCCTTCGCCCTGACCGCGCCGGGCGCCTACATCGCCTATCCGGACGAGTGGAAGGCCTTCGTCGAGGTCATCCCCCCTGACCAGCGCAGCGACATGATGGGCGCCTACAAGGCGATCTTCGACAGGGTTCCGGCGACGGACGCCGACCGCGACCTGCAGCTGAAGGCGGCCCTGGCCTGGTCGGTGTGGGAGGGGACGATCTCCAACATGATCCCGGCCGACAGCGACCCGGGCAAGTTCGGCGAGGCCGAGTTCGCCCTGAGCTTCGCCCAGATCGAGGCCCATTACTTCGCCAACGACCTGTTCCTGAAGCCCGACGAGATCGTGGGCGGGGTCGGGGTTCTTCGAAGCACGCCGGTGCACATCGTCCACGGCCGCTTCGACCAGGTCTGCCCGCTGACGCAAGGCTCGCGGCTGGTCCAGGCGCTGGAGGCGGCAGGGACGCCGCCGGCGACCTATGTCCGCACGGACGCGGGCCACAGCGCCATGGAGGGCCAGACCGTGCTGGCCCTGACGGCGGTCATGGATGGGCTGCCGCGCCTCTGACGGCCGATCACGATCGGGCGCCCCGACGGAACGGCGCGGCCGTCTTCCCGGTTTACTCCGCGTAGGTTCACCGCGCGAGTTCAGGAAGATGCCGTCGCCCGTTCCCAAGTCCGCCCTCGTCGCCGGGGCCGCCGTCCTGGCGATGTGCCTTGGGATCGATCCGGCGCTGGCCGGAAAGCAGGAGAAGGCCAAGGTTCCGCAGACCTCGGCCGAGGCCAATACCGACAACCTGGGCTCGGCCGTGGTCGCCCCGCTGCGCGACATCAACGTGGTGCGCTCGCAGATCCCCGACCTGCTGAAGACCGCTGTCGCCGATCCCTACGCCCCGCCCAAGACCGGCTGCGCGCCGCTGAAGGCCGAGATCGACAGCCTCGACGCGGTGCTGGGCGACGACTACGACGACCCCAAGGACGACAACAAGGGCGAGGGCATGTCCAAGCCCGTCCTGGGCGTGGTGGCCAACACGATCACCGACGTCATCCCGATGCGCGGCTGGGTCCGCCGCCTGACCGGGGCCGAGCGCCACGACCAGCAGGTTCGCGAGGCGATCAAGGCCGGCTTCGTGCGGCGCGGCTATCTGAAGGGCCTCTACAACGCGGGCACCTGCAAGGGGAACCGCACCGTGTTCGTGGCCGCCAAGCCCGCGCCCAAGCCGGTGTTCGTGGCCGCCCAGCCGGCCGCGCCGATCCTGGTCGCCGCCGAGGCCGCATCCGCGCCGCCGGTCGCCGTCGCCGCGCCGCTGGCGCCGTTCTCCTCAACGATCCGGGTGGCGACCTCCGAGCGCGCCGTCGTTCCCTAGGCGCATTGCGCCGCGCGGCAACCTGTGATCGAGTTGGGCTCCGACGACATCTCGGGGAGGCGGCGTCATGCGGATTTTGGTGCTGGCGATGTGCCTGATGGTTGCAGCGCCGCTGACGGTGCAGGGGCAGGCGCGCGCGCTCGAAGTGGTCGGCGTGATCCCGGCCGATGGCTGGCTGATCTACGGCGCCAAGACCCGCTTCGTCCGCGAGGCCGGCCCGCCCGGCGGCGGCGCGGCGATCGTCGAGGCGACCGAGACGGCGGAGCCCTGGAGCAGCGGCGCGGTCGCGGTGTTCAACGGCGCGGCCAAGGCGGGCGAAACCTATACGGCGGTTTATTGGCTGCGCGCTCCCGCCGGAGCCAAGGTCTCGGCCCTGCTGCTGACCAATGCGCCGCCTTATCCGACCTTCGCCCAGGCCGAGGTCGCCGGGGCCGGTGACTGGAAGCGCATGACGATCACGGGCGTGGCCAAGGCCGACGCCGCGCCGGTTGCGGACGCTCTGACGCTGCACCTGGGGCGCGCCGACGGGCCGGTGGCGCTGGGGCCGGCGGTGATCCTGCGCGGCACGCCCAGCGCGGCCGAGCTGGATGCGATCGAGAGCGAATACGGGCCGGCGCGGATCGCCGAGGACGTGACGATCACCGCCTCGGATGGCGCGGCGCTGGCGGCGACCCTGCGAACGCCCGGCGGGCGGGGGCCGTTTCCGGCGGTGCTGCTGCTGGGGGGCTCGGGGCCACAGGTGCGCGGCGGCTTCCAGCGGGTGCAGGATCGCCTGCTGGCGGCAGGCGTCGCGGTCATCGAGTACGACAAGCGCGGCTGCGGGCAGTCCACCGGCGAACGGATCGAGTCGGTCTCCCGCCTGGCCGCCGACGCCGAGGCGGCGGTCGCTTTTCTGCGCACGCGGAGCCAGATCGATCCGGCCCGCATCGCCGTGCTGGGGTCCAGCCAGGGCGGGGTGATCGCGCCGGTGGTGGCGGTCGAGGACAAGCGCCTGCGCGGCGTGGTCATTCAGGTCGCTCCGGCCGTTGCGGGGACCTGGACCGTCAGCGACCAGGTCGCCCGGCAGATGGTCATGCAGTGGCCGCAGGGCGGCTCCTACGAAGATCAGCGTCGGTTCATGGACACCCTGGTGGCGTTGATCATGGCCAACCGCGATCCCACCGTCCGCCGCGCCAAGCTGGCCGAGGCGATCGCGGCGGGCGTCAAGGTGGGACGGATCCCGCCGGACGCCGCCGAGCCGATGGTGGCGGGCCTCACCGACGCGGCCGTGCGTCCGGATTTCCTGGCCTATGACCCGGCCAAGACGCTGCGGCGACTGAAGGGGCCGGCGCTGCTGGTCTACGGGACGAAGGACATCGCCGTCTCGTCGGCCAGGAACGCGCCGATCGCGCGCGCGGCGCTGAAGGACAACCCCCAGGCCACGGTCGTCGAGTTCGAGGGGCTGAACCACTTTCTGCAGCGGACCAAGACCAATGACCTGGAGGAGTGGCGCACCCTGGGCGGCATGATGAGCGACCCCACGGCTCTGGACTATATCGTGGCCTGGCTGGAGAAGACGCTGAAGGCCTAGCCGCGCACGAAGATGTTCCGCAGCCACTGGCTGCCGGCCTTGGCGACCTGGCCCCAGTCTTCCTCGTCGTCGAGAGTGTCGGGCTTGTAGCCGACGGGGTTGAAGACCTTCAGGCGCGGAACCTTGGCGAAGGCGGTCGCGTCGCGGGTGGCCAGGGTCAGGCCGTGCTCCAGCGCGGTGGCGGCCAGCAGGGCGTCGCGCGAGTCGGCCAGCGGCACGTGGGCACGGCGGCGGACGACGGCGGCGTCGATCGGCAGGATCCGGCCGTCGAAGGCGGGCATGACCCGACTGTCCAGCCAGTCGCGCAAGGCCGCGCCGCGCGGCTTGTCCTTGCGTTCCGCGCGCGTCGCGGCGGTCTCCAGCTCCAGCAGGGTCAGGGCCGAGACGAACAGGCTGGTCCGCGGGGCCTTGGCCGCCCAGGTCGCCAGGCCCGGATCGGTCGCGCCGGCCTTGGCGTTGCGCAGTTCGAAGACGAGGTCGGTGTCGAGCAGGTGCATCAGGGCTGGCTCCGGCCGTCCCAGGTCTCGGCCTGGCGCGCGGCCTCCAGATCGACGGGGGCGAGGCCGGGCATGGCCAGCAGGTCGACGATCGTCTCGCTCTGGCCGCTGAGCCGACGATAGGTCTCGATGCTCATCAGCACGTGGGTGGGGCGGCCGCGGTCGGTGACGAACACCGGCTCGATTCTGGCCGCGCGCTTGGCCTGGCTGACATCCTGGTTGAATTCCCGGCTGGTCACGACCTTCATTCGCGTCTCCCGGATCGCCTCAAGTTGTGCCTACGTGCCGACAATGACAAGGCTGTCTTGTAGGTACGTTACTACATAGTGTCGTTCGGGCAACAGAAATTAAGCCAGCAAAAACAATCGACTGACAAGGCTGTCAAAAATGCCGGCGCCGCATTGCGCTTGCGCCGATTTCCTGCGCGGCATGGGGCCAAGGCGCAAAGCCAGCACGACATCATTAGGGGGCTCAAGACAGTGTCAGACCTATTTTCGCAGACGATCGCCGTGGCGGGCGACCTGCTGAACAAGCACGGACCGGCGACCAAGGCCGCCGCCCAGAGCTTCACGCCGACCGACTTCTCCGTTCACTTCTTTCTGCAGCTGGCCGTGATCGTGCTGGCCTGCCGCGTGGTCGGCTGGCTGGGCCAGAAGCTGCTGAAGCAGCCCCAGGTCGTGGGCGAGATGATCGCCGGCGTGGTGCTGGGTCCGTCCTTGCTGGGCCTGCTCATGCCCGACCTGCAGGCCGCGATCTTCCCCAAGGAGACCAAGAACATCCTGTATGTCGGCGCCCAGCTGGGCGTGGGCCTCTACATGTTCATGGTCGGCACCAGCTTTCAGGCCGGTCACTTCAAGGCCAAGGCCAAGAGCGCGATGAGCGTGTCGTTCGCCGGCATCGCCGCGCCGTTCATCATCGCCGCCCTGATCACGCCCTTCCTGCTGAAGGTCCCGGGCCTGTTCGCCCCGACCATCAGCCAGGCCAACGCCACCCTGTTCATGGGCGCCTGCATCGCCCTGACCGCCTTCCCGATGCTGGCCCGCATCATCAACGAGCGCGGTCTGGCCAAGACCTCGCTGGGCACCCTGTCGTTGACAGCCGGCGCCTTCGACGACGCCGTCTCCTGGTGCGTGCTGGCCCTGGTGCTGGCGACGTTCGGCGGCGGTCCCGGCGTGGCCGGCCTGGCGATCGGCGGCGGCCTGCTGTGGGTGCTGTTCGTCACCCTCCTGGGTCCGAAGATCCTGGCGCCCCTGGGCCGCATGGTCGAGCGCGACGGCGAGATGACCACCTCGACCCTGGCGCTGGTCATCCTGGCCTTCTGCGTCTCGGCCTTCCTGATGGACGCCGTGGGCATCCACGCCATCTTCGGCGGCTTCATCCTGGGCGTGGTCATGCCGCGCGGCCTGCTGGTCGAGGAGCTGAAGAAGAAGGTCGAGCCGATCGCCGTCGTGCTGCTGCTGCCGATGTTCTTCACCTATTCGGGCCTGAACACCCGCATGGACATGGTCAATTCGCCCCAGCTGCTGCTGATCGCCCTGGGCGTCCTGGCGGCCTCGGTCCTGGCCAAGTGGGGCGCCTGCTACGCCGCCGCCCGCCTGACCGGCGAGAACCACGCGACCGCCATGGGCATCGGCGCCCTGATGAATTCGCGCGGCCTGATGGAGCTGATCATCATCAACATCGGCCTGCAGAAGGGCATCATCGGCCCGACCCTGTTCTCGATGCTGGTGCTGATGGCCATCGTCACCACGGTCATGGCCAGCCCGCTGTTCGAGGTGGTCTACGGCAGGAAGGCCCGGGAAAGCGGTGAACTGGGCGCTGTGCCCGACGCCGCCCGAGCCTGAACCATCTTCAAAAGTCGCTTCCCCTGGGCCCGCTTCGGCGGGCCCTTTCTTTTTGAAGCGCGCCCGCTTCGGCGGGCCCTTTCTTTTGTGGCGCGCCCGCTTCGGCGGGCCCTTTCTTTTTGAGGGCGCCCGCTTCGGCGGGCCGTTTTGTTTACAAACGTGATTGTGCGGCGACGAAGTCTCCCCGCTGCCGGACGCGGGCTGCCGCAAGTCGAGAAGCCGACAGACACCGCAACGCTTTAACGGTCAAAGGCGTTGAAGCCTGGCCGTCGCCAGGAGCTTGCGAGGACGCGTAGATGACCGACGGGTTCACCCGTATTTCCACCGGCAACAGCGGCCTCGACACGATCTTGCGCGGCGGGCTGCCCGCCAATCGTCTGTATCTGGTCGAGGGCGAACCGGGCTCGGGCAAGACCACCTTGGGCCTGCAGTTTCTTCAGGAGGGGGTCCAGCGTGGCGAGCGCGTCCTCTACATCACCCTGTCGGAAACCGGCGAAGAGCTGCGCGGAGTCGCCGCCTCGCATGGCTGGGACCTGGCCGGGATAGACATTTTCGAACTGTCCTCGGCCGAGGAGGTTCTGGGCGAGGGGCGCGAGCAGTCGATCCTGCACGCCTGGGAGGTCGAGCTGGGCGGCACCATCCGGCTGATCCAGGAGCAGGTCGCGCGCGTCACCCCACGCCGGGTGGTGTTCGACAGCCTGTCGGAGCTGCGCCTGCTGGCCCAGGATCCGCTGCGCTATCGCCGCCAGGTCCTGGCCCTGAAGCAGTTCTTCGCCACGCGCGACTGTACGGTCATGCTGGTCGACGACCTGACCACCACCATCGACGGCGACCGCGACGGCCATCTGCACAGCCTGTGCCACGGGGTGCTGACCCTGGAGCGGTTGACGCTGGACTTCGGGGCCGCGCGCCGGCGCATGCAGGTGCAGAAGCTACGCGGCGTCGACTTCGTGGGCGGCTTCCACGACATGGTCATACGACGGGGCGGCCTGCGGATCTTCCCTCGGCTGATCGCGTCCGACCATCACGCGCCCTTCGCCGGCGAGCCGACCCCCAGTGGCGTCCGGGAAATGGACGCCCTGCTGAACGGCGGTCCGTTGCGTGGAACCTGCACCCTGATCACGGGACCGGCCGGTTCGGGCAAATCGACGATCGCCCTGCAATACCTGCATGCGGCCTGCCTGCGCGGCGAGAAGGCGACGCTGTTCGAATTCGACGAGCGGATCGGCACGCTGATGGTCCGCGCCAAGGCGATGGGCATGGACCTGCAAGCGCATGTCGACGCCGACTGCCTGAAGATCCAGCAGATCGACCCGGCCGAGATGTCGCCGGGTGAGTTCGCCGCCCTCGTGCGGGAAGAGGTCGATGAGCGCGGCGTCAAGCTGATCGCGATCGACAGCCTGAACGGCTACATGGCGGCCATGCCGCAGGAGCAGCAGCTGATCCTGCAGATCCACGAGCTGCTGTCGTTCCTGAACCAGCAGGGCGTGGTCACGCTGCTGATCAATCCCCAATCGGGCCTGGTCGGCGGCATGGCGACCTCTCTGAACATCTCCTACGTCGCCGACGCGGTGCTGCTGATCCGGTTCTTCGAGGCCGCCGGGCGTATCCGCAAGGCCATCTCGGTGATCAAGAACCGCGGCGGCGCGCACGAGGACACAATTCGGGAGTTGCGCATTGATAGCGAAGGGGTGCGCGTCGGCGCGCCGCTGACGGAATTCAGGGGCGTGATGACCGGAACACCGGAATATGTCGGCAAGGACGGTCCCCTGATGGAAGACCGGCGCCTTGACCCATAGGCGCGGTCCGGAAGGGTTTCGCGTTCTCGTCGCCGCGCCTTACGGGCGCGATGCGGATAATGTGGCGCGCCTTCTGGGCGAGCGCGGTTTCGACACCCAGGTCCTGTCCGACGCGCGCGCGATCGCCACGCATCTGGACGACCAGACCGGTGTGGTCCTGGTCACCGAGGAGGCGTTGAGAGGGGATTTGCAGCCCCTGCGCGCCGTCCTGAGCGCCCAGCCGGACTGGTCGGATACGCCGTTCATCCTGCTGGTGGCGCGCAACAGTCATCACCCCCGGGCCGGGGAGCTGGCGCGGCTGGCTCTGGCGGATCTGACGACCAATCTGATCGTGCTGGAACGCCCGCTGGGATCGCTGTCCCTGGTCAGCGCGGTCGACACGGCGCTGCGCGCGCGTCGCAAGCAGTTCGACCTGCGGGATCGTCTGCGCGACCTCGACGAAAGCCGCACCGCCCTGGCGGTCAGCGAGGCGCAGATGCGCCTGATCGCCGACGCCTTGCCGGTGCTGATCGGTTTCATCGACAAGTCCCTGGTCTATCGCTTCGCCAACCGCGCCTATGCGGAGTGGTTCTACAAGGATCCCGCCGAAGTGATCGGTCGCCATGTCAGCGAGATCGTCGGTCCGGCGGGCATGGAAGGCCGCATGCCGGCGATGCAGCGGGCCTTGGCGGGCGAGCCGGCGCACCTCGTCTTGCCCTGGCCGCACGCTGACGGCCGCCGGCGCGACGCCGACATCCGCTATCTGCCCAGGCGGACGCCCGAGGGCGAGGTCGACGGCTTCCACGTCTTCGTCGCCGATGTGACCGAGCATCTGCAAGGCGAGGAGCTGCTCCGTCAGACGGCCCAGGACCTGGAGCACCGCGTGCGTGAGCGCACCCAGGCCCTGGAAATGGAGATGGAGGCGCGGGCCAGCGCCGAGGCCGCGCTGCGCCAGAGCCAGAAGATGGAGGCCGTTGGCCAGCTGACGGGCGGTATCGCCCACGACTTCAACAACATGCTGACCGGCGTCATCGGCGCGCTGGACATGATCAAGCGCAAGCGGGCGTCCGGGCGCGACAGCGATACCGACCGCTATCTCGACACGGCCCTGACCTCGGCCCACCGCGCCGCGAGCCTGACCCATAGGCTGCTGGCCTTCTCGCGTCGCCAGACGCTGAATCCGCTGGCCCTGGACGTGAACGCCCTGGTGACCTCGCTGCAGGAGCTGATCCAGCGCACCGTCAGCGAGCAGATCGCCATCGAGGTGGATCTGGGCGCCGCCGAGGCCGCCGTCGCGGACGCAAATCAGCTCGAGAACGCTATCCTCAACCTGGCCATCAACGCCCGCGACGCCATGCCCGAGGGCGGCCGCCTGACCTTGTCGACCTCGGTGGTCGAGGTCGACGAGGGGGCGGCGGCGATCACGCCGGACATGCGGCCCGGCCGCTATGTCGTCATCGCGGTGACCGACACCGGCGTCGGCATGGCGCCGGACGTACTGGACAAGGTGTTCGACCCGTTCTTCACCACCAAGCCGATCGGCCAGGGCACGGGCCTGGGCCTTTCGATGGTCTACGGCTTCGCGCGCCAGAGCGGCGGTTCGGTGCGCATCGTCAGCCGGCCGGGCGAGGGGACTTCGGTTCGGATCTACCTGCCGCCCGCCGACCGAGCGGCCGAGACGGTCGTCATCGACGCGCCGGCGCCGCTGACCCGGGGCGCCGGCCAGACGGTGTTGCTGGTCGAGGACGAGAGCGCGGTGCGCCTGCTGGTGCGCGAGGTGCTAGAGGATCTTGGCTATCGCGCCATCGAGGCGTCCGACCCGCAGGCCGCGATCGCCGTGCTGGGATCGCCCGGAGCGATCGACCTGCTGATCTCCGATGTCGGCTTGCCGGGCATGAATGGCCGCCAGCTGGCCGAGCTGGCCCGCGACGGCCGTCCGAACCTGCCGATCCTGTTCATCACGGGCTATGCCGAGAACGCGGCCATCCGCGCCGACTTCCTGGGGGCGAACATGGAAATGATCGCCAAGCCGTTCGCCCTTGAGGCGCTGGCGGCCAAGATCAACGAAATGATGGCGCCGGCCGAGGCTTGAGAGCCTTCAGGCCTGCTCCAGCGCCCGATCGAAGCCGACGCGGTTGATCCGGGCGATCAGGTCGCGATGGCTGGGCAGGTCCTGGGTGGCGCGGTCGGCGAAGCCGCGGATCTTGGCGAACAGCTTGGCCGCGCCGGCCACGTCCGGGAACTCGCCCGCGCCGTCGGTCAGGTCGGTGCGGAAGCCCATGCCGTACAGAATGTACTGGTAGTTGAAGAAGGCGAAGGTCTCGAGATCCAGAATGAAGTCGAAGCGGGCTGGCGGGCGATGGCGCCACTGGTCCAGCAGGTCGACCAGCCGCTCGGGGATCGAGGCCGGATCGGTGTTCTCGCGCCAGAACCGCTCGGGCCGCTGGGACAGACAGTAGTGCAGCTTCAGGAAGACGATGATGTTGTCGTAGCGCGCCGTCATCAGCTCGTTGAAGCGGCGGGCGGGGGCGCTGACCGGGCCCGAATGCGGAAACAGCTCGGCGATCATCGCGACGGCGGCCTCGATCAGCACGACGCCGGTCGATTCCAGCGGCTCCAGGAAGCCGGCCGACAGGCCCACGGCGACGCAGTTCTTGATCCACTGCTTCTCGCGATAGCCCGCGTCGAAGCTGATGCGCCGGGGCTCCACATCAACGCCGCCGAGGTAGTCGCGCAGGATGGCCTCGACGCGATCGTCGTCGATGTGGTCGCTGGAATAGACGCAGCCGACGCCGCGGGCCCCGGCCAGGCCGATGTCCCAGGTCCAGCCGGCCTCGTGCGCCGTGGCGACGGTGTAGCTCTGGATCGGCGCGTCGGGACGCTCGTAGGGCGCGCGGCACGCCACGGCCCGGTCGGCGAACAGGATCGGCCGCGCCGACTTGAACGGCGAGCCCAGCGCCTTGCCGATCAGCTCGGCCCGGAAGCCGCTGCAATCGACATAGAGGTCGGCCGCCAGGTCGCCGTGCTCGGGCGAGACCAGCCGGGCGATGGCGCCGTCCGGGTCCAGTACGACCTCGGAAAGATTGCCGCGCAGGTGGCGCACGCCCAGTTCGCGGGCGCGCTCGGCCAGCACCCCCGCCAGCTGGGCGGCGTCGAAGTGGTAGGCGTAGTTCAGCGGGCCGGCGAAGTCGCTCTCGTGCGGGCGCTTGGGGGCGCGGGCCGCGTCGGCGACGCGGGCCTGGATGGTGACCGCCTCGGCGAACGGCGCGCGCGTGGCCTCGTTCTGCAGCAGCCAGTAGGGCGCCAGATTGGTGCCCTCGGTCGAGAACGGCGCTTCGAAGGGGTGGAAGAAGCTGTGATGGCGTCCGCCCTCCGGCGCGCGCGCCCAGTCGACGAAGCGGATGCCCTGCTTGAAGGTGGCCGAGGTCTGGCGGATGAACGCCGCCTCGTCGACGCCCAGGAACCGCAGCGTGTTGCGAATGGTGGGAAAGGTGGCCTCGCCGACGCCGACAATGCCGATGTCGGGCGATTCCAGCAGGGTGATCTCCAGATGCGCCTGCTCGGCGACGCGCAACGCCTTGGCCAGATAGGCGGCCGTCAGCCATCCCGCTGTCCCGCCGCCCACGATCAGAATGCTTCGCCTGCGCTGCATGGGATCTAGATAGCAGGGTTCGGCGTCGAGGCCCTACGTCTTCGGCGTGATCCTGATCAGCTTGCCGTCGTCCTCGTCGGTGACGACGTAGATCGCGCCGTCGGGGCCTGCCACGACGTCGCGGACGCGGCCGCCGATGTCGGTGAACAGGCGCTCTTCGCCGACGACCTTGCCGTCCTTGAGGACCAGGCGGTCGACGTGCTGCTCCTTCAGCGAGCCGATCAGCAGGCTGCCCTTGAGCGCTGGAAACAGGTCGCCCTGGTAGAACACCATGCCTGAGGGGGCGATCACCGGGTCCCAGTAGTAGACCGGCTGCTCCAGCCCATCCTTCTGGGTGATCCCGTCGCCGATCGGTTTGCCGGAATATTCCTCGCCATAGGTGATGGTCGGCCAGCCGTAGTTCTTGCCGGCTTCGGGATGGTTCAGCTCGTCGCCGCCCTTGGCGCCGTGCTCGACGGTCCACAGCTTGCCGCTGGGGTCCAGGGCGGCGGCCTGCAGGTTGCGGTGGCCGTACGACCAGATCTCGGGCTTGGCGCCGGCGGTGTTGACGAACGGATTGTCGGAGGGGATCGAGCCGTCCGGATTGATCCGCACGACCTTGCCCAAGGTGGCGTCCAGCTTCTGGGCCTGGACGCGGCCCTCGAGGATCGAGCGCTCGCCGGTGGTGATGAAGAGCTTGCCGTCGGGCGCGAAGACCAGGCGGCCGCCGAAGTGCAGAGCGCTGTCCATCTTCGGCGCCTGGCGCCAGATCACCTGGACGTTCTCAAGCTTGGGGTCCGGCCCCAGCACCAGCTTGCCGCGCGCGGCGCTTGTGCCGTTCACGCCGCCTTCTGCCTCCGAAAAGGTCCAGTAGACCAGGCCGTTCTTGGCGTAGTCGGGATCGATGGCGACGCCCAACAGGCCGCCCTGGCCCTCGGCGAACACGGGGGGCAGGCCGGCGACGGCGGGCGACAGCTTGCCGTCCTTGGAAAGCACGCGCAGGCGGCCGGCGCGCTCGGTGACCAGGATCTCGCCGGTCGGCAGGAAGGCGATGGCCCACGGGTGGTCCAGGCCGCTGGCCAGGGTCGTGTACTGGGCCACGGTGTTGGACGAAAGGCCCGGCGCGCGGGTCTGGCCGGCGAAGGCCGGCTTCTGCTCGGGCGTGTTGGCGGGACGGGTCTCGACCGGCGCGCCGGCCTTGTCGCCATTCGGACCGGGCTGGGCGGGAGCGGGGCCGCAGGCGGCCAGGGCGGCGGCGAGGGCGACGGAGGCGGTAAGCAGGGAGACGCGCATGGTCGCGACCTTAAGCTGTTTTCCGTCGCGGCGGCTACCCGGACTTAGGTCGTTAAACTGGAAGCTCGCGCCGCTCGTCGCTGGCCCGCCGCGCCCGTTCCAGCAGTTCCATCACCCGCAGCGCCTCTTCCATCGGAACCGGGGCGGGGGCGCCGTGCAGGACGGCTTCGCGGACGCCGGCGTAGAAGGCGCGGTAGCCCAGGATCTCAGGCCGGACCTCGGTGTGGACCTGGACGTCGTCTTCGACCGTGGTCAGCACGCCGTGGCGGCTGTCGCGGCCCCAGCCGGGCGCGCCGGGGGTCATGCCGGCCTTCAGCTGGGCCTCCTGCGGGTCCAGGCCGTGCTTGACGTAGCTGGCCTTGGTTCCATGCACCGCCAGGCGCAGGTCGGAGGCGGCCGTCAGCAGGCTGCCGTGCAGGATCACGCGCAAGGTCTGATAGCGCAGGACCACGTGGAAATAGTCGTCGGCCTCGGCGCCCCGGCGCTGGACGCCGATGTCGGCGCTGATCGCCAGCGGCGCGCCGAACAGCACCAGGGCCTGGTCCAGCAGGTGAGGGCCCAGGTCCATCCAGGCGCCGGCGCCCGGACCGGCCCGCTCGCGCCAGCGGTCGCGGACCTGGGGCCGGAAGCGGTCGAAGCGGCTCTCGTACTGAACGACCTGGCCCAGGGTCCCCTCGGCGATCAGGCGCTTCACAGTCAGGAAGTCGCTGTCCCAGCGGCGGTTGTGGAACACCGTCAGCAGCTTGCCGGCCGCCTTGGCCGCGTCGGCTACGGTTCGCGCCTCGGCCAGATCGAGGGCGAAGGGCTTGTCGACCACGACGTGCTTTCCGGCTTGCAGCGCCGCGATGGCCTGCGGCGCATGCAGGGCGTTGGGCGTGGCGATGACCACCAGGTCGATGGCCGGATCGGCCAGAGCCGTCTCGAGGTCGGCGACGACCCGGGCGTCGGGAAAGTCGGCCCCCACCTTGGCCGGATCGCTGGACACCACCGTGCGCAGGCGAAAGCCCGGCGTCGCGGCGATCAGCGGCGCGTGGAAGGTCTTGCCGACATAGCCGTAGCCGACGAGAGCGACGTTGAGGTCAGGAGCGGTGGTCATGGGCCCGTTCTATACGAAAAAAGGCCGGGGATTTCTCCCCGGCCTTCGTCGTCTTGCCGCTATGCGGATCGGTTAGATCTGCACCGGCTCCATCTTGGGCGACAGGATGTGCACCACCAGCAGGGCGACCAGATAGGCGCTGCCGGCGATGATGAAGATCGGGGTGTAGCTGCCGATCTGCTCCAGCACCTGGCCGATGTACTTCGAGAAGGCCATGCCGCCGAAGGCGCCCAGCATGCCGCCGATGCCGACGACCGAGCCGACCGCGCCGCGCGGGAAGACGTCCGACGGCAGGGTGTAGAGGTTGGCCGAGAAGCCCTGGTGGGCGGCGGTGGCGACGCCGATGATCAGCACGGCCAGCCAGACGCTGTCGGCCTTGGCGGCGAACATCACCGGCACGGCCAGCAGGGCGCAGACCAGCATGGTCAGCTTGCGGGCGTTGTTGATGCTGGCGCCGTTCTTCATCAGGGTCGAGGACATCCAGCCGCCGGCGACCGAACCGACGTCCGACAGCAGGTAGATGGCGATCAGCGGCGGACCGAAGGACTTCAGGTCCAGGCCGTAGCGCTTGCCCAGGAAATCGGGCAGCCAGAACAGGAACATCCACCAGATCGGGTCGATCAGGAACTTGCCGAGGGCGAAGGCCCAGGTTTCCTTCTTGGTCAGCAGCTTGCTCCAGCCGATCTTCTCGACGGGGTCGGCCGGATCCTGCTCGATATAGGCCAGTTCGGCGGCCGACAGTTTCTTGGCTTCGCGTGGACGGCGATAGACCAGCAGCCAGATCGGCAGCCACACGAGGCCGGCGACGCCGGTGACGATGAAGGCCATCTGCCAGCCGAAGGCCAGCACGATGCCGGGAACGACCAAGGGCGTGACGATGGCGCCGATGTTGGTGCCGGCGTTGAACAGGCCGGTGGCGAAGGCGCGTTCCTTCTTGGGGAACCACTCGGCCACCGCCTTGATGCCGCCCGGGAAGCCGCCGGCTTCACCGATGCCCAGGCCCATCCGGGCCGCCACGAAGCCGCCGAATCCGGCCGCCGCCGCGTGGGCGATGTGGGCGATCTGCCAGATGGCGAAGGCGATGCCGAAGCCCCAGCGGGCTCCGATCTTGTCCATGATCTTGCCCCAGGCCAGGTACGCCACCGCGTAGGCCAGCTGGAAGTAGAAGACCAGGTCGGCGTAGTGGGTCTCGTTCCAGCCGAATTCCTTCGACAGGTCCGCCTTCAGGAGGCCGATCGTCTGGCGATCGACGTAGTTGATGACCATCGCCGCGAACAGCAAGCTGACGACCACCCAACGATACCGTCCTACCTTTTCGGACGGGGCGGGCGCTTTCGAAAAATCCATGGACGCCTTCCTTCCCCCTTAGGGCCTTGTTCTTATTTCGCCGGAACGGCGACGCAGTCCACGGACCCGAACGGGCCGAAATCGATGTGGGCCACGTCTCCGGCGACCACGTCGTGAATGCCCGTGGTCGCGCCGGTGGTGACAATCTGACCCTTCTTCAGCGGCTTGCCGCGCGCGGCGACGGTTCCGAGCAGGAAGGCCAGGGCGGCCAGCGGAGAGCCCGGGATCGTCGCGGCGGTCGCCTTGCCGACCGACTTGCCGTTGATGATGGTCTCGACCGGCATATCCTCCCAGGCGACGTCGCGCCAGTTGGAAATGGCCTGACCAATTATCTGGCCGTCGTTATTGCCGAAGTCGGACATCACGACCGTCGGGCCCAGGGCGTTGATCGTGGCCAGCGGGCTGCCGGCGATCTCGACGCCGACCAGGAATTCGCCGACATATTCGGCGGCTTCCTCGGAGGTCCATTCGGTCTTGTCGGCCGGAGCGTCCTTGCCCAGGCGGATGATGAACTCGGCCTCGACGGCGCAGAAGCCGCCTTCGATGGCGCGGAACCGGTTGGGCTCGCCGTTGGTCGAGGCCTGCTGGACCTTGGACTTGAAGATGCAGCCGGCCAGGCGCTCCACGCCCAGGCGCTCGCGATGCTGCGGCGGCACCAGGCCGACCTTCCAGCCGACCAGCTCATCGGGCCAAAGTCCGATGGCGATGTCCTGGACAGCGTAGCCTTCGGCGACGGTCGAGGGAATCACGCCGCCCGGATAGCCGGGGACCGAAACGCCTTCCTGGCGGGCCTTGACGAATTGGGGGGCGATGGCCGCGGGGGTGAAAACCACGCTGTCGGCCTCAGAAACGGTCACGCCGTAGATCCTCCCTCGAAATTCGGCACGGGTCCCGCTTGGCGGGTGTTGTCACGTCTCTAGTGGAAACCGGTGTCATTGACAATGAGGCCGTGAGGAAGGCGGCCGGGCGCGGCGGGAGCCTCCCGCTCCGGTCGAGCTTGCGTTTGCGGATTCAATCGACGGAAGCAAGTTCTTCCCTGCATCGCCATTAGGATTAAACAGTCGAAAACTGTTTTCACGTCGTCGCTTCGCCAGAAGTTTCGTTTCGCGGGGTGCAACCTGGTGGTGTATCGCAAGGAAGGGTTGCTCGAATACCTGGAGAGGCGAAATCGCCATCTTCTTGAAATCTGTCGCGCACAATCGAAGATTGTGGCGGCAGACTTCGATCTCGATGAATTCATGCGGATGTCGGTCAACCTGCTGCGCTCGGTTTTCGGGTCTGGCGGGGTCGTGGTCGAACTCGTGGATGGGGGCGAGATGGTCTATGTCGCCGTTGACGCCGACCACGCCGGCTATCAGGGCCTCAGGCTGTCCAGGGCGGCTTCGCTGTCGGGGCGGGCGGCGTCGGAAGGACAGCTGCTGCATTGCGCCGACGCCGAGGAGGATCCTCGCGTCGATCGTGAGGCGTGCGCCCGCATCGGTATCCGATCGATGGTCTGCGCGCCGCTGTTCCAGGACGGCCAGGCGGTGGGCGTGCTCAAGGCGTTCGACGCCAAGCCGCACGCCTTCGACCGCGACGACATCGAGACCGTCTCCCTGGTCGCCGAGACCTTGGGCGCGGCCCTGGCCAAGCAGATGCAGCACGGCGAGCGCGAGGGGCTGATGCTGGAACTGGCCATGGCTCGCGACGAGGCCGAGGCCGAGACCCGCCGCGCGCGCATGGCCGAGGCGATGGGCGGACTGGGCCGCTGGCGCTACGACTACCTGGCCAATCGCGCCGAGTGGTCCGACCAGATGTATGACCTGCACGCCCTGCCGCGCGGCGTCGAGATCAACGCGGACCTGATCATGGCCATGGTCCACCCGGATGATGTCGACCGGGTGCGGACCCTCGTGCGCGAGCCCAGGCCGCTGGACGCCATCGGTCCCTTCATCGACTTTCGCCTGAAGCGGGCGGACGGCCAGGAGCGTCGCATGCAGGCCATGACCACCCTGGAGCTGGACGCCCAGGGGCGGCGCACGGCGGTGATGGGCGTGCTGCGCGACGTCACCGAGCAGCACGAGCGCGAGCGCGAGCTGAGCGAGGCCCGCCGCGTGGCCGAGGCGGCGGCGCGGACCAAGGCGGCTTTCCTGGCCAACATGACCCACGAGCTGCGCACGCCGTTGACCGCGGTGCTGGGCTTCGCGCGCCTGGTCGAGCGCCGCGCCGACGTCGGCGAGGAGAGCCAGGCCCTGGTCCGTCGCATCCTCAACGCCGGCGAAGCGCTGCTGCACACGATCAACGACCTTTTGGACTTCTCCCGGCTGGAGGACGGCCAGGTCGAGATTCGGCCGCGGCCCGTGGCGGTGGCCGCCAGCGCCCGCCAGACCCTGGAGCTGCTGGCCGCTCAGGCCGGGGCCAAGCGGCTGGCGCTGCGGCTGACCATCGATCCGGCCACGCCCGAGCGGGCGCTGCTGGATCCAGATCGCGTCCGCCAGGTGCTGCTGAACCTGACCGGCAACGCGGTGAAGTTCACCGACGCCGGGACGGTCGCCGTCGAGCTGGCGCCGTCGGTCGGCGGCGCGGCGCTGGTCTGGAGCGTGACCGACACCGGACCTGGCATTTCGGCCGAGGGCGTCGAGCGCCTCTTCGTTCGCTTCTCGCAGGTCGAGGGCGGTGGAAACAGTGGCGGCGCGGGCCTTGGCCTGGCCATCTGCAAGGGTCTGGTCGACGCCATGGGCGGGACGATCGGCGTCGAGAGCGCGCCGGGGCGAGGGTCGCGCTTCTGGTTCTCGCTGCCGATGGTGGCGGCCGACGCGGCGGAGGCGGTCGACGAGGAGGCGGTCGATGTCAACGGCCGCAGGGTGCTGGTCGCAGATGACAATCCCTCCAACCGTCTCCTGCTGCGCACCATCCTGCAGGCCTTCGGCGTCGAGGTGGTCGAGGCCCGCGACGGCGACGAGGCGGTCGTTCTGGCGGGCGGCGGCGGATTCGACCTCATCCTGATGGACCTGCGCATGCCCGGCCTGGACGGGATCAGCGCCGCTCGCCGCATCCGCGACACGGCCGGGCGGCGCCGGACGCCGATTCTGGCCTTCTCGGCCGACCGCGATCCGCCGCTGGACGCGGGGCTGTTTCGCGGGGCCGTGCCCAAGCCGGTCGAGCCGGAAACCCTGCTGGCGGCCATGTCTCGGGCCTGGGCGCGAGGCGATGCGTTCAGGGAATAGTCCGTACGGTCCCGTATGGCTTGACACCCGTAATAGCGGGTATAGCGTCCCCCGTTGAATTACGGATGTAAGCGTCATGCACATCACCGCCGCCGAAGCTCACGTCATGGAAGCGCTCTGGAAGCGCCAGCCGCTGTCGGCCGACGAGCTGGTCGCCGAGGTCGGCGCCGCGCAGAATTGGGGCGAGGCCACTGTCAAGACGCTGATCAACCGCCTGCTGAAGAAGAAGGCGATCAAGTCCGAGCGTTCCGAGGGCAAGCACGGCTATCGGCCGCTGGTCGACCGCAGCGCCTATGTCCAGGCCGAGAGCCAGGGCCTGCTGGACCGCCTGTTCGACGGCCAGCTGGCCCCGCTGATCAGCCACTTCGCCCAGCACCGCCCGCTGAAGGCCGACGAAGTGGCCAAGCTGAAGAAGCTGATCGACGAGATGGGCGAGCGCTGAGTTTTCTTCCGTAAGGGAAGATGGGATGTCTCAGGCCCGCATGGCCTTGGCTTCGGGCGTCTTGGTCCGCAGCGCTTTCGCCGCCACGTCCAGGCTCTGCACCGGCTTCACCGGCCTTTCCCCGTCCTCGCCCGGACCGGGACGCGCGCGCAGCGCCGCTACGAAGTTGTCGCGCCAGGCGGTGACGTCCTCGCGCGTGACATTGTCGAACAGGGCCTCCCAGCGGCGCTGGCGTTCCTTGAGGTCCATCGACAGCGCCCGCTCCAGGGCGTCGGAGATCTCTTCGGGGCTGTTGGGATTGACGATCAGGGCGTCCTTCATCTGTCGGGCGGCGCCGGCGAAGCGCGACAGGATCAGCACGCCCGGATCCTCGGGGTCCTGGGCGGCGACATATTCCTTGGCCACCAGGTTCATGCCGTCGCGCAGCGGCGTGACCAGCGCCGCCTTGGCGGCCCGGTAGACGCCGGCCAGCTCGTCACGGCGGTACGAGCGGTTCACGTAGCGGATCGGCGTGAAGTCCATCTCGGCATAGAGGCCGTTGATGCGCCCGATCAGGCCGTCCAGCCGTCCGCGCAGGTCCTGGTAGGCCTCGACCTCGTCCCGCGACAGCGGCGCGATCTGCAGCAGCATCACCTCGCGGACCAGGTCCGGATGGTCGTGCAGGAAGCGCTCGAAGCCGACCAGCCGCTCCTCCAGGCCCTTGGAATAGTCAAGGCGATCGACGCCCACGACCATCTTGCGAAAGACGCTGTGGGCCATCATCCGGTCGTAGACCTTCCGCGCCGTGTCGCTCTCGACGATCTTGGCGAAGTCCTGGGCGTCGACGCCGATCGGGAACGCCGAGGCGTGCAGCCTGTGGCCGAAGGCCTGCAGCTCGCCGCGCTCGGTCTTGCTGCCGTGCACCTCGTTGAAGACGTAGCCCTCGAAGGCGTGCAGCGACTCCTCGGTCTGGAAGCCCAGCAGGTCGTAATGGAACAGCGCCTCCACCAGCGCCCGGTGGCGAGGCAAGGTGACCACCAGCTGATGGGCGGGCCAGGGGATGTGCAGGAAGAAGCCGATCCGGTTGGTCACGCCCATCCGCCGCAGTTCGCGCGCCAGGGGGATCAGGTGGTAGTCGTGGACCCAGACGATGTCGTCCGGCTCGATCAGCGGCAGCAGGGTTTCGGCGAAACGCTTGTTGACCCGGTCATAGCCCTCGCCGAACGAGCGGTCGTAGGCCGTCAGGTCGACGCGATAGTGGAACAGCGGCCACAGGGTCTTGTTGGCGTAGCCGTTGTAGTACTCCTGGTAGTCGGTCTCCTCGAGATCGACGGTGGCGACCGTCACCCCCTCGATCTTCTGCATGTTTAGCTGGCCCGTGAACTCGGGGATGGTCTTGCCGCTCCAGCCGAACCAGATGCCCGAATATTCCCGCAGCGCCGCGGCCAGGGCCATGGCCAGGCCGCCGACCGAGCCTTCGCCGCCCTCCGCCGGATTCGGCGGATTCACGCGGTTCGAGACGACGATCAGCCGGCTCATGCGGTGGCTCCCAGGACGCCGAGGGGCGCGCACAGGCCTTCCAGCCACTGGAAGACCGCCTGGGTGTTCTCCAGCCGATAGCGGGCCTGGGTCGGGCGGGCCTGGCCCACCAGGACGCCGAAGCCGCCCAGGCGCTTGGCGGCGGTGAAGCCGTCCTCGTCGGTCAGGTCGTCGCCGATGAACACCGGCGCGGCCCCGATGAACGGCGCCTCGCGCAGGAAGGCGCGCACCGCCGCGCCCTTGTCGGCGCCGGGCGTGCGCAGCTCGGCGACCATGTCGCCCAGTTGCAGGACCAGGCCGGTGGCCTGCGACAGCCGCTCGGCGGCCTCGATCACGGCCTCGGCGCAGGCCGGGGCGTTGCGATAGTGCAGGGCGACGGACAGGCCCTTGTCCTCGAACAGCAGGCCGCGCTCGCAGTGGGCCAGCTCGACCAGGATGCGACGCGCGTCGGCCAGGCCCTCGTGCGGTTCCCGGGCGACGATCGCACCATCGGCGGTCCGGCGCACCAGGCCGTGCACGGCGCCGATCGCCGGCATGGCGCCGCCCAGGATGTAGTCCAGGTTCGGCAGGTCGCGGCCGCTGACCACGGCGACGCGGTCCTCGAACGCCTCCCGCAGACGGGCCAGCATCCGCGCGCGGCGCGGGTCGGGACCGACGTCGTCGGGGCGCGGCATGATCGGCGCCAGGGTGCCGTCGAGATCGAGGAACAGCGCGCAGCGGCGCGGCAGGTCGAAGGGCGGGGGCGGGAGATCGACAGATTCCGGACGCGAGACCGTTTGAGCCGCGGTCATGGCGAGAACCCCCTCATCAGTAAGCAACATGCGCCAAGAACGTCGGACGGCCGGGTTCGATCCCGCGATAAACTCAAGCTCACGGGTTTTTGCGCGTATCGTGAGGGGGCAGGCGGCTAGAACAGAAGCTTCCTGACGCTGAACTGCAGCACCCGCCCGCGCGGATCCAGATAGTCGGGCTGATAGGTCACGGGCGTCACGCCGGTGGCGTCGCGGACCGTCTGCTGCTGGTCGAACAGGTTGTTGACCGACAGGGTCAGTCGCGCGCCGCGCAGGATCGGATGCTTCTGGACCAGCTCGCGGCGCACGCCCAGGTCGGCGAACAGGCGCAGGTTGATCGTCGCCAGGCTGGAGAAGTCCAGGTCCGTTCCGGCTCCGCCGGGCCCGGCCGTGACGTGCGTGCCGCTCTGCCAATTGGCCGACAGGCGCGCGCCCAGCCCATAGCGGGTGATCCCCGCCTGGGCCTCGACCTCGTGACGAGGCTGGCCGCCGCCCGAGCCGATCACGTCGCCGTTCAGCAGGTCCAGGGCCGGTATGCCGCTGGCGACCGTCACCTGCTCCTTCAGGTGGATGGTGTGGAACAGCGCCAGCTGCAGGCGGGTGGCGCGCGGGTTGCCGCCGCCGCCGCCGAAGCCGCGGCCGCCGCCGCCGAAACCCCGCCCGCCGCCGAAGCCTTGGCCGCCAGCGCCGCCGCCGTTGAAGCCGGAGCGCTGGGTGTCGTCGCCGGGCGCCTGGGTCTGGGGCGGCTGCTGGCCGTTCTGATCGGCGCCCGCCTCGGTCGCGGCCCGCTGCGGACGATCACTGTCGCCGCCGGGCTGGCGCTGAAGCAGGTCCGCGCCGGGCGGAGCGTTCGAGTCGGGGCCTTGGCCGCCGCCCTGGCGGCCGCGCCAGCCGCCGGGCGGCGGGGTGGGCGCGGGGCCGAGCCGGCGGGAGAAGTTGAAGCCCCAGCGGATCTGCTCGCTCTCGCGCTTGGCGAAGTTGACCGCGCGCGTGTCGATGCGGGTCAGATTGCCGTCGGCGTCGCGGGTGAAGCGGTCGGGGAAGGCCGCCTCGACCGCCGCCGTGGCGGCCGGAAAACCGGCGACCGGGTTGTCGATCCGTACGCGGCTGTAGTTGGCGGTCAGCGACAGGCCCTGGATCTTCTCGGGCTTCCAGGTGGCGCCGAAGCGCAGGACGTTGCGGGTCTCGCCCTTCAGGTCGGGATTGCCGCCGGTGATGCGGGTGACGTCGATGCTGGCGCCGCGCACATAGTCGAAGACCTGGGCGTTGGGCGTGGTGATCAGCGGATTGCCCAGCTGGGCGATGCTGGGGGCGTTCTCCTGGCGGGTCGCCGAGACGATGAAGCTGACCGGCTTGACCGGCGACCAGTTCAGCCCGCCGCCGATCGTGGTCAGGGTTCCGAAGTCCGAGACCTGGCGAACGGCCAGGTTCAGATTGGTCGAGAGGTCGCCGATCCCGGCCCGCACGCCCTTGCGCCGGCTGGCCAAGGGCAGGTCGAAGCTGACCTGGGCGTTCGCCTCGCCGCGCGACAGTTCGCTGTCGCTCTCGACGCCGGAGCGGATCGAGGTTCCCTCCAGGCGCGAGCCGGTCGCGCCCAGTTTCAGCGTCGTCGACAGGTCGCCCGCCTTGAACTTGGCCAGCGCCCCGTTGGCGACGAACTGCAGGTCGGCGCTGTCCGTGGTGGACCGGGCGCGGTCGGTGTTGACCCGCTGATCCTCAAGCGGCCCGAACGGGTTGAAGGTCGGGTCGAGGGCGATCAGCCGCGCCTGGGTGTTGGTCAGGTCGACGCTGCGGTCGGTCAGGGTCTTGTTGACCGCGTGGTCGTAGTTGCCGGTCAGCGACAGCCGCAGATCCTCGGTGTCGCGGTTCAGGGTGAAGCCCAGGTGGCCCGACAGGTTGTTCGAGGTCTGGCTCAGCGGCGCCTGGCCGCCGAGATAGCGGAACAGGGCCACGTCCTGCCCGAACGGCGAATAGGGATCGGCGGCCGGGATCACCAGGCGTGCGCGGGCCGGCCCCAGCAGGGCGTCGCTCTGCGAGGCCGTGGCGCCCAGGTTCAACGTCGCCGAGACATTGTCGAGAATGTAGCGGTTGGTGACGCTGTTGATGCTGACCTGGCGACTGCGCGGCAGCAGGGTGCGGGTATCGGTGATGTCGCTGGCGTTGGCGCGGTTGGCGGTCGGCAGATAGGCGGCCAGGCCGGGCGTTCCGCTGGCGGCCGAGGCGGGGACGCCCGCCACGGCCACCGGCGTGCCCGCCAGGGCGCTGAGGGCGGCCAGGTCGCCGCCGCCGAGCGGGGCGATGTTGCCTTCGAAATCGTAGAGGCCGCTGTTGGTGCGGCTGACCAGGTCGCGATCGCTCTCCAGCAGCTGGTCGCTGTTCTGGATCTTGATCGACAGGTTGCTGCGGCCCTGGCGGTTCAGTCGCAGTTGGCTCCAGCTTCCCTGTTCGCTGAGCTGGCCGCCGGCGGTCGAGCCGCCGATCGCTCCTTCGGCCGTCTGGGCGCGGAAGCGCTGGCGAAGCACGATGTTCACGACCTTCTGGTCGGCCGAGTAGCCGTACTTCAGCGCCACTTCCTCGGGCAGGATCTCCACGCGCTGGATGGCCTCGGTCGGGATGTCTCGGATTTCGCCCTGGCCGGAGATGCGGCGGCCGTTCAGCAGCACGACGGGATCGCCCCCCAGGCCGCTGGTGGTCTGGGGCGTCAGCTCCGTGAGCAGGTCCGCCATCGACGACACGCCGAACGAGCGCACGTCGGCGGCGCTGAAGGTCTCTTCGGGCGGAATATCGCCCAGCACGGCGCCATACGGCTTGCCGCTGGCGGTGATGGTGACGGCCTCGACCTCGGTGTCGAGATCTTCGGGCGTCACGGGCTTTTGCGCGGCGGGGGCGGGCCTGGACGCGGCCGTCGACTGGGCGGGGGACTTGGGCGTCTGGGCCGCGGCGCGCGGGGCAGGGGCGGGCGATTGCGCCTCCTGCGCGTGGGCGGCGCCGGCGGCGACACACCCCAGGAAACCGACCAGGGCCAGCTTGCGGCTCGTCAAGGAGCTTCTCCGAATTGTCTACGTCCCGCGTCCGCCGTTGCCTGCCCGATATGACGTCCAGATTTCAATCTTTGCCCAAGTTGCAACATCGAGGCGGTTCCCTGGGGGCTTTTGCCCGTCCTAGCGCACCGAGGTCCATGGCCGGCTGAGCAGCACCGCGCAGTTGATCAGGCCAACCAGGGAGTAGGTCTGGGGATAGTTGCCCCACAGCTCTCCGTCGGCGAAGCCGATGTCTTCGGACAGCAGACCGGCGCCCGTGCGGCGCGACAGCATGTCCTCGAACAGCTCGCGCGCTTCCTCGGTGCGGCCCGCCAGGTGCAGCGCCTCGATCAGCCAGAAGGTGCAGATGTTGAACGCCGTCTGCGGCGAGCCGAAGTCGTCTGGAATGGCGTAGCGCAGCAGATAGGCCCCGCGGCGCAGGCCGTCCTCGATCGCCGCCAGGGTGGCGACGTTGCGCGGGTCGTCGGGCTTGTGGAAGCGCAGGTCGACCAGCTGCAGCAACGAGGCGTCCAGCGTGTCGCCTTCGAAGGTGGCCGAGAAGCGGCCCAGTTCGGCGTTCCAGGCCCGATCCTCGATGGTCTTGCGCATCCGGGCGGCGCGGCCGTTCCAGAAGGCGGCCTTTTCGGTCAGGCCCAGCTTCTCGGCGGCGTTGCCCAAGCGGTCGCAGGCGGCCCAGCACATCGCCGAGGAATAGGTGTGGACATTGGCCCGGCCGCGGAACTCCCACAGGCTGGCGTCCGGCTGGTCGTGCAGCTTGAAGGCGCGCTCGCCCACGGGTTCCAGGGCCTCGAAATCCTCGACCGTCGCCGGCCGCAGCAGGCGCTCATCGAAGAAGGCCTGCACCGTCGAGAGGATGATCTGGCCGTAGACGTCGTGCTGCAGGTGCTCGAAAGCCTGATTGCCGACCCGTACCGGCCCCATGCCCCGATAGCCGGGCAGGTCGGGGGCGAAGCGCTCGGTCAGAACCTCCTCGAAGCCGACCCCGAACAGCGGCTGGATGTGCCCGCCGGCCGCCCGGTCGACGATGTTGCGCAGATAGCCGAGGTAGTTCTCCAGGATATCGACCGCGCCCAGCCGGTTCAGGGCCTGGACCACGTAGTACGCGTCGCGCAGCCAGCAGTAGCGGTAGTCCCAGTTGCGGCCGCTGTCGGCGTGCTCGGGGATCGAGGTGGTCAGGGCCGCGACGATGGCCCCCGTCTCCTCGTGCATGCAGAGCTTGAGGGTGATGGCGGCGCGGATCACCGCCGTCTGGTAGTCGAGCGGCACGGCCAGGCCGCGCACCCAATGCTTCCAGTAGGCTTCGGTCTCGCGCAGCATCCGCTCGCAGGTCGGGCCTACCGCCGCCTCGAAGCCCTCGTCCGCGCCCAGATACATGGCGATCGGCTGCTCCAGGCGGAACGTGCGCTCTTCGAGGATGTGTGAGACCGGCGCGTCGGTGGTCAGCCGCAGCGTCATGTCCGAACACAGATAGCGGATGTGGTGCGAGCCGCGCGTGTGCTCGGCGACCTTGGCTCCCCAACCGGCCGTGGGGCGCAGGCGCAGGGTGACGCGCGCCACGCCGACGATCGGGCGGATCAGACGGATGAAGGCGGTGGGCCGAAAGGTGCGGCCGAATTGCAGGTAGCGCGGGGCAAAGTCCAGGATCTCGATCCGCGCGCCGTCCTCGTCGGCGATCTCGGTGCGCAGGATCGGCGTGTTGCGGATATAGCCCTGGCGGACCTCGGCGCGACGATCGACCTGGACGTCCCACAGGCCCTTGGCCGCCTCGCCGTCGGGATCGGCGTCATCCAGCAGGGCGCTGAACACGGGATCGGAGTCCACGCGCGGGGCGCAGCCCCAGACGAAGCGGCCTTCGGTGTCGATCAGCGCGCTGACCGCGCAGTTGCCGATCGGAAAGAGGTCGAGCGTCTTCTTGTGCAAGCTTTCACCCATGATGCGGCCCCGTGCGAGCGCTGCGGCGCGCTCCTCGTTTTGAGTGAAACCAACGGTGTGGCTTGCGGGTTCCTGTTCTCGAAAAACGTCGTCGCCAGGGTTGGGGAAGGCTCGCCTTTCGCGCTACTCGCGTTGACGCAAACGGCCGTACCGGCCATCTGGAATCCTTAACGCGGCTCGGCCGCGCGTGTGTGGCGGGCTGTTCGACGGTGATGCGATTTACGAGATCCTGCGGCGTCCTGGCGGCGGCGATGAGCCTGCTTTCCCTGGAAGCCGCGCAGGCCCAATCGCAGCGTCCGCCCCTGGCTGGCGGCCGACCCGTTCAAGCCGCGCCGCAGCAGGCCGTGCCGATGGTCCCGACGCGGCCGTCGGTGTTCCAGGCCGATCCGTTCGCCATCCAGCTGCGCAACGATCAGGTCGACCTGCTGCGCCGCGTGCTGGGCGACGCCTATACCCACGGCTTCGAGGTCGGAGCCTTCGCGCCTGAGAAAGCGCAGAATCAGGCCCAGCTGATCGGCCTGACCCTGGCCTACGCAAAGGCCGTCCGCACCGGTCGTCTGCCCGCCAGCGGCTTCATGAACGAGTGGGGTCTGCGCCCCGCGCCGTACGATCCGACGATCGACTTCATCAACGCCGTGCAGCAGGACCGCCTGGCCGAGTGGCTGGACACGTTGCCGCCGCCCTATACCGGCTATCAGACCCTGCGCGGAGGTCTGGCGACCTATCGCGACATCGCCGCCCGTGGCGGCTGGAAGCCGCTGGCGCCGGGACCGGATCTGAAGCAGGGCGCGACCGGCGCCCGGGTCGTGGCGCTGGAAGCCCGCCTGGCCGCCGAGGATCCGACCATCGCCGTCGACGGCGCCCCGATCTTCGACGCCGCCCTGACCCAGGCCGTGCAGCGGGCCCAGAAGCGCTTCGGCCTCAATCCGACCGGCGTCGTCGGAACGGCCACCCTGAACGCCCTGAACACGCCGGTCGAGCAGCGCATCGACCAGATCGTCGCCAACATGGAGCGCTGGCGCTGGCTGCCCCAGACCCTGCCGGCCGACCGCATCCAGGTGAACGTCGCCGCCGCCATCCTGTCGGTGTTCAGCCACGACACTCCGACCCTGACCATGCGCGCGGTCACCGGCCGTCCGGGCGACGAGACGCCGATGCTGTCGTCGATGATCCACTCGATCGTCCTGAACCCGCCGTGGAACGTCCCCTCGTCGATCGCCGCCAAGGAGCTATGGCCCAAGGAGCGGGCCAGCCCGGGCTATCTGCGCCGCAACGACTTCATCGTCATCCCGACCGGCGACGGCGGCTCGCGCCTGCAGCAGAAGGCCGGCCCCAAGGCGGCGCTGGGCCAGGTGAAGTTCGATTTCAACAATCCCTACGGCGTGTATCTGCACGACACGCCCAGCCGCTCGAAGTTCGACAGCTTCAGCCGGCTGGCCAGCCACGGCTGCGTGCGCCTGCAAAAGCCGATCGAGCTGGCCAAGGCGCTGATGGCCGGCGACCCGCTGTGGACGCCGGAAAAGATCGACGCGACCCTGGCCTCGGGCGACACCGTCCGGGCCAAGCTGCCGCAGCAGATCGCGGTTTTCCTGCTCTATTGGAC
This sequence comes from uncultured Caulobacter sp., assembly GCA_966211605.1. Classification (GTDB taxonomy): domain Bacteria; phylum Pseudomonadota; class Alphaproteobacteria; order Caulobacterales; family Caulobacteraceae; genus Caulobacter. The sequence goes on from CBIHOB010000010.1 coordinate 75,789, forward strand.
GGCCTACGTGACCCCAGACGGGCAGGTCAATTTCCGCCAGGATCCTTATGGCTGGGATCGCGAACTGGTGCAGCGTATCGCCGCACTGTGATCCTGCTCAGCTTGCTTTCTTAACATTCTTGCGGTGTCCTTCCCGACCTGAGTGTCGGGTAAGGGCGTACGCATGCATCGACGTAAGCTGCTCCAGTGGGGGCTGGGCGCTATCGGAGCGGGGCTTGTTCCCCTTGCCGCGCGGGCTGATGACGACATCATCGGCGCGATCCTCGAGGGAAAACTGCCGGCGACGCCGGCGGTTCCCACCGCGCCTGTCGCCTTGCGGCCGACGCCGGTCGAGACGCCAATTGTAAAGTCCGCAAGTCCGCTTTCCGGCGCGGTGGTCGAGCCGCGCTGGGTGAAGCTGCGCAACATCCACACCGACGAGAAACTGGAAGCCGTCTACTGGGAGAATGGCCAGTATGTTCCGGACGCGGTGAAAGCTCTGAACCACGTCCTGCGCGACTATCGCAATGACGAGGTCCATCCGATCGATCCGGGCCTCTACGACATCCTCGGCAAGATCGCCGACAAGACCGGGACCAAGGCCCATTTCCAGGTCATCTCGGGCTATCGCTCGCCGGCGACCAACAAGCTGCTGTCCGAGCGCAGCGGCGAGGTGGCCAAGCGCAGCCTGCACATGGACGGCAAGGCCATGGATATCTTCCTGGAAGACATCGCCCTGGAAGAGATCCGCGCCCAGGCCCTGGGCTTGCAGCTGGGCGGCGTCGGCTACTATCCCAAGAGCAAGTTCGTGCACGTCGACGTCGGTCCCGTCCGCAAATGGTCGGGAACCTGATCGCCCGTCACTCGCCCGAGAGGCGACCGCCTTGGCGAAACGCGTAACCAAGCTCTAGTCCGTACGTTTGGAGCATGGTAGCCGGCTGCAGTCGGCAGAGCGTCGGGAAGGTGAAATGAGCGAGCGTCGCGGCAATCCGTTCGGCTGGATTCTCCTGGGATTCATCGTCGGCGTCCTGGCCACGTTCGGAACCATCCTGTTCCTGACCGCCAGCGATGGCGGTTACGAGGACGGCCCGTCCGAGGTTCGCACCGCCGCCGACGACGCCGCCGCCGCGGCGATGACGGCGAAGACCAGCTCTTCCCAGCCGGTCCCGCACAAGCTGGAGACCTCGGCCCCGGTTCCGGTCGATCCGACCGCCGCGGCGCCGCGCGCCGAGCGTCCCGCCGGCCCGCCGCAGGAGCTGGACCCGCAGGTGGCCGACGATGCCGCCGCCGCCGGCATGACCTCGCGTACGCGGTAGGCGCGACACACCGCCGCAGAATCCATCCACAGGCTGCTGCCACCAAGCTGGCGGCAGCGCTGGCGCAGTTTCCTTGAAGGTCCAAGGAGATATGCGCGTTGACGATCAAGGGAAGCTGCTGCTGCGGCGGCGTCAGGTTCGAGCTGTTCGAGCCGCCGCTGATGATGGGCGCGTGCCATTGCTCGCGTTGCCGAAAGGCCGGGTCGGGGGCCTATGTCTATGTGCGGGCCGAGGCGTTCCACTGGCTGGCGGGGCGTGATCTCGTGGTCCGTTACCGGCCCAAGCCGCCGATGAAGTTCAACCGCGCCTTCTGCAAGCGCTGCGGCACGTCGCTGGGCGATCCCGACAGCGGCCGGATCCTGGCCATCGCCGCCAGCTGCCTGGACGACGATCCGGGCGTTCGCGTGGCCTTCGAGGAATATGCGCCCGATGCTCCGCCCTGGGACAGGTTGGGGGACAAGTCGGCATAGAAAAGGCGGTGGTCGACACCACCGCCTTCCTGGTCTCGGGGCTTAAGAGACGCCTATTCCTTCGGCGCGGGCATGGCGGGCAGGGCGGTGGCCTTCTGCTTCATCGCCTGGTGCTGCGGCGGGGGCAGCGGGATCAGGCCGCGGCCTTGCAGATAGCCGCCACGGCCCGTCGCGGAATCCGAGACGAATTCGCCGACGAACTCCTTCAGGCCCGGCGTCACGCCGACCTGCGACTTCTTCACGTAGATGTAGAGCGAGCGCGACAGCGGATACTGGCCGCTGGCGATCGTCGCCGGGCTGGGCTTCACGCCGTTGACCGACGCGCCCTTGATGCGGGCGGCGTTCTCTTCCAGGAACGAGAAGCCGAAAACGCCTAGGGCGTTCGGGGTCTTCTCGATCGTGCCGACGATGGCGTTGTCGTTCTCGCCGGCGTCGACCCAGCCGCCGTCGGTGCGCATGGGCGAGACGGTGGCCTTGAACTTCTTCTCGTCGGCGGCCTTCATCTTGGCCAGGGTCGGCAGCTTGGCGGCGCCGCCTTCCATGGCCAGTTCGACGAAGGCGTCGCGGGTGCCCGACGTGGGCGGCGGGCCGTAGGCCAGGATGCGGGCCTTGGGCAGGCCGGGACCGACCTCGTTCCAGTTCTTGTAGGGCTGCTTCACCAGTTGGCCGCCGCGCAGGGTCTGGTCGGCCAGGCCCAGGTACAGCTGCTCGAGCTTGAAGTTGAAGTCCGGGCCCTTCTTGTCGACCGCCACGACGATGCCGTCGAAGCCGATCTTGATCTCGACGATGTCCTTCACCCCGGCCTTCTGGCAGGCCTGGAACTCGGACTTCTTCATCGGGCGCGAGGCGTTGGCGATGTCGGGGAACTTCTCGCCCGTGCCGCCGCAGAACATCTTGATGCCGCCGCCCGTGCCCAGGCTCTCCACCTTCGGCGACTTCTTGCCGGTCTTCTTCGAGAAGTTCTCGGCGACGCGGGTGGAGAAGGGGAACACGGTCGAGGAGCCGGCGGCCCAGACATAGTCGCGGGCCGCGTGGGCTTGGTCGGCGACGGCGAGCAAGGCGACGGTGGCGACCGCGCCGATGAGCTTGTTCATGTCGTCAAAATCCTGTGTCGTCCGGTGACCGGGGGAACATGCCGGACCGATGCCGCGGCTTTTGTCACAGTTCGACGACAGTTTTACGACGGTGTCCGTATGCGGACGACTATCAGCGCGTGACGACCTCGCCGTCTTCCTTGGTGAAGCTGTCCGGGACGTTTTCCAGAAGGGCGAAGACCTTCTCCGACGGCCGGGCCAGGGCTACGCCCTTGGGCGTCGAGACGATCGGGCGGTTGACCAGGATCGGGTGTTCGACCATGGCCGCGAGAATGGCGTCGTCGGCGACGCCGGCCTGCAGCAGGCCCAGTTCCTCGGCGGGCGTACCCTTCTCGCGCATCAGTTCGCGGACCGACAGGCCCGAGCGGGCGGAGATGTCCAGCAGCTGTTCGCGCGTCCAGCCGCCCTTCAGGTACTCGACCACGGTCGGCGCGTAGCCGGCCGCCTCGACCATGGCCACGACGTTGCGCGAGGTGCCGCATTTGGGGTTATGGAAGATGGTGACGGGGAAGTCGGTCATGCGGGATCCTGCTTGAACATCCAGTCGAAGACGGCGACGGCCAGGATGGCGCCTAGCGACTGACCCAGGACGAAACCCGGGATCGAGGCCGGGGCGATGCCCGCGAAGCTGTCGGTCAGGCCGCGCGCCAGCGTCACCGCCGGATTCGCGAACGAGGTGGAAGCGGTGAACCAGTAGGCGGCGGTGATGTAAAGCCCGACGCAGGCCGCCGTCGCGCCCGGCCGGAACCGCGAGACCCCCAGGATCGTCCCGATCAGGCCGAAGGTCGCGACCGCCTCCGAAACCACCTGGTTGGCGCCGTCCCGGACATGGGTCGAAACCTGCCCGACCGGCTGACCGAACATGATGTGGGCGAGCCAGACGCCGGCCAGGGCGCCGAGGACTTGGGCCAGGATGTACAAAGCAGCGTGGGGCGGCGTGATCTCGCGTCGCGCGACCATGACTAGCGTCACCGCCGGATTGAAGTGCGCGCCGCTGATCGGACCAAGGATGATGATCAGCACCACAAGTCCCGCGCCGGTGGCGAGGGTGTTGCCCAGCAGGGCCAGGGCGTCCTGCCCCGGCGCCAGGGTCTGGCCCATGATCCCCGAGCCGACCACCACGGCCAGCAGGAGGGCGGCGCCCAGGGCCTCCGCGGCCAAGCGACGGCTCAATGAGACCGTCACGCCGGGACCTTGCAGGCGAACGCGGGGAGGCAGGCTCCTGCGGCGCCGCCGCAGCAGTCCTCGGCCAGCCAGGTAATCAGGCCGCTCATCGCCGCGTACTCGGCCGCATGTCGGATCGAGCGGCCGTCGCGGCGCGAGCGGGTCAGGCCCGCGCGTTCCAGGATCGCCAGCTGGCTGGAGAGGGTGCTGGGCGGGACGCCGGTCAGGCGGGCGACCTCGCCGGCGGCCAAGCCGTCCGGCCCCGCCTGGACCAGCAGGCGGAACGCCGCCAGGCGGGCGGGGTGGGCGAGGGCGGACAGCCGCTCGACGGCCAAATTCATTTCCATATTTCCAGAATAATGGAAATGAAAAAGGCGCGCAACGGTCAGGCTTCGACCAGGGCCAGGAGGCGGCGCGCGCCGCCGGTGTCGGCGACGATCTGGTCCAGGGTCTGGGCGTCCAGCACGGCCAGGAAGGCGGCGGTCGCCTGATTCAGCGTGCGGGGCAGGCCGCAGACCGGCGCCACCTTGCAGTTGCCGCAGTCGACCAGCTGGAAGCCGTCCTCGGTCTCACGCACGACGTCGCCGATGCGGATCTCCGAGGCCGGCCTGCCCAGCCGCAAGCCGCCGCCGCGTCCGCGCTGGGCCGCCACGAACCCGGCCTTGGACAGCTGCTGCGCCACCTTCATCAGATGATCCTTGGAGATGCCGTAGGCGCTGGCGATGGCCTGGATCGAGACCGTCTCGCCCTCATGGGCGGCCAGGTGCAGCAGAACGCGGATGGCGTAGTCGGTGTAGCGGGTCAGGCGCATCTGAAGCTCGCTTAGCAGTTCGGGATCGGCGGCGTCGAGCCGTGCGGATAAAATAGGTACTTAAGGTGCATATTTTTCTTGCCGGTCGCGGGGCGTCCATATAGATGCGCGAAAAATACCTATTTAAGCCGAGAGAGCGCATGACGACCCTGAGCGAGAAGACGATCACGGTGGTGAAGGCCACGGTTCCGGCCCTGGCCGAGCACGGCGCGGCCATCACGACCGCCATGTACGCCCGCCTGTTCCAGGACGAGTCCATCCGGGCCCTGTTCAACCAGGCCAATCAGGAGAGCGGCGCTCAGGTGAAGGCCCTGGCCGGGGCGGTGGTGGCCTATGCCAAGAACATCGACAATCTGGGCGTGCTGGGCGCGGCCGTCGAGCGCATGGCCCAGAAGCACATCGGCTACAACATCCTGCCCGAGCACTACCCCTACGTCGCCACGGCGCTGCTGGGCGCCATCAAGGACGTGCTGGGCGAGGCGGCCACCGACGAGATCCTGGACGCCTGGGGCGAGGCCTATTGGGCCCTGGCCAACATCCTGATCGGCCACGAGGCCGGCATCCGAAAGGCCATCGAAGCCCAGGAGGGCGGCTGGAGCGGCTGGCGCGCCTTTGTCGTCGAAAAGAAGATTCGCGAGAGCGCGGTGATCACCTCGTTCGTGCTGCGTCCCCAGGACGGTGGCAAGGTCGTAGCCCACAAACCGGGCCAATACCTGACCTTCACCTTCGACACGCCCATGCAGAAGGGCGTCAAGCGCAACTACTCGATCAGCCAGGCGGCTAACGGCGAGACCTATCGCATCTCGGTGAAGCGGGAAGCCCAGGGCTTGGCTTCGGGCCACCTGCATGACGCCATCCAGGTCGGCGACGTGCTGATGGCCACGCCGCCGGCCGGCGACTTCCACTTGAAGCCCGCCGAGCGTCCGGTGGTGCTGCTGAGCGGCGGCGTGGGCCTGACGCCGATGGTCGCCATGCTGGAGGCGATCGCCGCCGACCATCCGACCCTGGAAGCCCACTTCGTCCACGGCGCGCTGAACGGCGACGTCCACGCCATGCAGGACCAGGTAAAGGCCCTGGCCGCCAGCCACGGCGCGACCAAGGTCGCCACGTTCTACAGCGAGCCGGGCGCTGGCGACGTGCTGGGCCAGAGCCACGACGTCGAGGGTTTCGTGTCGATTGACTGGCTGAAGACCAACACCCCGTTCGCCACGGCCGACTTCTACCTGTGCGGCCCCAAGCCCTTCCTGCGGGCCCTGGTCGGCGGTCTGGTCGCGGCCGGCGTCGACGGCGACCGCATCCACTACGAGTTTTTCGGCCCGGCCGACGAACTGCTGGCGGCCTAGTCCCTCAAGTCCACCCAGACCGGCGCGTGATCGCTGGGCTTTTCGCGAGCCCGCACGTGCCGGTCGACGCCGGCGGCGACCAGCCGCTCAGCGGTTTGCGGATCGAGCAGCAGATGGTCGATCCGCAGGCCTGCGTCGCGGTCGAAGCGGCGGCGCAGATAGTCCCAGAAGGTGTAGATCGTCTCGTCTGGATGCGTCGTCCGCAGGGCGTCGGTCCAACCCTGGTCGATCAGGTAGCGATAGGCGGTCTTTACTTCGGGTCGGAACAGGGCGTCGTCGCGCCATCGGTCGGGGACATAGACGTCCCGGTCGGTGGGGATGATGTTGTAGTCGCCGGCCAGGATGGTCGGGCGGCCTTCCTCCAGCAGCCCTTCGGCGTGCAGCAGGAAGCGTGCGTACCATTTCAGCTTGTAATCGAACTTGGGCCCCGGCGCGGGATTGCCGTTGGGAGCGTACAGGCAGCCGACGACCAGGTCGCCGACCTCGGCCTCGATATAGCGGCTGTGCGGATCGCCGGGATCGCCCGGCAGGCCCCGGCGGCGCTCGACCGGCTGGGCCCCGCGCGCCAGGATCGCCACGCCGTTCCAGGCGCTCTGGCCGTGCCAGACCGCGCCATAGCCCGCCTCGCGGATCGCCGCCGCGGGAAATCGGTCCTGCGGCGCCTTCAGCTCCTGCAGGCAGGCGACGTCCGGCTTGTCCTCGTCCAGCCACTGCAGCAGCGAGGCAAGGCGGCCGTTGACGCCGTTGACGTTGAAGGTGGCGATGCGCATGGCGACCCAACGAAGGGTCCAAACGAGAGTTCCATTTCCGGAGCGCTAGGGTTTGCGCGACTGGCGCGGCCGTCGCCGACCTGTAGGATCGGCGCACATCGGCTTCGTAGGCCCGCTTGAGTTTGAGGCTCCGCATGATCCGTATGACCGCCGCGATGCTGGCCGCCCTGACGCTGGCCTCGACCGCCCGGGCTGGGGAAATGGTCCAGGACGCGGCCCCGGAGGCCTCGGCGATCCCGACGCCGGCGGACACCTATCAGGAGCTGTTCCATCAGGTTCAGACGCGGCGGATCTTTGCGGACGGCAAGACCTTCGTCGATGCGATCCCCAAGCGCGCGCCGGAGAAGATCCTGGCGGACTACCGCGCCCGTAAGCGGTTCAGCGACGCCGAACTGAAGCGCTTTGTGCGCGCCAACTTCATCGTGCCCGAGGCCGTCGCGACGCCCAAGCCCAGCAAGGCGCGGCCACCCCTCAAGGCTCACATCGCCGCCCTGTGGCCCAAGCTGACGCGGCCGCCGGTCAAGCCCGTGGCGGGAAGCTCGGCCCTGGCCCTGGACAAGCCGTTCGTCGTGCCCGGCGGGCGGTTCCGCGAGATCTACTACTGGGACAGCTATTTCACGATGCTGGGCCTGAAGGCCGACGGTCGTGACGATCTGGTCGAGGGCATGATCGACGATTTCGGCGGCCTGATCGGCGCCTACGGCCATATCCCCAATGGGGCGCGGACCTACTATCTCAGCCGCTCGCAACCGCCGTTCTTCTTCGCCATGGTCGGGCTGTCGAAGGCGACCGACCCGAAGACGCTCAAGACCCGCGTCGACCTGATGCGGCGCGAGCACGCCTTCTGGATGGAGGGCGCGGACGATCTCAAGCCGGGCGAGGCGCATCGCCGGGTGGTGGCCATGGCCGATGGCGGGGTGCTCAATCGCTACTGGGACGACCGCGCCACGCCGCGCGACGAGTCCTATCGCGAGGACCTGGAGACCGCGTCCAAGAGCGGCCGCCCGGCGCCCGACGTGTTCCGCGAGTTGCGCGCCGGGGCCGAAAGCGGCTGGGACTTCTCGTCGCGCTGGATGGCCGACGGCAGGACTCTGGCCACGATCCAGACGACCTCGATCGTCCCGGTCGATCTCAACAGCCTGATCTATGGCCTGGAGAAGGCGATCTCCGACGGCTGCGCCAGGCTGGCGGACGCCGACTGCGTGCGCGAATTCGACGGGCTGGCCGCCGCGCGGGCCGAGGCGATCAACTTCTATCTCTGGGATTCAGCCAAGGGCGCCTTCCTCGACTACCAATGGACGACCGGCCAGCGCCTAGACCGCCTGAGCGCGGCGACCTTCTATCCGCTGTTCGTGGGGGCGGCTGACGAGCGCCACGCCCATATCGTCGCCCAGAAGGCCTGGGACGAGCTGCTGGCGCCGGGCGGCCTGCGCACGACCACCGTCCGCACCGGCCAGCAGTGGGACGCGCCGAACGGCTGGGCGCCGCTGCAGTGGGTGGCTGTCGCCGGCCTGCGCCGCTACGGCGAGGACGCCCTGGCGGCTGAGATCGCCAAGCGCTGGCTGGCCACGGTCGAGCGCGAGTACAAGGCCAGCGGCAAGATGCTGGAGAAGTACGATGTCGAGCAGGCCAAGGCGGGCGGGGGTGGGGAGTATCCCACCCAGGACGGTTTCGGCTGGACCAATGGCGTCACCCGCGCCCTGATGGAACCGGCCGAAGCGAGCTTGACCCGCTAGGCGCGCGGACCTACCCGGAGTTGATGGAACAGACGCCTGAAGACGACGCCCGTGAGGCCGAGAAGAACGCCCGTCATAACGCCAAGATGAAGGTCATCCAGGCGGCGCGCGCCAGGATGATGGCGCAGAAGCAGATCGAGAAGGGCCTGCTGATCGTCCATACCGGCGCGGGCAAGGGCAAGACGACGGCGGCGCTGGGCATGGCCGCCCGCGCCATCGGCCACGGCCACCGGGTCAGCGTCATCCAGTTCATCAAGGGCGCGATGACCACCGGCGAGAAGGTGGTGTTCGACGCCTTTCCGGACCAGGTCGAGTTCCGGCCGATGGGCGAGGGCTTCACCTGGGACACCCAGGACCGCGCCCGCGACATCGCCGTGGCCCGCGAGGCGTGGGAGGTGGTGAAGTCCCGCATTCTCGACCCCGAGGACTGGGACATGGTCATCGCCGACGAGCTGAACATCATCTTGCGCTACGACTACCTGCCGCTGGCCGAGGTGCTGGAGGTCGTCGGGGCCAGGCCCGAGGGCAAGCACGTGGTGATCACCGGTCGCAACGCGCCGGACGCCCTGATCGAGCTGGCCGACCTCGTCACCGAGATGGCCCAGGTCAAGCACCCGTTCCGTTCCGGCGTGAAGGCCCAGGCGGGGATCGAGTTTTGAGCTTGCTGCGCGCGGCCGATGACGGGCCGGCCGTCGTGGTCTGCAACACCTGCCGGGTGTCGGCCGAGGACCGCGAGACGCCCGAGGGCGTGCGTGGCGGGGCGCTGCTGGCGGCGGCTCTGCGCGCGGCGGCGGATGGGACAGGCGTGGCGATCCAGGAGATGCCATGCCTGTTCAACTGCACGCAGCACTGCTCGATACACCTGCGGGCGCCGGGCAAGATCGGCTATGTCCTCGGCCGGTTCGAGCCGACGGCGGACGCGGCGAGGGCGATCGTGGAATACGCCGTGGCCTATGCCGCCAGCGAGGAGGGCGTGGTGCCGTACCGCCAGTGGCCGGAGGGCGTGAAGGGCCACTTCATCGTCCGCGTGCCGCCGGCGGGGAAGCTGGTGGCGGACTAGGACAGTTCCTCGATCGCGGTTTGCTCGGCCGGCCAGTGGTCGAAGGCCATGACGATCTGCTGGGCTGTCGCCTCGGCGATCAGCGTCCCGTCCTCGCTGCGGAACTCGGCGCGGACCGTGATCAGCCGCCGTGTCCGCGCCACGACCCGAGCCTCGATCGTCAATGGACCGCTCCGACTGACCTTCAGGAAGTTGAGGTTCAGGTTCACCGTCCGATACAGGCGGTCGTGGGGCACGACGGTCATGGTCGCGAAGGCCAGGACCTGGTCGGCCAGCGCCGCCAGATAGCCGCCGAACAGCGAACCATCCGCCGTGCCCAGCTCAGGCGCCGGCCGCCAGAACTTTCTCACCCAGCCTTCGCCCCAGTCGTCCAGCAGGCCCAGTCTCAGCGTCTCGACGATTGGCGGCGGCGTGGCCGTTCCGGCCTTCAGCGCGTCGAGACGTTCGGTCGCCCAGGTCATGCGGTCTCTCCTCGTGATGTCGGGAAGGCTAGGGGAGAGGGCCACTGTCTGTTACTCGACTTCCAGGAGGGTGGAGCGCTGCCATGAGCCCCATTGAAAACACGCGGAAAATACCGCGCCAGCGGCGCGCCCAGGCCTCTGTCGACGTCGTGCTTGAGGCGGCGGCTCAGGTTTTGGAGGTCTCGGGAGAGGCCGGCTTCAACACGAACGCCGTGGCCGAGCGGGCGGGGGTGAGCATCGGCACGCTTTATCGCTACTTCCCCGACAAGCAGGCGATCCTGCGCGCCCTGGCCCTGCGCGAACGCGAGGCGCACCTGGCGGTGGTCATGAACCGAACGCCGGGGCTGGCGCACGACCGGGCGATGATCCGCGCCTTCGTCCAGGCCTTCGCCGGCCGCGGGCGGGCGCGGCGGATCGCGGTCACCGCCCTACTGGCGAGCGCCGATCCTGTCGAACTGGCGGCAGGCTTCGCGGACGTCGAGGCGGGCCTTGCCGACGCGAAAGGCAAGCCGCTGACCCGTGTCCAGGCCTTCGTGCTGTCGCGGGCCATCCACGGCGCGATGCGCGCGGCGGTGCTGGAGGGTGTCGACTTCCTGGAGAGCCGCGCGTTCGAGGACGAACTGGTGCGCCTGGGGCGCGCCTATCTCCGCCCTAGCGCACCGGCCGCCGCACGGCCCAAGCCAGCAGCGCCGCCGACAGCAGCACGCCGCTCATGACCACCCCGAAGGTGATCAGCCCCTCACGCGTGGCGCGGGCCTCGGCGCGGGCGCGGAAGGGGCCGGCCTGGGCTTCGGCGAGGGCCGACAGGTCTTCGCGAGCCGGGACGTCGGACATGTCGGTCTCCTCGTGAAGAGCGGTTACGGTCGCGGCTCCGGCAGCGGCGGGGCGATCGGAACGCCGCTGTTGGGCGCGGGCGGTTCGGGCGCGGGCTCGGCTGGAGTCAGCGGGGCCAGCGGCAGACCATCGGGGCCGATCTCGCCCTCCAGCGGCAGGCCCAGGTCGTCCAGCGGATCCTCTTCCACGACCGGCGCGACGTTGCGGCCCAGGGCCGACAGCATGAAGGCCTTCCAGATCTTGGCGGGCTCGCCGCCGCCGACCACGCCGTTCATCGAGCTGTTGTCGTCGTTGCCGACCCAGACGCCCACGACCAGATCGTCGACGTAACCGACGAACAGGGCGTCGTGATAGTCCTGGGTGGTGCCGGTCTTGCCGTAGGCGCCCTCGATGGCCGCCTCCAGGCCCGTGCCGCGATGGGTGGCCGAGCGCAGCAGGTCGCGCATGCCGGTCAGCACCTTGGGGTCATAGGCGGTGGTCCTGGGCTTCTGGAAGCTGTCCAGGGCATGCGGCACGATGGGATATTCGCCGGCCGCGATCGAGGCGTAGGCGGCCGTCAGGCGCGTCAGGCTCATGCCGCCGGTGCCCAGGGCCATGGTCAGGTCGTTGGGGATCTTCTCGGTCACGCCCAGCTGGCGGGCGACCTTGATCACCTTGGCCGGCCCCAGATCGTGGGCCAGCCGCACGGCCGCCACGTTCGACGAGGCGGCGAAGGCGCTGATCAGCGGGATCTCGCGGTCGCGATACTTGCCCTCGTGGTTCTTGGGCGTGTAGCCGCTGACCTGCACGGGCGTGTCGAGGATCGGGCTGGTCGTGGTCATGCCCGACTGCAGGGCGGCCAGATAGACGAACAGCTTGAACGACGAGCCCGGCTGGCGCTCGCCGTCGGCGCGGTTGAACTGGCTCTGCTTGTAGTCGCGCCCGCCGACCATGGCCACGACGCGGCCGTCCTTGCGCATGGCCACCAGGGCGCCCTGGGTGATGTTCAGGACCTTGCCGTCGCGGGCGATGAAGTCGTTGAGGATCTTCTCGGCCTTTTCCTGGAGCGCCGGATCCAGGGTCGTCTTGACGATCGTCTCGCCGTAGCGAGCGCCGATGGCGGCGCGGGCCTGGGGGAGGGCCCAGTCGGCGAAGTACGAGCCGGTCGGCAGCTTGTCCTGGCCCTCGACGGGCGAGACCTCGCCGACCGCGTCGGCCTGGGCCTGGGTGATGGTCCCGGTCTCGACCATGGCGCCCAGCACCACGCGCATCCGTTCGCGGGCGCCTTCGATGTTGCTGGTCGGGGCGAGGCGGGAGGGAGCCTTGACCAGGCCGGCCAGCATCGCGGCCTCGCCGATCGACAGCTGTTCGGGCTGTTTGCCGAAATAGTGGCGGGCCGCCGCGCGGAGGCCAAAGGCCCCGTCGCCGAAATAGACCGACGACAGGTAGCGCGACAGGATCTCGGTCTTGGTCAGCCGGGCTTCCAGATAGACGGCGATCATCGCCTCCTGAGCCTTGCGGCGCAGGTTGCGGTCGCTGCTGAGGAAGGCGTTCTTGGCCAGCTGCTGGGTGATGGTCGAGCCGCCTTCCGACACGCCGCCGGCCTGGGCGTTCTTGCCCAGGGCGCGGGCGATCGCCTTCGGGTCGACGCCCATGTGGCTGTAGAAGCGGCGGTCCTCGATGGCGACGAAGGCGCCAGGCACATAGGCCGGCAGCTTGGTCACGTCGATCGGCGCTTCCTTGTACGAGCCCCGCCGGGCGATCGGCGAGCCGTCGTCGGCGACCAGCACGATGGCCGAGTTGTTCAACGGCTCCAGGGCGCGGCTCAGCGGCAGCGACCAGAACAGCGAGGCGAAGGCGATGACCACCAGCAGCACGGCGACGGCCGCGCCGATCAGCCAGGCGGGACGCTTCCAGACCGGCGGCTTCTTCGGCGCTTCCGGAGGGGCCGGGGAGAGGGCGGCTTCCGGGACCGCCTCGACGGCGTCCGGCAGCTCGGTCTCGGCGGTCTCGGGCGGGGCTTCCTCGGGGAGGGCTTCAGGCGTCGGCGCGACGACCGGCTCCTCGGGAGCGGTTTCTGCGATAGCCTCGACGACGCGGGTCTTGCGCGGGCGACGGGTCTTGGGCGCGGCGGGCTCGCCCGACGTTTCCGCCGGGGTTTCGGGCAGGGCGGCCGCGTCGGTCATCGCGGCCCTGGCGCGGGACTTCCGAGGCTTCGGCGCCGGGATCTCGGGCTTGGCGTCGTTCGGATCGGCGGGATCGGACATGAGACTCGGCGCTCGCTTCGGGCGCAGGCCCTCAACCGTGGTCGGGCTCAATACCACAGGCCCGGATCAAGCCAAGCGCGCGGAACGGGAAGTTTTTTGGGCCCGCCCCCTTGAACCTCATTTGTACGACTATAAATGACGACGCGTGAGGCCGGATGGCCTCTGCCCTTCCTGGGCGTTTCCTCCCTAACTCCTCAAGCCCGGACGGTTTCGCCCGGGCTTTTCTTTTGCCCGCTATTCGGCCGCCATCGCGACGCCGCCGAAGCGCTGGGCGCGGGCGGCGCTGGAGCGCAGATCAGAGAAGCTCTGGGCGACCAGCGGATAGTCGGCCGGCAGGCCCCACTTGGCGCGGTACTGGTCGTCGGTCAGGCCCAGCTGGTTCAGATGTCGGCGCAGCGAGCGATAGCGGCGGCCGTTTTCGAAGCTGACGATGGCGTCGGGCGTGACGCTGGCGGCGATCTCCTCGGGGCTGGGCGTCGCCGCCGGGGCGCGCTGGGCGTTTTCGGAGGGGCCGGCGAACACCGCCTCGAGGGCGGCGTAGGTGCGGGCGCTGAGCGCCGGCAGGTCGTCGGGCGAGACAGTGTTGCGGCTGAGATAGGCGCACAGCACCTGGGCGGCGATCTCGGCGGCGCGTTCCTGGGCCTTGGTCATCTGGGATGGCTCTTCTGGCTTGCTGACGAAAAGTCGCCCGGAAGCGCGGTGGACGCTTCCGGGCAGGGCCGGTGGGATCAGTGGGCGCCGGCGGCCCGCAGGCGGTCGCCGAAGGCGCAGGCGGGGGGCAGCTCGACCTTGACCCCGGCTCGGGCCTTGCCCTTCAGCCAGTCGCTGAGGGCCTCGGCGACCGTGTGGTCCAGGCTGGTCAGGCCGCGCGTGTCCAGCTTGACCCGCCCGTTGTTCGGCGCGCCGTCCAGGACCTTGGCGATCTTGGGCAGCTGGATGAAGGTGGCCGCGCCCTCCAGGCGGATCTCGCTCTCGTCGGGGCCCAGCTCGCGCTGGAACACCTTGAGGCGCATCTTCTTGAGGTTGGGGATCAGCTCCAGCAGGCTCAGGGCCATGCCGACCAGCACGCCGGTCAGGAGGTCCGTGGCCACCACCATCACGAAGGTCGCCCCCCAGATCAGGGCCGGCAGCAGGCCGTAGCGGGCGAACAGGTGACGGACGTGCTGCAGGCTGACCAGCTTCCAGCCCGTGACGACCAGCACGCCGGCGAGGGCGGCGCTGGGCACCTGGCGCAGGACGAAGGGCAGCAGGGCGACGAAGGCCAGGATCCACAGGCCGTGGAAGATGGTCGACATCCGCGAGGCCGCGCCGGCCTGGACGTTGGCCGAGCTGCGCACGATCACGCCGGTCATCGGCAGGGCGCCGACCAGGCCGCACAGCATGTTGCCGACGCCCTGGGCGCCCAGCTCCTTGTTGTACTTGGTGCGCTCGCCGTCATGCATGCGGTCGACGGCGGCCGCCGACAGCAGGGTTTCGGCCGAGGCGATGAACGCCACGGCGATGGCGGTGACCAGCAGGGTCGGATCGGCCATGCGGGCGAAGTCGGCCACGCCGGGGATGGCGATGGCGGCCGCGATCGATTCCGGCACGGCGATCTTCTGGACGTCCAGGCCCAGCACCGCGGCCAGGAAGGTGCCGGCCAACACGCCCAAGAGGGCGCCGGGGACCAGCTTCAGTTTGGCGGGACGGAACTTCTCCCAGGCGATGATCGAGCCGATGGTGACCAGGCCGACGGCCAGGGCCGCTTCGACCGCGCCGAGGCTCGAGAACGAGACCCCGCCCAGCGCCGCCGGGATGGCCGCCAGGTTCTCGACGCCGTTGGCGCGCGGCTTGGCGGCGAACAGCACGTGGAACTGGCCCGCGACGATCAGCACGCCGATGCCGGCCAGCATGCCGTGCACCACGGCCGGAGAGAT
Organism: uncultured Caulobacter sp.; assembly: GCA_966211605.1. Taxonomy (GTDB): domain Bacteria; phylum Pseudomonadota; class Alphaproteobacteria; order Caulobacterales; family Caulobacteraceae; genus Caulobacter. The sequence goes on from CBIHOB010000010.1 coordinate 90,989, forward strand.
GGCGCGGAACCAGTTGCCGAGCTTGGCGGCGCCGGCGATCAACTGGACCAGGCCGGCGACCATCAGGATCGGGCCCAGCATCGACAGGCCGTGCTTGGCGACGATCTCGAAGACGATCACGGCCAGGCCGGCGGCGGGACCGCTGACCTGCAGGGGCGAGCCGGCCAGGGCGCCGACGACGATGCCGCCGATGATGCCGGTGACCAGGCCGCGCTCGGCCGGAACGCCCGAGGCGACGGCGATGCCCATGCAGAGCGGCATGGCCACCAGGAAGACTACGATCGAGGCGATCAGGTCACGCGACAGGACCGTCGAGAACCCAGGCTTCGCGCCCGGACTGTCCTTGGGGGAGGAGACGGCGGACTGGGTCATTCGGCGGCGATGCCCAGGTGATCGGCGGCGACCATGCGGCGGGCCGGACGTTGGGCGACAGGCAGCGGCGCGCCCTCGAAGACCTGCTCGAACTGGCCGGTGTCGCCGTTATAGGCCTGGATAAGGCCGGTTTCGATCTCGAAGAACCAGCCGTGCAGGGTCAGCTCCCCCTTGGCGATCGCCGAAGCCACCGAAGGGTGGGTGCGCAGGTGGTTGATCTGGACGACCACGTTCTCCAGCGACAGGGCGCGGGTGCGGCCGTGGTCGTCGAGGTGGCCGTAGCAAGAGCAGACGACGCTGTGGGCCGCGTGCGCGTGGCGCAGCCAAGCGGCGACGTTGGGCATCTTCTCTAGGGCCGACGGGTTGGAGAAGGCCTTCATGGCGCCGCAGTCGGAGTGGCCGCAGACGACGATGTCGCGCACGCCCAGCGCCATGACCGCATACTCCACGGCCGACGACACGCCGCCGTTGGCTTGGCTGAACGGCGGCACGATGTTGCCGGCGTTGCGGCAGACGAACAGGTCGCCCGGATTGGCCTGGGTGATCAACTCGGGCACGACGCGGCTGTCGGCGCACGAGATCATCAACGCCTTGGGGCTCTGGCCATGGCTGGCGAGGCGTTCGTAGAGGGCGCTCTGGGCGGGGAAGACTTGGCCGCGGAACAGGGCGGCGCGTTCAAGGAACTGTTCCAAAGGGACCTCCTTAGAATGAACCGCCGCGACGCCAGGAAAGGGGGGGACGAACGTCGCGGCGGGCGTCTCGGCGTTGAGGGCCTGACGCACCAAGGAAGGTGGTTTTCGGGTTTTGCTGCGATGCAGCGGCTTTGTGACAAAGGATGTCTGGGGGGC
>CBIHOB010000011.1:0-90886 GCA_966211605.1 uncultured Caulobacter sp.
GCGTCCTCGGCGTCGTCGAAGCACAGCTCCGACACCGTCTGGTCGCGCACCGAGACCCCGGCCTTGTGAGTGCTGTCCGGATCGCCGGTGATCAACGGGTGCCACAGCGGCAGGTCCTTGCCCTCGTAAAGCCGGCGATAGGCGCAGGAGCGCGGCATCCACTCCAGGTCCTCGATATTGTGCGGCGTCAGCTTGATGCAGTCGGGCACCGTCTTCTTGCGGTTCGGATAGTCCTTGCACTGGCAGCGGTGCTCGTCGAACAGCTGGCAGTGCACCCGCGTGGGGATGATTTCGCCGGTGTCTTCGTCTTCGAAGCGAACGAGGCAGCAAAGGCCGCACCCATCGCATAGGCTCTCCCACTCGGGGACGGTCATCTCGGAGAGCGTCTTCGTCTCCCAGAAAGGTTTGCGTGGCGTCATGGCGCCGTCCTAAACCCGATTTAGTTGGCGACCAAACAGAGCCTGACGCAAACCGTGAACGACTGGACGCTTCCGCCCTACAAATTCGACGACAAGGACCCGTCCAAGCGTGGGCAGGGGCAGGGCTTCGGCGCGCCGACGCAGCCGCCTCGCGATCCGGCCTTCGATCCCTGGGCGGCCGAGGCGCCGCTGAGGGATCCGTTCAAGCTCTCCGACGCGCCGGCCTCGGCGGCCCCGCCGCCGCCCCCCCCGCCCGAAGAGCCGTTCCGAGCCGACCTCAAGCACCACGCCGCCAGGAAGAAGTCCCGCAAGTGGGCCTGGATCTGGGGCGCGCTGCTGGTCGCGTTCCTGGTCGTCGTGCTCGCCGTCGGCGGCGGCGCGGCCTTCGTCTGGTTCAAGTATCTGAAGGACACGCCGCCGCTGCCCTCGCGCTCGGCCCTGTTCGCGGTGAACCGCGCGCCCGGCATTCGCTTCGAGGACCGCAACGGCCAGATCATCGCCACCCGCGGCCCGCGCTATGGCCAGCGCATCACCGTCGATTCGGTGCCCAACTACGTGCCCCTCGCCTTCCTGGCGGCCGAGGACCGGCGCTTCTACAAGCACGGGGCCATCGACGCCCAGGGCATCGTGCGCGCCGCCTGGGTCAACTGGCGCGGCGGACGGACGAAGCAAGGCGCCTCGACCCTGACCCAGCAGCTGGCCAAGGGCCTGTTCCTGACGCCCGACCGGGTGGTCAAGCGCAAGCTGCAGGAGATGCTGCTGGCCTGGAAGCTGGAACAGGTCCTCTCCAAGGACGAGATCCTCGAGCTGTATCTGAACCGCATCTATTTCGGCGCCGGCACCTATGGCGTCGACGGCGCGGCCCAGACCTATTTCGGCAAGCCCGCCAGCCAGCTGACCCTGTCCGAGGCGGCGCTGCTGGCCAGCCTGCCCAAGGCCCCGTCGCGCCTGGCCCTTACCAACGACATGGAGCGCGCGCTGGCCCGCTCGCGCCTGATCCTGGCGAACATGCGCAAGGAAGGCTGGATCACCCGCGAGCAGGAGAGCCGCGCGCTGGACGATACGCCGCGCCTCAGCGGCCTGGCCCTGCAGGACGAGGGCGACTACGGCTGGGTGCTGGACTACGCCACTGCCGAGGCGGTGAAGATCGCCGGCCAGAATGCGCCAGACCTGGTGGTGCGCCTGACCATCGATCCGGTGCTCCAGCATGAGGGCGCCGAGGTCGTGCGCCAGACCATGGCCACCGAGGCGACCCGCTCGGGCGCCAGCCAGGCGGCCCTGCTGTCGCTGTCGGCCGACGGGGCGATCCGCGCCATGGTCGGCGGCACCGACTATGACGGCAGCCCGTTCAACCGCGCCGTCCAGGCCAAGCGCCAGCCCGGTTCGACCTTCAAGCCGTTCATCTACGCCGCCGCCGTCGAGAAGGGCGTGCTGCCCACCGACATCCGCGTCGACGAGCCGGTGAAGTTCGGCGACTGGAGCCCGGAGAACTATAGCGGCGGCTATCGCGGCCCGATGACCGTCGAGCAGGCCCTGATCACCTCGACCAACACCGTGGCCGTCAAGCTGGGCAAGGAAGCCGGCGGGGCGGCGATCGGCGACTTGGTCCGCCGCTTCGGCATCACCAGCCTGCCGCCCGTGCCGGACCTTTCGGTGAGCCTGGGCTCCTACGAGGTCAACCTGCTGCAGCTGACCTCGGGCTTCCAGGTGTTCCAGCAGGGCGGGGTGCGTCTCGAGCCCTATGTCATCGAGTCGATCGTCACCCAGGGCGGCCAGCCCGTCTTCGCCCATCAGCCCCCCGCCGCCGAGCGCCGCGTCTACGACATCGGCCACGCCAGCATCATGGTGAAGATGATGAAGAAGGTGGTGTCGCAGGGCACCGCCAAGCGCGCCGCCTTCGGCTGGCCCGCGGCCGGCAAGACCGGCACCAGCCAGAACTGGCGCGACGCTTGGTTCGTGGGCTTCACGCCCGACTACGTCACCGGCGTCTGGGTCGGCAACGACGACGAGAAGCCGATGAACAAGGTGGTCGGCGGCGACATCCCGGCCAGCATCTGGCGGCGCTTCATGATGACCGCACACCAGACCCTGGCGGTCCGGGACTTCGACTGGCTGCTGCCTGATCCCGCGCCGCAGACCGAGCCCGACCCGCGCAACGGCTATTACGAGACCCTGTCGGCCGAGTTCGCCCGCGCCGCCTCGGAGCTGGAGGACGCCGCCCGGGCGGCCGAAACGCTGCAGCCGTCGGCCCCGGCCCAGCCGCCGCCATCGCAACTGCCCTACTAGCGGTAGGGCGTCAGCGAGGTCGGCCGGTCCGCGGGTTGCGTCGCCCAGGTCTTGTTGGGCGCGGCGCTCATGGTGAAGACCAGCTCGCCGCCGGCGACGATCTCGTCATGCTTGAGGAAGGCCCTCGTCAGCGGCTTGCCGTTCAGGGTCACTTTGGCGACGTAGGGCGTCGCGTCCGACATCCCGACCGCCCGCACGGTGAAACGCTTGCCGTTCGGCAGGTTCAGCGCCGCTTTGTCCACGAACGGGCGCCCCAGAGCGTACTCGTTCGAGGCCGGGGTCACGGGATAGAAGCCCAGGCCGGTGAACATCAGCCAGGCCGACATCTGGCCCAGATCATCGTTGCCCGACAGGCCGTCCGGCGTCGGCTTGTACTGGCTCTTGATGATCTGGGTCAGCCGGGCCTGGGTGCGCCACGGGGCGCCGGCGTAGTCGTACATGTAGGCCACGTGGTGGCTGGGCTCGTTGCCGTGGATGTACTGGCCGATCAGGCCGGCGATGTCCTCGGCGTGCGAATAGTCCAGCTTGGAATTGTCGAAGTCGAACATGGCGTCCAGCTTCCTGACCGTCGCCGCGTCGCCGCCCAGCGCCTTGACCACCCCGCCCAGGTCCTGCGGCGCGAACCACGAATATTGCCAGGCGTTGCCCTCGGTGTAGTCCGAGCCGTAGTTGATGGCCGTCGGGTTGAACGGCTCGCGATAGGTCCCGTCCGACTTGCGGGCCCGCAGGAAGCCGGTCTTCAGGTCGAAGCTGTTCCTCCAGTAGCCGGCGCGCTTCTCGAAGGTCCTGGCCACATCGGCCTGGCCCATCTCGGCGGCGACCTTGGCGATGGTCCAGTCGTCATAGGCGTATTCGACGGTCTTGGAGGCCGCCTCGGGCTCTTTGTCGATCGGAACATAGCCCAGCGCCATGTAATCGCCCAAACCGCCGTACGGGGCATAGGTGGCGCTCTTGACCATGGCGTCCAGGGCCGCCTTGCCGTCATAGCCGCGGATGCCCTTCATCCACGCGTCGGCGATCACCGGCACAGCGTGGTAGCCGATCATCGTCCAGGTCTCCTGGCCGTGGAACTGCCAGACCGGCAAGACGCCGTACGGGCTGTAGCGCTGCGAAGCGATCAGCGAGTTGACCACGTCGTTGGTGTAGTCGGCCGGCTGCACCAAGGTCAGCAGCGGATGCTCGGCGCGGAAGGTGTCCCAGAGCGAGAAGGTGGAGTGGAAGGTGAACGGGCGGCCGTCCAGCTTGCCCTCGTGCACCTGGTCGTCGGGGCCCCGGTAGCGACCATCGGCGTCGGCGAAGACGCTGGGGGCCAGCAGGCTATGATAGAGCGCCGTGTAGAGCGTCTTGCGCATCGGGGCCGGGGCCTCGATGTCGACCGCGCCCAGAGCCTTCTCCCAGGCCGCCCGGGCCCGGCCGCGCTGGGCGTCGAAGTCGAAGCCGGGCTCATCGCTGGCGAGGTTGGCGATCGCCCCGTCCTCGCTGACCGAGGACAGTGCGACCTTGGCGGTCAGCGGCCCGTCGATCCGGCCGAAGTCGAAGACGCCGACCAGGGCGCGGCCCTGGATCTGGGCGCGGTCCTCGGGGGTCCGGCCCGGCTGGGCGAACCCCTTGTAGGGGACGTCGGTCTCGCGGTTGTGGAAGGCTTGCCCCACAAGGGGTCGATCGAAGCGGATGGCGAAGAACAGCTTGCGGCCGGGCGCCCAGCCGCGCGTCTCGCGATAGCCGGTGACCGTCCCGTCCGGCGCCACGCGCAGCCGCGACCACAGCACCTTGCCCGGATAGTTGTAGATCGAGCTGCGCAGGTCGATCAGCACCTGGGCGCGGTCGCCCTTCTGGAAGGTATAGCGGTGCAGGCCGGTGCGCAGACCCGCCGTCAGCTCGGCCCGCACATGGCTGTCGCCCAGGGTGACGGCGTAATAGCCCGGCTGGGCGACCTCGGTGTCGTGGCTGTAGCGCGAGCGGTAGCCCGAGCCCGGCTTGTCGGCCTCGCCCGGCTCCAGCCTGGCCTCGCCCGAAACCGGGGTCAGCAGGATGTCGCCGAGATCCGAGTGGCCCGCGCCCGAGAAGTGGGTGTGCGAGAAGCCCAGGATGGTCGGGTCGCCGAACCGGTAACCGGCGGCGCGGGCATAGCTCTGCTTGAACGGCAGGATGTCGGTGTCAGGGCTCAGCTGCACCATGCCGAACGGAACCACCGCCCCGGGGAAGGTATGGCCGTCGCCGCCCGTGCCGATGAAGGGGTCGACGGCGTCGTAGGCGGTCTGGGCGAGAACGGGACCCGCCGCGAGGATGGAAAGGCTGGCGAGCAGGGCGAGACGCAAACGCATTCCAAGGAGCTCCGCGATCGAGGCGAAGCGCACCCTATCAGCGCTCGCGCTTAGGTGAAGTCCGCCAGCGCCTTATCCACCGCCGCCATCGCGTGCAGGGTCGTGGTGTCGAAAACCTGGACCGGGCTGTCGGCCTGGCCGATGAGCAGCATGATCTCGGTGCAGCCCAGGATGATCGCCTGGGCGCCGCGTTCGACCAGCCGTGCGATCACCGCCTTGTAGACCTCGCGGGAGGCGTCCAGCACGCGGCCGGCGACCAGCTCCTCGTAGATGATCCGGTGTACGGCGGCGCGATCATCGGCGTCCGGCGTCAGCACGGTCAGGCCGTGCTTGGCCTCCAGCCGGCCGCGATAGAAGGCGTGCTCCATGGTGAAGGCCGTACCCAGCAGGCCCACGGTCGAGAGGCCCGCCGCCTTGATCGCTTCGCCGGTCGGGTCGGCGATGTGCAGCAGCGGAATGTGGACCGCCGCCTCGATCTCGTCGGCCTCGCGGTGCATGGTGTTGGTGCAGAGGACCAGAAAGTCGGCCCCGCCCGCCTCCAGCGCCCGCGCCGCGTCGGCCAGGCGCCGCGCCAGTTCGGGCCAGCGGCCGGCGTGCTGCAGCCGCTCGATCTCGGCGAAGTCGAACGACCACATCAGGGTTCTGGCCGAGGCGACGCCGCCCAAGCGGTCGCGCACCGCCTCGTTGATCAGCCGATAATACTGGGCCGAGCTCTCCCAGCTCATGCCGCCGATCAATCCGATGAGCGCCTGCTCGGCCATGGTGTCCCGCCTTTCCGGAGGCCGGCCATAGCACGACCCTGCTCTCGCAGAGGAGAGCAGAGTTCAACCGCACGGCTAAGGCTGACGCCCTCTACTCCGCCGCCACCTTCGCCGAGTAGCCGAGGATCGCCTTCGTCTCGAGGAATTCCCCGAACGCGTGATCCCCCCATTCGCGGCCGTTGCCGCTCATCTTGTAGCCGCCGAACGGGGCCATCAGGTCGGGACTGGCGCCGTTCAGGTTCACCTGGCCCGCGCGAAGCTTGCTCGCCACCTTGCGGACGTTGTCCTGGTCGCCGCCCGAGACATAGGCCGCCAGGCCGTACTCGGTGTCGTTGCCGACCGTGACCGCTTCCTCGACCGTGTCGTAGCCCAGGATCGAGACGACCGGGCCGAAGATCTCTTCCTTGGCGATGGTCATCTCGTTGGTGACGTTGGCGAAGACGGTCGGCTTCACATAGTAGCCCTTGTCCAGGCCTTCCGGCCGGCCGACGCCGCCGGTGACCAGGGTGGCGCCCTCGTCGATGCCCTTCTGGATCAGGCCCTGGATCTTGTTCCACTGAGTCTCGGAGACGACCGGGCCCATCTTGTGGTTGCCGTTCGGATCGCCGACCGTGTGGCTCTCGGCGGCGGCCTTGGCGATGGCGATCACCTCGTCCATGCGCTGGCCGGGGACCAGCATGCGGGTCGGGGCGTTGCACGACTGGCCCGAGTTCATCATCACCGAGGCGATCCCGCCGCCGACGGCGCGCTGGAAGTCGGCGTCGTCCAGGATGATGTTCGGGCTCTTGCCGCCCAGCTCCTGGTGCACGCGCTTGACGGTCGGGGCGGCGTTCTTGGCCACCTCGATGCCGGCGCGGGTCGAGCCGGTGAACGAGACCATGTCCACTTCCGGATGGCGGCTGAGCGCCGCGCCGACCGTGGGGCCGTCGCCATTGACCAGGTTGAAGACCCCGGCCGGCACGCCGGCGGCGTGCAGGATCTCGGTCCAGACATAGCCCGAGAAGGGCGCGATCTCGGAGGGTTTCAGCACCATGGTGCAGCCCGTGGCGAGAGCGGGGGCGACCTTGCAGGCGATCTGGTTCACCGGCCAGTTCCACGGCGTGATGAAGCCGCAGACGCCGATCGGCTCCTTGACGATCCGGGTCGTGCCGCGATCTTCCTCGAACCTATAGTCCTTGAGCACGGCGGCGGCGGTCTGGACATGGGCGATGCCCATGGCCGCCTGGGCGCGCTGGGCCAGCCAGGCGGGGGCGCCCATCTCCTCGGTAATGGCCTTGGCCATGTCCTCGAAGCGCTTCTGATACTCCGCGATGATGCGCTCGAGGATGTCGATGCGCTCCTCGCGGCTGGTCAGGGAGAAGGTCTCGAACGCCTTGCGGGCGGCGCGGACAGCTTTGTCGACGTCGGCTTCCGAGCCCAGCGAGATCACGCCGGCGACCTCTTCGGTGGCCGGGTTGATGACGTCCAGCGGCTTCGGCGCAGCGGGCTCGACCCAGGCGCCGTCGATGTAGAACTTGGTGTACTCGCGCATGCCGTTCTCCTGCCCTTGGATGGTGGATGGCCCGCTCTGGTTGGAGACGGTGGCGGGCGGTTTCAAACAGGCATTTAATGTGATCGGCGTTCAGGTGGGAAGGGGTCTCACCACATCGGATCGCTGTCGGCGCCGTGCAGCGCCTCGGCGATCCGGCGGCGGGTGGCCTTGGTCGTCTCTTCGGGCAGGTCGTGCGGATCGAACCAGCCGACCTCATGGATCTCGCCCGCGGAGTCCGAGGGGCACGGCTCCCAGCGCTCGACGCGATAGACCAGCACGTGGTCGCCGGGATGCAGCACCTCGTTGCTGTGGGCCGAGACCAACTGGGGGCGCGACAGGGCCCGCACGCCCGCCTCCTCGGCCAGCTCGCGCACGACGGCGGTCTCGGCCGTCTCGCCGCGCTCGACCCCGCCGCCGGGCAGATACCAGCCCTTGATGTAGGTGTGCTGGATCAGCAGGACCTTGCCGCCCTCGTCCGTGACCACCGCGCGCACGCCCAGGGTCAGGCCGCGCTTGAGGCGGAAGAAGGCGTAGACCAGGGGCCGGGTGAACGGTTCGATGCGACGTCGCCAGAGCATGGCCCAGGTACTAGCGCGGGATGGCCTTGCGGTCAGTCCCCGCGAGGGCTAAAGCCGGCTCGACCTTTGTTTTCTCTCTCTGGAGCCGCGCCATGCTCGCGATCGGTGTCATCGCCATCTTCCTGGCCGTCATCTGCGCCCTGAACGCGTTCGAGTTCGGCCGCATCGACTAGCATGGGCCCGACGGCGCGCGGCGCGGCCCTGGTCACCGGCGCGGGTCGCCGGATCGGCCGGGCGCTGGCCCTGGAGGCCGCCCGCGCCGGCTATGACGTCGCCGTCCATTGTCGCGCCTCGGTCGACGAGGGCGAGGAGACGGCGTCGGCCGTGCGGGCGCTGGGCCGCCGCGCGGTGCTGGTTCAGGCGGATCTCTCGGACGAGACCGCCGCGCGCGGCCTGATCGCGGCCGCCAGCGAGATCAGTCCCGTCACCCTGCTGGTCAACAGCGCCTCGGCCTTCGAGGATGACCGGGTCGGGGGCCTGGCGCGCGACACCTGGGACCTGCATATCGAGACCAATCTGCGCGCGCCGATCGTGCTAACCGAGGCCTTCGCGGCGGCTCTGCCGCAGGACGCGTCCGGTCTGGTGGTCAATATCGTCGACCAGCGGGTGCTGCGCCCGAACCCGCAGTTCTTCAGCTATTCCTTGGCCAAGGCCGGTCTCTGGTGGGCCACCCAGACCTTGGCGCAGGCCCTGGCGCCGCACATCCGCGTCAACGCCATCGGCCCTGGCCCGACCCTGCCGTCCGTGCACCAGGCCCCCGGCGAGTTCGAGGCCGAGGCGGCCGGCGTCCTGTTGCAGCGCCGCGCCACGCCGGACGAGGTCGCCGCCGCCTTGCGCTATCTCATTGACGCCAGGTCGGTCACGGGCCAGATGATCGCCGTGGACGGCGGCCAGCACCTGGGCTGGAAGACGCCCGACATCGTCGCCCCGTAACTTCAGAGAGGCCGTCCTTTGGCCGCAGCTCCGCTCCACGACACCGCGCCGGCCCAAGACCTGGCCCGCATCATCGTGACCAAGGTCTTCGTCCGGGGCCTGAAGGTCGACGCCCAGATCGGCGTCTACGACCACGAGCACGGCCGCATGCAGCCGCTGGTCGTCGATGTCGAGCTGGACGTGGCCGCCAGCCATTGCGAGCGCCTGGGCGACACGGTGAACTACGAGATGGTCGGCGAGGCCGCCCGCGCCATCGTCGCCGAGGGCCACATCGACCTGGTGGAGACCTTCGCCGAGCGCCTGGCCCAGGCCTGCTTTACCGATCACCGCGTGACCCGGGCCCGGGTTCGGGTCGAAAAGCCCCTGGCCCTGGCTCCGCACGCGGCCGCCGCCGGCGTCGAGATCACCGCCGTCCGGTCCTAGCGGATGCAGGTCTCGCACGCCGCCCGGATCGCTCCCTTCCAGCCCGAGACGGTCTGGACCCTGGACGCCGGAACGCTGACCGAGACGCGCGGCAAGATCGTCCGCAGCTTTCCGCTGTCCAGCCTGACCCGCTATCGCCTGGCCTCGGCCCCGCCCGATCGCCACGGCCGCGACACCCGCCGGCGGGTGCTGACCCTGACCTTCGGCCGCGCCAAGGTGGTGCTGACAGCCCAGAGCTATGCCGGACCCGGACGGTTCGAGGACCGGCTGGCCAGCTTCTCGACCCTGGCCCGCGCCCTGGCCGCCGTCGGGGCCGACCTCGCGCCTCGCGCCCGCTTCGGGGTCGCCCGGCTGCAGGCCCGTACGGCCCTGGTCTGGATCATGGGCCTGCTGACCCTGGGGACCGCAGCGACGCTGCTGTTCTCGTTGACCGCCGGCATGGCCGCCGTCGGCCTCGACATGGCCGCGCGGATGAGCTTCGCGGTGATCCTGATGCTGGCCGCCCTGCCCTGGCTGGGACGCGGCGCCGACTTCGACCCGCACGATCCGCCCAAGGACTTGCTGCCCTAGGAGCCTTCCCCGGCGCGCGCCCCATCGATTACCGCACCTTCATTTGCATCCTGCGCGCAACCGCGCGACGATTGGGCCAACATCGTTCTTCAGGCTCAAACCTTGTCCGATCCCATTCTAGACCCCGCCGTCCCGCCCCGGCTGCAGGACGACAAGACCCTGCCGGGCGTGGTCTACGCCCTGCACATCGCCGGCGCCGTGACCGGCGGCCTGACCTGCGTGATCGGCGTGATCATCGCCTATATCAGCCGCAAGGACGCCGCCGACTGGCTGGCCAGCCACTACGAGTTCCAGATCCGAACTTTCTGGCTGGCGCTGCTGTTCAGCGTGGCCGGCATCATCCTGACGCCGGTCGGCATCGGCGTCGTGGCCCTGGTCGCCACCGGCCTGTGGCTGGTCGTGCGCGCCGTCGTCGGCCTGTCGACCCTGCTGAAGGGCCAGCCCTATCCCACTCCCAAGAACTGGATGCTCTGACATGACCGACGCGACCGTCATCGAACCTCGCGCCGAAGAGGACAAGGTCCTGCCGGCCGTCGTCTACGGCCTGTACCTGCTGGGCTTCACCAACGGCCTGACCTTCATCGTCGGCCTGATCGTGGCCTATGTGAACCGCGACCAAGCCGGGCCGATCAACGAGAGCCACTACACCTTCGCCATCCGCAGCTTCTGGCTGTCGATCGCCTGGTTCGTGATCGGCGGCCTGCTGCTGCTGTTCGGCATCCCGCTGAGCCTGTTGCTGATCGGCATCCCGATGATGATCGTCGGCGGCCTCATTCTGGGGGCGGTCAGCCTCTGGTTCGTGGTCCGCTGCGTGATGGGCATCTACTATCTGGTCCGCGGCGAGGCCTATCCGCGCCCGCTGACTTGGTTGATTTAGAGGCGCCGCTCTCGCCAGGCGCCCGCTGACAGGTCGCCTGGACCGCCCCGCTTCCCCTGCCGGTTGAGACGGCTCGACGGAAAAAGGGCCATGCGCTGACTTACGCGGCCTGGCGGCAAGGACGCTCTTCTGAGCGACGTCTGGGGGGACGTGATGCTGGCGCGACTGGTTGGGATCATCTTGGGGCTGATCCTGGCGACATCGGGATATGTGGCGGCGGGCTGGGGCTCGCTGGGGACTTGGGCCGCGCATCTCGATCTCGGACCGTTCGAGCCGCATCGCCCTGCGGCTGGTGCGGCGGCGGCGATCGTGGGCGGACTGCTCATCATCGTCGCCCTGCTACCCCGCCGTAGGCGCAAGCCGCGCAAGGCCGCGCCGATGGCGTTCGGGATGGAGCCGGAGCCTCAGGTCCAACCTGTCGCCGCGCCCGCCGAACCCGCCCCGGCGTCCCGGCTCCAGTCCGTTCCGCCGGCGCCGCCGATCGCACCGCCGGTCATGCAGGCAGCCGCGCTCGCGCCCCTCCCCTCGCCTCGCCCGCCGACCTTCGCCGAGATGCGTGGCCGCCTGATCGCGCTGAGCCGCGACGAATGCTGGAGCGAGGCCGCCCGTATCCTGGCTGCGATGAAGCGCGCCGCCCACACCGACGAGGAGCTGGCCATCGTCTATCGCGACCTGGGCGACTTCGCGCGGGGCCAGGGCCTGATGGACGACGCCGCCGAGGCCTACGAGACCTCGGCTTCCTATGCGCGTGAGGTGCGCCGGGCCCGGGCGACCGACGAGACCGCCGAACTGCTGGCCGGCGCGCTGTCGGGCGTCGGCGACGCGGCCGAGGCCGAGGGGCGTCTGGACGCCGCCCTGGCCGCCTTCGAGGAGGCCCTGTCCCTTCGCCGGGCGCGCGGCGGCCGCGAGGCTGGCGACGTCGGCGCCCAGCGAGCCTTGTCGGTGAACCTGGAGCGGCTGGCCGATCTGCGCGAGGATCGCGGCCACCGCATGCGGGCCCTGGACCTCTATCGCGAAAGCTACGACATCGCCGGCCGCCTGGCCGCCGCCGATCCGGCCCGCTTCGGCCCGGACCTGGCGGCGACGCGCGCGCGGCTGAACGAGCTGGAAGCCAAGATCTCGAGCTGAGCCGCGTCCCGCAACTTCCCCACAGGAATAGATCCCCTCTATTCCGACAAAAAGATTTATCAATTTGATCGATTGCGAACCTGTCCGGTAGAAGGGCTCATCCTCTTCCAACCGGAGCGTCTCATGTCGCTGATCAACACCGAGATCAAACCCTTCACCGCCACCTCTTACAAGGAAGGCAAGTTCGTCGACGTCAGCGACGCCGACCTGAAGGGCAAGTGGTCGGTGGTCTTCTTCTACCCGGCCGACTTCACCTTCGTCTGCCCGACGGAGCTGGAAGACCTGGCCGACAACTATGACGTCTTCCAGCGTCTGGGCGTCGAGATCTACGCCGTGTCGACCGACACGCACTTCTCGCACAAGGCCTGGCACGACAGCTCGCCGGCCATCGGCAAGATCAAGTACCACATGGTCGGCGACCCCTCGGGCACGATCACCAACAACTTCGAAGTGATGCGTCCGGGCGTCGGCCTGGCCGACCGCGGCACTTTCCTGATCGACCCGCAAGGCGTCATCCAGTTCACGGAAACCACCGCCGAAGGCATCGGCCGCAACGCGATCGAACTGCTCCGCAAGATCAAGGCCGCCCAGTACGTGGCTTCGCACCCGGGCGAAGTCTGCCCGGCGAAGTGGGAAGAGGGTGAAAAGACCCTGGCCCCGTCGCTCGACCTGGTCGGCAAGATCTAAGACTACCTGAGCTATCGCGCCGCCGCCGTCATCGGATGAGCGGCGGCGCAACCCTCCGATCGTTCGCCGCGTTCGATCCCTCCCCTGACAATCGAATCCTGGCGAACGCCTTCCTTTCCTCCCCTCAGCTTTTTGGGAGCGCTCCATGCTGGACGCCGGTCTGAAGACTCAACTGACCACCTACCTGCAGAACCTGCGCCAGCCGATCGAACTGGTCGCCTCCCTCGACGACAGCGCCGGCTCGGCCGAGATGCGCGCGCTGCTGGAGGACGTGGTTTCGACCTCGGACAAGGTCAGCCTGAACCTGGCGGGCGACGACGCCCGCAAGCCCTCGTTCGCGATCACCCGCGCTTCGGGCGATGCGGACGTCCGCTTCGCCGGCCTGCCGCTGGGCCACGAGTTCACCTCGCTGGTGCTGGCCCTGCTGCACGTCGGCGGCCACCCGCCGCGCATCGACGCCGAGGTCATCGAGCGCATCAAGGCGCTGGACGGCGACTATCGCTTCGAGACCTATTTCTCGCAGTCCTGCCAGAACTGCCCCGACGTGGTGCAGGCGCTGAACACCATGAGCGCCCTGAACCCGCGCGTCAGCCACGTCGCCATCGACGGCGCGCTGTTCAAGGCCGAGGTCGAGGAACGCCAGGTCATGGCCGTGCCGACCATCCTGCTGAACGGCCAGCCCTTCGGCCAGGGCCGCATGGACGTCGAGCAGATCCTGGCCAAGCTGGACACCGGCGCCGCCGACCGCGCCGCCGAGAAGATCAAGACCAAGGACGCCTTCGAGGTGCTGGTCATCGGCGGCGGCCCGGCCGGCGCGGCCGCAGCGATCTATGCCGCACGCAAGGGCATCCGGACGGGCGTCGCGGCCGAACGCTTCGGCGGCCAGGTGCTGGACACCATGGCCATCGAGAACTTCATCTCGGTGCCGCACACCGAAGGCCCCAAGCTGGCCTCGGCCCTGGAGCAGCACGTCAAGGACTACGAGGTCGACGTGATGAACCTGCAGAAGGCCGTCGGCCTGGTCGCGGCCAGGGCGCCGGGCGGCCTGCACGAGGTCAAGCTGGAAAACGGCGCCTCCTTGAAGGCCCGCACCGTCATCCTGTCGACCGGCGCCCGCTGGCGGAACGTCAACGTCCCCGGCGAGGCCGAGTACCGCAACAAGGGCGTGGCCTACTGCCCGCACTGCGACGGTCCGCTGTTCAAGGGCAAGCGCGTGGCCGTGATCGGCGGCGGCAACAGCGGCGTCGAGGCGGCCATCGACCTGGCCGGCATCGTCGCCCACGTGACGCTGATCGAGTTCGACAGCCAGCTGCGCGCCGACGCCGTACTGCAACGCAAGCTGGCCAGCCTGCCGAACGTCAAGATCGTCACCTCGGCCATGACCACCGAGATTCACGGCGACAACGGCAAGGTCTCGGGCCTGTCCTACAAGGACCGCAACCACGACAGCGTCCACCGCGTGGACCTGGAAGGCGTCTTCGTGCAGATCGGCCTGGTCCCCAACACCGAATGGCTGAAGGACTCGGGCGTGGCGCTCAGCAACCGCGGCGAGATCGAGGTCGACTATCGTGGCGAGACGTCGATCCCCGGCGTCTTCGCCGCCGGCGACGCGACCACCACGCCCTACAAGCAGATCATCATCGCCATGGGCGAAGGCGCCAAGGCCTCGCTGTCGGCCTTCGACTACCTGATCCGCCAGGCGCCGGCGAATGACGAGCAGGAGGCGGCGTAAGCGGCCTGTCTTTCTTCGGAAACAAGGAAGCCGTCCGGGAGCGATCCCGGGCGGCTTTTTGCTTCATTCAAGCCTTGGCCAAGGCGCTGGCGGTCTTGCCGTCGTACTGGCCGCCGAAACTGGTCTTCAGATAGGCCATGATCGTCCCGACATTGGCGTCGGGGTTCTTGGTCTTGAAGTCGTCGATGACCGCGCGCAGTTCCGCTTCCGTCATCTGCTTTGGGCCATACGAGGACAGGATCGCCAGTTCGGTTTCAGCCGCCTTGGTCCGCTCGTCCACCTTCGACGCATCGCCATCGGCCTGGATCAGGCGCGCACGCTCGCTCGCCAGATTGTCCAGCGTCAGCTTGGTGTTCTTCAGGAACTTCGCGATGGTCGCGACAACCTTTTCGTCGGTGACCTCCGTCACACCGCGCTTGAATTCCTCGGTCGTGATCTGCGTCGCTTCGCCGATCAGCGTGGTGAGCAGGTCGGCCTTCAGACGGTCGTTCGACTTGCGCGCCGCGAGTTGGTCGGCCCTGAGCGCGTCGAGCAAAGCCATGTCGTCGTCCTTTCCGTTCGCCTCTTCGGTCGTGCTGTAGTGGGGGCAAGACGACAGCCGTTCAAGAGCGCGGTCGCGCCGGGCGGAAATCGAGGCTCCACGAAAAAGCCGCCCAGGTCGCCCCGGGCGGCTTCGCCGTTCTCAAGCTCCAGTCCGCCTTAGAACTGGATGTTGGCCCCCACGAACACCGTGCGGCCGCTGGTGGTGTAGTTCCACAGCCGCTTGGCGCCCGTCTGGCCGAAGCCGTTGTTGTAGCTGTTGACCTGCTCCTCGCGCTCGTCGGTCAGGTTGATCGCGTCCAGCGACAGGCGGATGCGCGGGGTCAGCTGGTAGAAGGCCGCCGCGTCGACATAGGTGGTGGCGTTGAAGCCGCCGCTGTCGATCAGGTAGTCCGAGCGATAGTTGGCCGAGACACGGCCGCCGTACTTGGCGGTCTCGTAGTAGAGCGTCGCGTTGGCGTTGACGTCCGACAGGCCGAAGATGTCGCTCTTCTGGTTCTTGCCGTTGATCAGGTTGGTCGTCTCGCTGTCGATCAGGGTCAGGTTGGCCACCACGCCCATGTTCTTCAGCGCGCCCGGCAGGAAGAAGAAGTCGCTCTGCGCCGACAGCTCCAGGCCGGTCAGCTTGGCGGTGTTGAGGTTCACCTGGCGGGTGTAGGTCGACACGAGGGTCGAGCCCGTCACCCCCGGATACAGCCCCTCGGCCAGGCCGGTGCTGGCGTAGGTGACGTTGTTGGTCGTCTGGCTGGCGACCAGGCCGTCGATGCTCTTGTGGAACACGCCGGCGGTCAGCATGCCGACGCTGCCGAAGTACCATTCGAACGCCAGGTCGAACTCGTCCGACTTGTAGGGGTCGAGGTTGGGGTTGCCGGTCGAGACCGATACGTTGGCGCCGTCGACGCTGATCGTGCCGTTCATGGCGTAGGCGCCCAGGGCCGGGCGGTTGATGTTGCGCGCGGCGGCGGCGCGGATCTGGAACTGGTCGGAGACCTCCAGCACCGCGTTGAAGGCCGGCAGCACGCCCGAATACTTCTTCTTGGCGACGGTCGGGGTGTTGACCCCGCGCACGGCCATGACGCCCGACGAGGTCAGCTCGGTCTCGTAGGCGCGGAAACCGGTGTTGCCGCGGATGGCCTTGCCGAACAGCCGCCCCTTCCAGTCCAGCTGGACGTAGCCGGCCTTGGTGTTCTCCTCGACCTCGTAGATCGACTTGGGCGCGCCCAGGGTGCGGGTGACGCCGTAGGCGGCCAAGGCCTTGTCGAAGTCGACATTCACCCACGACTGGTCATCGTGCTTGTCGAAGATCGTGTAGTAGCTGGTGACCTTGTCATCCAGCGCGCCCTTTTCCCACGCCGTCTTGTTCACGTCGTCGTTGGTCTGGGTGAAGCCCGAGTTGGTGAAGCCGCGATACGAGACGCCGCCCTTCAGGGTGACGTCGTCGTTGAAGGCCCAGGCGCCGTTCAGCTCGCCGTTCTTGAGCTCGGTGCTCTGGTAGGTGGCCGAGAAGTCGATCTCGTGAGCCCGGTAGTTGTTCGGGTCGGTGGTGTTCCACTTGTAGGTGTTGTGGCCGGTGTCGCCGCGATAGTCGGTGATCAGGCCGCCGAACGCCTCGGTGTAGAACTTGTCCGAGATCGGAATGTCGTAATCCGAGGTCTCGCGGCCGAGATGGCCGTCGAGCGTCAGCTTGTCGGTGACCTTCCACTCGCCGGTCAGGACCAACTGGTCGAAGGCGTTCTTCGTCTGCTGGCGACGGGTCTCGGTGGCGAAGACGGTGTTGTCCACGTCGGCGTACACGACCGTGTTGTACTGGTCGTACTGGATCGAGTTCAGCACCGGCGGCGGGCTGACCAGGTTGCCCGAGTGCGGGGTGGCCGCCCCCAGGATCGTCGAGTTCAGGGTGGCCCGGGTGGCCAGGCTGTTCTCGCTGCGATCGTTGGTGAACTTGCCGTGCAGGGCGTCGAGCGTGAAGGTGACGTTCTCCACCGGACGCCACTGGACGGCGCCGGTGACGCCCAGGCGCTCCTGGTCCGAACCCCAGACGGTCAAGCGGTTGCCGCGCTGGAAGATCAGCTCGCCGTTCATCGCCTTGGCCGCGTCGGCGGCGCTGAGATTGACGACGTTGGCGGCCAGCGCCTTGGTCGTCGGAGCAGCGTAGGTGTTGTAGCCCTGCTCCTCCGTCTTGCGCTTGGAATAGGCGACCGAGACCAGGACGCCGAACTTGTCGTCCCAGTTCTTGCTGATCATCGCCGCGCCGCGCGGCTGGAAGTCCTTGGTGGCGCTGTTGGTGCCGCCTTGCAGCGACAGGGCGCCCTTGGTTCCCGAATAGTCGAACGGCTTGGCGGTATAGAGGCCGACGGTGCCGGCCATGCCGCCCTCGTCCTGCTCGGCCGAGAACGACTTGCGCACGTCGATCTTCGAAAACAGCTCCGAGGCGAAGATGTTGAAGTCGAAGGCGCGGTCACGGGACGTCTGGCCACGGCTGTCCATCGGCGAGTCGACATTGCCCAGCACTTCCATGCCGTTCAGCTGGACGCGGGTGAAGTCGGGACCCAGGCCCCGCAGGCTGACGCGACGGCCTTCGCCGCCCTCGCGGTTGATGGCCACGCCCGGCAGCCGCTGCAGCGACTCGGCCAGGTTCAGGTCCGGGAACTTGGCCATGTCCTCGGCGACGATCACGTCCGAGACGATGGCGCTGGTCTTCTTGGTCTCGCGGGCCACGCCCAGCGACTTGCGGAAACCGGTTACCACGACGGCATCGACAGCATCCGCGGGTTCAGCGGCGGCCGCGACCGCAGGATCTTCGACACCGGCTTGAGCGGCCGGCGCCAGCACGGCCATGACGAGGTTCGCCGCGCCCGCGAGGAGCGCGATCTTGGTCCGAGACATAAATACCCCCTTGGTACTGCGCCGGTGATTGGGAGGCCCTTGCGGACGCCGGCGTTTGCGGGGGCGTTAGGGGTCGTCGATGACCTCGGCGTCTCCATTCCATTAAAGGTTGATGACAGCGTCGCCTTGACGTCAGGGAAGCGACGTCAAACCGTCATGCAGCAGCGATACTGCGACGCTCTGTTCCGGAGACGTCCATGCTGAACCTGCTCGTCGCCCTGGCGGTCGCCGCCGCCCCCTGTCCCGCTTCGGACGAGAGCGCGCCTTGCGTCCGTGAACGGATGGACGCCCTGCGCATGACCGACCTGATGGCGATCGGCACCCACAATTCCTACAAGCAGATGATCCCGGCCGACGAGATGGCGGCCATGGTCGCCGCGCGCGGCAAGGCGGCCCTGGGGATCGACTACGGTCACCGTCCGCTGACCGAGCAACTGGACGCGGGGGCCCGCCAGCTGGAGATCGACGTCGTCGCCGATCCCGAGGGCGGCCGCTACGCCAAGCCGCTGACAGTGTTCGGCAAGGGAACCGCCCTGCCGCCCGAGATGGCCGCCGCCCTGGCCAAGCCGGGCTTCAAGACCATGCACATGACCGATGTCGACTTCCGGGTCTCGTGCGTCACCTTCGTTAGTTGCCTGCGACAGATCCGCGCCTGGTCGGACGCCCATCGCGACCACGTGCCGATCATGATCCTGATCAACGCCAAGGAGGGGGCGGCTACCGTGCCCGGCGGCGTGGTCCCGCTGGCTTTCACCGAGGGCCTGTTCGACGCTCTGGACGCTGAGATCCGCTCGGTGTTCGGCGAGGACCGCCTGATCACGCCGGACCAGGTGCGGGGCAAGGCCAAGACTCTGCGCGAGGGCGTCCTGGCGGACGGCTGGCCCAAGCTGGGCGCGTCGCGCGGCAAGGTCTTCTTCGCCCTCGACGAGAACCCCGAGAAGATCGCCATCTACCGCGGCCAGCGCGCCTCGCTGGAAGGCCGGGCGATGTTCGTCAACACCGACGAGGCCTCGCCGGCAGCCGCCTACCTGACGCTCAATGATCCGATCGCCCAGAAGGACCGCATCGCCGCCGCGGTGAAGGCCGGCTTCATGGTCCGCACCCGCGCCGACGCCGACACCTGGGCCGCCCGCGCCAACGACGTCCGCCAGCGCACGGCCGCCCTGACCAGCGGGGCGCAATATGTCTCGACCGACTACATCTGGCCCGACCCGCGCTTTCCGGGCGACTACACGGTGCGGCTGACCGGCGGCGACGTCGCCGTCTGCAATCCCGTCCGGGCGGGGAAGGTCTGCGGCGGCCTGGCGATCGAGGCCCTGCCCGGCGCGCCGACGCGCGGCTACCTGGCGCCGGCCGCCCGTCCGGACCTGACCAGGATCCTGGCCGCGCCGCCGGCCGCCGGCTCGCCCCGCGCGCTCGCCGACGCGGCGATCTTCGACCAGACCCGCGCCCTGAAGGACACCCCGCGCTGGCAGCTGGCGACCGACGACGTCAAGGGCGCGGCCTTCCATCACTTCGAGACCGCCCTGGGCGTGCGCCTGACGCCCACGAACGCGCCGATCCTCAACGCTCTCCTGGAACGCGCCGGCGACGATCGCTCGGTCGTAGGCGTCGCCAAGGACCGCTGGGGAACCAGACGCCCCTATATCGGCAAGGACAGCGCCCCGATCTGCGAGCCCAAGCGCCCCGACCTGGCGGCCAATCCCGACTATCCGTCCGGTCACTCGGCCTTCGGCGAGCAGGTGGCGATGATCCTGGCCGAAGTCGTCCCCGCGCGCGCCGACGCCCTCTACGCCCGCGGCCGCGAATATGCCGAGAGCCGCTGGATCTGCGGCAGCCACACGGTCAGCGCCACCGAGGCGGGCCTCCAGGCCGGCATGGTCATCTATGCCGCCGAGCACGCGTCGGAAGCGTTCCGCCGCGACATCGAGATGGCCAAGGCGGAAGTGGCGGCGGCCATCGCCGCCGCCGCGAAGGCGCCCTAGCGCTTCCGGGCCGCGCGGCCCGCGCGCACCGCCGCCGCCAGCTGGTCCAGCAGATCCACCGACGTCTCCCAATCCACGCAGGCGTCGGTGACCGACTGGCCGTAGATCAGGGGCTGGCCGGGGACGATGTCCTGACGGCCGGCGACGATGTTGCTCTCGATCATCACGCCCATGATCGGCGAGGCGCCCGTCGCCACCTGGGCGCAGACGTCGGCGACCACTGCCGGCTGGTTCTCGTGGTTCTTGCCGCTGTTGGCGTGGCTGACGTCGACCATGATCCTGGGCGCCTGGCCGGCCTTGGTCAGCACCTCGGCGGCGGCCGCGACGCTGGCGGCGTCGTAGTTCGGCGTCTTGCCGCCGCGCAGCACCAGGTGACAGTCGCCGTTGCCCGTCGTCGTGGCGATGGCGGCGCGGCCCTCCTTGGTGACGGCCAGGAAGTGGTGCGGCTGGGAAGCGGCCATCACCGCGTCGACCGCGACCTTCACATCACCGTTGGTGCCGTTCTTGAAGCCGACCGGGCACGACAGGCCCGAGGCCATCTCGCGGTGGATCTGGCTCTCGGTGGTGCGGGCCCCGATCGCGCCCCAGGCCACCAGGTCGGCGATGTATTGCGGCGTGGTGACGTCCAGGAACTCGCAGGCCGTCGGCAGGCCCTGGGCGCTGACATCCAGCAGCACCCGGCGCGCCAGGCGCAGGCCGTCATTGATGCGGAAGCCGCCATCCAGATCCGGGTCGTTGATCAGGCCCTTCCAGCCGACCGTCGTCCGCGGCTTCTCGAAATAGACCCGCATGATCACTTCCAGCTCGCCGGCGTGACGCTCGCGCTGGACGGCCAGGCGCTGGGCGTAGTCGAGGGCGGCCTTGGGATCGTGGATCGAGCAGGGGCCGATCACCACCACCAGGCGGTCGTCGCGGCCACGCAGGATCTCGTGCACCGCCTTGCGGGCGTCGCCGACGACCTCGGCCACGGACGCGCTGGCCGGCGCCTCGCCGATCACCTGGGCCGGCGGGCTCAGCGTCTGCAGTTTCTGGATGCGCAGGTCGTCGGTCGGGACGGGCAACGAGACGAGATGGGCGGCGGTCGAGGCAGGCATGGCGTACTCCGGAAGACTTGGAGGGTCCGGCGGCCATCAAAAAAGCCGCCCGGGGATCCCCTGGCGGCTGGTGAAAGGCGTTTCTGGCGGCCTGGTCTCAGGCCAAACGATCCCCTCCCGGCGCCAGAGGCGTCGGATAGCTAAAGTACCAAAACAGCTGTTGGCTGGCGGCGAGGGTCATCGACCTGAACCTAGCGCCAAGTTTTCCGACTGTCACGCCTGCTTTTCTATCGCCCGCCTCACGACCGCTCATCTCGCCCAGCGGTTCCGGTAGCCTCAGGTCTCCAGCATGATCGCCGACAGCAGGCGCCCGTAGTCGCCCTCGTTGTTCAGGAAGGCGCGGCGGTTGGAGAAGAACCATTCCTCTTCAGCCCGAGTGTCGCGGCCGACCCATTCGCGGCGCTCGACACCGGCGGTCTCCAAGCGATCCAGCACGAACGAGGGCAGGTCGAAGAACCGTTTGTCCTCGGTCGCGCCCGGCCTGAAGAACCGGCCGGAGCCGGGGCAGTCGGCCTCGAACCTGTGCAGGAACTCAAGGCCCACCTCATAGGACTTGGGACCGATGCAAGGGCCGACGACGCCGGTGATGCGGTCGGGCCGGGCGCCCAGCTCGACCATGCAGTCGACGGCCGCCTGGACCACGCCGTCCAGGGCCCCGCGCCAGCCGGCGTGGGCGGCGGCCACGACGCGGGCCTCGGGATCCACCAGCAGCACCGGCGCGCAGTCGGCCGCCAGGGCGCCGCAGATCACGCCCGGCGTCTTGCTGACCACCGCGTCGCCCTGCGGACGGACATCGCCCCACGAGCCGTCCGCCTTGATCGCGATGGTCGAGTGGATCTGGTAGCAGGTGTTCAGGTCTTCCGGATCGCCGCCGAACCACCGCGCGGCGCGGGCCCGGTTCTCGACGACGTCGGCCGGATCGTCCTTGCTGCCGCGCCCGACGTTCAGGCTGTCGTAGATGCCGGTCGAGGCCCCGCCCTTGCGGGTGAAGAAGGCGTGCTTCACCCCCGGGAGGCTGGACAGCAGCGGCGACTGGATGGTCGGCAGGTCGGGAGTCTTCTTGGTCATGTCGCGTCCTCGAAGAGGGGGGGCGAAAGATCGGGGGCGGCGAGGCACGCGACCTTGAACAGTTCGCCCATCTGCGCCTTGCCGACCAGACGATCAAGCTGTCTTGCGAGCTGGTCGGCGCGATCGGGCCGCGCCGCCGCCAAGGCCTGGGCGCGGGCCTCGATCCCCAGGGCCAGCAGGAACGCGGCCTGGGTGAAAATCGGCCCCGCCTTGGCGCCGGCTTCGCGCGCGGCGGCGACCACCGACGGAAAGTCGGCCCAGACGGTCAAGTCGGCCAGGCCGGCGGTCTTCAGCGGATCGACCCGGGTGTGGTTCTGGAGCGCCTGCAGGGTGTCGCCGGCCTCGGGCTGGGCCCGACCATAGTCGATCAGCAGCGCCGCGCCGCCGTCCGTGACCAGGCGGTGGGCGATATCCGAGGCCAGGGCCGCCTGGGCGGGGGAGGATTCCCAGACGCCGCCTTCGCGGGCCTCGGGCAGGTGAAGCGGCGCGGCGTCCGGTGATTTTCCCAGGCTGCGCAGTCCGAACGCCAGCTCACCGTCCTCGCCCAGGCCGATCACGCGTTCGGCCCAGCCGTCCTTGACCCGCACGAACTGCCGCGCGGGCAGGCAGTCCAGCAGTTCGTTGGCGATCACGATCATCGGCGCGCCGCCGGGGATCTCGTCCAACCGGCCGACCCAGCGCGGCGCATCGCCCAGCCTGGCCGCCTGCCGGGCTCGCAACGGCGCCGAAACCTCGACCAGCCAGACCTCGGCGGCGACCAGGAACTCGGGATCCAGCCGGCCCGCGCGCAGCAGGTCGCTCATCAGCGTGCCGTCGCCGGGGCCGATCTCGACCAGGCGAAACGGCGCGGGTCGGCCCATGCGCGTCCAGGTCTCGATCGCCCAAAGGCCGATCAGCTCGCCGAACATCTGGCTGACCAGCGGGGCGGTGATGAAGTCGCCGCCCGCGCCCCCAAGACCGCCCAAGGCCGGACGCGTGGCGTAGTAGCCGTCGCGCGGATCATGCAGGCAGCGGGTGAAGAACTCGGGGACGCCGATCGGTCCGTCCTGGGCGATCTGCGCCTTCAGGCGATCAAGCAGGCTCATGAGCCTCTTTGTCGCTTTCGGGAGCGGGCTGCGCCGGTTCCTTCAGCGCCTTCCACAGCAGCCAGCCGCCAATCAGGATCATCGGCGTGGACAGCAGCATGCCCATGGTCAGGCCCAGCGGAAAGTCGGGCATGCCCAGGTCGGGATTGCGCACGTTCTCCAGCGACAGGCGGAAGACGCCATACGAGATCAGGAACATCGCCACGATGGCCCCGCGCCGTTGCAGCCACTTCAGGCGATAGACGCAGAAGGCCAGGATCAGGAACAGCAGCAGGCCTTCCAGGCCCGCCTCGTACAGCTGGCTGGGATGGCGCGGGAATGGGCCGGCCGGGCAGATGTGCTGCGGGTGATTGGCCTGGATGGTGGCGTTGCAGAAGACGATGCCGAACGGCCCGTCGGTCGGGCGACCCCACAGTTCGCCGTTGATGAAGTTGGCGATGCGGCCGAAGAACAGGCCGATCGGCGCGACCGGCGCGATCAGGTCGCCCAGCTTCAGCATGTCGATCCGGTTGCGACGGGCGAACAGGGCGATCGCGGCGCAGACGCCCAGGAAGCCGCCGTGGAACGACATGCCGCCTTCCCAGATCTTGAAGACGTCCATCGGATGCGCCGCCAGCCAGATCCGCTGGTCCTGGTTCAGCAGCATGTAGAACAGGATGTAGCCGATCCGGCCGCCTAGGATGATGCCCAGGGTGATCCACAGCACCAGGTCGTCGATCTGCAACGGCGTGGCGGTCGGCGCGCGGCCGCCCCACAGGCCGGGCGTCCGGGTCAGGCGGATGGCGAAGCGCCATCCCAGCAGGATGCCCGCCACATAGGCCAGGGCGTACCAGCGCAAGGCCAGCGGGCCCCATTGCAGGGCGAACGAGCCGATGTGGACGACGGGGTCGATATCCGGAAAGGGCACGTCAGGCTCCGCACGGGACAGATCGTCGCAGGTCTATAGGGTTCGGGCTTCGCTTTCATCCCCTGTTTCCCATATAAGGACAGCGGCCCCCTGTTGGGGCCTCTCGGAACCGCGATGCACAGCCAGAACCCCTTTCTCGACGAATTCGCCAAGCTGACCCAGGCGGCCATGGGCATCGCCCAGACGGCCGGCGAGGAGGCGAAGACCGCGATGCGGGCCCAGGCCGACCGTCTGGCGGCCGAATTCGACCTGATCCGCCGCGACGACTTCGAGGCGCTGAAGGCCGAGGTCGCCGCCCTGCGCGAAGAGGTCGCCGCCCTGAAAGAGGCCAAGACGACGGCGGCTCCGAAGGCTTCGAAGAAAGCCGCGCCCAAGGGCGAATAGGCGAATCACCGCTCGCTTCCGACGTGAAGCGAGTTGAGACGAAAGCCGCGAAGCAGATTAGTGTCCCCGGTACGTGAGCGATTCAGAGCGGGGCTAACCCCCGCCGTCGCCGGCGGGGACGTAGGTTTTTCATGGACACCCAACCGGAAGACGACGACGTCCTGATGGCTCTCGACCCCCTCGAGGTGGTCGAGCACGTGCTGTCGGCCGAGAACCTGACCTTCGATCGTACGGAAGATGGCGATCTGGCTTTCGCGCTGAAAGGCGACTGGAAGGACTACGAGCTGTGGTTCGCCTGGCGGCCCGAGGCCGATTGCCTGCAGCTTTGCCTGTCGCTGGATCTTCGTGCGCCGAAGTCCAAGCGCGCCAACGCCTACGAGCTGCTGGCCCTGATCAACCAGCGCGTCTGGCTGGGCCATTTCGAGGTGTGGACCGAGGACGGCGAGGTGGTGTTCCGCCACGCCCTGGCCCTGCCCGCCGGCGAGCGCCCGACCATGGCCCAGGCCGCCTCGATGATCGACGCGGCGGTGGAAGCGGCCGACCGTTTCTTCCCGGCCTTCGAATTCCTGCTGCAAGGCGCCAAGACCCCCGACCAGGCGATGGCCGCCTGCATGTTCGAGACGGTGGGCCAGGCTTGATTTAGGCTGGACTTCCCTTCTCCCCTTGCGGGAGAAGGTGGCCTGCGAAGCAGGTCGGATGGGGGGTTTCTCCGCGTTCGACGCTCGACAGGCCTGATGGGCGCCGCCGCGCCCCCTCATCCGTCGCTTCGCGACACCTTCTTCCACAAGGGGAGAAGGGACGGCTGAGAGGTAATCGCATGACCCCCATCCTTCTCCTCGGCGCCGGACGCATGGGCGGGGCTTTGGCCGAGGGCTGGCGCGACGCCGGCGCTTTCTCGGCGGCCGACCTGATCATCCGGGATCCGAACATCGATCCGGCCGCCTTCGATGGCGCGCGGGTCAATCCGCCGGTGGAGGCGCTGGCCGCCGCCAAGACGGTGCTGCTGGCCGTGAAGCCGCAGATCTGGCGCGAGGCGGTCAAGGACGTGGTCCCGCACCTGGCGCCCGACGCCATCATCGTCTCCATCGCCGCCGGCGTCCGCGCCGCCGATATCGCCCAGGCGTTCGGCGGACGCCGCGTGGCCCGGGTCATGCCGACCACCGCCGTCGCCATCGGCCGCGGCGCCGCCAGCATCTTCGCCGAGGACGCCGACGCGCGTGCGGCCGCCCACGCCCTGTTCGCGCCCGTCGCCACCGTAGTCGACCTGCCGAGCGAGGATCTGATGCACGCGGCCACCGCCGTCTCGGGTTCGGCGCCGGCCTATCTCTACGCCTTCGTCGAGGCCCTCGAGGCCGCCGGCGCCGCCCAGGGGCTGGACGCCGCCGACAGCGCCCGCCTGGCCCGGGCGACGATGATCGGCGCGGCGGCCCTGATGGAGCGGGGCGGCGAGGAGCCGGCCGAGCTGCGCAAGCAGGTCACGTCGCCCGGCGGCACGACGGCGGCGGCCCTGACCGTGCTGATGGGCGAGGGCGGCTTCGGCGATCTGCTGCCGAAGGCGCTGGCGGCATGCGTGACGCGGTCGAAGGAACTGGGAGGCTAGGGCTTGCCGAGGCGGCTGTCCGCCCCCCATCTCCCCGTCATGACCGACGACACTTTCGACCGCGCCGCCGACGCCGCCCTGGCCCTCGCCGCCGACAAGCCGTGGCCTTCGGTCTCTCTCCGCGACATCGCCGCAAAAGCCGACATCCCGTTCGCCGACCTCTACGCCCAGGCCCCCAGCAAGGCCGCCGTCCTTTCGCACCTGTCGGCCCGCTTCGATCGCGCGGCGCTGTCCGTCGACTATTTGCAAAGCTCCCAGCCGCACGACCGCCTGTTCGACGCCGCCATGGCCCGGCTGGAAGCGATGGAGCCGCATCGCGCCGCCCTGATCGCCATCGCGAAATCCGAAGGCCCGCTCACCGTCGCGGCCCGCTTCCCGCGCACCGCCCGCGCCATTCTGGAAGCCGCCGGCGTTCCCGCCACCCCGCCGCGCCTGCTGGCCATGACCGCCGTCTGGGCGCGCGTGGCCCAGGTCTGGCGCGACGACGAGGGCGCGCTGAACCGCACCATGGCCGAGCTGGACAAGCGTCTGAAGCAGATGGCGGAGCAGCTTTCGACGATCGGGGCGGGTTTCTAGCCCGGCAGCCGGATCAGCGCCCTCAGCCCCCCCATCGCCGAGCGCGACAGCACCAGATCCCCCCCGAGCCCCCGCGCCATGTCCCGCGCGATGGCCAGGCCCAGGCCGACGCCCTTCTCGTTCTGGTTCCGGCTCTCGTCCAGGCGCGAGAACGGCTTGAACGCTTCCTCGTAGCGGTCTTCCGGGATGCCCGGCCCGTCGTCGTCGACAGCGATCTCGACGCCGCCGGTCTGGCGGGCGGCGGCCGTCACCTTGACCCGGTCGGCATGGGCCACGCCATTGTCGATCAGATTGGCCAAGGCCCGGCGGAAGGCCAGCGGCCGCAGACGCGCCTCCAACCCCTGGGTGATCTCGGTCTCGATCGCCGCCCCGCCGCGCTCGGCGTCGGCGACCACGCCCTGGATCAGCTCCGTCAGGTCGACCACCCGCGCGTCCTCCCCGCCCTCGCCCCGGGCGAAGGCCAGGTACTCGTCGATCATATGCTCCATCTCGGAGAGGTCGCCCTTCATGGCCTCCAGCTGCTCGCTAGGCTCGGACATGGCCATTTCCAGCTTCAGCCGGGTCAGGGGCGTGCGCAGGTCGTGGCTGACGCTGGCCAGCAGGGCGGTGCGCTGCTCGATATGACGGACGATGCGGGCCTTCATGGCGATGAAGGCGTAGGCGGCCTTGCGCACCTCGCGCGCGCCGTGCGGCTTGAAGTCGGGATCCTCGCCCCGCCCGAAGGCGTCAGCAGCGTCGGCCAGGCGCTCGATGGCCCGCACCTGGTTGCGGATGAACAGGATCGCGACCGCCGTCAGCAGCATGGTCGCCACGACCATCCACAGGATAAAGATGTGGCCCTGGGTGGCGTAGGCCCGGTCGCGCAGGGCGTAGATCTGCAGGACCCCGCCCGTCACCTGCACGCGGATGTCGATATAGGCGGTGTAGCGGGTCGTATCGAACCAGAACGGATTGTCCAACCGGTCCTCCAGCGCCCGGTCCAGCGAGCGGTCCAGCGCCGCGAACAGCGAGGGGCGGCGGCCAGTCGGCAGCTTCTTGCCCTTCTGGAAGGCGATCGACAGGGACATCGAGTCCTCGGCCCGCTTGGCTAGCTTGGCGACGGCCGCGGGACTGGGGTCGTCCTCGTACGACTGCACCGCCCAGGCGATGTCACCGGCCAGACCCTCGGACAACTTGCTGGTCACCGACTGCCAGTGGGCGTCGAAGAACGCCCAGGTCACCGCGATCTGCATCACCGCCACCGGCAGGATGATGATCAGCAGGCTGCGGCCGAACAGGGTGGTCGGCAGCAGGCGCTTGATCGGTCGGGGGATATGGACGCGGGTGGTGAGGGGCATCAATCCGGCGCCAGGCGATACCCGACGCCGCGCACCGTCTGCAGATAGCGCGGGTTCTTCGGGTCCGGCTCGATCTTGCGGCGAAGGCGGGTGACCTGGACGTCGACGGCGCGACCGGTGGCGTCGGCGGTGTCGCGAGCCAGCTCCAGGCGATCGACCGGTTCGTGGGCCGAGCGGGCCAGGCGGCGCAGCAGCGTCACCTCGGCCTCGGTCAGGCGCACGACCTCGTCGCCGCAGGTCAGCTCGCCGCGGTCGGAGTCGAAGCTGCAATTGCCCAGGCTCAACGCCTTGCCGCCGGTCGGCCGGGCCTGCGAGCGGCGCAGGATGGCCTCGATGCGCAGCAGCAGCTCCTGTGGCTCGAACGGCTTGCCCAGATAGTCGTCGACGCCGCTGGACAGGCCCTCGATGCGGTCGGCGGTCTGGTCGCGGGCGGTCAGCATCAGGATCGGCGTGCGGCCGCTTTCGCCGCCCTTGGCCCGCAGGCGCTTGGTAAAGGCGTAGCCGTCCTCGCCCGGCATCATCACGTCCAGCACCATCAGGTCGAAGTCCAGGGCCTCGAACAGGTTGTCGGCCTTGGCCGCGTCGGGGGCCGCCGTGACCCGGAAGCCGGCGCGGCCCAGGAATTCCTTGATCAGCTTGCGCAGGCGGTCGTCGTCGTCGACCACCAGGATGTGCCGCTCGCGGCGTTCTTCGGGCGTCATGGCGCGGTCCTCAAGGCGTCTGACGCCGCGGCGCGCCGACGCCTTGGCGCGGGCCCGCCAGCGCCGCCAGGATCCGCCGGGCGCCCGCCACGCCGTCCAGCCCGCCGGTGCGATACGCCCGCGCCAGCAGCGCCCGCAGGCGCTCGGCGGTGCGCTGCTCGAAGGCCACACCGTCGGGGGTCAAGGTCGCCGGGCGGCGGCGCCCGTCGAGATCGCCCGAGCCGCGTTCGACCAGGCCCGCCTTCTGGAGGTCGGCCAGGGTGCGGCTGGCGGCCTGCTTGGACAGGCTGGTCAGCTTCGACAGGTCCTGCACCCCGATGCCCGGGCGCCGGCGCAGCAGGAAGGCCGCGCGCCAGTGCGAACGACCCAGCCCCAGCGTCTCGGTCTCCAGGGCGGCGTCGACGGCCGCCCACAGCGCGGCCTCGGCCAACAGGATCAGCTCCAGGCCGCCGTCCAGTTCCTCCTCGCGGAGGATCAGACGGGGATCGTCCGAACCGGGCTGCAGCGGAGCTATCATCGCGCGGAGTCCATTTTATTTGACGCGTTCGCCCCCGGGGCGTCTAAGGGCCGGGTTTCAATAAGGAGGTCTCGGGCCGATGTCTCTGGTTCCCTTCGACGATCGTGATGGTTGGATCTGGCTGGATGGCCAGTTCGTTCCCTGGCGCGAAGCGAAGGTGCACGTCCTGACGCACGGCCTCCACTACGCGTCGTCGGTCTTCGAGGGCGAACGGATGTACGGCGGCGAGATTTTCAAGCTGACCGAGCATACCGAGCGCCTGTTCAAGTCGGCAGAGATCCTCGATTTCAAGATCCCCTACAGCGTGGCCGAGATCGACGAGGCCTGCAAGGCGACTGCGGCCAAGAATAATCTCAAGGATTGCTATGTTCGCCCGATCGCCTGGCGCGGGAGCGAGATGATCGGCGTTTCGGCGCAGCAGACCAAGATCCACGTGGCCATCGCCGTCTGGGAATGGCCCAGCTATTTCGACCCGGCGACCAAGGCCAGGGGCATCCGCCTGACCTGGGCCAAGTACAACCGTCCGGACCCCAGGACAGCCCCCACCGCGGCCAAGGCCGCCGGCCTCTACATGATCTGCACCATCTCCAAGCACGCCGCCGAGAAGGACGGCTATGCCGACGCGATGATGCTGGACTATCGCGGCTATGTCGCCGAGGCGACGGGCGCGAACGTCTTCTTCGTCAAGGACGGCGCGCTGCACACGCCCAAGCCGGACTGCTTCCTGGACGGCATCACCCGCCGCACCGTGATCGGCCTGGCCAAGGACAAGGGCGTCGAGGTGATCGAGCGCCACATCCAGAAGGAAGAGCTTTCGACCTTCACCGAGTGCTTCATCGTCGGCACCGCGGCCGAGGTGACCCCGGTCTCGGAGATCGGCGAGTTCAAGTTCACGCCCGGCAAGCTGTCGCTGGACCTGATGGACACCTACGCGGCCCTGGTCCGCAACGCGGCGTTGGCGCCGGCCTGAGGCCGGGCGCTGGCGGCCTGCATCCCCCGCTCATCCCGCTAAGGCGAGGATGAGCGAAAAGGGGGCGGATACCGATCGAACGCGTGAGGCCCAAAGGACACGGCGGCGATGCTCCGCATACGGAAGCGAAAAAGTCTGGCCGTTAACACTTGTGCCCGGAGCTTCGCCTGCTAGAAGGCCCCGCATCGGCCGCCCCCCACTCCGAGATATCTCCATGAAGCTGCTGTCCGGCAACTCCAACCGCCCGCTGTCCCAGGCGATCGCGGAATATCTCGACATGCCGCTGACCCGCGCCCAGGTGCGCCGGTTCGCCGATCTCGAGGTGTTCGTCACCATCGATGAGAACGTGCGGGGCGAGGACGTCTTCGTCATCCAGTCGACCAGCTATCCGGCCAACGACAACCTGATGGAGCTTCTGATCTGCATCGACGCCCTGAAGCGCGCGTCGGGCAAGCGGATCACCGCTGTGCTCCCCTATTTCGGCTATGCCCGCCAGGACCGTAAGACCGGCGGCCGCACGCCGATCTCGGCCAAGCTGGTCGCCAACCTGATCACCCGCTCGGGCGCCGACCGGGTCCTGACGATGGACCTGCACGCCGGCCAGATCCAAGGCTTCTTCGACATCCCGACCGACAACCTGCTGCCCTCGCGCCTGATGGCCGAGGACGTGCGCAAGCACTATCCGATGGGCGACGACCTGATGGTCGTGTCGCCGGACGTCGGCGGCGTGGTGCGCGCCCGCGCCTTGGCCAAGCGCCTGGACGACGCGGACCTGGCCATCGTCGACAAGCGCCGCTCGGGCCCGGGCCAGTCGGAAGTCATGAACATCATCGGCGACGTCAAGGACCGCCGCTGCATCCTGTTCGACGACATCGCCGACTCGGCCGGCACCCTGTGCAACGCCGCCCAGGCCTTGATGAGCCATGGGGCCAAGTCGGTCAGCGCCTACATCACGCACGGCGTGCTGTCGGGCGCGGCGGTGGACCGCGTCGCCAATTCGGTCCTGACCGAGCTGGTGGTCACCGACTCGATCGAGGCCTCGGATCCGGCCAAGGCCTGCCCCAAGATCCGCTATGTCTCGTGCGCCCCTCTGATCGGCGAAGCCATCCGCCGCATCGCCAACGAAGAGTCGGTCTCGAAGCTGTTCGACTGAGCCCGCTTCGGGGCGAGCTCAACTCGCCTCCCGCACGGCCCCGCTTGTAAAAGTCTGGTTAACGGGGCGACAGTCACAATGTCGCCGACCCGGGCTGGTATGCGCGCCGCCCAGGGCCTGCCGGCCAAAAGACTGATTGGGGAAGTTTCGAAATGCGTTCCTTTTCGCGTACGCGGGTCGTCCTGACGACGACCGCCGTGGCGCTGGCCGCTCTGGTCGCGGCCTGTAGCTCCCCGCCGCCCCCGCCGCCGCCCGTCGTCCAGGCGCCGCCGCCGCCGCCGCCGATCACCCTGTCGGCCAGCCTGGTCGAACGGGCCAGCGCCTTCCGCGGCTACATGGCCCGCGCCGGCGCGGTGTCGTCCGACTTCCAGAACGGCGATCAGATCCAGGCCTCGCTGAAGGTCGGCGCGGCCTATGAGACCAAGTCGTTCATGAACGGCGCGGTGGCCTACGCCGCGGTACTGGCCCTGCAGGATCCCACCTTCGTCGCCTCGGTGCGCGAGGTCGCGGCCAACCCGACCCAGCGGCAGGAGATGATCAACAACATCTTCTCCAATCCCTCGTATGCGGCCGTGTTCAAGGGCAGCGACAGCGCCGCGGGCCTGATCATCGACCAGATCGGCGGCGACGGCCTGAAGGTCTACATGGCCGGCAAGGCCGTGAAGCAAGCGGCCTATGACGTCCAGAAGTCGTCGTGGTCCAAGAGCGCCGTGGTCGATCGTGACGGTCGCCTGGCCTCGACCAAGACCCTGTCGACCACGCCGGCCCTGGCCGAGAGCGCCGACGTCGCCGTGCTGCAGCAGGCCTCCACCGGCGGCCAGTCGCTGGGCCTGACTCCGCGCGCGGCCCCCGCCCCCTACCAGCCGATCGTGATCCGCGGTCTGGCCGTGGCCGCCCTGGCCGCCCTCGGCGCGGCCGGCGACAACAACCTGGCCTCGATCGACGCCCTCAGCAGCGACTGGGCGACGGCGAACTGCCTGAACATGGCCAAGCTGAACCTCTACCAGTGCCTGGCCGTGTCCAAGCCGCACTACGAGGATATCTTCTGCCTGGGCCAGCACATCCTGATCGACACCGGCGCCTGCGTGGTCAAGGCCGCCGGCGCCACCCTGCCGCCCGAGCCGCCCCGCGTCCTGCCGGTCAAGGAATCGATCGCCGTGAAGGGCGCCGGCTCCAACTCGGCCAAGGCCAAGGGCAAGGCCGCCGCCAAGAAGCCGGCCGCCAAGAAGAGCTGATTTCTTCGAAATCACGCCGAAAGGGCCGGGCGTTGCGTCGCCCGGCCCTTTTGTGTATGTAGCGCGATCCCAAAACGACCCGGCGAGCGTGGCAATGCAGCCATAGGCGCCAGGTCCCAGAAGAGAGCATCCGGCTCTCTAGAAAGACAAGGCCATGGCCGAGATCATTCTGAACGTCGAAGTCCGTGACGGCGCCGGCACCGGCAACGCCCGCGCCACCCGCCGCGCCGGCAAGGTCCCGGGCGTCCTGTACGGCGGCGGCAAGGCTCCGGTGAACATCGCCGTTCGCGCCAACGAATTCCGCAAGTCGCTGTACACCGGCAAGCTGCTCGGCCACCTGGTCACGCTGCAGCACGGCGACGAGAAGCAATCGGTCATCGCCAAGGCCGTCCAGTTCCACCCCGTCACCGACGAGCCGGTCCACTTCGACCTGTACCGCGTCGACGAGCACCAGCTGATCAAGATCGAAGTGCCGGTGCACTTCAAGAACCAGGAAACCTCGCCGGGCCTGAAGAAGGGCGGCACCCTGGAAGTCATCCGTCACACCGTCGAGCTGGCCTGCCCGGCCGACAAGATCCCGGAAGAGCTGGTCATCGACCTGGCCAAGCACGACCTGGGCGACGTCATCCGCATCTCGGAAGTCAAGCTGCCGGAAGGCGTGAAGCCGGCCATGGACCGCGACTTCGTGATCGCCAACCTGAAGGCCTCAGCCTCGGCCCAGTCGGACGCCGGCGACACCACCGTCGAAGGCTAATCCGCTCGGTCTTCCGACCGAACCGATCTAAAGAGCGGGCGGGCCTCACGGTCCGCCCGTTTTTTGTTGTCCCCTTGAGATCCAAGCGATGCTGATCCTCGCCGGCCTGGGCAATCCCGAGCCCAAGTACGAGAAGAACCGCCACAACGTCGGCTTCATGGCCGTGGACGCGATCGCGCGGAAATGGGGCGCGGCGCCGTGGCGCGCGCGCTTCCAGGGCCTGGCCTGCGAAGGGCAGGTCAATACACCGGACGGGCCGGTCAAGCTGCTGCTGCTCAAGCCCAAGACCTATTACAACGAGAGCGGCCGCGCCGTGGGCGAGGCCATGAAGTTCTTCAAGCTCAAGCCCGCCGACGTGCTCGTCTTCCACGACGAGATCGACATGGCCCCCGGTCGTTTCCGGATGAAGTCTGGCGGCGGCGCGGCCGGCAACAACGGCATCCGCTCGGTGACCAGCCAGGTCGGCGACGCCTTCCGCCGGGGCCGCATCGGCGTGGGCCATCCAGGCCACAAGGACGCGGTCATGCACTACGTGCTGGGCGACTTCCACAAGGTCGAGCACCAGTGGCTGGACCCGATGCTGGACGCCCTGGCTGACGCCCTGCCCTTCGCCGCCGTGGGCGACGACGACCGCTACCAGGCCGAGGTCATGCGCCTGGCGCCCGCCCCCAAGGCGGATCCCAGGAAGCCCGCCAAGGACGATTGACGATCGACGGTCCACAAGGGAAAGACCAAAGGCAAGTCCGGGGTTCTCGATGTTCTCGCTTCCGCTGCCGCTGATCGGCCTGTCATTCCTGATCGCCATCCTGCTGTGCGTCCATGTGGTGCGCACGGGCCAGCAGATGTACTGGCTGTGGATCATCCTGGCCTTCCAGCCGATCGGCGGGATCGTCTACTTCGTCGCCATCATCGCCCCGGCCTGGTTCGGCGGCCGCACGGCCCAGAAGATGGGCGCGGCCGCGCGCAAGGCCATCGACCCGCAGCGTGAATATCGCGAGGCCGCCCGCGCCGTCGACGATGCCCCCACCGTGGCCAATCGCGTCCGCCTGGCCGTGGCCGCCACCGAACTGGGCAAGCACGCCGAGGCCGAGACGCTGTACGCCGACAGCCTGACGGGCATGTACGCCGACGACGCCCAACTGCTGCTGGGCCGCGCCAACGCCCTGATCGAGCTGAACCGTCCGGCCGAGGCCCTGCCCCTGCTGGAAAAGCTGGGCGAGCAGCCCAACGCCGGCCGCACGCCCCACACCATGCTGGCCCTCGGTCGCGTCTATCACGCCCTGGGCCGCGAGGAGCAGGCCGACACGGCGCTGAGCTGGGCCGCCGACAACTATCCGGGCTTCGAGGGCATCGCCCGCTACACGGTCTTCCTGGCCCGCATGGGCCGCAAGGAGGACGCGCGCGAGAAGCTGGCCGAAATCGACAGGCGCCTGGCCAAGACCCACGCCCATTTCCGCAAGGAGGCCAAGAGCTGGCGCGACGTCGCGGCCCAGGCGGTCAATGCGGGCTGACCGCCCAGGCCACGACCATAAGGCCGCTGTCGTCAGGCCATCGCCCGCGCCCTTCGCGCCGCCTCGACCATGTTGGCTACGGCGGCCTTGGTCTCCGGCCATTTGCGGGTCTTCAGGCCGCAATCGGGATTGACCCACAGCTGTTCGCCGGCCAGCCGCCGGCGCGCGGCCGCCAAGAGGGCCGTCATCTCCTCGACCGCCGGCACGCGCGGCGAGTGGATGTCGTAGACGCCCGGACCGATCCCCGCCGGGTACCGATAGCCGGCGAAGGCGTCCAGCAGCGCCATCCTCGACCGCGCCGTCTCGATCGAGATCACGTCGGCGTCCATCGCTCCGATGGCGGCGATGATGTCGTTGAACTCCGAGTAGCACATGTGGGTGTGGATCTGGGTCGCGTCGGCCACGCCGCAGGCCGCCAGGCGGAAGCAATCAACCGCCCAGCCCAGATAGGCGTCCCAGTCGCTGCGCCGTAGCGGCAGGCCTTCGCGCAGGGCGGCCTCGTCGATCTGGATGACCTTGGCGCCGGCCGCCTCCAGGTCGACGACCTCGTCGCGGATGGCCAGGGCGATCTGCCGGCAGGCCGTCTCGCGCGGGACGTCGTCGCGGACGAACGACCAGTTCAGGATCGTCACCGGTCCGGTCAGCATGCCCTTCATCGGCCGCTGGGTCAGGCTCTGGGCGTAGCGCCACCAGTCCACCGTCATCGGCGCGGGTCGCGAGACGTCGCCATACAGGATCGGCGGCCGCACGCAGCGCGAACCGTACGACTGCACCCAGCCGGCCTTGGTGAAGGCGAAGCCCGCCAGTTGCTCGCCGAAGTACTGGACCATGTCGTTGCGCTCGAACTCGCCGTGGACCAGCACATCCAGGCCTGCCTCCTCCTGCCAGGCGACGGCGCGGGCGGTCTCCTCGCGCAGGAAGGCCTGGTAGGCCGCGTCGTCCAGCTGGCCCTTGCCGTGGGCGGCGCGGGCCTGGCGCACCGCGTCGGTCTGGGGGAACGAGCCGATCGTGGTGGTCGGCAGCGGCGGCAGGGCCAGAAGGTCTGCCTGCAGCGGCCGACGGCGGTCGTAGTCCGAACGGCGACGAGCCATGGCCTCGGTGACCTGGGCCAGGCGCTGGGCGACGGCGGCGTCATGGATCCTCGGCGAGCTCCGGCGCGCGCGGGCGGCCTGGGCGCTGGCCGCCAGCGGGTCCGCCACACTGGCGCGCCCCGCATTCAGCGCCTTCGCCAGCACCGCCAGCTCCTCGATCTTCTGGACGGCGAAGGCCAGCCCTTGGCGGACCTCCGGATCGAGCGCGGTTTCGAGGTCCAGGCCGACGGGAACGTGCAGCAGCGAGCATGACGGCGCCAGGATGACCCGGTCGGGCCCGCGCCGGGCGACCACGGGCTCCAGCCGGTCCAGAAGGGCCGGCAGGTTGGCGCGCCAGACATTGCGGCCGTCGATCACGCCCAGCGACAGGACCAGGCTTTCGCGGCTTGCGGCCAGAGCGGTTTCCAGCTCGTCCGGGGCGCGGACCAGGTCCAGGTGCAAGCCCTCGACCGGCAGGTTCACCGCCGTCGGCAGATTGTCGCCATAGCCGCCGAAATAGCTGGTCAGCATCAGCCGCAGGTCCGGCGCGGCGTGAGTCAGGACGCCATACGCCCGGCGCAGTTCGCTTCGCTCGAAGTCGGTCAGGTCCAGCGCCAGGCAAGGCTCGTCGACCTGAACCCAATCGGCGCCTGCGGCGGCGAGGCGGCGCAGGATCTCGCCATAGATCGGCAGCAGGGCCGACAGCAGCGACAGCGGCGAGAAGCCTTCCGCCTTGGTCTTGGCCAGCTTGAGGAAAGTGAGCGGCCCCAGCAACACCGGCCGCGTATGGATCCCCAGGGCCTTGGCCTCGAGGAACTCGTCAACGGGCTTGGCGCCGGTGAGGGCGAAGACCTGGCCGGGCGACAGCTCGGGGGCCAGGTAGTGGTAGTTGGTGTCGAACCACTTGGTCATGTCCAGCGCCGGGAGGCCGTCGCCGCCGTGGTCGTGGCCGCAATCCAGGCCACAGGCGTCTTTCGGCGCCGCGCCCTGCTGACCGCGCGCCAGGGCGAAATAGGTGGCGGTATCGACCGGTCCGCCGCTCCAGCCATAGCCGGCCGGGATCGCCCCGACCATCACCGCCGTGTCCAGCACGTGGTCATACAGGGAGAAGTCGTTGCTGGGCGCGTGCGCCACGCCCAGCTGCGCCTGGCGCATCCAAGCCCGGGCGCGCAGGCCCTTGGCGGTGTCGAGCAGCGTTCGGGCGTCGGTCTTGCCCGCCCAATGATCCTCGAGCGCGCGCTTGAGTTCGCGCCTGGAGCCGATGCGAGGGAAACCGAGGGTGGCGATGGTGACGGTCATTTCGAAAAGCCTCTGCCGGTGTTGTGGCGAGGCGGATCGGGACGCGCGCGGATTGGCGCGGACGGACGGAGGCCGGCCGCGCCTTTCAGGCATGCGACCAGACCGGACACCCCGCCGGAGGACGTTATCTGTCGAGGCAGGTCTCCTGGCTCGCGGGTCGTCGCCCCTGCCCTGGCCTTCCCGACACGCCGCCGAACCAGCTTCGGCGCGTCAGTGACACGAAACGGACAGCGGCTCGCCGCTCACAGTTGCGGGGGCAGCGCCGGATTCGGGATTTCACGCCCTCACCGACTTCCCTCTTAGCTCCGGACGCGAACGCCCGCAGACCACGACGGCGGCAAGAGACCACGCCGCCCACCGAGCGTCAATCGGGATATAAAGATATCTTTATGTGATCCTCTACGCACCCCAAGGCGCCGCTTCGGCCGGGTCGTAGCCGAACACCGTCAACGGCGGCCCGCCCCGCTCGCGCCGCTTGGCGACCCACAGCTCGGTCGCCTTCAGCGCCTGGGCCTGGATTTCCAGGGGATCGGCGGCGCGCACCGAGACGAAGACCTCCGGCGCGCGGCCCTCGACGATCTTCTCGAAGATGTGCTCGTCCTCGTCGCGCAGGGAGTGGCCGAACACGAACAGGCTCGCTTCGGGATCGTCGCAGGCGACCGCAAGGCTTTCCGAGGCCGCCGTCAGATAGGCGCTTTCGGCGATGCGGACGCGCTTCTCCTGCGACGATCCCTCGGAAATGAACAGCGGCACGTCGTCCTGTTCGATCCGCTTGCCGACCGTGTCGACCAGGCGACCGGGAACGGACAGCTTGCGGGTCGCGCCGTCCCTCTCGAACAGGTGCAGCGCGCCGTGCAGATAGAAGATCGCCTGCTGCGCCTGAGGTTCCCACGTCAACGGCCGGCCGTGAAAGCCGTCATTGGCCGCCAGCCCCTTCATCCGCCGCACCAGGGTCCAGTACAGCAGAAGGTCGTAGTTGGTGGTGAAGACCTTGCCGGCCAAAGGCCGACGCGCCACGCCGATGAAGGCCTCCAGAAAGTCGGCGCAGGCCTCGAAACGGTTCTTCAGCTGGGCTGGCGCGGCAGGGTGGATGCGGGTGATCGCCGACACCAGCAGACGTCGCAGGTCGTGATAGTCGGCCGCCAGGACGGCGCTCAAAGCCTCCGTTCCCTCGTGCACGGCGATGACGGCGCGAGCGTCCAGCAGGGCGCGGCCCACGCGCTCGAAATCCACGGTCTGGAACCGAGCGAACAGCGCCTCGATGCGCGGCGCCTGGCCGGCGACCGTGCCCAGCAATGCGCCGTAGCGGAAGTCCGGCCAGGCGGCGATGCTGAAGCCGTTGCCCAGCAGCAGGTGGCGGCGGCGATCGGACGTACGCGCGAGGGCGTCTTGGAAGGCGATGGGAATCAAGGGGCGATGGGGGTCGGGGCTCACTCGGAACTCCGACCCTACACCACCGTGGGTTTAAAAGCGCCCGCGCTGGAAGTCCTCGACCGCCTGCACGATCTCCTCGCGCGAGTTCATCACGAACGGGCCGTGCCAGAAGACCGGCTCGCCGATCGGACGGCCGGCCAGCAGCAGCAAGCGGGCGTCGGTGACCGCCTCGACGCGCACCGTGTCGCCGGCCCCCAGGAACACGCCCGACAGCGCGTCCACCGTGTCGTGGGCGACTCGGACCTGGCCCTCATAGACCGCCAGCATGGCGTTGCGGTCGTCGCCGACCGGCTCCTCGAACAAGGTCCCGGCCGGCAGGACGACGTCGAAATACAGCGCGTCGACGGCCCCGCCGCCGATCGGACCGGCCGTACCCGCGTCGGTCGCGCCGGAGATCACCTTCACCGCGATCCCGCTGTCGCGCGCTTCGATCGGAATGCTGCCGGCCTCGAACTCCTGGTAGCCCGGCGCGCTCATCTTCAGCTCCGCGGGCAGATTCACCCACAGCTGGAAGCCGCGCATGCGGCCTTCGTTCTGCTCGGGCATTTCGGAGTGCACGATGCCCTTGCCGGCGCGCATCCACTGGATGCCGCCCGGTCCGATCACGCCCTCGCGGCCGGTGTTGTCGCGGTGGCGCATCCGGCCTTCCAGCATGTAGGTCACGGTCTCGAAACCGCGGTGCGGGTGGTCCGGAAAGCCGCCCATGTAGTCGGACGCCTGATCGTTGTCGAAAGCATCCAGCATCAGGAACGGGTCGAACATCTGGGCCTGCGGCGTGCCCAGCACGCGGGTCAGGCGCACGCCGTCGCCATCCGAGGCGGGCAGGCCCTTCACGATCTTCACGACGGGTCGAACGCTCATGGAGGAGCTCCTTTCGGCAATCGATATCGGGAGTTGTTACAGTTTGCGCAAGAGGCCGCTCCCGTTCGCCTTTCGGCCCCATCCGTGCTAAGCGCCCGCCCAACGAAATCCACGAGAGTTCCATGGCCCTGAAAGTCGCCATCGTCGGCCTGCCCAACGTCGGCAAGTCCACCCTGTTCAACGCCCTGACCCAGACGGCGTCGGCCCAGGCCGCCAATTATCCGTTCTGCACGATCGAGCCCAACACCGGCGACGTGGCCGTGCCCGAGCCGCGGCTGAACGCGCTGGCCAAGATCGCCGGCTCCAAGGAGATCATCCCGGCCCGGATCAACTTCGTCGACGTCGCCGGCCTGGTGCGTGGCGCATCCAAGGGCGAGGGCCTGGGCAACCAGTTCCTGGCCAACATCCGCGACTGCGACGCCGTGGCCTTCGTGGCCCGCTGCTTCGAGGACAGCGACATCACCCACGTCGAGGGTCGCATCGACCCGCTGGCCGATCTCGAGATCATCGAGATGGAGCTGATGCTGGCCGATCTGGAGAGCCTGGAAAAGCGCCTGCCGAACGTCGAGAAGCGCGCCAAGAGCGGCGGCGACAAGGACATGATCCAGACCCTGCGTCTGATCAACCTGGCGCTGGAGCAGCTGCGCGCCGGCCGCCCGGCCCGCGCCGCCCAGATCGACAAGGAAGACGCCAAGGCCTGGGCCATGCTGCAGCTGCTGACCTCGCTGCCGGCCCTCTATGTCTGCAATGTCGAGGAAGCCAGCGCCGACAAGGGCAACAAGTATTCGGACCTGGTGGCCGAGCGCGCCGCCCGCGACAACGCCAAGAGCGTCGTGATCTCGGCCCAGATCGAGAGCGAGATCGCCCTGCTGGACGAGGCGGAGCGCAGCGAGTTCCTGGAGACCCTGGGCCTGCAGGAGCCCGGTCTGAACCGCCTGATCCGCGAGGCCTACAGCCTTCTGGGCCTGCAGACCTACTTCACGGTCGGTCCCAAGGAAGCCCGCGCCTGGACGATCCCGGTCGGCGCGACGGGTCCGCAGGCGGCCGGCGTGATCCACACGGACTTCGAGAAGGGCTTCATCCGCGCCGAGACCATCGCCTTCGACGACTACGTCAAGCTGGGCGGCGAGGCCGGCGCCAAGGAGGCCGGCAAGATGCGGTCGGAAGGCAAGGAATACGTCGTCAAGGACGGCGACGTGATGCACTTCCGCTTCAACGTCTAGCGTCAGAAGATCGACGGCCGGGGCGGAAACGCTCCGGCCGTTTCTCCTTGGGAAGTATGCCCGCATGGCCGAAACCATCACCCTGACCGCCGCCCACGACGGCTTTGCGTTCACCGCCTTGCACGCGCGGCCACAAGCGGAACGGAAGGGCGGCGTCATCGTGATCCAGGAGATCTTCGGCCTGGACCAGTACGTCCAGGAAGACGTCGCTCGCTGGGCCGCGCGCGGCTACGAGGTGGTTGCCCCGTC
Organism: uncultured Caulobacter sp.; assembly: GCA_966211605.1. GTDB lineage: Bacteria > Pseudomonadota > Alphaproteobacteria > Caulobacterales > Caulobacteraceae > Caulobacter. The sequence continues at coordinate 40,689 of CBIHOB010000011.1, forward strand.
GATGTTCGATCGTGGCGAGAAGGGCTTCACCGCCCTGCACGACGAGGCCGGCTTCGCGCGTGGCCGCGAACTGGCCGTCGCCAACGGGCCCGACAACGCCATCGGCGACATCCAGGCCTGCATCGATTTCCTGAAGGCGCGAGGACCGGTCTTCATCGTCGGCTACTGCTATGGCGGGACCATGGCGTGGCTGGCCTCGGCGCGCGCCGACGGGCTGGCGGCCGCCGCCAGCTACTATGGCGGCCAGGTCGCCGGCATGGCCAAGTTCGCCCTGAAGGCGCCGGTGATCGTGCACCTGGGCGCCAAGGACCCGCACATTCCCGCCGACGAGGTGAAGGCCGCCATCCTGGCCGCCCATCCGGAGGTCCCGGTCCACGTCTATGCAGCCAGCGGCCACGGCTTCAACAATGACGGTCGGCCCGACAGCGACCCTGCCGACGCTCAGCTGGCCCGCGAGCGTACGGTCGCGTTCTTCGCCCAGCATGGAGCGGCCTGATGGGACAGCGCATCGCCTTGGCCTGCCGCGAGGACGGCGCGCCGTTCGCGGCCTACCATGCGCCGCCGCGGGAGGCCCGTCGTGGCGGCATCGTCATGCTGCACGCCATCTGGGGCGTCACGCCGCACATCCGCCAGCTGTCGGACAGCCTGGCCGAACAGGGCTATGAGGTCATCGCTCCCAGCCTGATAGACGCCGCCGACGCAGACTTTCCCGCCGAGGACCTGACGCCGGCGATCCTCGATGCGCGCATGGCCATGGGCAAGGCGACCGGCTGGGGCGCCTCGACCCTGCCCCGGGTCCAGGCCTGCATCGACGCGTTGGACGGCCCGGTGTTCGCCATGGGCTTCTGCTATGGCGGCACGACGGCCTGGCTGGCGGCCTGCCGCTGCCAGGGGCTGACGGCGGTGTCGGCCTTCTACGGCGGCGACATCGCGGCCTATCGCGACGAGGCGCCCAAGGTCCCGACCATCCTGCACTTCGGCAAGACCGACAGCCTGATCCCCATGCCCGACGTCGAGACGATCCGCGGAGCCCATCCGGATCTGCCGATCTATCTCTACGACGCCGGCCACGCCTTCGTGGCCCCCAGCGGCCACCATGCCGACAGCGCCCGCCTGGCCCTGCTGCGCACCTTGCAGCTGTTCCAGCGCTCGGGCGGGAGCAAGGCCGAGGCCTAGGACGGATCGGCATTCAGCTTGAGCCCCCCGAGGAATGGCGAGGCCATCGCGCGGCGGGCGGGGCTGAGCTAGGCTGTCGCCATGCGTCGCCGCGTTCCCGTCCTGGCCCTGATGCTCTCCCTGTCACTGGCCGGCGCGGTCCGGGCGGGCGAGACCGCCTGCTGGTTCGAGAACGGCGCGGTGATCGCCCCGGCGGTGATCGGCGACATGGCCGGCGACTATGTCGTCGACCTTTCGGCGCCCCGCACCCTGCTGCACGAGACCAAGGCCCAGATGGCCGGCGTCCTCGAACCCGAACTGACGTTGCCCGTAGAGATCGCGGGCCTGAAGGCGGCGGCGGTCTCGGTGAAGGTCGCGGATCTGGACGCACGCGGCGCCGGCTTCGTCACCCCGATCGCCGGGGTCATCGGCATGGACGTCCTGGCCGGTCACAGCATCGAGATCGATTTCGCCGACTGCCGTGTTCGCATCGACAAGCCCTGGCGAGCGCGCCGCCAGGTCGTTTTCCCTGTCGAGGTGGTCCAGGGCCTGCCGACCATCGTCGCGGGCGTCAGCGATGGCCCCACGGCCTTGCGGGGCGCCTTCGCGATCGACACGGCCTCGCGGGCCATGGCGCGGCTGTCGACACGGGACGCCTCGGCGACCGGAAAGCTCGATATGGCCGCCCGCCACAAGGCTCCAGCCCGCCTGCGCGCCCTGTCGATCGGCGGCGTCCTGGCTGAGAACGTCCCCGCCAGCCTGGCCGACGATCTGCCCGAGGGCGTGACCGGAGCCCTGGGCGTGGCGCTCTGGGCTCGCCATCGCCTGCGCCTGGCCGCCGACGCGCGCACCCTGGCCGTCGCGCCCTGATCTTGCTATGGGTCGTCGCCTAGACGCAGGAGAGCGCCTTTGATCGTCGTCGCCCACTCGCATAGCCGCCGTCGCGGCGACGCGCGCCTGCCTGGCTGACGCCCGCCGCTCGGTCATACGCGCCCTCGAGGCGTATCGAGACACCGAGACATTCGAACATGCTCATCGAAGCAACCCACGACGACTTCGCCGCCCTGCTGCGCGGCGAAGCCCCTGGCCTCTATCGCCTGTGCGACAGTCCCTTGGCCCCGCCCGAGGTGCTGGCCATGCTGGGCGAGCTGGCCGACCGCATCCGGCCGATCTTCAGCCCTTCGGCCTGGATAATCGTCGAAGACGGCGAGATCGCCGGCCTGATCTCGCCCACCCAGCCGCTGGACGCGGCCGACCGGTCCTTGCGGATCGGCTACGGCGTCGCGCCGACGCGCCAGGGTCGAGGCGTGGCCACCCGCGCCGTCGCCGACCTGGCCGCCTGGGCGCAGGCGGACGATCGCATCCTGGCCCTGACCGCCGAGACCTCGGTCGACAACCCTGCGTCCCAGACCGTGCTGGCCCGCAATGGCTTCCAGGCCGTGGGCGAGCGCGTCGACAGCGAGGACGGGCCGCTGATCCTTTGGCGGCTGGCCCTGTAAGCCCAAAAAAGAAGGGCCCGGTGTTTCCACCGGGCCCTTCGAACTTTCAGTGCGGCTTCAGATCGCTCAGTGCGACTCGTTGCGCCACACGGTCTTGTAGCTGGCGTACAGCAGACCCGAGAGCAGCAGCAGATAGATCAGCACGGCGAAGCCGGTCTGCTTGCGCTCTTCCAGCTTGGGTTCGGCGGCCCACATCAGGAAGGCCGAGACGTCCTTGGCCTGCTGGTCCAGGGTCGACTTGGTGCCGTCGTCAAACGACACCAGGCCGTCCTTCAGCGGCGGCGCCATGGCGATGAAGCCGCCCGGCGGAACGTGTTCGTGGCTGCCCGACCACGACGAGGTCAGGTCGCCCGGGAAGTACGGGTTGTAGTGACCGCCCGTCGGGACCTTCAGCCCGGCCGGCGGGTTCACGTAGCCGGTGACCACCGAATAGATGTGGTTCGGCCCCTCTTCGCGGGCCTTGGCCAGCAGCGACATGTCCGGCGGCAGGGCGCCGCCGTTCGAGGCGCGGGCCGCGGCTTCGTTGGCGAAGGGCGACGGGAAGTGATCGGCGCCAGTGGCCGGACGCTTGATAGCGTCGCCGGTCTCACCATCGATGTCGGCCACCTCGTAGTCCTTGGCGATCGCCTTGACCCACGGGTTGTCGTTCGGGTTCTTGTACTTCTCGTTGTAGAAGGGCCCGCCGCGGTCGCCCAGGTTCCGGAACGCCACCAGCTTCAGCGAGTGGCAGGCCGAGCAGACCTCGCGATAGACCTTGAAGCCGCGTTGCAGCTGGGCTTGGTCGAACTTGCCGAAGGGACCTTCGAACGACCAGTGCACGTCCTTGGCCGGCAGGGCGCCGCCATTGGCGAGCGCCGGGCCGGCGGCGCCGACGACCAGAAGACCCGCCGCCGCCGCGATAACCGAGAGTTTGCGGAGCATCGGGATCAACCCTTGTGAGCTTCGGCCGACAGGGCCGGCGAGGCGATCGAGTCCGGCACGGGCAGGGTCTTCTCGACCAGACCCAGGACCGGCAGCACGACCAGGAAGAAGGCGAAATAATAGAGGGCGGCGACGCGGCTGAGCCACACGAAGCTGTTCAGGTCGGAACCCATCAGCTGGAACGTGGTCAGGTGCGGGATCACCGGATCGTCGGGCAGCTTGGCGCCGCAGACGCCCAGGATGCAGCAGGCCACCAGGAAGAACACGAAGTAGATCTTCGCGGTCGGGCGGTAGCGCATCGAGCGGACCTTCGAGGTGTCCAGCCACGGCAGGGCGAACAGGCAGGCGATGGCGCCGAACATGGCCAGCACGCCCATCAGCTTGTCCGGCACGGCGCGCAGGATCGCGTAGAACGGCAGGAAGTACCATTCCGGAACGATGTGCGACGGCGTCACCAGCGGGTTGGCCTCGATGTAGTTGTCGGCGTGGCCCAGGGCGTTCGGCATGTAGAAGACGAAGAACGCGAAGAGGATCAGGAAGACGCTCATCGCGAAGCCGTCCTTCACCGTCGCGTACGGGGTGAAGGGAACGGTGTCGGCCTTCGACTTGGGGTCGACGCCGGTCGGGTTGTTCTGGCCGACCACGTGCAGGGCCCAGATGTGCAGGATCACGACGCCCGCGATCATGAAGGGCAGCAGATAGTGCAGCGAGAAGAAGCGGTTCAGGGTCGGGTTGTCGACCGCGAAGCCGCCCCACAGCCAGGTGGTGATGCTCTCGCCGACCAGCGGCAAGGCGCCGAACAGGTTGGTGATCACGACGGCGCCGTGGAACGACATCTGGCCCCAGGGCAGGACGTAGCCCATGAAGGCGGTCGCCATCATCAGCAGGTAGATCACGCAGCCCAGCAGCCACAGCACTTCGCGGGGCGCCTTGTAGGAGCCGTAGTAAAGGCCGCGCAGCATGTGGATGTAGACGGCGATGAAGAACATCGACGCGCCGTTGGCGTGCATGTAGCGGATCAGCCAGCCGTAGTTCACATCGCGCATGATGTGCTCGACGCTGGCGAAGGCGCCTTGAGCGCTCGGGTTGTAGTGCATCACCAGGATGATGCCGGTGATCAGCTGCGAGGCCAGGCACAGCGACAGGATGCCGCCGAAGGTCCACCAGTAGTTCAGGTTGCGCGGCGTGGGGTAGTCGACGAACGAGTCGTAGCCCAGGCGCACGATCGGCAGACGGGCGTCGAGCCAGCGCTCGATACCGGTCTTCGGTTGATAGGTCGAATGTCCGCTCATCTCGCTTAGCCGATCTTGACCTTGGTGTCGGTGAGGAAGGCGTATTCCGGAACCACCAGGTTCAGGGGCGCGGGGCCCTTACGGATACGACCCGAGGTGTCGTAGACCGAGCCGTGGCAGGGGCAGAACCAGCCGCCGTACTCGCCGCCGCCGAAGGTCGGCACGCAGCCCAGGTGGGTGCAGTTGCCGCCGACGATCAGCCAGTTGGCCTTGCCCGGCTTCACGCGCGAGGCGTCCGTCGCCGGATCCTTCATCGGCGCGGCGTCGTCGGCCACGGCCTTGGCGATTTCCGCCTTGGTGCGGTTGCGCACGAACAGCGGCTTGCCGCGCCACTTGATCGTGACCTGCTGGCCCTCGGCGACCTTGGTCAGGTCGAACTCGGTCGAGGCCAGGGCCCGCGTGTCGGCGGACGGGTTCATCTGGTCGATGAACGGCCACACCAGCGACGCGGCGCCGCCGGCGGCGGCCGCGATCGCGGCGATGTGAATGAAGTCGCGCCGGGAGGGATCGCTCCCATGTTCCGGCTCGGTCGTTGCGCCCACGGCGGTGTCGGCCACCTAGTCACCCCTTTATTCCGCCAGCCGCGGGAGCGGCGGGCTTGGAGAAGCGCCTTTCGACGCCATATCTTGCTGGACCCGCATGCGGATCCCCGCCACAAGGCAGCGGTCGGATCGTCCTATCGGACGCGCGGCCCGAGTCCGCAAGTCCTTTCGATTCGCGGCAAAGCCCCTGCTAGCCCTGTGGTTGGTTCGCTTATTATGCGCATCGCACTTTTTCAACCAGGCATTCCCCAAAACGTCGGGGCCGCGATCCGGCTTTCCGCCTGTTTCGACATCGGGCTGGATGTCATCGAGCCCTGCAGTTTTCCCTTGGACGACAAGAGCTTGAAGCGCGCGGCCCTGGACTATGGCCCGCTGGCCAAGCTCAAGCGCCATGACAGCTGGGAGACGTTCCTTAAGGCGCCGGAACGGGCCGAGGGCCGGCTGCTGCTGTTCACGACGAAAGGGGCCACGCCCTTCCATCGTTTTTCGTTCGAACCCGGAGACACCCTGCTGTTCGGCAACGAGAGCCGCGGCGCGCCCGAAGAGGTTCATGCCGCCGCTCAGGGCCGGATCGTCATCCCGATCATGCCGGACGCCCGCTCGATGAACCTCGCCACCACCGCCTCCATGGCCCTGGGCGAGGCTCTGCGTCAGACCGGCGGCTTCCCCGGCGGCTAGAGCCCGTCCGCCTGTGTCGCTTAGGATCAACCCATGATCGATTCCGAGCGCGCCGGCGTGAGCAGGGCCTACTTGAGGTCGCGGCTGGACTGGGTCCAGCTGGCGCCCTTCGCCATCCAGGACACGCTGGACCCGGTCCGGGTCCAGCTGCTGATGCAAGCTGCGCGCGACTGCCATTTCCGGCGTTACCGGGCGATGGCCGCGACCCTGGCGTCGGCGCGCGACCTCTTTGGAATCGAAGGCGACCAGGGCGTCACCCTCTCGTCCACGGGTCTGGCCGCCGCCTGCCTGGGCGACGTGGAAACCGCCTTCGAGGCGTTCAGGGACACGCGCGCCCGGTGGCCGGAGATCCCCGAGCATCACTACAACTGCGGCGTCATGGTGCTGCGCTTCAGCGGCGACCTGGAGGTGGCCGAAAGCTGCTTCCTGGGCGGCCTGGTCGGCGCCGCCTGGCACGGTCCGTCCTGGTTGGCCGTCGCCATCCTGCGCCTGGAGCGCGGCGCGTACGAAGGCTGCGTCGAGGCCGCCCGCAAGGCCATTGCGCTGAACGCTTCGGACGACGGCGTCGCCGAACTGTGCCTGGCCGCGGCTCTGGAGCGGCTGGGCCGTCCGGTCGAATGGCCCGCGTCGGCGGTGGACACGCGCCTGGCGGCGCCGGCTCCCTTTGCCTTTCCGCCGCCGAAAGCCGCCCGGACCGTGCTCAGCGTGGCCCTGGGGGACCGCGAGGCCGAGGCGGCTTTGCGCCTGGCGCGGTCGGTGGAGGCCGTGGCGCCGGACTGGGGCGTCCACCTGCATCTGTGCAACGTCTCGCCGTCGGTCGCCGAAAGTGTCACGGCGTGGGCCGAAGCGCAGTCCGACCGCGCCGCCGTCTCGACCGAGACCATCGTGACCGACCCGCCCGCCAGCCTGGCCGAACGCTTCGGCGTCATCCGGCTGCACAGCCTCGTCCAGTTCGGCGCGGCGGGCGGCGAGGCCGTGGTGCTGGCCCATCCGCGGAGGGTCTTCTCGGCCGATCCGGAGGGCCTGCTGCCGGACGCGGTTCAAGGTGTCTCCCTGGCGGTCGACGATGGTCTGCTATGGGACCAGGTCGGACTGGACCTGATCGGCGTGCGTCGCGGCGAAACGGCCGACGCCGTCCTGGAAAATCTGCGGTCGGCGGCGGCGCCGTCAGCGTGGCGTCAAGCCCCGATGGCCGCTGGCGTCACCCTGTGGCGAGCGTGGCGCGCGCATCCTTCCGCCAAGGTGCTGGAGCCGCATGAGCGGGCCATCGCGCGCCTCGCGGACGCGCCCCCGCCCGCGGCGGCGCTGTCGGCCAGGGCCGAATTCAACGAGGTCGTCGCCTCCCGCTACGGCCCCATGCTGCTGAACCGCAACGACCTCTTCGTCTCGGCCGGGATTTGCGAGACCGGGGTCTGGTCGGGCGACGAGCTGGACCTGCTGGAACAGCTGATCCAGCCCGGCCAGACCGTGCTGGACGTCGGCGCCAACATGGGCGCGCACACCTTGGCCTTCTGCCATTTCGTGGGACCCGCGGGCGTGGTCCACGCCTTCGAGCCCCAGCGGATCATGTTCCAGGCCATGGTCGCCACCGTGGCGCTGAACAGCTGGACCAATGTCCACGCCCACCTGAACCTGGTCGGGGCCAAGAAGGGACGAATGCGCCTGCCGGGCGTCCGCTATGACCTGCCCAGCAACTTCGGCGCGATGACCCTGGCGCCCGATCGCGACCGCGCCGAGACGCTGAGCTATCTGGACGACGCGCCGGCCGAGGTGGTCGAGATGATCACGCTGGATGGCCTGAAGCTGGCCGCCTGCCACCTGATCAAGATCGACGTCGAGGGTATGGAGATCGACGTCCTGCGCGGCGCGACCAAGACCATCCGGGCCCACCGGCCGCTGATCTACATGGAATGCCAGCCCGACCAGCGCAGCCAGGATGCGCTGAAGCTGCTGAAGTCGATGGGCTACGCCACGTGGCGGCACGGCGACATCGGTTCGCCCAACATCCTGGGCGCTCCGCTGGAGCGGCCGCTGTCGGTGCTGGGGCTTGAAATAGCCTAGTGATCGCCGAAGTCGACGTCGCGGCGGGCCGCGACGATGGTGACGATGAAGCCGGCCAGGACGTCCAGCAGCACCATCAGGGTGACCAGGAAGAAGGTCGAAGTCGCGAAGGCCGGGAACAGCAGGAACTCGACCAGGCACAGGATGAACAGCACCATCGACAGCGAGTGGTTGATGATGGCGATCCGGCGGCTGGTGGTCGACTTCAGAAGCTCGACGAACAACACCACCAGAGAGGCCGCCAGCAAGAGGTCGCCAAGGCTGACCGCCCATTCGGCGCGCGACGTCATGTGGATCGTGAACAGCCGATCGGTCAGCCGCACGCTGGCGTCGGCGGCCTTGAAGCCGCCCGCCAGGGTCAGGGCGATCAGATTGTAGATAAGCACCGGCAAGGCCAGCAGCGGAATGGCCGCGAACATTCGGAAATCCCCCTTCGGCGGGCGAACCCACCGGCATGGTTAAGGCGTAACGGGATTTTCGCCGCCCGTGAAGCCGGCTCGCCTGCGAAGCGCTACGCTTCGTCCACGCCCTGGGGATTGCGGGCCCGCGACTGCAGCCACATCACGCCCAGCAGGTCCGAGATCGACGCCTTCAGGCGGCCAAAATTGGTGTACTTAGACACCCCGCTCTCGCGGTGACGATGGTTCACCGCTTCGAACGCCACATCGTAGCCCTCGCGCAGCATAAGGGCGGGGATGTAGCGGTGGATGTGGTCGAAGTACGGCAGGCGCAGGAAGGCTTCGCGCCGGAACGCCTTGAGGCCGCAGCCGGTGTCGTTGGCGGTGTCTTTCAGCAGCCGCTTGCGCACGCCGTTGCCGAACTTGGAAGCGAAACGCTTGGCGTTGCTGTCCTGGCGCTTGACCCGCTCGCCGCCGACCAGGGCCAGGTTGGTCGGACCGGCCCGCAGCGCCTTGGCCAGGCGCGGCGCGTCAGCCGGGTCATTCTGGCCGTCGCCGTCCAGGGTGATGATGATCGGCCCGCGCGCGGCCAGGATGCCGCTGCGCACCGCGCGGCTCTGGCCTGAGTTCTTACGGTGGCCCAGCACGCGCAGCTGCGGGATCTCGGCCTTCAGGGCGATCAGCCGGGCCTTGGTGTCGTCGCGGCTGGCGTCGTCGACGAAGATCATCTCGTAGTTCTCGCCGGCGAAGGCCTGGGCGATCTCACGGGCGAGCTTCGGCGCGGCCTCGCCCTCGTCGAAGACGGGAACGACTACAGAAAAGTCGGGGACGGCGGTCATCGCCCCCTAATACAGCAAAAGTCGTCACGCGGAAGGATCGTGCTAAAGCAGGGCCCATGACGCTTGAATCTCGCCTGGATGACTGGAGCCGCGGGTGGCGCGGTCCTCTGTTCGCCGCCTTGGTCGCCTTGATCGCCGGCCTGCCGGGCCTGTTCGCCATGCCGCCGCTGGACCGCGACGAATCCCGCTTCGCCCAGGCCACCTCGCAGATGCTGGAGACCGGCGACTACGTCGTCATCAAGTTCCAGGACCAGCCGCGCTTCAAGAAGCCCGTCGGCATCCACTGGCTGCAGGCCATGAGCGTCAAGGCCTTCTCCGACGCCGAGGATCGCCGGATCTGGGCCTATCGCATCCCGTCCCTGCTGGGCGCCATGCTGGCGGCGGCGGCCTGCGCCTGGGGCGCGGCGGCGCTGTTCGATCCGCGCACGGGCCTGCTGGCCGGCGCGATCCTGGGCGCGACCTTCCTGCTGTCGACCGAAGCCTTCATCGCCAAGACCGACGCGACCCTGTGCGGATCCACCACCCTGGCCATGGCTGCCCTGGCGCGGATCTACGCCGCCCGCCTGAATGGCGAGAAGGCCGGCAAATGGACCAAGCTGGCCTTCTGGACGGGCCTGTCGGTGGCCGCCCTGATCAAGGGGCCGGTGGGCCTGCTCGTCGCGTTCCTCGCCCTGATCGCCCTGGCGATCTGGGACCGCAAGGCGGGCTGGATGAAGAACCTGGGCTGGACCTGGGGCCTGATCCTGTTCGCCGCCATCACCCTGCCCTGGGCGATGATGATCACCGTGGCCACCGACGGCGCCTTCTGGGGCGCGGCGGTGGGCGGCGACCTGGCCCCCAAGATGGCCGGCGGCCAGGAGGGCCATTCGGGGCCCTTCGGCTATCACACCCTGCTGGCGCCGCTGCTGTCGTTCCCGGCCACCCTGCTGCTGCCGGCCGGTCTCGTGGTGGGCTGGACCCGTCGCAATGAGCCTGGCGTGCGCTTCGCCCTTTGCTGGCTGGTCCCGACCTGGCTGATGTTCGAGATCCTGCCGACCAAGCTCGTTCACTACGAACTGCCGGCCTATGGGGCCCTGGCCATGCTGATGGCGGCGGCCGTGCGCGAGCCGCTGGGCAAGTGGCCGCGCTGGATCGGGGCGGGCCTGTCGACGCTGATGGGCGTCCTGCTGGCCGCCGTCGCGGTCTATGGCCAGACCGCGTTCGGCGCGAAGGACGACCTGGCTTGGGCCGGTCTGGCCGCTCTGCTGGCCGTCGCGGCGGGCGTCGCCGGGGCCTTGCTGCTGCTGCGCCACCATTCCGCGCGCGCCCTGGTCACGGCCGGCGCACTGGGCGTCGCCGCCCACATCGCCCTCACCGCCGGCCTGCTGCCGCGCCTGGAGCCCCTGTTCCTGTCCAAGGATGTCGCCGACGCCCTGGACAAGGCCCGCCTGTCGCCGCGCTCGGGCGCTGCGGGTCCCGTGGCTCTGACCGGGTATGCCGAACCCAGCCTGATCTTCCAGCTGGGCACCGCCACCCAGTTGACCGACGGTGAGGGCGCGGCCGATGCGGTCTCGGAAGGCCGCCCGGCGGTAGTCGAAGGGCGCGAGGAGAAGCCCTTCCGCGCCGCCATGGCCGACATGGGCCTGACGCCCCGTCCGGTCGCCACGATCGAAGGCCTGAACTATTCCGACGGCGACAAGGAGAGGCTGACGATCTACCGCGGCGCGCCGCAGGACCCGCGAGACACGTCACCCGAACCCACGGACAACGAAGGCGCGGAGGACGGCCGATGAGCCGCTTTATCCAGATCGTCGAGGTCGGGCCGCGCGATGGCCTGCAGAACGAGAAGGCCATCCTGTCGGTCGACGAGAAGCTGGACCTGATCCGCAGGCTGGAAGCCGCCGGGGCCCAGCGCACCGAGGTCGTGTCGTTCGTCAATCCCAACCGCGTGCCGCAGATGGCGGGCGCGGAAGAGATCATGGACGCCTTGCCGCGCGACCGGGTCCACTCACGTATCGGCCTGGTCCTCAACATGCGCGGCTGGGAACGTTGCGTGTCGACCGGCTGCGACGAGGCCAATGTCGTGGTCTGCGCCTCGGACGGCTTCGGCGTGGCCAACCAGGGGGCCACGGTGCGCCAGCAGATCGACACGCTGGCCGCGATCGCCGAGCGCCAGGCGATCGACGGCGGCCCACCGATCACCGCGACCATCTCGGTGGCGTTCGGCTGTCCGTTCGACGGCGAGGTCTCCGAGGACCAGGTCGTGGCCATCGCCCGCGAGGCGGCGGCCCTGGGCGTCCCCGAGATCGCCATCGCCGACACCATCGGGGTGGCCGATCCGTGGGTCGTGACCAAGCGCATCGAGGCCGTGCGCGCCGCGGCGCCGGACGCCCGCCTGCGCATGCACTTCCACGACACCCGCAACACGGGTCTGGCCAACGCCTATGCCAGCGTACAGGCCGGCGTCGACGTGCTGGACGCCTCGGTCGGCGGCCTGGGCGGCTGTCCGTTCGCGCCGGCGGCCACGGGCAACATCGGCACCGAGGACCTAGTCTACATGCTGGAACGGGCCGGCTTCGAGACGGGTTACGACCTGGGCGCGCTGATCGAGATCGGCCGCCAGATCAGCGAACGCCTGGGCAAGACCCCCGCCTCGTCCCTGGCCCGCGCCGGAGGTTTCCCCGCATGAAGCGCCTTGCCGCCCTGCTCGCCCTGGTCCTGATCGCCTGCGCGACGGTCGCGCCGGAGACAGAGGCGGCCAACGGTGGCGCGGGCCGTTGCGACGTGACCCTCAAGTTCGCCAGCTACGGCGCGGGCATAGACCGCCCCTTGGCCGAGCGTGTGGCGGCGGCCGTGAAAGCCGACCGCGACGTGGCCGGATCGCAGCGCAAGCCTTGGGGACGCGAGGGCGAATACGACCTCTGCCTGACGGTCAAGGCCGGCAAGGCCAAGACCGTCTACGAGCGCTATCGGGCGATGCTGCCGGCGAAGAACCTGCAGGCCCCGACCTCGATCGAGGGCCCGGACGGACTGCGGTTCGAGACGATCGGGCCTATGTGAGCGCGCGGCGCTCGTCCCGGCGAACCTAGATCGGTCGCCCGGTCATCTTCCACAGCAGCGGGCGGAAGACGCTCATCAGCATGATGGCCGGGGCCAGCAGCACGGCGGCGGCGAACAGCTGCAGGCTGTCGGCGCGCTTGATGAAGTAGCGGGTCAGGCCCACGCCCTTGTGGAACTCGACCTTGACCGGATGTTCCAGGCTGGTGTGGCCCAGGTGCACGACCTGGGCGTTGGGCTGGAACAGCACCTGGCCGCCAGCGCGGCGGGCGCGCCAGCACAGGTCGATGTCCTCGACATGCAGGAAATAGCCCTCGTCGAAGCCGCTCAGGGCCTCGAAGTCGCCCCGGCGCATGGCGAAGCAGGCGCCGGAGATGGTCGGCATCGGTACGGGCGCGCCCGGCACCGGCTCGTTCTCGCGATGGATCTCGAAGCCGGCCAGCTTGGGATAGCGACGGGTCAGCTGGCCGAAACTGAGCACGGTGGTCATCGGCGTGACTTCGCCGCGCCGGCCGCCGCGCTGTTCGGTGCCGTCGACGTTCAGCACGCGGGCGCCGACGATGGTCGGGACCGGCTGGCCCTTGAAGGCCGTCACCAGGGCCGCCACGCAGTTGGGCTGCAGATTGGCGTCGGGATTGAGGAAGACGATGTACTCGCCGCCGGCCGTGCTGGCGCCCAGATTGGCGCCGCGCGCGAAGCCGATGTTGCCGTGGCCCTGCTTGAGCACCACGCGCGGCTCGGTCAGGGCCAGCGAGCGCAGCATGTCCTCGTCGCGCGGGCTGGAGCCGTTGTCGACGATGACGAACTCGTCGACCAGCGGCTCGGCCAGCACGTGCCTGATGCTTTCGACCAGCGCCTCCCCCGTCCGGTACACGACCATGACCACGGACACGTGCGGACGAGCCGGACGAGCACCCACGGCAAGGGTCGAGGCGGACGGGAGAATGCTATTCATCAGGCGGTCGCGGCCCCCAAGACAGATTCTGGCGAAGCGAGTTGGGCGCGCTTGACGTCGGGCGGCGTGGCGTCGGCCTTCAGGACGCGCAGGGCTTCTTCCAGCGACAGCACGCTCTGGCCTTCGCCGCCCAGACGCCGAAGGGCCAGTTGGCCCGTTTCTGCTTCCTTACGTCCGACCACCGCGATCACAGGAACCTTGGCGAGGCTGTGCTCGCGAATCTTGTAGTTGATCTTCTCATTACGCAGATCCACTTCCGCGCGCATCCCCAGTTTCGTCAATTTCTCGACGACCTCCAGAGCGTATGCGTCGGCGTCGGACGTGATCGTCGCCACGACCACCTGCGTCGGCGCCAGCCAGACCGGCAGGGCGCCCGCGTAGTTTTCCAACAGGATGCCGATGAACCGCTCGAAGGACCCCAAGATCGCCCGGTGAAGCATCACCGGACGCTTCTTCGAACCATCCTCCGAAACGTACTCGGCGTCCAATCGTTCCGGCAAAACGAAATCAAGTTGCAGCGTGCCGCACTGCCAAACTCGACCAATGGCGTCTTTCAGCGAGAACTCTAGCTTCGGGCCATAGAAGGCGCCTTCACCTGGCTGCAGCACCAAAGTCTCACCCGCGGCCTCGGCGGCTGCGGACAGAGCGGCCTCGGCCTTGTCCCAGACCTCGTCCGTACCCGCGCGCAGTTCGGGACGCGTCGAGAACTTGGTGTCGGCCAGCGTCATGCCCAGGTCGTTATAGACGCTGCGCAACAGTTCGATGAACCGGGCGCTTTCTTCCGTGACCTGCTCTTCGCGGCAGAAGATGTGGGCGTCGTCCTGCGTGAAGGCCCGCACTCGCATGATGCCGTGCATCGCGCCCGAGGGCTCGTAGCGGTGGCAGGCGCCGAACTCGGCCATGCGCAGCGGCAGTTCACGATAGCTTTTCTGGCCGACGTTGAAGATCTGGATGTGGCCGGGGCAGTTCATCGGCTTGACCGCCAGGACCTCGCCCTCGGCGCTCTCGCACATGAACATCGCGTGCCCGAACTTCTCGGCATGGCCCGACTTCTCCCACAGGCTCTTGTCGAGGATCTGCGGGGTCTTCACTTCCTTGTAGCCGGCCGCGTCCAGGCGACGGCGCATGTAGTCCTCGAGCACGCGGTACAGGGCCCAGCCCTTGGCGTGCCAGAACACCATGCCCTTGCCCTCTTCCTGGATGTGGAAGAGGTCCATCGTCTTGCCCAGCTTGCGGTGATCGCGCTTCTCGGCTTCCTCGATGCGCTTCAGATAGGCGTCGAGATCGGCTTCGGACGCCCAGCTCGTGCCGTAGATGCGCTGCAGCTGGGCGTTGTTCTGGTCGCCGCGCCAGTAGGCGCCGGCCAGTTTCGTCAGCTTGAAGGCCTTGCCGACGTGCTTGGTCGACGGCAGGTGCGGGCCGCGGCACAGGTCCTTCCAGTTCCCCTGGCGATAGACCGTGATCGTGTCGGTACCCGGCAGGTCACGGATGATCTGGGCCTTGTACTGCTCGCCGATCTCGTCGAAGTGCTTGATGGCCTCGTCGCGGTCCCAGACCTCGCGCGTGATCTTCTCGTCGCGGTCGACGATCTCCTTCATGCGCTTTTCGATCTTTTCCAGATCGTCCAGGCTGAACGGCTCGTCGCGGGCGAAGTCGTAGTAGAAGCCGTCCTCGACATTCGGGCCGATCGTGACCTGCGTGCCGGGGAACAGCTCCTGCACGGCCTCGGCCAGCACGTGGGCCGTGTCGTGGCGGATGGTGTCGAGGGCTTCGGGGGCCTCGCGCGTCAGGATCTCGAACTTGCGTTCGCCCGTCAGCAGGTCGGGCGTCAGGGGGCGGTCCAGGTCCAGCACCTGGCCATCCAGCTTGATCAGCAGCGCCTTCTTTTCCAGCGACTTGGAGATGGCAGCGGCGACGTCGCGCCCGCTCGAGCCGTCAGGGTACTGACGGGAGGAGCCGTCGGGGAAAACTAGATCGATCATTCTTCACATATCCACTTGCGTGGCTGGCGTCGCTCCGGCGGCGGGTCGTAGCCCGATCCACCAAACGGATTGCAGCGGCAGATCCGTCGCAACGCCAACCAGGAACCCTTGAGCGGGCCATGATCCTTGAGGGCGGCGGCCGCGTACTCCGAACAACTCGGCGCGAAGCGGCACTGACGCCCGATGAGGGGCGAGAGCGTCAACTTGTAGGTCCGGAGACCCAAATCGACGGTGCGTTCGTAGAAGGTCATGCCTGCGCGCGACGCCTGTTAGTCCAGTAAAGTACTAACCCCCTTGGAGGGGCGATCAAGCCGCGCCGGCGGTGCTAGTTCGCGTTTCGCCGACGCCTGTGGCCTTCCGGACAGCCTCGACCGTCGCCTCGAACGCCAGCAGCGTCGAGGCGTGACGGGCGGGATAGTCCTTGACCGGCTCCAGCACGGCGAGCTCCGCAAACCGGCCCGCAGGAGGCGAGCCGTTCGCCTTCAGCATAGCGGCAAGCGAGTCCCGCGCCAACTCGATGTCGGAAAGTTCCGCCCCGATCACGTTGGCGCCCAAGATCGCGGCGGCCGCCTGGCCCAGGGCGCAGGCCGAAACCTCCTGGGCGAAGTCGACGATCTTGCCGTCCTCGACCGCCACGTCGACGACGATCCGGCTGCCGCACAGCTTGGCGGTCTTCTCGGCGCTGGCGTGCGGCGCGGCCAGGCGACCGCTGCGCGGCATGTTGGCCACGAGCGTCAGGATCTTGGCGCTGTAGAGGTCGTCGATCATCGCGAGTCTTAAATGGTGGCCCGCCGGCGCTCGGACCAGATGGCTTCGGCGCGGTCGCGGACGGCCTCGCCCATTTCGGTGAAGGCGGCCTTCAGCCGGCGGCGCTCGTCGCGTGAGACGAAGCGCAGCAGGAGACCCATGAACAGCTCGCCGTTCGAGAAGGTCGAGTTGGTCTCGCCCATGTTCTCGATCTCCAGATAGCGGATCGCAGTGACGAAACCGCCCAGGCGCGTGGAGCGCCAGTGCAGCTGTTCGTAAGGCACCCAGTCCTGGACGACCGGGGTGATGACCATCGCCGGCAGGCCGGGCAGGTGCTGCTCCAGCGTCAGGGCGGTGCCGATCTTCATCTGCCCTTCGGCCCGACGGTAAAGCGGGTTCCACTGGTGCCAGGTCTCGAACTCGGACACGACCTCCCAGACGATCTCGGCGGGAGCCTGGACCCCGATGCGGTGTTCGACGGCGCGTTTCATCGCAGGCTGCCCTCAGTCCTTCATCCGCCAGGTTGCGCCGGCGGGACCGTCCATGACCACCACGCCCAGGGCGTCCAGCTCGGCGCGGATGGCGTCGGCGGCGGGCCAGTCCTTGGCGGCGCGGGCGGCGACGCGCTTGGCCAGCAGATCCTCGACCTGGGCCTTCAGCTCATCGGACGCATCGCCCTCGAACCAGCTGTCCGGATCGGCCTGCAGGAAGCCCATCAGGGCGCCGGCCTCGAGCAGGCGGGCCTTGTTGGCGGCGATGGCGACGGCGTCGCCGGCGGTGACGGCCTTCTCGATCAGGCTCGACACCTCGAACAGGGTCGAGGCGGCCAGCGGCGTGTTGAGGTCGTCCAGCAAGGCCGCGAGCGTCTCGGCCGGGGCCTCCATGGCCTGGTCGGGCGCGATGTCCTTGGCGCGACGCAGGGCGCCGTACAGACGGTCCAGCGACTTGCGCGACTGCTCGATCAGTTCGGGGGTCCAGTCCAGCGGCTGACGATAGTGGGCCGACAGCAGCGCCCAGCGGATCACCTCGCCCGGAACCGTTTTCAGCAGTTCGTGCGGGATGATCACATTGCCCAGGCTCTTGGACATCTTCTCCCCGCTCATGTCGAGGAAGCCGTTGTGCATCCAGTAGTTGGCGAGGACCGGCGCCCCATGGGCGCAGCGGCTCTGGGCCACCTCATTCTCGTGGTGCGGGAACGTCAGGTCGATGCCGCCGGCGTGGATGTCGATGGTCGCACCCAGAGCCTTGTCGATCATGGCCGAGCACTCGATGTGCCAGCCCGGACGCCCCGCGCCCCAGGGGCTGTCCCACTCGGGCTCGTTCTCCTTGGACGGCTTCCACAGCACGAAGTCCGCCGGATGGCGCTTGTAGGGCGCGACCTCGACGCGGGCGCCGGCGATCATCTCGTCCAGGGGCCTGCCGGAGAGCTGGCCATAGTCGGCGAAGCTCTGGGTGTCGAACAGCACGTGACCTTCGGCGGCGTAGGCCGAACCGTTGTCGACCAGCTTGCCGATCATCTCGACGATCGCGCCGATGTGGTCGGTGGCCTTGGGCTCGAGCGTGGGACGCAGCGCGCCCAGGGCGTCGGCGTCCTCGTGATAGGCGGCGAGATAGCGGTCGGTGATGACCTTGATCTCGACGCCCTCGTCGGCCGCCTTCTTGTTGATCTTGTCGTCCACGTCCGTGACGTTGCGGGCATAGACCACCGCGTCCTCGCCATAGAGGTGGCGCAGCACTCGAAAGAGCACGTCGAAGGCGACCACGGGCCGGAAATTGCCGATATGGGCGTGGTTGTAGACCGTCGGACCGCAGACATACATCGTCACGCGCTTGGGGTCGGCGGGAACGAAGTCGCGCTTCTCGCGCGCCATGGTGTCGTGGATCTTCAGGGTCATTGGGTCGCGGCAACCTGACGTAAAGGAGGTGTTGCCCCACGGAGGGACGGGCCCCATATAGCTTCCAGATACGGCCAGGGCCATGTCGCGATGCGTCTAAATCGCTCGCCCGGCCGTAACTGAAACGGGTGGCACGCGTAATTCCGGGGCGATCGGCGTTCCGGCGCAACTCAGCCCGTGGAAAGACTCCCTCAAACATGGACGCACTGACCCGCGAGCGAACCCTGATCGGTACGGACGACGCCACCGGTCTTGATCTTGAACCCGCCCAGCGCCCCACCAAAGACGAGGCCATGGCCGCCGTGCGGACCCTGCTGGCCTGGGCCGGCGACAATCCCGACCGCGAAGGCCTGCTGGACACGCCCGAACGCGTCGTCGAGGCCTATGGCGAGTGGTTCGCCGGCTATCACGGCGATCCAGCCAAGGAGTTGTCGCGCACCTTCGAGGACGTGCAGGGCTATGACGACATGGTCATGCTGCGCGGCATCGACGTGCAGAGCCACTGCGAACACCACATGGCGCCGTTCCTGGGCAAGGCCTGGGTGGCGTACATGCCGACCGGCAAGGTCGTCGGCCTCTCAAAGCTGGCCCGCCTGGTCGAGATCTTCGCCAAGCGTCTCCAGACCCAGGAGACCATGACCATGCAGATCGCCGACGCCATCGAGGACCACCTCAGCGCCGCCGGCGTCGCCGTGCTGATCGACGCCGAGCACCAGTGCATGAGCACCCGCGGCGTGCGCCACCACGACGTCTCGACGATCACCACCCAGTTCCGCGGCGTGTTCAAGACCGACAAGGTCCTGCAGCAGCGCTTCATGGATCTGGTGCGGAAGTAGATCGAATTTCTCCTCACCCTCAGGGGGAGGTGGCCCAGAGGGCCGGAGGGGGCAGCGCGGCCTATGCCGAGATGGCCCCTCGGTCGCTCCGCGACAGCTCCCAGTGGGGGAGCAGAGATCAAGCCGCCCGCCAGATGCCCTCGCGAAGCCGCGCCACGCAGGCGTCGACAGGACGGTGCACCAGCGTCACCAGGACGAAGCTGATCAGCATCAGAAGGTACCAGGCGCCCATCTTCTCGATCGGCACAAGGCGCCAGCCGCCCGCCTGGCTGGGATAGATCCAGGCGCCGGCGAAGGTGCCGAGGTTCTCGGCGAACCAGATGAACAGCGACACCAGGACAAAGCCCATCAGCATGGGCATGCGGCGCGCCGTCTGGTCGGGCGTGAACACGAACCAGCTGCGCCCGAACAACAACGCCGACAGGGCGAACAGGCCTACGCGCAGGTCGATCATGTAGTGATGGGTAAAGAAGTTGGCATAGATCAGCACCGCCAGGATGTGGGTGCTCCAGAACGGCGGGTAGCGCACGAAGGTGATGTCGAACAGGCGCCAGATCCGGGCGATGTAGCTGCCGACGCAGGCGTACATGAAGCCGGTGAACAGCGGCACGCCGCCGATCCGCAGGAGGCTGGGCTCAGGATAGATCCACGAACCGTGGGCGGTCTTGAACAGCTCCATGATCGTGCCGACGACGTGGAACATGAAGATGACGAGCGCCTCGTCCCAGCGCTCCAGCTTCAGGGCCAGCAGCATCGCCTGGATGGCGACCGAGGCGATCACCAGGAAATCGTAGCGCGCCAGCGACGCGTGCTGCGGCCAGAACAGGTGGGTGCCGACCAGCAGGGCCAACATCAGCCCGCCGAACAGGCAGGCCCAGGCCTGCTTCAGGCCGAACACCAGGAACTCGTAGGCGTAGCCGTTCCAGCGCGAGCGCCGCGCCCAGGGCCGGGCCCAGACGTCCAGCGCCGCAACGGCGGCCTTGATACGGTCTTTCAGGTTCATTGCGCTCCCCGCAAGCGGCCGGGAAGCTAGCGCAGGCTCGATCCCTGCGCCATATGTGGCGCCATGAGCACCGACCTGTTCCCTCAAGCCCACAGCAAGCACGATCTGGAGCGCGGCTCGGCCCTCGCGCCCCGCTTCAACGCCGACGGCCTGGTCGTGGCGGTGGCCCAGCACGCGGACAGCGGCGAGATCCTGATGCTGGCCTGGATGAACGATCAGGCCTTGAAGCTGACGGTCGAGACTGGCGTCGCCCACTACTTCAGCCGCTCCCGCAACGAACTCTGGAAGAAGGGCGAGACCAGCGGCCAGTTGCAGGACGTGGTCGAGCTGCGGGTCGACTGCGACCAGGACGCTGTGCTTCTGAAGGTGCGTCCGCGCGGCGACGGCGGCGCGTGCCACGTCGGTTTCCGCTCGTGCTTCTACCGCGTCTGGGAAGACGGAAAGCTCGTCGAAAGAGAGGCGCCCCTGCATGACCACGCCTGAGGCTCTGATCGCCTTCACCCTGGCCGCCGGTCTGTTGACCCTGACGCCTGGCCTGGACACCGCCCTCGTCATCCGCACCGCCGCGGCCGAGGGCCCACGCCGCGCGATCGGCGCGGCGATCGGCATCGGCCTGGGCTGCCTGGTCTGGGGCGCGGCCGCTTCGTTCGGGGTCGGCGCGCTGCTGACCGCGTCGGAGATGGCCTACACCGTGCTGAAGTGGATCGGCGCGGCCTATCTGGCCTGGACCGGGATCCGCATGATCCTGAAGCCGCGCGACGCCTTCGAGCCCGGCGAGATGAAGGCGGTCGACGCCGGCCCGATCGCTGCGATGCGTCGAGGGCTGCTGACCAACCTGCTCAATCCGAAGGTCGGGATCTTCTACGTCTCGTTCCTGCCGCAGTTCATGCCGCCCGGCGTTGATCCCGCGCGGTTCGGGCTGCTGCTGACCGGCATCCACGTCGTGGAGGGCCTGCTGTGGTTCGCGGCCTTGATCGCCGCCACGGTGCCGATCGCCGGCCTGCTGCGCGTGCCCGTCGTGGTGCGCTGGCTGGACCGGGTGACCGGCGGCGTCTTCGTGGCGTTCGGTCTGCGCCTGGCGCTGGAGCGGCGGTAGTTCGACCTCTGCTCCCCCTCCTGGGGGAGAACTGCCGCGGAGCGACTTAGGGGGCCTACTCGGCGTCGGCCGCGCCGCCCCCTTCCGCCCCTCCGGGCCACCTCCCTGAGGGGAGGAGAGATATCTACGCCTCCTTCAACGCCTCGACCCCACCGTCGGCGGCCGGGGTCACCACGAAGCGCTTCAGCACGGTGGCCTCGTATTTCGGCTCGAGGATCGTCGAGACGGCGATCAGTTCGCCGGTCGCCTTGCCATGTTCCAGGGTCAGCAGCAGGTAGCCCTTGGCGCTCGGGTGGGCGTACTTCACCTCCCTGTTCCGTTGCACGAAGGCCTCGCCCAGCGGCGCGCCGGGCAGGATGTCGCCATAGCCCGGCGAGGTCACCGAGGTCGCGCCGAACTCGGCCGCCACCCGGGTCTTGCCCGCGTCGTCCCATAGCTCATTGGCCCAGAACATATGGCTGTCGCCGGCCAGCACGATCGGGCGCGCCTTGGCGGCCGTGAGAATGCCGTAGACCCGTTGACGATCGGCCGGATAGCCGTCCCAGGCGTCCAGGTTCGAGGGGATGTCGTAGGCCGCCATGGCCACCGCCTGGGCGACGCGCTTGCGAGCATAGTCCGGCAGCTTGGCCAGCATCGCCTCATAGGCTTCCGCTCCCATGGTCTTCTTCAGGTCCGGCGGGGCGACACGGGCCATCACCACCTGGTTGCCCAGCACCTGCCAAGCGGTGTTGGCCTTGACCGAGGCGCCGACCTGGGTCGCCAACCACTGCTCCTGCTTCTCGCCCATCATGCGGTGAGCGGGATCCTTCCACTTGGCGGCGAAGGCGGCGACATCGGGCTTGCCGTCGACGATCGGCATGTCGGTCTCGTAGTCCAGCTCCCGGGTCCGCGCAGTCAGGCGCGTCTCGACCATCAAGAGGCTGGCGACATCGCCGAACTGGAAGCCGCGCCAGGCGGCCTCGGGCAACTGTCCGGGCGTGGCGTCACGGATCGGCATCCACTCGTAATAGGCCTTCAGCGCCGCGGCCTTGCGCGCGGCCCAGTCGCCTTCCGTCTTGGGATCGTGGTTCTCGGCCCCGCCGATCCAGCTGTCGTTGGCGGTCTCGTGGTCGTCCCAGACGACGATCCAGGGCGCGCGGGCGTGGGCGGCCTGCAAGGCGGGATCGGTCTTGTACTGGGCGTGACGGGCCCGATAGTCGGCCAGGGTGACGATCTCGTGCGCCGGCTGGGGCATGCGCGACGGGGCCGTCGGCGAGTTCATGCCGTAGTCGCCGGCCGCGCCGCCATACTCGTAGATGTAGTCACCCAGGTGCAGCACCGCGTCGACGCGATCCAGCTTGGCGATGGCGTCATAGGCGTTGAAGTAGCCGTTCGGGTACAGGCTGCACGAGGCCACGGCCAGCACGACATCCTTGACCTGTCCCGTCGGCAGGGTGCGGGTGCGGCCAGCCGGGGAGACGACGACTCCGCCTTCCTGGTTAGGCGCCTTGAAGCGATACCAGTATTCGGTTCCCGGCTTGAGCCCGTCGCCGTCCAGGTCGTGCTTGACCGTCCAGTCGCGGCTGGCGCGGGCCCGGAGGCCGGTGGACCGGGTCACCAGGGTCTTGAAGTCGGGATCGGCGGCGACCTCCAGCTCCACGGCGATATCGCCGGTCGTGGCGTCCTTGGGCGTCACCCGCGTCCAGAAGATCGCAGACGTCGTTCCCAGATCGCCGCTGGCCACGCCATGCTCGAAGGCCACCGGCCCCTTGTACCAGCTGATCGGCGCGGCGACGGCCTCATTGGCGACAGCGCCCGTGAGGCCCAGCAGGCCCAGAACCTTGCGTCGGTCGATGTTCATCCCAGCTCTCCCTCTTACGCCACGATGCCGCTTTACCGGCGGAAGGTCACGCCCACGCCCATGAAGCGGGGCTTGCCGGCGATGAAGGTCGGGATGCCGAAGCTGTCGCCGGTGTTGCCGGCGTCCTTCAGGTACTTCTCGTCGGCCAGGTTCTCGACGAAGGCCTCGACCTTCCAGCGATCGTCCACGGCGCCGAAGCCCAGGCGGACGTTGAGCAGGCCGTAGGCGTTCTGGAACTCGTCGACCTTGGTGTCCGGGAACAGGCTCGAGGATTGCAGATCGCCCCGGTCGTTGTCGTCGTCGAAGAACATCTTCGAGCGCCAGGTGTAGGTCGGCGTAAAGGTCAGCTTGCCGCCCAGGGCCTCGCGGCTGAAGGCGGCGCCGACCGAGAAGGTCTGGTCCGGCGACAGGCGGAAGTGGTTGCCCTCGCGCAGGCCCGTCTCCAGGCGCGCGTGGTTGTAGGCGTAGGTCCCGAACAGGGTCCAGAACTCACCGGCCTGCAAGCGGGCCTCGCCCTCGAAGCCATAGGCCTTGGCCTTGCCGGCGTTCAGGGTCACCACCTGCGCGCCCTGGCGGAAGCTGGTGGCGAAGTTGTCGTAGTCGTAGCGGAACACCGCGCCCGACAGGTAAAGGCGCCCGTCCAGCAGCTTGCCCTTGGCGCCGGCCTCGTAGCTGTCGACGGTCTCGGCCGCGACGACATTGAAGCGGGCCGCGCCCAGGGCCGTGGCCGGAGCGCTAGCCGAGATCACGTCCGGACGGCGGCCGCGGGCGTACGAGGCGTAGACGCTCAGAGCCTCCGACGCGGCGTAGCGGCCGACCAGGCGCCAGGTCAGGCCGCTGTCGTCGATCTTCTTGGTGAAGGTGTCGCCGTTGTTCGTCGTCGGCTGGGCGATCAGACCCACGGTCGGCAGCAGCGGATTGTTCACCGCGTTCGGCTGGGCGGCCAGGAACAGGTTGGTCGCCGTCGGAGCCGCCAGCAAAATGCCCAGGATCGAGCGGCCGTTCTGCACGGTCGAGCGATAGGCGGCCTCGCGATCCTCGCTGGTGTAGCGCAGACCGGCCGTGACCTCGAACCTGTCGGTCAGCTTGAACGTGCCGTCGGCATAGACGTCATAGGCGGTGTTCTCGCCGTAGTTGGCGAATTCCTCGCGGTGCACCGGCTTCAGGTTCGAGACGATGCCGGGCGCGATCGACGAGGGGACGCCGAAGCCCAGCTGCAGCACGGTGGCCAGATAGGCCGGATTGGTCAGCACGGCCAGCGGCTGCGGGTTCGGCCGGCTGACGCCCAGCGACGTATTGCCGGCCAACAGGGCCAGCACCAGGCGCTCGTCCATCTGGCCGGGGATCCGCCACGAGCCCGTTTCGTGGAAATAGTTGGCGCCGACAAAGCCCGAGAAGCGGCCGCCGGCGTCGTAGCGCAGGCGCAGTTCCTGGCTCTGCTGGCGGCCTTGAGCGTCCTCGGCGAAGGTCAGGATGGGCAGGCTCGAGCCGTCCGGATCGAACACCTCGACCGAGTGGAAGGCGCGCGTGGCGGTGATCGACGACAGGGTCAGGCTGTCGTTCAGCCGCCAGTCGACCAGGGCCGTGACGCCATAGACCTTGCGGTCCAGGCCCAGCGGCTTGCCGCCCTCGAAACCCGCGCCCGGCGACAGGGTGGCGGCCGAAGCGATGTCGGTATTGCCCAGCACCTCGCCAGTGACCGGGTTGGTCGGGTTGAAGGTGTGGCTCTTGAACGAGGTGCCGCTGGTGTCGTCGACCTGGTAGTTGCCGATCAGGTCGATCTTCAGCGGGCCCGGCTCCAGGTGATAGGCCAGGCGCACGGCCTGGGTGTCGGTCGAATTGTAGGCGTCGCCGCCGGCCGCATCCTTGACGTAGCCGTCGTTCTGGCGCGTACGGGCGGCGATGCGCAGGGCGCTGCCGTCGCCGAACGCGAAATTGACCATGGCCTCGCCGACCTCATAGCCGCCCGTGCCGCCCTCGGCCTTGGCGGCCCAGTCGAAGCTGGCCGGATTGGCCTTGTTCTGCACCAGGTTCACCGCGCCGATCAGGGCGCCGCGCCCGAACAGGGTCGACTGCGGCCCCTTGGCGACCTCGACTCGCTCCATGTCGAACAGCTCGACATACGAGCCGCGCGAGCGCGAGATCGGCACGCCGTCCTGATAGATCGACACCCGCGTCTCGTCGGTGGCCGAGCCGCTGTCCGAGGTGATGCCACGCATCACGAAGCCGGAATTGTTGTTCGACTGGTTCTGCACCAGAAAGCCGGGCGTGAAGGCCGACAGCTCGTCGAACGCCTTGACGCCGATGGCCTCCAGGAACTTGCCCGAATAGGCGGTGACGGCGATCGGCACCTCCACGGGGTCCTGGGCGCGCTTCTGGGCGGTGACGACCAGCTCGCCCAGCTGGGTGTTCTGGTCGTTGCTGGCCGCCGGGGCGTCTTCGGCCGCGAAGGCGGGCGCGGCGACGGCCAGGGCCAGAAGGCTGGCGGTCAACAGCGTGGTGGTGCGGAAAGCGCGCATGAACTATCCCCCCGAAACTGGAAAGCTGATTACAAACTCAAGGTCCGGCCGTAGGCACGGCCCGTGTCGACGACGCGACGGACCTGTGAAGGAGCGATGAAACCCCCGGTGGAAGACAGGCTGGACGAGACCGACGAGCGCCTGGATGACGACATCCTGGACACCGACGCCTCCGCCGAGGGCGCCGGGGAGGTCCTGACCGCCGACCTGCCCGAGGCCTTGGCCGGCCAGCGCCTGGACAAGGTGCTGGCGCCGCTGTTTCCCGACCTCTCGCGCGCGCGCCTGCAGGCGCTGATCGGCGAGGGCCGCCTGACCCTGCACGGCGAGCCGGTGCCCGACGCCTCGCGCAAGGCCAAGGCCGGGACCTACGTCCTGTCCGTACCGCCGCCCGCCCCGGCGGATCCGGAGCCCGAAGCCATTCCGCTGAACGTGCTCTACGAGGATGCGCATCTGATCGTGGTCGACAAGCCGGCGGGCATGGCCGTGCATCCGGCTCCCGGCACGCCGAACGGCACCCTGGTCAACGCCCTGCTGCACCACTGCGGCGACAGCCTGTCGGGCGTCGGCGGCGTGGCGCGGCCGGGCATCGTCCACCGCCTGGACAAGGACACCTCCGGCGTCATGGTCGCGGCCAAGAGCGACATCGCTCACCAGGGCCTGTCCAGGCTGTTCGCGACGCACGACATCGATCGCCTGTACCTCGCCCTGACGCGCGGCGCGCCGTCGCCGGCCAGCGGTACGATCGAGACCCGGATCGGCCGCTCGCCGGGGGACCGCAAGAAGATGGCCGTACTGCGGTCGGGCGGCCGGACGGCGATCACCCACTACCGCGTCGAGGCGGTGTTCGGACCGCAGGACAGGCCCCTGGCCGCCCGCGTGGCCTGCCGGCTGGAGACCGGCCGCACCCACCAGATCCGCGTCCACATGGCCAGCAAGGGTGCGCCCTGCCTCGCCGATCCCGTCTACGGCGCCGGCCAGCCGGCCCAGGTCGTGCGCGACCAGATCGCGGCGGCTGGCCTGGCGCGCCAGGCGCTGCATGCGGCGGTGCTGGGCTTCGTCCATCCGGTCACGGGCGAGACGCTACGCTTCGAGACCCCGCTACCTGCGGACATGGCGGCGGTGCAAGCGGCTCTGGAAACCCTCTGAACACGGCCCATATCCTCGAAATGGGCCCAGCTTGCCAGGCGGCAACAAAAGCGCCCTAATTGCGCTGGCTTGGCGCTCTAGAGTGCCGAGCCTGTCATCGTGGAGCGTACCCATGCGGCCCCTTCTCGCGATCATCGCCGTCAGCGCCGCGCTCGCGGGTCCCGCCCTGGCGTCCACCGCCGACGACGAGGTGATCGCCACCGCCCAGGCCAAGCCGTCCGCCCAGGCCCTGAGCGCCCAGGCGCCGCCGACTCCGGTCGCTACAACCACGACACCGCCCCTGACCACCCAGCAGCAGATCGACAACTTCATCTACCACTCGCCCCCGATGGATGATGAGCATCGCGGCATCCTGCCCGCCGCCCTCTCGGATGAGCGCGACGCGGACGGCAAGCGCAAGATCCACGGCTCGATGGGCGTGTCGGTCGGCACCGGCGGCTATCGCAGCGCCTATGCCAGCGCCCTGATCCCGGTTGGGGAAAACACCACGGTGGGCGTCGCCGTCTCCAAGACCGATTTCGGCAAGCACGGCGGCTTCTATGCCGACCCGTACTACGGCGGCGGCTATGGCTACGGCTATGGCGGCTATGGCTATGGATCCGGCTACGGCCGCGTACGCGGCGGCTCGCAGCACTCGGTCGCCCTGTCGGTGATGTCCGGCGCCGGCGGCCGCTCGTCCGATACGCCGGACGGCTGCGCGCCCGGCTTCCGCGACGGCGGGCGCTATGTCGAGCCGCTATGGGTCGAGGGTTTGCGCGACGGCGCCCATCCCTGTTCGGCCGCCGCCACACGATAGTCCGTCGCAAATTCGTCGAAAGCCCGACCGCTGTTCGCGGATGTTTAACGGCTTGGCCGTCATGGTGCCGGCCTCGGGCGTCTGAGGCAGATTGATGCAGCCGGAAATCATCGCATACCGCCATCCCACGACGGGGACGGTGACCTACCTTATCGTGGATCCGGCCACCTATCTCTGCGCCATCGTCGACCCGGTGCTGGACTTCGACCCGGCCACCGAAGCCGTCGACACCAGCTTCATCAACAAGATCATCGCCGAGATCCGCGCCCGCGACCTGGGCCCGACCTGGATCCTGGAAACCGGGCTGCACACCGGCCACGTCTCGGCCGCGGGACACGTCAAGTACGAGACCGGCGCGTCGGTCTGCATCGGCGCCGGCGTCGTCGAGAGCCTCAAGCGCCTGGCCCCCAAGCTGGGCGAGACCATGGTCGACCTGGACGGCTGGGACTTCGACAAGCTGGCCCAGGACGGCGAGGCCCTGCCGATGGGCGGGCTGGAGATCACCGCCATCGCCCTGACCGGCCGCCTGCCCGGCGCTGTCGCCTACAAGCTGGGGGACGCCCTGTTCACCGGCGACGTGATGCTGGCCCCCGCCGAGGGCGCGGGACGCTGCGACGTTCCCGGCGCCGACGCCGGCAAGGCCTGGGACGACGCCCGCAAGTTCCTGAACCTGCCGCCGCAGACTCGCGTCCTGCCAGGCGTCAGCGCCGCCGAATCCTTCGAGTCGACCGTCGCCGAAGAGAAAGCCGCCAATATCCAGCTGAACGACAAGATCGACCGGCTGGATTTCATCGCCCTTCGCACCGCCGCCGACGCCTTCCTGCCCGATCCGGTGCTGGCCCCGGCCGCCCTGCGGGTCGCCATCCGCGCCGGCAAGCTGCCGTCGGAACCGGAAAGCGGCCCCCGGTTCCCGCCGGTCGACCTCACCACCCTCTAAATCCGTTCTCTTTGAAAACGGACTTGGCGCCGTTGCGCGGGCCACATAAGCTTCGCATGCGAACTTATGGAGATGATGCGTGGCCGAGGATTTCAGCGCCGCCCTGACCGCCGGCCAGGCCGGCTCCCTGCCCGACCTTCTGGGCCTGCAATGGCTGGAAGCCAGGCCGGGCCTGGTGAGAGGCCGCTTCGACGTCGACAAGCGGCACATGGCGCCCAACGGCTATCTGCACGCCGCCAGCGTCATCGCCCTGGCCGACTCGGCGGCCGGCTATGGCTGCGTCGTCTCCCTGCCCGAGGGCGGGGCCGGCTTCACCACCATCGAGCTGAAGTCGAACTTCCTGGGCACCGTTCGCGAGGGCGGCGTGGCCGTCGAGGCCAAACTGGTTCACGGCGGCCGCAACACCCAGGTCTGGGACGCTGTGGTGACCGACGAAGCGACTGGCAAAACCATCGCGCTTTTCCGCTGCACCCAGATGATTCTACGGCCGAAAGTCTGACCGTAAAAAAGCTTGGAGAAAGCGCCCCTGGGGGGCTTGCTTCCCGGCGGCGACGCCGCTAGGTATCGCGCCCTCGACCTCGGGCGGCGCTTTTGGCCACCCGGACGGCGCCTGGAGAGGTGGCAGAGTGGTCGAATGCGCCGCACTCGAAATGCGGTTTACGTGAAAGCGTAACGTGGGTTCGAATCCCACCCTCTCCGCCAGCCACCCAAGCCGCTCAAGCGACAATAAGATCCGGAAAACGAAAAGCTTTCCACGGCCGGTCGCTGCGGACGCAACGGCTCATCTCATCGCGCCCGCCAAGCTTCATACAAGTCGGAACGATATGCTCCTTCCGGCCCGCGACGCCCGAGGATGTGCGTCCATATTTCCTGACCAAGACCGGTGGACAGCGGACCGAAGCCACTTCTCGCCCGGCGTTGAGATCTACCTCTGGGCCGGCAGATCAGCCGGGGCCCGTCGACAGCGCCGCTGCCGCATCGGGGGCGATCCGTGAGGCTTGCTGGCGAGACGCGCGCAAGACCATGCGGCGAACGCCGCGTTCGAGCGTCGCCTTTGCAACCACTCTTCGGTTGATCAAGAACGGTCGCGATGTTTTAGGTTGAAATGACGGTTTCGGCCGCGTGAGTCATGGGGCGTGTAGGGCGATGGCGGTCTTCGTAGGCAACATCTATTACGGCGAAAACACCAACGACACGATCACAGGCACGACGGGCAGCGACACGCTCTATGGCGGCGGCGGCGACGACACCATCGTCGCGGGCGAGGGCGACGACTTCCTGGTCGGCGACGCGGGCGCCGACAGTATCGACGCGGGGGCAGGCGACGACTTGATCAGCGAGGGCCGCGCCTACGTCTACAGCGACGGCGCGGTCGATATCATGAAGGGCGGCGCCGGCGCCGACACCTTCCGCTTCCAGATCGGACCACCGGGCCAGGGCGGCAATCTCAACGCCATCGATCACATCGTCGACTTCTCGTCCGCCGAGGGCGACCGGCTGGACCTTCAGAGGGACAGCTTCAACGGCAATTTCGTCTGGGTTGGCGCCGTGGCGAACGCCGGCTTCACCTTTCAGGCGGGCCAGTCCTTCGGCGGCGGGCCTGGGGCGAACTATCTGGGCGTGTTCACCTGGACCAGCGGTTCCACGACCTATCTGATCGTGGACACCAACGGCGACGGGACGCTGGACGCCAAGGATTTTGCTTTGGCGTTCGACAACGCCGCGACCATAGCGGTCTCGGACCTCATTCAACGCGGCGACGTTCTCCAGATGGGCTCCCCCCAGGCCGATATCTGGGCCGGCACGAAACTGGCCGACTACTACTACGGCCAGAACGGGGACGACGTCGCGCGCGGCGCGGCCGGTGATGACGAGCTGCACGGCGGCGACGGCGCCGACCAGCTGTTCGGAGATGACGGCAAGGACCTGCTGCTGGGTGAAGCCGGCGACGACACCCTGCGCGGCGGCGGCGGCGACGACAGCCTGTACGCAGCGGGCCGCTACAACGGCCAGGAGGATTCTTACGGCGCCAAGAACGCCCTGTACGGCGACGCCGGCAACGACATCCTGATCGGCAGCACGGGCGTGGACTACCTGGACGGTGGCGACGGCGACGACCTGCTCAATGGCGGCGATGGCGGCTACCAGAGCTACCAGACAAGTGTGGACACGCTGATCGGCGGTGATGGGGACGACAAGCTCTATGGCGGCGCCGGCGATATTCTGACCGGCGGGAACGGCAACGACGTGCTGAGCGGCGGGGCCTCGCAGGACGGCGGCGCGGGCGACGACAAACTGTCGGTCGACGGCGTCAAGACGTCCATCGGCGGCGCCGGCGCGGACACGTTCCAGATGTCATCCGGCACGCCCTATTATGGCGCGGGCGCGGATTGGTCGAACTACCCGACGATCGTCGATTTCCAGGTCTCGGAGGGCGATCGGCTTGAGCTGACCTTCGGTGGAACCTATCGGAAAGTCCTGGTGTTCCGCGGCGCGACCGGAGCGGACTTCGCCCTGGAGAACGGCAAGACGTTCTCGACCGATCTTTATGGTCCGGGCTTCATCGAGGCCTGGACCTGGGCCAGCGGCGGCGACACCTACTTCGTCATCGACACCGACAGCAGCGGCAAGCTGTCAGGTTCGGACTACGTCGTTAAGCTGCAGGGCGTCACCAGCCTCGGCCTGTCCGACTTCATCACCAACAGCAACGGGACTTCGCCCTTCACCACCAAACTGGGCGGGACCGGCGCGGTCGACGTCCTGACCGGCACCACCGCGCCAGAGACCTATTATGGCCTGGGCGGAGATGATCAGCTGCACGGGGCGGACGGCGACGACTATCTTTACGGGAACGACGGCGCCGACCAGATCTGGGGCGACGACGGCAACGACTACCTCTACGGCGGTCGCGGCGTCGACACGATCGACGGCGGCGACGGCGGCGACACCATCGAAGGCGGCCCGGGCGGCGACACAATCCATGGCGGGAACGGCGCCGACCGGATCTCGACCGGCGGCACGTACAGCCCCGAGGACTATGACGGCAAGGACGACGTCAACGTCGTCTACGGCGAAGGCGGCGACGACACCATTACGGGTGACTTCTCGCTCAAGGACCAGCTGCATGGCGGCGACGGCAACGACAGCATCTCCGGCAACGGCGAGCTGTGGGGTGACGCGGGCGATGACTATCTGGGCAGCCGAGGCGGGGCGATCCTGCACGGCGGCGAAGGCGACGACCGCCTGGCTTCGTCGAACACCAACACCCAAGGCGTCACCGTCATGTACGGCGATGCGGGCAAGGATAGCTTCAGCGGCGATTGGTACAACGACGTGATGTACGTCGAGCTGGGCGACAGCTACGTCAACGCCGGCTCCGGCGCGGACGTGATCCACATCGCCAATGTTCGAGCCGGGGAGACCGTCAACCTGACCGACGTGCTCGGCGACTACGGGCAGGACACCTTCGTGATCGACGGTCCGCTCAGCGCGACGCTGAAGCTGTACGGCGGCACGAATTGGGGCAGCGGAGACTACGAGGACGATCTGCTGGACTTGAGCGCGTCCAAGGTCGCCTCGCGCGTGGATCTGACTCTTGCAACGGCCCAGGACGTCGGCATGGGCCGCCTGGTTCTGGTGGGCGTCGACAGCGTCAAGGCGGGGGACTACGGCGCGGTCCTGACCGGCAATGCCGACGCCAACCGTCTGATCGGCGGCGCTGCGGCCGACACGCTGAGCGGCGGGGATGGCAACGACGTGCTGACGGGCGGCGGCGGCGCCGATGTAATCGACGGCGGCGGGGGCAGCGACACGGCCGTGTTCTCGGGCGCCTCCAGCGACTACAGCTGGACGCGAGACGCCGAGGGGGTGCTGACGGTCAAGGATCTGCGCGCCAATGCGACGGACGGAACCGACACGCTGCGCAACATCGAGATGCTGCGGTTTTCGGACAAGTCGGTGGCGCTGGTCTACACCTTGCCGACGAACGTCGGTACGGCGTTCACCGCGATCCTGCGTGCGCCGGTGGGCGGCGAGGCCCAATTCGCCTTCGGGGCGGACCTCAGCGGCAAGATCTCGGCCGGCATGACCAATGTTCAGGCCTTCGCCGAGATCATCAAGGCGGCCGATGCGACCACCTCGGTCGCCGCGATGGCCTACGAGTTCTTCACCGGCAAGATCCCCGGTAGCGCGGGCTTCGACTATCTGGTCTCGCCGACGGGGCCCAATCCCAACAATCTCAACAGCGCGTACTACCAGTCGTTCAACCTCGAGAACCGCTACATCAACTTCGCCGTCAATCTGGGCAAGGTCGGCGAAGGGAACGCGCGGTTCACCGCCGACTACGGAGGGTTGTCGCTGTTCGACGCGACCAAGAAGGCCTACGGCGCGATCTTCGGCGGCTCGCCGACCGACGCCAAGGTCCATGCGCTGATCGACACGCGTATCGACTACTTCGCCTCGTACGGCGGCGACGGCGCGACCGGGATCGGGACCAAGGCGGCGATGGTCGGCTGGTTGCTGGCCGAGGCCCAGAAAGCCGATCTGGGCGTAATGGCCCGCTCGGTCAATGCTTGGCTGACCGACCTGGCCGACGGCTCGGCGCCCTACGCGCTGGACGTCCTGGATCCGGCCAAGGGCTACTACAAGGCCGACTTCATTTTCGGCGGCGCCTAGAGGCGGGGAAAGACATGACTGACATTTCCGGCAGCGCGGCCAGCGAGACGCTCACGGGGACCGCGGGCGCCGACACGATCTACGGCCTCGGCGGGGACGACACGCTGTTGGGGCTGGGCGGCGACGATGCGCTCAGCGGCGGCGACGGCAATGATCAGGTCGATGGCGGCGACGGCGTCGATCGGGTCTATGGCGGGCGGGGCTCTGACACCGTGCACGGCGGCGCCGGCAACGATTGGATGTACGCCGGCGGCGGCGCCAACGAAGCCTCGAGCAGCGACGACAAGACCAGCGTCAATTTCCTGTACGGCGACGACGGCGACGACACGATCTATGGCGGTGAGGGGCTCGACACGCTGGAAGGCGGCGCGGGGGACGACTTGCTGGGCGCCGGGGCCAGCTTCCTGGGCACGGTGGGCGACATCCTGAGGGGCGGAGACGGCAACGATACGCTCTATGGCCGGCAGGCCACTCTGGACGGCGGCGCGGGCGCCGACCGTCTGACCATCCGCACCGGCAGCACCCTGACCGGCGGAGCCGGGGCCGACACCTTCTGGACCTCCAACTCGGTATTCGAGCGCGACGGCTACTGGGTCGAGGACGGCGTTTCGGTGATCACCGACTACAGCGCCGCCCAGGGCGACCGGCTGAGTCTGGACGATCCGAACGCCTACCGCGACACGCGGCTGGTGTTCCGCGGCGCGTTGGACAACGCGAACTTCTCGCTCGTGGTCGGCCAAGCCTATTCGGGCGACGGCCTGGGTGTGGGCTTCACCCAGATCTGGACGTGGAGCAACGGCGGCGCGACCTATCTTTTCGTCGACTTCGACAGCGACGGCCTGCTGAGCGGTCGCGACGCGGTGGTCAAGCTGCTGGGCGACGTGAAGCTGACCGCGGCCGACTTCGACCAGGCCTATTTCACCGGTGTGATGGGCGCGAGCGCCAAGGACGTCTTCAACGGCGCCGAGACGGCCGACCTGTATTTCGCGGCGGGCGGCGCGGACGAGATCCACGGGGCCGGCGGCGACGACATCCTGTACGGCAATATGGGCGACGACAGCATGTTCGGCGATGCGGGCGCCGATCGGCTGTATGGCGGCGAGGGTGCGGACGCCATCAACGGCGGGGCCGGCGACGACTATATCTACGGCGGTCTGGGCGGTGACACGATCCACGGCGGCGACGGTCGCGACATCATCTACGCCAACGCCACCGGCTACGACATCGGGACGGAGGCGGCCGGTACGGTCAACATCCTCTACGGCGACGCCGGCGACGACGACATCATCGGCGTCTCGGCCTCGGATCAATTGCACGGCGGCGACGGCGCCGACAGCATCCGGGGCGCGGGCGAAATCTGGGGCGACGCCGGCGGCGACTACCTGTCGGGCTCGGACGACAGCCGGGCCGGCCCCGTGATCATCCATGGCGGCGACGGCAACGACATGATCGGCGCCGGCAATGGCGGCGCCGACGCCATCTTGTGGGGCGACGCGGGCTGGGACCACATCATCGGCGGCTTCGGCAACGACACCCTGAACGTCGAGCTGGGCGACTCCTACGCCAATGGCGGGTGGGGCAATGACAAGATCCTGATCGGCGGCCTGCGGGCGGGCGACGCCCCCAGCCTCAACATCGCCTACGGTGATTATGGCGACGACACCTTCGTGCCCCTTGAGGCGCTGACGGCGATCGACAGCATCACCCTGTCTGGCGGCGAGGGCTCCGATACGGTCGACCTCAGCCACGCGACCGGCGCCGTGACGGCGGACCTGACCAAGACCGCCGCGCAGCTCACCGGCATGGGCGCCATCAAGTTCGAGGGCGTCGAGAACCTGATCGCCGGCGCCTTCGGATCCACCCTGACAGGCGACGCCAATGTCAACGCCCTGACCGGCGGGGCCGGCGTGGACACGCTCAGCGGCGGCGGCGGTCGCGATGTCTTCAAGGGCGGCGGCGGGGACGACGTGATCGACGGCGGCGACGGCGTCGACATAGCCTACTTCTCCGGCAAGTGGAGCGATTACACCCTAACGGCCTCGGCCGGGACCTGGACGATCAAGGACAATCGCGCCGGCTCGCCCGACGGCCAGGACGTGCTCAGGAACGTCGAGTTCGCCCGTTTCGCCGACCGGGTGGTGACGAACGGCTTCAACGTCGGCGCCACGGTGGACACCGCCTTCGCCTCGATCCTGCGAGCGGACGCTAAGACGGCCATGCTGTCGAACAGCACGGCCGATCTGGTGATCCAGCTCGCCGCCGGCGCAACCGACGCAGAGGTGGTCTCGACCCTGGTCCAGGCCGCCGACGCGACAACGTCGGTGGCGGCGATGGCCTACCAGTTCTTCACCGGCAAGATTCCCACAGCGTCCGGCTTCGACTTCCTGGTCGCTCCGGACGGCCCGAACCCCAACAATCTCAACAGCGCCTACTACCAGCTCTTCAACCTGGAGAACCGCTATATCAATTTCGCGGTCAACCTCGGCAAGATGGGCGAGGGCAAGGACGCGTTCGCGGCCAAGTACGGTGGCTTGACCCTCTTCGAAGCCACGCGCCAAGCCTACAAGGCGATCTTCGGCGGCGCGCCCTCGGACGAAAAGGTTCACGCTCTGATTGACACGCGAGTCGACTACTTCGCCAGTTATGGCGGCGATGGCGCGAATGGCGTCGGGACCAAGGCGGCGATGGTAGGCTGGCTGCTGGCCGAGGCGCAGAAGTCCGACATCGGCGTCATGTCCCACGCGGTGAATGTCTGGCTGGCGGACATCGCCGACGGCTCGGCGCCCTACGCCATCGACGTGCTGGACCCGACCAAGAGTTACTACAACGCCGGCTGGCTTTACGACGGCAGCCAGTAGCCGGCCGGGAGGCCCTGGCGGCCATCGTCAAGCGGCTTGCGCCCCACGGCGCAGCTCCGGACGATGGTGACGGCGGCGCGGCGAAGATGGAAGGGTGGTCCTTTCGTCGTTTCTAGAATTCCAGTTGCAACCGCGCCTGCGCCACCGTGACGTCCGCGTCCAGTTCCGAGGTCCCGATCCTGCGATTGTCGATCCTGGCGCGGGTCAGGTTTCCGGTCAGGCGGACATAGCTGTAGGGGTACCAGTTGGCGCCAAGGGTGACCGCGCGATAGGTCCCCGCTGTCGGGAGGCCGGTTTGCGCGCCGAGCGCCGCGACGCCATTGGCCGCCATGTCGCTGAAGTCGGCATAGTCGTAGCGGGCGGCGAATTCGAGCGCGCCAAGGCCCCCCTTGTCGAGGGGGTGCGCCACCTTGATCCGACCGAACGAACCGTTGGGATTGTACGGCCGGGTCTCGCCGGTCGCGAACCAGCTGGCGGCGGCGTAGCCGGTGACGATGTCGAAGTCGGGGCCGCCCAAGGTCGGGCTGAGCTTGGTGGCGATACGGTCGACCCTGATCCGCGCGGCTTCGCCCTGCAGCGAAAGAGCCCTATGGACCCAGACCGCCTCGATCGCCAGCGTGGTGTCGCCGTCGCCGACCGCGCCGGTCGAAAGCAGGGTGACGCCCGATGAGGCCTGGGGCCTGAAAGCGGTGTTGGCGGCCGCCGAATAGGTGAAGCCGGTCTCCCCGCCCCGGTCTCGCCGACGCATCCAGGCGCCCAGATGCAGACGGTCGGCGTCGGTGACTTGCGGCGACCAGGTGGCGCGGATCGTTGCGCCCAGGCGTTCGACGGCCTGGTTCGGATCATAGCCGCCCACAGCGTCGGCCTTGTTGATGTTGTCACCCTGCAAGGCCGCCCAAACGGACCAGTTGGGGCCTGTGCGCACGGCCTCCAACGCCAGGACATATCCGGCGTCGATCACGTCGCCATAGGCGCCGCGCTCCATGAAGGTGATCGACTTGAACGAGGTCAGCCCTTCCAGCGAGGCCGCCTTCTGATTGCCGGCGAGCAGCGAGGTCTGGGCGTCGAGCTTGTATTCGATGATCGCATCATCCCAACTCCAGGCGCCGCCGCTGACAGCGCCGCCCTCCAGCCGATAGCCCCAGCGACCGGTCTGGCCCTCGACGCCCAGGAACAGTTGCCGAGCCTTGACCTGGCGGCCGTGGTAGTCGTCGAGGCCGGACCGCTCGGCGACTGCGTCGACGGCGTCCAGCAGGATGCGGCCGCGCAGCTTGAAGGTGGCGCCGGACGCATCGGTGAAGCGCGGCGAGTTTTCCCAGCGGATCGGCTCGGGGGCAGGCTTCGGCGCCGAGGCCGTCGACGGGGCTGGCGCGACGGGCGCGGCCGAAATCGGCGGCGCGGTCCGGACGGACGACTGTCGCTCCAGGACATCGATCCTGGCTTGCAGCAGCTGGATCTGGGCCTTCAGGGCGGCGAGATCGGCGTCCTCGGCTTGGGCCGCGCCGGCGAAGCCGACGGCGGCCAGGGCCGTCGCAGCGAAAAGAATGCGCATGATGGGTCTCCCCGCTCCCGCGGTTGACGCGGAGGAAGGTCAAGGAAGGGCGAGCGCCACCCTGTCGGCGGCTCCGCTGTCGAAGAGAACTACTCGGCCGCGACCGGAAGCGGCTCGACGTCGGACGGCGCGACATGGCCGGCCAGGGCCGCCTCCAGCGCATCCTTGTCGAGGGCCTTTTCCCACCGGCTGACGACGATGGTGGCCACCGCGTTGCCGATGAAGTTGGTGAGGGCTCGGCACTCGCTCATGAAGCGGTCGACGCCAAGGATCAGGGCCATGCCGGCGACAGGCACGCTGGGAACCACCGACAGCGTGGCCGCCAGGGTGATGAAACCCGCGCCAGTGACGCCGGCCGCGCCCTTGGACGACAGCATGGCGACGCTTAGCAGAAGCAACTGATCGCCCAGCGACAGGTGGACGCCGGTGGCCTGGGCGATGAACAGGGCCGCCAGGGTCATGTAGATGTTGGTGCCGTCGAGATTGAACGAATAGCCGGTCGGCACGACCAGACCCACGACCGGCTTGGCGCAGCCGGCGCGTTCCAGCTTGTCGATCAGGCTGGGCAGCGCCGATTCCGAAGAACTGGTGCCCAGCACCAGCAGGAGTTCGCTCTTCAGGTAGCGGATCAGCTTCAGGATCGAGAAGCCGTTGAACCGGGCCACCGCGCCCAGCACCACCAACACGAAGATGATCGAGGTGGCGTAGAAGGTTCCGACCAGGGCGGCCAGGTTGATCACCGAGCCGATGCCATACTTGCCGATGGTGAAGGCGAAGGCCCCGAAAGCGCCGATCGGCGCGGCCTTCATCAGGATGCCGACCAGGCGGAAGAAGGCGTGAGCGATCGATTCCAGCAGGTCGACCACCGGACGGCCCTTGTCGCCGACCAGGACCAGCGACACACCGAACAGGATCGAGAAGAACAACACCTGGAGAATGTCGCCGTCGGCGAAGGCCCCAGTCACCGTGGCCGGAATGATGTTGCTCAAGAAGCCGACGATGGTCGTCTCGTGGGCCTTGGCGGCGTAGTCGGCGACCTTCTCGCTATGCAGCGTCGCCGGGTCGATGTTCATGCCGGCCCCGGGGTGGACCAGATTGCCCACCACCATGCCCAGCACCAGGGCCAGGGTGGAAAAGGTCAGGAAATAGGCGAACGCCTTCAGCACCACCCGCCCGAACTTGCCCAGGTCGCGCATGCCGGCGATGCCGGTGACCACGGTCAGGAAGATCACCGGGGCGATGACCATCTTCACCAGCTTGATGAAGGCGTCGCCCAGCGGCTTCAGGTCGGCGCCGAACCTTGGCCAGACGTGACCGATAACGGCCCCGGCGACGATGGCGACCAGCACCTGGACATAGAGGTGAGCGTACCAGGGGCCGGAGCGCGGCGCCGGCGCGATGGACGTGGCTTGCGGGATCATTCGGCGGGCTCCTGGGATGGCTTCCTCATGCGTCCTTTCAAGTCGGGCGCTTGGGCCAACAGTGAGCGCGGGC
The DNA here is from genome assembly GCA_966211605.1 of uncultured Caulobacter sp. Classification (GTDB taxonomy): domain Bacteria; phylum Pseudomonadota; class Alphaproteobacteria; order Caulobacterales; family Caulobacteraceae; genus Caulobacter. The sequence goes on from CBIHOB010000011.1 coordinate 79,440, forward strand.
TTCCACGAGTGGGAGAGGCGCAGCGAGAAATCTCATAAGCCCATGAACGGACGGAACATTATTCCAATATTGACTCGTTTTGACTGCGCATCTCGTGTCATACTCCGCTCACACATGAACCATGTCGTGCGGAATATGGCACAATCATTGTCAGACGCTTCCCCGCCGCCCCCGACCGTTTCGAGAGCGCGGCTGGCCGCGTTCGTCATGGCGGCGGCGTTGCTCGGCGCCATGCTGACCTGGACGGTAGGGGTGTTGGTCGAGCAGCGGGCGATGAACGCCTTGCGAGTGCGGGCGACCGCCTCGGCGGCGTTGCACGCGGCGGTGCTGCGCAGTGAACTCGACAAGCAGAGGGCCCTGCCGCTGGTGCTGGCCGACGACGCCGACCTGAAGGCGGCCCTCGCCTCGCGCTCGCCGGCCCGGTTGGCGGCGCTCTCGCGCAAGCTGGAGGCGCTCGGCGCGCAGGCGCGCGCCGCCGCGGTCTATGTCGTCGCGGCCGACGGCGTCACCGCCGCCGCCAGCAACTGGCGGCTGCCGACCAGCTTCGTCGGATCCAACTATGGCTTCCGCCCATACTTCAACGAAGCCTTGCACCGGGGCTACGCCGAGCAGTTCGCCCTGGGCACGGTCAGCCGCAAGCCTGGGCTTTATCTCGCGCGGCGGGTGGACGGCGCGGCTGGCCCGCTGGGCGTGATCGTGGTCAAGTTGGAGTTCGACAGCGTGGAAGCCGCCTGGCGGGCGATCGGCGAACCCGCCTTTGTCGTTGACCGCCAGGGCCTGGTGCTGATCACCAGCCAGCCGGAATGGCGCTTCCTGGCCCGCGCCCCTCTGCCACCGGCCCAGCGCGACGCCCTGCGCGCCCAGGGGCAGTACGGCGCTGCGAGTTTTCGCCCCCTGCCCTTGCTCCAGACGTCCGACGCCGTGACCCGGACCGATACGCCCCGCGGCGAACGCCTGATCGAGACACGCTTGCCCGAGGTCGCGCCGGGCTGGACGCTGCATCTCCTCAGCCCCGCCCTTCCCGCGGAGCAGGCGGCCGTGGCGGCGCGATGGATCACTGCCCTGGTCTGGACCTTGCTGAGCGCCGCCGTGCTGTGGCTGTGGGTGCGGCGGCGACGCGCCCGCCTCGCCGCTCGGCGCGACCAGGAGGCCCGCCTGGAGCTGGAGCGACGGGTCGAGGAGCGCACCTCGGAACTGACCGAGGCCAACCGAGCCCTGTCGCACGAGGTCGAGGAACGCCAGCGCACGGAAACCAGGCTGCGCTCGCTGCAGGCCGATCTGGTGCAGGCCAACAAGCTGGCCTCGCTCGGGCAGATCGCCGCCGGCGTGGCGCACGAGATCAACCAGCCCGTGGCGGCGATCCGGGCCAACGCGGACAACGGCCTGTTGCTGGTCGCTCGCGGCCGCTCGGACACGCTTGGCGAGGTCCTCTCGGCCATCGTGGCCATGACCGAGCGGATCGGCCGGATCACCGACGAACTGCGGGCCTTCTCGCGCAAGGCCGACGGCCGGGTCGAGCCGACCCTGGTCACCGAGGTGATCGACGGCTCGGTGTTGCTGACCGCCAGCCGATCGCGACGTCAGGACGCTCGACTGATCCGGCAAGGGGAGACGGCGGGCTTGAGCGTGCTGGGCGAACGCGTCCGGCTCGAGCAAGTGCTGGTCAATCTGCTGCAGAACGCCTTCGAGGCCGTCGAGAACCGCGCGGATGGCGTCGTCACCCTTGCCGTGCGCGATCGTGGCGACAAGGTCGATATCGCCGTCCGCGACAACGGCCCCGGCCTATCTCCCGAGGTGGAGCGAGCGCTGTTCACGCCGTTCCTGACCACCAAGCCGCGCGGCCTGGGCCTTGGCCTCGTCATCGCCCACGACATCGCCGCGGACTTCGGCGGCGAGCTGACCGCGACCTCGGCCCCCGGGCAAGGGGCGATGTTCACCCTGACCCTCCGGAAGGCCGCGCCGTGAACAAGCCGCGCGCCAAGGTCGTGCTCGTCGACGACGACGAGGCTTTGCGGAACGCCGTCGCGCAGGGTTTGGCCCTGCGCGGCCTGGACGTCGCCGCGTTCGACAACGCTCCGGCGGCGCTAAAGGCGCTGTCGCGGGACTTCGAGGGCGTGGTGGTGTCGGACGTGCGCATGCCGGGCATGGACGGGCTGGCGCTGTTCCAGCGCGTCCAGATGATCGACCCCGACATTCCCGTGCTGCTGATCACCGGCCACGGCGACGTGGCCATGGCCGTCGCGGCCCTGCAGGACGGCGTTTACGACTTCGTCTCCAAGCCCTTTCCGATGGAGCGGCTGAGCGCGGCGCTGTCACGCGCCCTGGAAAAGCGTGGGCTGGTGCTGGACAATCGGCGGCTGGAAGCGGCGGCTCAGGCCGCCAGCGGTTCGTCCCTGCTCGGCGACACGCCGGTCATTCGGCGCCTGCGCGCCACCGTCGCTCAACTGGCCGACGCCGATGTCGACGTCCTGATCCAGGGCGAGACCGGCGTCGGCAAGAACCTGGTGGCCCAAGCCCTGCATCGTGGCGGAACGCGCCGGGGCCGGCCGATGATCACGGTCAACTGCGCGGCCCTGCCCGAAGCGGTGTTCGAGACGGAACTTTTCGGCGCGGTCGGCCGCGCGGGCGGTGTTCGCCCGCAGACCGGCCGCATCGAGCGCGCCGACCGCGGCGTGCTGTTTCTCGACGAAATCGAGGGCCTGTCGCCCACGATGCAGGCCAAGCTGCTGCGGGTGGTCGAGGAGCGCGAGATCTGGCCCGTCGGCGCGGCCGAACCGCGCCATCTGGATCTTCGCATCATCGCCGCGAGCCAGGTCGATTTGGCCGAGGCGGTCCGCAACGGCGTTTTCCGCGCCGACCTCTACTATCGCCTCAACGTCGTCACGCTGGTTGTGCCGCCTCTGCGCGAGCGCCGCGAGGATGCGCCCCTGCTGTTTGGCGTCTTCCTGGCCGACGCCGCGGCGAGACTGAAACGCCCGGCGCCGCGCATGACGGCGGCCGTCCGCGACCATCTTCTGGGCCACGACTGGCCGGGCAACGTGCGGGAACTGGCGCACTACGCCGAACGCGTGGCCCTGGGGCTGGCTTGGCCACTGAATGCCGAGGAGGGCGTCGGGTCAGCCGCCAACGAGGGCCTGGCCGACCGTGTAAGTCGCTACGAGGCGACGGTCATCCGCGAAACCCTGGCCGCCTGCGGCGGCGACGCGCGAAAGGCCATGGCCATGTTGCAAACACCGCGCAAGACCTTCTACGACAAGCTGCGCCGCCATGGCGTCCTGATCGACAGTTATCGGCCGTCCCGGCGTGGCTCGCAGACCTAGAGGCCGGCGTTTCGGCCGGCGCTGACAGTTCGAAACCGCTGATGCCGCCGACGCGCGACAGACGCGATGACGAGGGCGTTCCTGGAAACCGATCGGCAACCAAGCTGTCGGATAAGCCCCCCATGGATGAGCCGAGAGGTTTGACCATGGATTTTCAGGACCAAGCACAACACCACGTTCAGATCCGCGAGCAGCTCGGCGCGGCGATTTCCGAGCAGATGCCGGTCGATCCGATAGCGTTCAAATCGGATCGGCTATGCCCGACCGGATGCTGGCTGCATGGCGAGGGGGCCAGACGATGGGCGGGAAACCACGCCTTTCTGGGTCTTCTGGAAGCGCACCGCGCCTTCCATCAGCAGGCTGGATCGGTCGCCGAACATATCCGCCGCGGAGAGGTCGCCGAAGCCCATCGCGCGATGCGCCCAGGATCGCCCTTCGCCGGCGCCTTGGCCGACCTCAACGTGGCGTTTCGCCGGATGAAGGCCGCCGCTAGCGTGTCGGCCTAGCAGGACGGCGCTAGAGCGTGTTCGGCTTAAGTGTCGTGCGCGGCCCGAATGCGCCCTCAGCTTAGGCAGGCCCTGGCGGGCTGCTGGCGCGCCGAGAACGCTTCGGACGATCCGAGGCGCTCGCATGACCTGCGAGCGCCTCGTGACGTCAGAACTTGGCGCGCACGCCGAAGAAGAAGCGCGAGCCAAATGTCTCGTTGCCGATGCGGCGCACGGCGTTGTTGTTCTCGATCCGCACTTCGTCGGTGAGATTCACCCCTTCCAGGAAGACGGTGAAGTGGTCGTTGATGTTGTAGCTGGCCGAGGCGTCGAGGGAGCCATAGGCCTCGTTGAACTCCGGCAGGCTGCCCCGGCCGGCGGCCGTGATCAGCCACTGGTCGCGCCAGTTATAGGAGGCGCGGGCGCTGAACTTGTCGTTCTCATAGTAGAGCGAGACGTTGTAGCTCTTCCGCGACAGTCCCGGGAACGGCAGGATTTCACCGGTCAGCAGGTTGGTCCCCTTGAAGCCCTCGTCCTTCTGATACGTGTAGTTGGCCAGGACGCCGAAGCCGTTGAACGGCGCAGGCAGGAAGTCGAAGGCGTACTGGCCGCCGATCTCCAGGCCGTTGATGTTGACCTGGTCCGTGCCGTTGACCGGGCGGGTGATGTTGTAGGTCGTGCCGTCGATCACCTCGGGAGCCGACTGGTTGATGATGAAAGACGAGATTTCCTTGCGGAAATAGGTCGCCGAGATGAAGCTGTCGCGGGCGAAGTACCACTCCAGCCCCGCGTCATAGGCGGTGGCCTCGAAGGGCTGCAGGTCAGGATTGCCGCGCGACCCGGTCAGGCCGACCACATCGATGCTGCGGCGTAGCGCCAGCTGGCTGGGCGCGGCGCGCGCCATGACCTTGCTGGCGGCGACGCGGCCGATCAGCGTGTTGGGAATGAACTCAAAGCGCAGATTGAGCGACGGCAGGGTCTTGGTGTAGCCCCCGTCCTGCGAGCCCTTGACGAAGTTGACCGGCGCGCCGCCGCCAGGACCGGTGGTGCGGTTGTAGCCGGTCGAGACCGTCTTGGTGTCGACCACCCGCACGCCCAGCGTGCCGCTGACCGGCACCGGCAGGTCTCGGAAGTCGAAATTGGCTTGGACGTAGGCGCTCTTCGTCTTCTCCTCGACCGACCAGGTGTCGAGGAAGGCTTGGAAGCTGCCCTGGCCGCCAGCGCGCTCGGCGGTGTTGGGATTGGGATTGACGCCATAGACGTCGTTCTGCAGGCCCGCTGCCGCCAAGGTGGCGGCATAGGTCGCCATTGTGTTGTCGTTCCAGTAGCGGACCCCGCCCGAATAGCCGAGGTCCCCGGTCTTGAAGAACGGGATGCTGTTGGTCACCGAGTTCGTATTGACGATGCCCTCGATCGTGGCGCAGGGCACGGCCACCGCGACGGCCGCGGCGCTGCTCGCATCGCCGCGACAGGTCAGGCGGGTGGTCCTCTGATAGAGGATCTGGTCGGTCTCGAACTGGCGAGCCTGTACGCCGGCCTTGATCGAGGTCAGCCACGAGACGCCGGGCCGATAGGTGACGTTGACCTGCTCGGCCGTCTCCTCGGAGGTGTTGTTGCGCGGGTTGAACACCGCGTCCAGGCGATTGACGCCCTGGCCGCTGGTGACGTCCAGACCCGGGAACGAGAAGTTCGGAGCCCGCTGACCGCCGGTATAGTCGACGATGGCGCGCGGGACGCCGAAGACGGTGGCGGTAGAGTTGATTTCGTTGTTCTGGACTTCAGCGTTCGAATAGTCGAGACGCGCGTCCAGCGTCCACCTATCGTTTTTCAGCTCGCCGCCCACGGCTGTGGTGTACTGGGTGCGAGTCAGATCCCCGAGGATGTTGCGATAGGCCAGGTCCATCGGGAACGCGGCGCTGCTGGTCAATTCGATGTGGTTGACCGTGTTGTCGGGACCCAGGGTGGTCTTTGTGTAGTCGATCAGACCGCCGGAAGCGCCCAGCTGCAGCAAGGTGCTGTTCACGTCCTCGGTCGCCGTGGCGTAGGTGGCGTCGAAATAGGCCTTGAAATTGTCGTTGGGACGCCACTCCACGATGGCGTTCAGCGCCTTCCGTTCGGTCTTCCGGCGATCGATGATCAGGCGGGGAATCTCGGGGACCCAGTCCAGCGTGCCATCGCCATTGACGTCGGTGCTGCGCCCAGGCGTCGCGCCCGCGCCCGTCGCGGTGGCCGCGCGACGAATCCATCCGGTCGTGCGGGCGTTGTTGCTGTTGAGGTGGCGCTTTTCCCAAGTCCCGGAGAGCAACACGCCCAGCGTGTCGTTGGCGAAGGTCCGGCTGCCGATCAGGGCCAGCTTGGGATCGTATTCCTTGGCCAGGTTGGAGTAGACCCCCTGCACCGAGCCGGCCAGATAGGGCTTTCCGCCGTCGAAAGGACGGCGGGTGATCACCCGCACCGTGCCGCCGATACCGCCTTCCGCCATGTCGGCGGTCGGCGACTTGACGACATCGAGGCGCGAGACGAACTCGACCGGGATGTCGCGGAAGTCCACGGCGCGGTCGCTACCGCCCACCGTCAGCGACAAGGCCGATGAACCATTGATCTCGACCCGGTTCAGACCCGGATCGGCGCCGCGGATGCTGACGCCGCGGCCTTCGCCGTCCTGGCGGCTGATTTGAACGCCGGTCACCCGTTGCAGGGCCTCGGAAAGGTTCTTGTCGGGAAAATCGCCAATGTCCTCGGCCGAGATGGTGTCGACCACCTGAAGCGATTGGCGCTTGACGTCCATGGCGCTGCGGAGCGAGGCGCGGATGCCGGTGACGACCACCTCGTCGACAACGTCGGAAGCGGGTTCGCCGGGCTGCGCGGTCTGGGCGGCGGCCACCCCCGCGCTCGAGAGCAGGAGGGCCGCGAGCGCCAGGCGCGAGGCCCCGATCCGCCGCATGCGAAGAGACGTCTTCATGGTTTCCTCCGTTTGGTGATCCAGCGTTGACCGGCAGGATTCGACCAAGAATAATAGTTTCACATGTTGGGACAATGTCCCTATGTTTGGGAAGATAGCCTTTTTGTCGCGAATTTGTCGAGGGGCTTGGCTTCGGACAAGGTTCGCGGCGATGTCGCCTGGCGTCGGAAGCGTGGACAGCGGCCTGGGCGGGAATCTTCGCGTCAACCGCGGCAAAGGGCGTGGAACCGCTCATGGGCCGCACCGCGGCGCGGCGGAATTCCACGGGAGAATGGAATGACGGACGCGGCTCTCCGCGACATCCCGACCATTCGGATGCGAACGCAGCCGCCGACCCGACGCCCGGCGCTTTAATCCAGTTCGACGGCGGAGCGGCCGTCGTCCCTGGACGGGTCCTTGGGGACGGTCCGGAACTTCTCGGGATTCAGCATCGCCTCGACGCGCTTGAGCAGGTCCTGCGGTCCGAACGGCTTGACCAGATAGCCGTCAGCTCCGATCTCCATCGCCTCGCGCACGGTCGAGAAATCGCCGCGCGCGGTCATCATCATCACGGCCGCCTTGACCTTCTGATACTTGCGCAGCAGGCGCAGCACCTCCAGCCCGTTCATGTCCGGGATGTTGATATCCAGCAGCACCAGGTCCCAGCGGGCGGTCTGCAAGGCCTTGATGCCCAGTTCAGCGGTCGCCACCGACGAGACGTTATAGCCCGCCTGGGCCAATACCAGCTCGACGAACTGCCGCACGACGGGATCGTCGTCGATCACGAGAACGGGGGTCGAGGCTGACACGGCGGGCGATCCTCAATGCAGCATCTGGGCGGGCGGCCGCTCCGGCGGCGGGATGACAGCAGCCAGTTCGGCCTCCCAGCGCCGGGCGACCCCGATGGTTCGCGAGACGAGGTCGCGAGTCAAATCCAGGTTCGCGTGGTGGTCGCGACCGGCGTCGATGGCCGCTTCCAGCTCACGGCAGGTCCGGGACAGTTCCAGGAAGCCCATCATGCCGGCCGAGCCGGCCAGGGCGTGAGCGTCTTCACGTAGGGTCTTGGCGTCCAGCTGGGCGAAGCGGCTCTCCAGCTGGGCCAGCAGGATGGCCAGCAGCGAGCGGACGGCGGCGGCGCCCATCGACTCCACCAGATAGCGGCGGGCTTGTTCGTCGGCGTCCGGATCCGGTGCGGCGGCGGGCGTCGGCGCGGGCGCGGCGCGGAACACCATGTCCAGCACCCGCTCCAGCGCGCCCGGATTCAACGGCTTGGTCAGATGATCGTTCATGCCGGCCGCCTCGCAGCGGGCCAGGTGCTCGGGCTGGGCGCTGGCGGTCAGGGCCACGATCGGGACATTGGCGAAGCGCTCGCCCGAGCCGCGGATCACCTGAGTGGCCGAAAAGCCGTCCATGACCGGCATCTGACAATCCATCAGCACCAGTTCGAAGGCGCCGCCCCGCAGGGCCGCGATGGCCTGGGCCCCGTCCTCGGCCAGGCCGACCTCGCAGCCGTACTTGCTGAGCAGGGCCAACATCAGTTCGCGGTTCAGCTCAACGTCGTCCACGACCAGGATGCGGCGGCCTGACAGCCGCAGCGGCTCGACGTCCGGCCTGGCCTTGGCGCCGGCTTCGCCCTCGCCGGCCGGCAAGGCCACCTCGAACCAGAAGGTCGAGCCCTTGCCCACCGTGCTTTCGACCCCGATCTCGCCGCCCATCAGGGTGATCAGCTGCCGTGAGATGGCCAGGCCCAGGCCCGTGCCGCCATAGTGGGCCGAGACGGACGAGCCGGCCTGGACGAAGCGGTTGAAGAGTCCCGCCTGCTTGCTCTCGGCGATGCCCGCGCCGGTGTCGATGATCTCGATCCGCAGCCGCGGCGCGGCCGCATCGCCGCCCACTCGCATCAGGCTGGCCGTGACTCCGCCCTTGGCTGTGAACTTCACGGCGTTGGACAGCAGGTTCAGCAGCACCTGGCGAAGGCGGCCGGCGTCGCCGATCACGCTGACCGGCGCGTCGGCGTCGATCATGGCGCGCAGGCGCAGGTCCTTGGCGGCGGCCTGGGGCTCCAGCATGGCCACGGTCTGGCGCAGCAGGTCGGCTGGATCGAAGGGCGCGTCGTGCAGTTCCAGCGCCGCCGCCTCCAGCTTCGAGAAATCCAGCACGTTGTCGATGACCGCGTGCAGGGCCTGGCCGGCGCCGTGGACCAGCTCGACCCGCCGCTGATCCTCGGCGTTCAGACCCTGGCTCTCGGTCAACAGGCGCGTGAAGCCGATGATGCTGTTCAGCGGCGTGCGCAGCTCGTGGGACATGTTGGCCAGGAAGTCGGCCTTCGAGCGGCTGGCGGCTTCGGCGTCCAGGCGCGCCTGGGCCAGCGCGTCCTCTTGCGCCTTCTGGGCGGTGACGTCGCGGATCACGTCGAGATAGCCGGTCGGCTCGCCCGAGACCTCGTCGCGCATCAGGGCCGGATTGGACTCGACCCACACCCAGTCGCCGGTCAGCTTGTGCCGCGCCCGCCAGCGGACCCGGCCGGCCGGCCGCCCCTTCAAAAGGCCGGTGAAGGCCTCGCGCAGGGCCACGGCGTCGTCGGGATGGGTGATCGGCATCGGCGAGCCGCCCAGCCGCTCCTCCGGCGCATATCCGATCACGGCCTCGCAAGCCGGCGACACGAAGGTCGCCCGGCCCGCCAGGTCACTGACGACGATGACGTCGGTCGCGTTCTCGGCCATCAGCTGGTAGCGATTCTCGATCGCCCGCCGGTCGGTCAGGTCCTCGATCTGGGCGATGAAATGTCGGGGCGCCTGGTTCGCGCCGCGGACTAGCGACACCGACAGCCGCACCCAGATCACCGCGCCGTCCTTGCGGATATAGCGCTTCTCCAGCTGGTAGCGCGGGATCTCGCCGGCCAGCAGCCGCTGCAGCAGGGCCAGGTCGGCCTGCAGATCGTCGGGATGGGTGATGGCCTGGAAGTCGAGCGTCCGCGCCTCCTCCAGCGGATAGCCGATGATGTCGCAGAAGTTCTCGTTCAGCTTCACCAGGCTGCCGTCCAGGTCGACCAGGGCCATGCCGATCGGCGCGTGGTGAAAGGCGGTCTCGAACAGCTCTTCCTGGGCCCGCCGCTCGGAGATGTCGTGCATCAGGGCGATGAACTGCCAGCCGCTGTCCGTCCGGGAAGCGCTGATCGCCAGTTCGATGGGAAAGACCGAGCCGTCGCGACGCAGGGCCGGGACCTCGACCCGCTGCCCGATCATGTCGCTGGCCCCGGTCTCCAGGAAACGCTTGAGCCCCGCCCCGCGCGCCGCGCGCTGCTCCGGCGGGATGATCACCTCGCCGATCGAGCGGTCGAACACCTCGACCGCGCTCCAGCCGAAGATCTTTTCGGCGTGCTCGTTCCAGCCGGTGATCAGCCCCTTGTCGTCCATCGTGACGATGGCCTGGTTGGCGTGGGCGATGATGTTGTCCAGCCGGGCCTCGTTGGCGCGCAGGATGCGCTCCAGACGGCCGCGCTGCTCGGCTTCCCAGGCCGCGCGTTCGAGGGCCTCGGTCTTCTCCGCCAGCAGGGCCTGGTGCTGCTCGAAGGCCAGCTGGCGCGACATCGCCGCGCCCAGCAGCGATGCCAGCACGCGCAGGATTTCGATGTCCTCGTCGTCGAAGGCGTTCTTGCGCTCGGAAAACACCTTCAGCACGCCCAGCGCCGACTCGGCGTGCATCAGCGGCGCGCAGACCATCGAGTTGACGCCGACCCGGATGCAGGCTTCGCGATCGACCCGATCGTCGATCAGGGCGTCGGCGCAGATCAGCACCTTGGCCGTGGCCACGCACAGTCCCGAGAAGCTGTTGTCGCGCTTCAGGCGGGCGCCGATCAGGCCCTTGTCGGTCGCGGCGCGATAGACCAGGTCGCCGCCATCGACCAGTTCGACGATCGCGCCCTTGGCGCCCGTCAGGTCGGCCAGATGCTCGACGATCGCCTGCATGAAGCCGTCCAGATCGAACCCGGCTTCCGACAGCGCCGTCTGGGCCTGGGCCAGGCGGGTCATGCGGTCGAGGCGGGCGCGCAGGGTCGCGGCCTCGGTCTCGGAGATCCCGTCTTGGGCGCCGTCTTCAGCCATCACGGACTTTCTGTCTTCGCCTTGAACCCAGGCGTGAACCCTATCCGTCGCGCGAAAACATGAAGGGCGGGTTATCCATGCCCCGTACAACCTGGGGCCCCTTGATCCCTCCGCACCACGCGGCAAGGCTCATTCTACGCGCCTCCCGGCGTGCTGGACAGGATGACCCATGCGGCCAGTCGCCGACGCGCCCACGATCTATGTCGTCGACGACGATCCCCTGATCCTGGCCTTTCTCCAGGCGGCGCTGGCGCCGCAGGGCTTCGCGGTCGAGGTGTTCGAGTCCGGCGAGCGGATGCTGGGCCAGGCCCGCGCCCGGACGCCCGCCCTGTTCGTGCTCGACGTGCGCCTGCCCGCCACCGACGGCATCGAGTTCGTCCGGACGCTGCGCTCCATCGACGCATGCCGCGAGACGCCGATCCTGATGCTGACCGGCGAAGGGCGCCTGGACCGGATCGTCATGGCCATGCAAGCCGGCGCCGACGGCTATCTGATGAAGCCGTTCGCGCCCGAACAGCTGGTCGCCAAGATCCGCGACCTGCTGGCGACCTAGAGCCCTCTGCCCGCCCCCCGCATGGCCTCGCCGACGCGTTCTGCG
>CBIHOB010000012.1:0-87250 GCA_966211605.1 uncultured Caulobacter sp.
ATCAGGATCGAGTCTTCGAAGTTGTAGCCGTTCCAGGGCATGAACGCGACCAGCGCGTTGCGGCCCAGGGCCAGCTCGCCCAGCTCGGTCGACGGACCGTCGGCGATGATGTCGCCGGCGCTGATCTTGTCGCCCACCTTCACCAGCGGACGCTGGTTGATGCAGGTCGACTGGTTCGAGCGCTGGAACTTCGACATCCGGTAGATATCGACGCCCGAGCGGGCCGCGTCGGTTTCTTCGGTGGCGCGGATGACGATACGCGTACCGTCGATCTGCTCCACGACGCCGGTGCGCTTGGCGATGACGACGGCGCCCGAGTCACGGGCGACGACGGCTTCCATGCCGGTGCCGACCAGCGGCGCGTCCGACTGCACCAGCGGCACGGCCTGACGTTGCATGTTCGAGCCCATGAGGGCGCGGTTGGCGTCGTCGTTTTCCAGGAACGGGATCAGGGCGGCGGCCACCGACACGACCTGGCGCGGCGACACGTCCATCAGGTCCACCGTCTCCTTCTGCAGGAGGGTCGGTTCGCCGTTGATGCGGCCCGGAACCAGGTCTTCGGCGATCTCGCCGGCGTCGACCTTGATGTTCGACTGGGCGATGACGTGCTTCGACTCTTCCATCGCCGACATGTAGACGACTTCGTCCAGCGGCTTGCCGTCCTTCACGCGGCGGTACGGGCTCTCGATGAAGCCGTACTTGTTCACGCGGGCGTGCGTGGCCAGCGAATTGATCAGGCCGATGTTCGGACCTTCCGGCGTCTCGATCGGGCAGATCCGGCCGTAGTGGGTCGGGTGCACGTCGCGGACTTCGAAGCCGGCGCGTTCGCGGGTCAGACCGCCCGGGCCGAGGGCCGAGAGACGACGCTTGTGGGTGATTTCCGACAGCGGGTTCGTCTGGTCCATGAACTGCGACAGCTGCGACGAGCCGAAGAATTCACGCACGGCGGCGGCGGCCGGCTTGGCGTTGATCAGGTCGTGCGGCATGACCGTGTCGATATCGACGCTGGACATACGTTCCTTGATCGCGCGCTCCATGCGCAGCAGGCCGACGCGGTACTGGTTTTCCAGCAGTTCGCCGACCGAGCGGACCCGGCGGTTGCCCAGGTTGTCGATGTCGTCGATTTCGCCGCGGCCGTCGCGCAGGCCCACCAGGACCTTCAGCACGGCCAGGACGTCTTCCTTGCGCAGGATGCGGACTTCGTCCGAGACGTCCTGCTCCAGGCGCATGTTCATCTTCACGCGGCCCACCGACGACAGGTCGTAGCGCTCGGCGTCGAAGAACAGCGACTTGAACATGGCCTCGGCGGCTTCCACCGTCGGCGGCTCGCCCGGACGCATGACGCGGTAGATGTCGAACAGCGCGTCCTCGCGGATGGCGTTCTTGTCGACCCGCAGGGTGTTGCGCATGTAGGCGCCGACCGTGACGTGGTCGATGTCCAGCACGTCGATGGTGTCGAAGCCCTGGTCGGCCAGGGCCTGGATCGCCGGAACGTCCAGCTCGTCGCCGGCCTCGGCGTAGATCTCGCCGGTCGACATGTTGACGGCGTCGCGGGCCAGGTAGCGGCCGGTCAGGGCCTCAGGCGCCAGCAGCAGGGTCTTCAGGCCCGCGTCGGCGAACTTCTTGGCCTGGCGAGCGGTGATCTTGGTGCCGGCCGGGGCGACTTCCTCGCCGGTGTCGGCGTCGACCAGCGGGAACTCCGGCTTCACGCCGCGCCAGCGCTCGGCCTTGTACGGGGTGGCCCAGCCGCCCGCGCGCTTCTCGAACGGGACGACGTCGTAGAACGTGGTCAGGATCTCTTCGCCGTCCATGCCCAGGGCATAGAGGAAGGTCGTGGCCGGCAGCTTGCGGCGACGGTCGATACGGACATAGACGATGTCCTTGGCGTCGAACTCGAAGTCCAGCCACGAGCCGCGGTACGGGATCACGCGGGCGGCGAACAGCAGCTTGCCCGAGGCGTGGGTCTTGCCCTTGTCGTGGTCGAAGAACACGCCCGGCGAACGGTGCATCTGCGAGACGATGACGCGCTCGGTGCCGTTGACGATGAAGGTGCCGTTCATCGTCATGAGCGGGATGTCGCCCATGTAGACGTCCTGCTCCTTGATGTCCTTGACCGAGCGGGCGCCGGTTTCCTCTTCCGTCTCGAACACGATCAGGCGCAGCTTGACCTTCAGCGGCGCGGCGAAGGTCATGTCGCGCTGGATGCATTCCTCGACGTCGTACTTGGGCTCTTCGAACTCGTACGAGACGTATTCGAGCACGGCGCGCTCATTGAAGTCCTTGATCGGGAACACCGACTTGAAGACCGCCTCGACGCCCTCGTCACGGCGCTGGCCCGGACGGACCTCGCGCTGGAGGAACTGCTCGTACGAGGAGCGCTGAACCTCGATGAGGTTCGGCATCTGCACAGCTTCGGGAATGCGGCCGAACGACTTCCGGATCCGCTTCTTGCCGGTGAAGGATTGCGCCATGTTGTTTCCCTGAACGCGGACGGACTCCGCGTGTGAAATTCGAATGTCCTTGCGTCCACCCTCGCCGCTCCCGTGTTCGGGGAGCTGCGGACGCTGGAATTCCCCTGTCGGGCGACCGGGACCGGAAGCCTGACGGGCGCCCCTTCGCGCGGGTCGGAGGGCGGCTGACCGCGCCTCGGGGCGTAATACGGACGCGCAGGTGCGCTCCGCCGATGTAATCGTGAACGCGGGGATATAGGGGATGAGCGCGCGGAAGAAAAGGGGGATTCGTCACGCGGCGTCATGGGGCCTTGCGGAATCCGCCGGCCTTGTACGGTCAGGCTTTGAGCGAACCCGGTTCGCTTAGGCGCTTCGCTTCAGCATCTTCATCACCAACGACACCCCCAGCGCGATCAGGCAGATGAAGAACGCGGCCTTGGTGATGGCGCCGGCCACGTTGACGACGAAGCCGAGGATCCCGAACAGGATCATGAGGACGAGCAGAACCGCGGCGATCTTCAGCATGACGGGCAAACGTGGCGCTGAGGCCGGAGGTTCCGCCTAAAGCCGCCAGAGTCCGATCGCCGCCTTGGGTCCGCACAGCACGGCCGATTTCTCCGAGGTCAGCCGCACGCTGTTCATCGGCGCGGACGAGATCCGCTGGAACGGTTGGCCCTTGCGGCTGACGATCGTGCCGGCCAGGCCGGTGGCGATCACCGTCGAGCCCCGCACGTCGATCGACGACAGATAGCCGGCGGGCGCGGCGACCGGTTCGAAGGTGACCCGGCCGGGATCCAGACGGGCCAGGTTCACGCCGGCGGCCTTGGGGTTCTTGTAGTCGCCGCCGCAGACCCAGAGCGCGCCGTCCTCGCCATAGGCGACCGCGAACGCGCCCTTGGAGGCCGCGTCGGCCGGGATCGGCGTCTCGGCGGCCACGAAAATCCCCCCGCCGCCGCGCGACAGAAAGACCCGCGCCTTGCCGGCCCCGCCGGTGCAGAAGGCGACCTGCCCCCGCTTGCCGATCGCCACACAGCCGTTGCTGGCCGCGAAAGCGCCCTCGTCTGGCGCGGCTGGCGGCACGCCCTTGTCCGGCAGCCGGGCCCAGGTCTCGCCGCCGTCGGCGGTATAGAGCACCGTGAACCGTCCCTGGGTCGGATCACCCAGGATGAAGCCCCGCCGGCCGTCGACGAAGGCGATCGAGTCCCAGAAGCCCTGCGGGTCGGTGTTGGCCGAGATCCGCCGCCAGGTCTCGCCGCCGTCCTTTGTCCGCCACAGCTGGGACGCGCCGCCCGGCCCCGCGCTCATGGCCAGCACGTGATGGTCGTCGAAGGCGTGCAGCCCGCGAAAGTCCAGGTCCTCGGCCCCGATGATCCGGATCGGATCCTGGCGCTCGCCCCTGCCCCGGATCAGCCAGCCCTTCGAGCCCGAGGCCCAATAGGTCTTGCCGCCGGTGGGCGACAGGCCGCGCAGCTCGCTGTCGACGACGGACGCGGGCATGCGGATCCCGCCCAGCTCTTGACCGGCGCAGGCGGGCGCGGCCGCCGAGGCCATGGCGACCGCGCCGGCGGCCAGCAGTTCGCGCCTTGTCACCATGCCACAACCTCGAGCCCCGGAATGTCGCGGAAATCCGCGGGATTTTGCGTGACGACCGCCGCGCGGTGGACCAGCGCCTGGGCGGCGATCATGTGGTCCAGCAGCTTGCGGCGGGAATAGCCGACGGTCTCGACGATGCCGCGATAGGCCTCGGCGGCCTGATCGTCGAAGGCCAGCACCGGCAACGCCGCCAGGATGGCGTCCAGCCGGGCGCGGCGCGCGCCGGTGTTGGCGGGCTCACGATAGACGCCACCCTCCAGCTCGACGCGCGTGACGATCGACAGCAGCACGGCGCCTTCCAGGGTGGCGATCTTGGCGACCACGTCTGGATCGCCGTCACGCAGGCCGATCGCCACGCAGGTGTCGAGCAGGAACGCCACGCTCAGAGTCCAGGCCGTTCCGGCAGGTCCTCGTCGTCGCGAACCTCGATCGAAGAGGGTTTCGGAAGACTGTCGAGCGTCTTCAGAAGCTGCGAGATCGGCGGCTTGGCGGGATAGATGGTCAGGACGTCGCCGGACCGCACGATCGTCAGCTCGACATCGCCGCCGAACGCCACGTCGCGCGGCAAGCGGACGGCCTCGCTGTTGCCGCTTCGGAAGGTGCGGCTGGTGGCCTTGGCCATGACGAGGCCTCCTCGTGACCACGCGTATATACGTGCAATCCGGAAAAACAAAAAGCCGCTGACCAACCCAAAAAGAAAACGGCCCCGGAGGTTTCCCTCCGAGGCCGCTTCGGCAGGTCCAAAAGGAACCCGGTTCCCGGCCCGGAGCCCCAAGGGGCTCCAATTTCCTGCAAAAGGCTGGGTATTCCGACATCGTCGGAATACCCAGGGCCGGGGCCAGATTACTTGATTTGGATCTTGGCGCCGGCTTCCGTGAGCTTCTTCGAGATCTCTTCGGCTTGTTGCTTCGAGACGTTCTCGACGACGTTCTGCGGAGCGCCTTCGACCAGGTCCTTGGCTTCCTTCAGGCCCAGGTCCGGACGAACGCCGCGGACTTCCTTGATCACGTTGATCTTCTTGTCGCCGCCGTCGACCAGGACGACGGTGAACTCGGTTTGCTCCTCAGCGGCTTCAGCCGGAGCAGCGGCGGCGCCGCCAACGGCGGCGACGGCGACCGGAGCGGCGGCCGAGACGCCCCACTTTTCTTCCAGCAGCTTCGACAGTTCAGCAGCTTCCAGCACCGACAGGGTGGACAGTTCTTCGACCAGCTTTTCGAGCTTCGACATGTGTCAGTTCCTTAGAGAGATTGGGATAGATTTGCGGGGATGACCGTTACGCGGCGTCTTTGGTCGCGTAGGCGTTGAAAACGCGAGCCAGCTGGCCAGCCGGGGCCTGCAGGACGCCAGCGATCTTGGTCGCCGGAGCCTGGATGAGGCCGATGAGCTTGCCACGCAGTTCGTCCAGCGACGGCAGGGTCGCCAGAGCACGCACGCCGTTTTCGTCCAGCACGTTGGTCTGGTCCAGAACGCCGCCGACCAGCTTCAGCTTGTCGTTTTCCTTGGCGAACTGCACCGCGATCTTCGCGGCCGAGACGGCGTCCGGGCCGTAGGCGATGGCGACCGGACCGGTGAAGAGCTTTTCGCCCTTGTCACCGAGCTTGCCGTCCAGAGCCTTGAGGGCCAGGGTGTTCTTCACAACCTTGATCGCGGCGCCTTCCTTGCGGAGGCGAAGACGAAGGTCGGTCATTTCCGCAACGGTCAGACCCATGTAGTGGGTCACGACGACAGCGCCGGCATCGGCGAAGACGCTTTTCAGCGACTCGATCGATTCCTGCTTTTGAGCGCGGTCCATTGCGGTCTCCTACTCAATAACAGCGGCCGGACCATTCCGGCAGCCAGATGCGGTCCCATGCGGGATGGCTCCCGCGTGCGAGTCGCATATGCCTGTTCCAAGGAAAGTCGGCCGTGCTCCGGTCCCGGACCTGAGGTCACGAGGAGGAGGACTAGGCGTCTCTATCCCTGTCTCCCGACGGTGAGGAAGGGCTCTTCCTCGATTACGGCGTCGGTGACCCCACGCCCCGTAGTTCTCAAACAGGTTCTCCAGCGGACTGGAGTCCGTCGGAGAGGCGGGCCGTATAGACGAAGACGGACGGGATTTCAACCCGTCCCATCCAGCCGCGCCTTCATCGCCCCCAGTCCCATCCGCATCATCGGCCCGACGGTGTCGGCCGCCGCGTGAGGCAGGACGTCGGCGGTCCAGACGGCGCGCGTGCGACCGTCGCCGGCGTCCTCGATCGTCATGACGCCATTGTGGTGGGCCAGGCGCTCGCTGCGGGCGCTCCAGACCAGACGGCGGCGGGCGTCGTCGCAGTCGACGATCAACTCCTTGACCACCATGCCGTTGCCGAAGGTGACCATGCGCGCCGCGCCGTCGTCGACCATCTCGGTGTTGGTCACGAAGCCCGGGCACAGCCGCTCGTGGATCGCACCGATGTCGCGCACGGCGTCCCAGACCGCCTCCGGGCTCGCGTCGATCAGGATGTCCTGGTGAATAGAAGCCATCTCGCCCTCTCCTGCTGGCTGGACGTGCGATAGCAATGCGTCGCGCCAGGGAACGGCAGCAGCCCCCTTCCCCCACGCCCGGCTTTCTGGATTATCGGCGGCGAACCGGACCGGAGGGGCGTCCCCATGACTCGCAAGCTGATCGCCGGGGCCTGCGCCCTGCTCCTGAGCCTGGCCGCCGCGCCCGCCTTCGCCGAGCTGAAGGCGCCGCCCACGCCCAGGGCCGTGGTCGCCGATCCGGCGCGCGACAAGGACCACCCCGCCGACATGGCGGCCTTCCAGATCGATATCCGGGGCTCGAAGGTCAACGCCATCCTGTACGCCGCCTCGGGCGACCAGCCGCATCCGACGATGCTGTTCCTGCACGGCTTCCCCGGCAACGAGACCAATATCGATCTCTTGCAGGCGGTGCGCCGCGCCGGCTGGAACGCCATGCGGATCAACTATCGCGGCTCGTGGGGCAGCCAGGGAACGTTCAGCTTCGAGCACGCCCGCGCCGACGGCGAGGCGGCCGTGGCCTGGCTGACCGATCCCGCCAACGCCGCCAAGTATCACATCGACCCCAAGCGCATCGTCGTGGCCGGCCACAGCATGGGCGGCTTCATGGCCGCCAGCGCCTCGGCCGCACGGCCGGACGTGGCCGGAACCGTGCTGATCGACTCCTGGGACATCGGCAAGGAAAAGGCCCGCGTCACCAGCGACCAGGCCCGCAAGGCCGCCATCGAGGGCATGCGGCCCGACACCGCCCCGCTGGCCACGACGCCCGAGGCCCTGGTCGCCGAGATCGAGCGCGACGCCGCCAAGCTGGACCTCGAGACGCTCTCCGCCCGCATCGCCGATCGCCCGGTGCTGATGATCGGCGCCGAGTACGCCGGCGCCCCGACGACGCGCAAGCTGGCCGCCGCCGCCCGCGCGGCCGGAGCCAAGGCGCTGACCGAGACGTACATGGCCACCGACCACAGCTTCTCGGACGCGCGCATCGCGCTGGAGAGCGAGGTCATCCGCTGGCTGGCCCGGTTCGAGCCGAAGAGCGCGGCGACTACGCCCTTCCCGCCGCTGACGGGCGCCTACGACGAAAGCAACGTCTTCGCCCGCATCATCCGGGGCGAGCTGCCCAGCTACAAGGTCTACGAGGACGCCGACGTCCTGGCCTTCATGGACCGCGCGCCGCTGGAGCCCGGCCACGTGCTGGTGATCTCCAAGACCTCCAAGGCCCGCAACATCCTGGAAATGGATCCGAAGGACCTCGCCAAGGTCATGACCGTCGTCCAGAAGGTCGGCCGAGCGGAGGTCGACGCCCTGGGCCTGGAAGGCTTCATGGTGCTGCAGAACAACGGCGTGGGCCAAAGCGTGCCGCACCTGCACGTCCACGTCATCCCGCGCGTGGCGGGCAAGCCGGTCTATCTGGCCGAGAACAGGCCGGCGGACCCGAAGGACCTGGAGGCCATGGCGGCGAAGATCCGGGCGGCGCTGAAGCCTTAAGCCAACCGCGCCAGCGCCTGCTTTCCCGCCGCCACGCCGCTGGCGAAGCAGGCCTGCAGCAAGTAGCCGCCCGTCGGCGCCTCCCAGTCCAGCATCTCGCCGGCCAGGATCACGTCGGGGCGGCCTTTCAGCGCCAGCCCGTCCAGGCTCTCGAACCGCACGCCGCCGGCGGCCGAGATGGCGCGATCCAGCGGCTGGACGGCCGTCAGCACGATCGGCGCAGCCTTGATGGCGGCGGCCAGGGCGGCCGGCGCGTCGGGCAGGTCTAGGCCATGGACCTCGCGCAGCAGATTGATCTCGACCGGCGACAGCTTGACCGCCTTGCGCAGGAAGTTGGCCAGGCTCTGGCCGCCGCGCGGCGCATGCAGCCGGCGCTCCAGGGTCTCGACCGGGATGTCTGGACGCAAGTCGATGGTCAGGACCGCCTCGCCCTCCGCCTCGATCGCGTCGCGCAGAGACGCCGCCACGGCGTAGATCGCCCCGCCTTCCAGACCATAGCCGGCGACCATGACGTCGCCGCGCGCGGTCCTGCCGCCGTGCGTCAGCGCCACGTTCTTCAAAGGCTCGCCGGCGAAGCGCTCGCGAAACACCGCGCTCCAGGCGACGTCGAAGCCGCAGTTGGCGGCGCGGAACGGCGCCACCTCCGCGCCCTGCCCCTCCAGCGCCGGAACCCAGGCCGCGTCGGAGCCCAGCTTGGCCCAGCTGGCCCCGCCCAGCGCCAGGATCACCGCCTTGGCGCGCACGACCGCGCCATTGACCAGCAGATCGCCGTCGGCGCTCCAGCCCGTCCACTCGGCGCGGGTCCGCAACTGCACGCCCAGCCCCTCCAGCCGCGCCAGCCAGGCCCGCAGCAGCGGCGAGGCCTTCATCGCCTTGGGAAACACCCGGCCGCTGGCCCCGACGAAGGTCGGCTGACCCAGCCCTTCGGCCCAGGCGACCAGGTCCGCGGGAGGGAACGCCTGCAGCATCGGCCGCAGCGTCTCGGCCCGCTGACCGTAACGTCCAATGAACCGCTCGGAGTCCTCCGAATGGGTGAGATTGAGCCCGCCGCGCCCGGCCATCAGGAACTTGCGCCCGAAGGTCGGCATCTTCTCGAACACCGCCACGGACTGGCCCGCCCGCGCCGCCGTTTCGGCCGCCATCAGCCCGGCCGGCCCGCCGCCGATCACGGCGACGTCGAAGGTCTCTGCGCTCACGTCAGGCCGCCTCGATATCGGTCAAGGCGAAATCCTCGCCCTTGTACAGCAGCGGCGCGCCGTGGACCTTGGCGCAGGCGTAGGCGAAGCAGTCGCCCATGTTCAGCTTGGCGGGATGCACGCCCTTGCCGAAGCGGGCGTGGGCGTCGAGGGCGATGCGGCCCTCCTCCGCGCCGATCCCGACGATCCGCACGCCAGCGCTGGCCAGTAGCCTCATCAAGCGCGTGCTCACCACCTCGACCGGATCCCCGCCCTCACGCGTCACGGCCCGAACCGTTTCCCATACAGCCATGGGCGAGGTCAGGATAACCTCGGCGTCAGCTAAAGCGATACGGAACCGCTCGCGCTCCGGCTCCCGAAGGATGATGGCAACCCAGGCCGAGGCGTCGACAAACATCAGTCGCCGTTGATCATGTCCATGAAAGCCTTGTCAGCCTTCAGGCCTGTGCGCGGCATCTTGTCGAACTCGGCGAGGATGGCGTCGATCCGCGCCAGCTTCTCGGCTCGCGCCTTCTCTCGAGCGGCCAAGGCTTCCGTCGCGGCGAGCTTTACGGCCTCGGTGATACCGAGCTTGGTCTTGTCCGCCAGTTCGCGCACCAGGGCGTCGGTTTCAGGATCTCGGACGTGAAAGGCCATGGATGATCTCCGTCTAGACGAAACATAGCATCGGCTAGCCGATCCGCCAAACCACCGGCCCAAACGCGAAGACGGGCGCCGGATTGCTCCGACGCCCGTCCGCTAACGCAAACTTCGAAAAGCCGATCAGCCGACCGAGGCGGTGTCGACCTTGAAGCCCGGGCCCATCGTCGACGACAGGCCGATGCGCTTGATGAACACACCCTTGGCGCCCGAGGGCTTGGAGCGGTTCAGGGCTTCGATCAGAGCCTTGACGTTGATGACCAGGGCTTCGTCGGTGAACGAGGCCTTGCCGATGCCGGCGTGAACGATACCGGCCTTTTCGACGCGGAACTCGACGGCGCCGCCCTTGGCGTCCTTCACGGCCTGGCCGACGTTCGGGGTCACGGTGCCGACCTTCGGGTTCGGCATCAGGCCGCGCGGGCCCAGCACCTTACCGAGGCGACCGACCAGGGCCATCATGTCCGGGGTCGCGATGACGCGATCGAAGTCCATGAAGCCGCCGGCGATCTTTTCGTACAGGTCTTCGGCGCCGACGTGCTCGGCGCCCGCGGCGGTCGCTTCGGCCGCCTTGGCGTCCTTGGCGAACACGGCGACGCGGACGTCACGGCCGGTGCCCGACGGCAGGTTCACGACGCCACGGACCTGCTGGTCGGCGTGACGCGGATCGACGCCCAGGTTCACCGAGATCTCGATGGTCTCGTCGAACTTGGCCTTGGCGTTGGCCTTCACCAGGGCGATGGCGGCTTCGACCGAGTGGGTCGCGTCGCGGTCGCCGGTCCAGGCCTTGATGCGCTTGGGTTGCTTAGCCATTGGATTAGGCCTCCACGATCTTCAGGCCCATGGCCTTGGCGGAGCCTTCGATGATCTTGGCGGCGGCCTCGAGATCGTTGGCGTTCAGGTCCTTCATCTTCTTTTCGGCGATCTCGCGCAGCTGGGCGCGGGTGATCTGGCCGACGGTCTCGCGACCGGTCAGCTTGGCGCCCGACTTCAGGCCCGTGGCCTGCTTCAGGAAGAAGGTGGCCGGCGGCGTCTTGGTGACGAAGGTGAACGACTTGTCCTGATAGACCGTGATGACGGTCGGCAGGGGGGTGCCCTTTTCGATGTTCTCGGTGCGCGCGTTGAACTCCTTGCAGAAGCCCATGATGTTGACGCCGCGCTGACCCAGAGCCGGGCCGATGGGGGGCGAAGGCGTGGCCGAGCCAGCCTTCACCTGGAGCTTGATGTAGCCCAGGATCTTCTTAGCCATAGTGTCCTCTCGTGAGGGCTAAAAGCCCTCGCTGGTGAGCCGTGGTGCGGGCTTGGCGGCCCTTCCACGGATTTGATCCCGCCGCGAGGGCGCGGAGCCCAAACGACAAGCGCGCCCCAGGACCAGGGTCCGGGAGCGAGGCGCGGCGTGTAGCAGGCGGGGGCGCTGGAGTCTAGGGGGATGGAGGCGGGTTGCGCGGTTCGAGGAGCGGACCTTGGTTGGGTCGGAGAAGGTGGGGAGCGGACCTCTCCTCCCCCTCTTGGGGGGAGGTGGCCCAGAGGGCCGGAGGGGGCAGCGCGGCCTATGCCCAGATGACCCCCTCAGTCGCTCCGCGACAGCTCCCCCCTGAGGGGAGCAGAACTCCGACGCGTCCGCAAAGGGTGGCTAGCTGACGTTAGGTCTGGCAAAATCCGACGGTTCGGAGATGTCGCGATGAACGGTTGGTACGACGGTTTTGGCTTTTACCATGGGCCTAACGACCCTCGGCTACTCGTTCCCAAACGTATTCCTGTGATGGGGTGGACAATTAATGTGTCGCACCCCCGCGCGCCCATCGTCGGGCTTGTGTTGGGAGGCGCGATCGTCGCGGCGATCCTGACGAAGGCGTTTTCGTAAGCGGGGGTTGCGGACCTCTCCTCCCCCTCTGGGGGAGGTGGCCCAGAGGGCCGGAGGGGGCAGCACGGCCTACGCCCAGATGCCCCCAGTCGCTCCGCGACAGCTCCCCGTGAGGGGGAGCAGAACTCCGACGCGTCCGCAACGGGCCGAACCCGCCTCCCGAGGCCGAGGCTATTCCTTATATCTCTTGGAGGCTGGAGCGTACGGGGGCGGCGCCTGGCGCCAAGGCCGGCCGCGCGAAACCCTCTCTCCGAAGAGAGGGTTTCGCTCTGCCGCTACCGCCGCCGCTTCAGCTTCGCCAGCGCCGCCTGCATGGCCACGGCCTGGGCGGCGCGGGGTTCGGGCGGGGCTTCAGGCGCCGGCGTCGCCTCGATCGCCGTCGTCGCCTTGTCCATGCGGCGAACGAAGTCCTGGATCAGGTCCAGCGGGTCCTCGGGCCCCTTCTCCGCCCTGGCTGCCTTCGCCGCCGGCGTCATGGCCGCGATCTTGCGGGCCGTGGCCGCCATCTGGCCGCACAGCCTGGCCTTGTCGCGGGCGCGGGCCTGGACGGCCGGGTCGTCGCTGGTCTCGGCGACGGCCCAGGCCTCGTCGAGGGCCTGCATCAGCTTGGCCTGCAGGGCGTCGCACCACTGACGGGGCGAACGGGCGGCGGGGGCGGGGGTCTGGCTCATGAGGTCAAAGCATGAGGCCGTGGGAACCCGCGGGGAAAGACGCGCGCATCTTTTCCGCAAGGCGTTGTGACGCCACAGAAACCTGGATTACCCGCCGGGGATAGACGGGGGAAACGGGCGCCCTTCCCTCGCCCGGGAGGGCGAACGCCGCACCCTGTGGATAACTTTCGTCGCGACCGCGCGGTCCCGCGTCACGACGCCCGGATCTTCACCACCTTGGACGGCCCCACCTGGCGCAGGTCCTCGACCAGGTCGAACAGCTGGGCCCGCACCGCGGTCTCGTCGCCGGCGGCGGCCAGGGCGTCCAGGGCGTCCAGGCGCTCGTCCGCAATCACCGGCGGGGCGGACAGGCGCAGGGCTTCCATGATGCCGGGCGCCTTGGGCCGGGCGACCTCGTTCACGTCGACCAGGGTCTCGGTCAGCTTCTCGCCGGGGCGCAGGCCGGTGATCTTGATCTCGATGTCGCGGCCCGGGACCAGGCCCTGCAGCTCGATCATCCGCTTGGCCAGGTCGATGATCTTGACCGGTTCGCCCATCTCCAGGGTCAGGACGCCCGCCTCGGGCTCGGAGGCGATCATCGACAGGGCCACGGCGCGCAGCACCAGCTGCACGGCCTCGGGGATGGTCATGAAGTAGCGCTCGACCGCCGCGTCGGTCAGGGTGACCGGGCCGCCGCGGGCGATCTGCTGCTGGAAGATCGGCACGACCGAGCCGGCCGAGCCCAGGACGTTGCCGAAGCGGACGATGCTGACGCGCATGTCGCCGCCGCCGCCGTACTGGCGCGCCACGGCCTCGGCCACCCGCTTGGCCGCGCCCATCACGCTGGTCGGCGCCACGGCCTTGTCGGTCGAGATCAGGGCCAGGTGCGCCGCGCCGCAGGCCTTCGCGGCGGCCGCGACGTTGCGGGTGCCCAGCACGTTGGTGCGCACGCCCTCGCAGGGATGGTTCTCGACCAGGGTCACGTGCTTCAGCGCCGCGGCGTGGAAGACGATGTCCGGCTTCTGCTCGGCGAAGACGCGCTCGACCCGGGCGGTGTCGCGCACGTCGCACAGCACCTCGCGGCGCGGCAGCAGCGGATAGCTGTCGGCGATCTCGCGGTCGATATGGAACAGGTTGTACTCCGACGCATCGACCATGGTCAGCTGCACGCAGCCGCTGGCGGCGATCTGGCGGCACAGCTCCGAGCCGATGCTGCCGCCGGCCCCCGTGACCAGCACACGGCGGCCCGAAACCAGGGCGCGGACCGGCTCGGGATCCAGGCGCACGGGCGGACGGCTCAGCAGCTCCTCCAGGCTGATCTCGCGCAGCATCGGGGCGGCGGTCGTCGCCCCCATCTCGACCACGCCATGGCGGCGCAGCAGGCGCACGCCCTCGGTCTTCAGCCGGCCCAGGCGCTCGGCCCCGAAGGTGCTCATGGCGCTGTCGGTCAGGAACAGGATGGCCGACGGCGGCAGGCCGCTGTCGCGCAGCCGGGCCAGCACGCGGTCGAAGTCGGCGATGGCGCCCAGCACGCAGACGCCGCGCAACTCGTCGCCGGTCTCGCGATCCAGCGGCGAGACGACGCCGATCGGGGTGTAGCGCTCGCCCAGGCCGGCGGGCGCGCGCAGGAAGGCCTCGGCCTCGTTGGCCGAGCCGACGATCAGCAGGCGCGGCAAGGCCGGGTGCATCGAGGCCGGGCCCAGGCGCAGGACCGAGTCCAGCAGCTGACGCTCGTGCAGGCTGCGGCGGATCACCCGCAGGGCCGACAGGAAGGTGCCCTGGAACAGGGCCGCGCCGGCGACGGTGCGCAGGCCGCCGTCGATGCCGGGGTGCACGACGCGGGTGATGACCATGAAGGTCGTCGCCGTCAGCACGGCCGAGCGGAACAGGCGCAGATGGTCGCTGGCCGAGACGAAGCGCCAGGGCGCGCGTTCGACCCGGAACGCCAGCTCGACCAGCAGAGAGGCCAGAGCGTAGTAGCTGGCCTGCAGCAGCGTGTCCGGCGTGAAGGGCATGTCGATGACGAGGTAGCGACCGACCAGCAGGGCCAGGAAGGCCAGCAGGACGTGCGTCGCGATCTTGCCTGCATGCCCCATGAAACCAACCTCTTGAGCCTGAAGGCCGGGGCGCGCCCCGACGAGAGTCGGACCCGAAGTAGCACGGCAATCCGTCGCCGTCGCGGTTTCAGCCGCGACGCAGCGGCAGAACTTCGATGACGTCGTTCGCCGAAACGGCGGGGGCGCCGGCCCTTCGACGCAGCAGAGCATCCGCCCGCGCGAACACCCCGACCAGCGAGGAATCCTGATCGGGGAACGCCGTGGCGATCGTTCGCCCCCCGGGATCGGTCGACAGCGCCGCCCGCATCCAGTGCTCGCGCGGGCCGCCGGCCGGCAGCGGCGCGGCCAGGCGCGCGGGGACCAGGCGAACCTCGGGGTCGCCGCCCGACAGCGCCGCCAGCAGCGGGCGCAGGAACAGTTCGGCGCAGACCAGGGCCGAGGCCGGGTTGCCGGGCAGGCCCAGCACGCGGCGCCCTTCTTGCCCCTTGGCGTCGGACAGGCGGCCGAACCAGGTCGGCTTGCCCGGACGCACGGCCACCGTCTCGACGGCCAGGTCCAGGCCCAGCGTCTTCAGGGCCGGCTTGACCAGGTCGTGGTCGCCGACCGAGGCGCCGCCGATGGTGACGATCAGGTCGGCCTCGACGGACCGAACAGCGGCGGCGATCGCGGCCGCGTCGTCGGCCGCGGCGGTCAGGCGGTGCGCCTGGCCGCCCCAGGCCTCGATCAGGGCGGCCAGGCTGAACGAACCGCTCTCGAAGATCTGGTCCGGGCGCGGCGTTCCGCCGGGCGGGACCAGCTCGTCGCCGGTGGCCAGGATCGCCACGCGCGGCCGACGGGCCACCGGGACCTGCGCCCAGCCCGCGGAGGCGAGCAGCGACAGCCGCCAGGGGTCGATGACGACGCCCTCGTCCAGCAACGGATCGCCGGACCGGAAATCGCCGCCGGCCGCGCGGATGTTGGACTTGGGATCCTGGCCCGCCTCGAAACGGACCGTATCCCCCTCGCGGACGGCTTCTTCCTGGATCACGACGAGGTCGGCGCCGGCCGGCACGGGAGCGCCGGTGAAGATGCGGACGGCCTCGCCGGCCTGGACCTCGCGCGCGAAAGCCCTGCCCGCCGCGCTCTCGCCCGCGACCGTGAAGGCCCTGCCCGGCGCGTAGTCGGCGCGGCGGATCGCCCAGCCGTCCATGGCGGACGCGTCGAATGGCGGCTGGTGGCGGTCGGCGATCACCGGCCGGGCCAAGACGCGGCCCAGGCTTTCGGTCAGGGAAACGGTCTCGACGCCCAGGCGGACGGCGCCGGCGAGGATGCGGGCGCGGGCGTCTTCGACGGTGAGGTTCTTGAGGTTCATGAGGCGCCTATACGCTTCTGCTCCCCCTCTGGGGGAGCTGTCGGCAGAGCCGACTGAGGGGGCCAACGCGGCTTAGGCCGAGCTGCCCCTTCCGGCCCTCTGAGCCACCTCCCCCAGAGGGGGAGCAGAGACCATGCCCTACCCCACGAACGCCCGCTCGATCACGAAGTCGCCCGGCTCGGCGTTCGAGCCTTCCTTCAGCCCGTGGGCCTCCAGCAGGGCGGCGGTGTCCTTGATCATGGCCATCGAGCCGCACAGCATGGCGCGGTCGTGCTCGGGATCGAACTTCGTCTGCTCCAGGCCGAGGTCGGCGAACAGCTTGCCGCTCTCGATCAGGTCGGTGAAGCGGCCCTGGCGTTCGAACGGCTCGCGGGTCACGGTCGGATAGTAGGTCAGCTGGGCCTTGGCCTCGTCCCCCACCAGCGGATCCTCGTGGATCTCGCGGGTGAAGAGGTCGCGATAGGCCAGCTCCTTCACCTCGCGCACGCCATGGGCGACGATGACCCGCTCGAAGCGGCTGTAGGCGTCGGGATCGCGGGCGACCGACAGCCACGGGGCCAGGCCGGTGCCGGTGCCGAACAGGAAGAGCCGCTTGCCGGGGCGCACCGCGTCCAGCACCAGGGTGCCGGTCGGCTTCTTGCCCAGCAGGATCTCGTCGCCCTCCTGGATCTGCTGCAGGCGCGAGGTCAGCGGGCCGTCCGGCACCTTGATCGAGAAGAACTCCAGTTCCTCGGCGAAGTGCGGCGAGCCGATCGAATAGGCGCGCAGGATCGGCTTCTTCTCGCCCAGGTCCTCGCGCGGCGGCAGGCCGATCATCACGAACTCGCCCGAGCGGAAGCGGAAGCTGGCCGGGCGGGTGATGGCGAAGCTGAACAGGCGGTCGGTCCAGTGCTTCACCCAGAGCACCTTCTCGACGAAGTACGGCGCTTCTTTCACAGGAGCGGCGGCGGTCGCGGTGGCCGTCATCTGAACTCTTTGAATCCTTGGCGCGGAGCGCGGAGAGGCGGAAGGCGCCGGTCGGCGCGGCGCGATGGAGCGTCGCCACGGCCCTGAGGCGACGATGTCTCATTTGAGCACCGCCGTCTCGATGTCAACGCCGGTTGTCTAAAGCCGGCTTTGGAAAAACTCGGCCGCGTGAACCGAGCCGTCGATCGCTGTGTCGGGCAGTCGAAAGATCAGTCCTAGTATTCCGACCGAATGTGAAAGCCGTGTTTCAGTTCGCGAACAGTTGTTCAGATGAGAAACGATCTCATTGCGACACGGCACGGGATTGCGCGAGTCGTCGCCGAGCCCTGAAAAGACGTGCGCATGTCGTCTGGTTAAGGACAATCTTTTTCCCAATCCGCGAAACCGCCGCACCGGTTTTTCGAAAGCGTCAAAAATGTGATTGCCGCTCTTTGAAACGAGGCGCAGACTTCCTTTTGCTTCGTTCGCGGAGCCAACGATACGGAGGAACGTATGCGGGTTAGGTTCATAGGGGCCGCCGCGGCGGCCGGTCTGTTAGCGTTTGGTTTGGCTGGTTGCAGCGACGGCGGCGCGAAGACGAAAGTCGCGCAGGCCAATCAAGTCGTGGTGGAAGGTACGCCCGTCACGGCGTCGGGCTGCGTCAGGCCCGTCGAGAACACCAACTGCCTGGTCGTGAAAGGCCGCGGCGGCGGATATTACGACATCAGCACCGCCAGCCCCGCGCCGGACCTGTCCAAGGGCGTCGCGGTTTCGCTGCGCGGCAAGGACATGGGCAAGAACACCCAGTGCGGCCGCCAGCTGACCGACGTGAAGTGGTCCTATCTGGGCATCCAGTGCGGCGCGACCCTGCCGTCCAGCGCATCGAACGACGCCAAGGGCGACAAGGCCAAGGAGAAGGCCGGCTGATCCAGTCCCGTGTGTGACGCTGGCCCATGGGCTCCGCCCACGGCGCGCGTCACCGCAGGAACCGATACCTAGCCCTCGCCGGAGCCCGGATCCGTCCGGGTTTTCGGCGAACGGGCGCTGTCGGCCGCACCGCGCGGCTCGGTGGCCGGCCGAGGCGGCTGGCCGTCCCGAGGCGCGGAACGCTGGTTCTCGTGCTCGACCTCCCGATTCGACGGTCGGTCGGATGAGGGCTGTTGAGCCGGGGTCGAGTCGGGGGTCGAAGAAAGGGTGGGCATGGCGACGTAACGCCGGAGCGGAGGCTTCCGATCCCCCTCCGGCGAGCCGGCGAAGGCCCGAAAGCCTGGACCAAGCTCCGGAAGATGGAGCTCAAGGGCCCGTAAACCCGTCAATCCGTTCCGCGCCGCTTGCCCGCCGCATGCGACCCTGCTAAATGGCGCGGCTCTGGCGACAAGACATGGCGCGCCGAGGCTCCAAGGCCTTCCGGCGCGCTGTCTGTCTCTGGATGTCCGTCGGCTCGAAAGAGCGGTCGGTCCGCAGGAGTGTAGCTCAGCTGGTAGAGCATCGGTCTCCAAAACCGAGGGCCGGGGGTTCGAGTCCCTCCACTCCTGCCACTATATGTTTCCGACGGGTCGCGTGATGGCCCGCACTTTAGGAAGTCGTGAGCCTCAAGAGCATGGCCAGGAAACCGGGATCCAGCCCGTCCGCGATGAAGAACCGCGCCGCTAAAACGGCCGCGGCGATGGCGCCCGCCGGCGCCGCCGCGACGACGGCCGCCGCCGCTCCCGCCGCGCCCAAGAAGCGCACCAGCCCGGCCCAGTTCGCCCGCGAGGTTCGCGCCGAAGCCCGCAAGATCACCTGGACCTCCCGCAAGGAGACCTGGATCACCTCGGTGATGGTCTTCATCATGGTGGTTCTGGCGTCGCTGTTCTTCACCGCCGTCGACGGCGGCATCGGCCTGGCGATCAACCAGCTTCTGAAGCTCGCCACCGCGGGATAAGATAAGACGATGAGCACCGAAACCGCGTCCAACCCGAACCACAAGTGGTACATCGTCCACGCCTACTCGAACTTCGAGAAGAAGGTGGCCGAGAGCATCCGCGAGCAGGCCAAGAACCAGGGCCTGGAGGAGAACTTCTCCGAGATCCTGGTGCCGACCGAAGAGGTCGTCGAGATTCGCCGCGGCCGTAAGGTCAACGCCGAGCGCAAGTTCTTCCCGGGCTATGTCCTGGTGAAGATGAACCTCTCGGACGAAGCCTACCACCTGATCAAGAACACCCCGAAGGTCACGGGCTTCCTGGGCAGCGGCTCCAAGCCGATGCCGGTCTCGGAAAAGGAAGTCCAGCGCATCATCGGCACGATCGAGGAAGGCGTCGCCGCTCCCAAGGCCGTGGTCCTGTACGAGGTGGGCGAGAACGTCCGCGTCACCGACGGCCCGTTCGCCAGCTTCAACGGCTCGGTCGAATATGTCGACGAGGAGAAGGCCCGCCTGCGCGTCACCGTCTCGATCTTCGGCCGCGCCACCCCGGTGGAGCTGGAATACAATCAGGTCGAGAAGATCGCTTAACGCGATCCGGCAGGCTCGAAGCTTCGAAAGCCCCGCGTCGCACGGCGCGGGGCTTTTTCGTGCGTGCATGCCTGCTAAACCGGGGTCATGGCCCAGCTCGATGACACCTACGCGCCCCTGACGCCCGTCCCCGCCGAACGGCGCGCCTTCGCGGCGCGTGACGCCTTTTCGCTATGGTTCAGCCTGGGCATCGGCCTGCTGGTGCTGCAGGCCGGCGCCTTCCTGGTCCCGGGCCTGGGCCTGGGCGCGGCCCTGGCGGCGATCGTCACCGGTTCGGTGCTGGGCGCCCTGCTGCTGGCCGCCGCCGGCGTGGTGGGAACCGACACCGGCCTCTCGGCCATGGGCGCCCTGCGCCTGACCCTGGGCGCGCGGGGCGCGGCGATCCCGGCGGCGCTGAACGCCGTGCAGCTGGTCGGCTGGGGCGCGTTCGAGATCATCGCCATGCGCGACGCCGCCGACGCCCTGGCTCGCCAGACCTTCGGCCCTTCCAACCCCATGCTGTGGACCCTGGCCTTTGGCCTGCTGGCGACCTGGCTGGCGGTCGTCGGGCCGGTGTCGTTCGTCCGCCGCTTCCTGCGCGCCTTTGGCCTGTGGCTGCTGCTGGCCGGGGCCGGCTGGCTCAGCTGGCGGCTGCTGGCCGAGCACGACCTGGCCGCCCTGCTGGCCAGGCCCGGCGCCGGCGGGATCAGCTTCGGGGCCGGCGTGGACCTGGTGATCGCCATGCCGCTGTCGTGGCTGCCGCTGATCGCCGACTACACCCGCTTCGGCCGCACCAGCGGCGGCATGTTCCAGGGCACGCTCCTGGGCTACGGCCTGGCCAATATCTGGTTCATGGGCCTGGGTGCGGCCTATGCCCTCGCGGCCGGGGGCGCCAATGGGGGAAGCGGCGGCGAGCCCCTGCTGCTGTCGGCCCTGGCGGCCAGCGGCGGCGGAATCGCCCTGCTGCTGATCGTCGTCGACGAGACCGACAACACCTTCGCCGACATCCACTCGGCTGCGGTCTCGACCGCCACCCTGGTTCCGTTCAAGCCCGGCAACTTGGCCCTGATCTTCGGCGGCGTCTGCACGGCGATCGCCCTGTTCGCCCCGCTGGCCCGCTACGAGGGCTTCCTGCTGCTGATCGGTTCGGTGTTCGCCCCGCTGTTCGGCGTGCTGCTGAGCGACCACTTCATCGTCCGCCGCCGGACAGCGATCGAGGCCCGCGCCGCCGTGAACCTTCCCGGCCTGAACCTTCCCGGCCTGATCGCCTGGGCCGTCGGCGTCGCCGCCTACCAGGCCCTGAGCCGCCTGGCGCCCGATCTCGGCGCCACCCTGCCCAGCTTCCTGACGGCGGGCCTGGCCTATCTGAGCCTGCAAAAGGCCTGGCGCGGCGCCGATCGTCCGGAAGCCTAGGGGCGGCGGCTCCAATCCAAAAGCTTAGGGCGTTTTCCGATCCGATGGCCGTCTCACACTCATCGAAAATGCTCTAAGGCGCGACGCCGAAATCGGCGAACCGCCTGTCGATGTCGGGATCCAGCGCGCGGGCCTTGCCGAGATCCGCCTCGGCGCCGGCCTTGTCCCCCCCCCAGCTCTTGGCCAAGCCGCGACCGAACAGGGACGTCGCCATCTCGGGATCCTGTTTCAGCGCGCCGTCATAGTCCGCGATCGCGCCCGGCAGATCGCCCAGGCGCAGCTTGACCAAGCCTCGGCTGTCCAGGGGTTCGCCCCTTCCGGGTTGCCAGTCCACCGCGAGGTTGCAGTCGGCCAGCGCCGCCAGCAGCTGCTGGCCCGCCATCGCCCTGGTCCAGCAGCGGTCGTTCATCAGGTCGGGCCAGCCCGGCTGCTCCGCGATCAGGGCGTCGAACTCGGCGACGGCCAAGGCGTAGCGGCGCGCATCGCTGTTGAGCTGGCCGCGCAGCTGGCGAAGGCGGAAGCTGCCGGGCGCGTATTCCAGCGCCTTGGCGACGTCGGCCAGCGCCAGGTCGGTCTCGCCCCAGTCCCGCCGCTGCCGGGCCCGCCAATGATAGATCCGGGCCTCGCCGCCGCCCAGGGCCAGGGCCCTGTCCAGATCCGCCAGCATCGCGTCTCGCGGCCCGTCCTTGGAGGCCAGCGCCCGCGACAGATAGGCGGCGGGCGTGGGCTTCAGCGCCAAGGACCGCTCAAGCTCGATCTTGGCCTCGGGCAGGCGGTCGATCCGCGCCAGCGCGACCGCGTAGGACAGGTGGGCCTTGGGATCGTCAGGGGCCAGGGCCAGCCAGGTCCGGTAGTTCTGCTCCGTGCTGTCGGCGTCGCCTTCAGTGCTGAAGAGCTCTCCCAGCAAGGCGTAGACGCGCAGCAACTTGGGATCCAGGCGCAGGGCCGTCTCGTATTCGCTTCGGGCCAGCGCCACCGCCTCGGGATGTTCCATCCGGTTCGCCAGGCCCAGCCGCAGATGGGCTTCGGCGCTGTCGGGCTTGGCGGCGACCGCGGCCTGGGCGGTTTCCAGGCGCTCGGGCAAATCCTCCAGGCCCATGGCCCACAGTATGTCGGAGAGAATGGAATAGCGGGACGCCTCGGTCGACACAATGTCCAGGTTGGGGACGGCCGGAACCGCCGGA
Source organism: uncultured Caulobacter sp. (assembly GCA_966211605.1). Classification (GTDB taxonomy): domain Bacteria; phylum Pseudomonadota; class Alphaproteobacteria; order Caulobacterales; family Caulobacteraceae; genus Caulobacter. Next base: position 21,794 of record CBIHOB010000012.1, read on the forward strand.
GCGGTCGGGGCGGCCTGAGCGCTCAGAGGCGCCTGAGCGCTCGCGACCGACGCGCCGGAGATCACCGCGCAGACCGCGAGGACGAAGGTCCGCAGACCCTTGGCGATAAACCGATGCACGGCCCCTCCGACGTAGCGGCCGCGCGCGCGACTCCACGGCTGCGCCGATAGTAGCGCAAGCTTCGGCCGCGACCAGCGTCCTGCTTCAGTGGAAGTCCCGGCTGCGCAGCAGGCGTCCCGAGACCTTCTGGCGCACGCGCGGCGCCGGCGCGCCGGGCTCGTCGCGCAGGGTCGACAGGTGCGCCGAGAGGTCGATGAAACCTTCGGCGACGACATGGATCACAGTCTCGGCTCGCTGCACCCGACCGTGGACGACCAGGAACGAGGCGGTCATCACCACGTTGCGATCGGCCTCGAAGCGGTCCTTCCAGACCACGGCGTTGGCGACGCCGGTCTCGTCCTCCAGGGTCACGAACACCACCCCCTTGGCCGTACCCGGCCGCTGGCGGATCAGCACCAGACCCGCCACCGAGACCTTGGCGCCGTCCTTGACGGTCAGCAGCTGTTCGGCGGTGATCACCCCGCGCCGCTGCAGCATGGGCCGGTAGAAGCCGACCGGGTGGGCCTTCAGCGACAGGCTGGTGGTGCGGTAGTCCTCGGCCACCTCCTGCGGCCGTCCCATGGCCGGCAGCGACGCCTTGTCCTCGAACAGCGGCAGGCCGGCCAGCAGCGGCGCCTGGACCGGGGCCTTGTGTTCGCCCTTCAGCCCCTTGACGGACCACAGGGCCTCGCGGCGTGTGAGACCCACCGAGGCGAAGGCGTCGGCCTCGGCCAGCAGTTCCAGCGCCCGCTGCGGAACGCCGCCCTGGGCGAACTCGCCGGGCGTGCGGGCGCCTTCGGCGCGGGCGTGGACCAGCGTCTCGACATCGGCCTTCTTGAGCCCCTTGACCTGCCGGAAGCCCAGCCGGACCGCCTTCCAGCGATGACGGTTGGCGTAGTCTGCGACCTTGTCGGCGCGAGGCTGGAAGGGGGAGACGGCCTGACGAACCTCCAGCGTGCAGTCCCAGTCGCTGGACAGAATGTCGGGCGCCAAGACCTCGACGCCGTGCTCGCGCGCGTCGCGCACCAGCTGGGCCGGCTGGTAGAAGCCCATCGGCTGGGAATTGATCAGGGCCGCGCAGAACACGTCCGGCCAAGCCCATTTGATCCAGGCCGAGACGTAGACCAGCTTGGCGAAGCTGGCCGCATGGCTCTCGGGAAAGCCGTAGTGGCCGAAGCCTTCGATCTGTTTGAAACACCGCTCGGCGAAGTCGCGTTCGTACCCCCGAGCGGTCATGCCCTCGATGAACCGACCCCGGTATTCGTCGGGCGTGCCCAGGTTGCGAAAGGTGGCCATGGCCTTGCGCAAGCCGTCGGCCTCGTCGGGCGTGAACTTGGCCGCCTGAATGGCCAGACTCATGGCCTGTTCCTGGAAGAGCGGTACGCCGAAGGTGTCCCCGAGGATTTCCCTTAACTCGCCGATGCAGTCTGGCTCGTTCAGAGGCTCCGGCCATTCAACCGGTTCCCCGTTCCGGCGCTTCAGGTACGGATGCACCATGTCGCCCTGGATCGGTCCCGGCCGGACGATCGCGACCTCGATGACCAGGTCGTAGAACCTGCGCGGCTTCAGGCGCGGCAGCATCGACATCTGGGCCCGGCTCTCCACCTGGAAGACGCCCACACTGTCGGCTGCGCACAGCATGTCGTAGACGCCCGGGATTTCCTTGGGGATGTCGGCCAGGTCCTGAATTTGGGACTGTCCATGGTCTTCGCGCAGCATCGTCATGGCCCGCTGGATCGCCGTCAGCATGCCCAGCGCCAGCACGTCGACCTTCATCAGACCCAGGCTGTCGATGTCGTCCTTGTCCCATTCGATGAAGGTGCGGTCGGCCATGGCCGCATTGCCGATGGGGACGGTCTCGTCCAGCCGTCGCTTGGTCAGGACAAAACCACCGACGTGCTGCGACAGGTGGCGCGGGAACTTCAGCAGTTCGGTCGCCAGCGACACGGCGCGCTTGATTTCCGGCGCCTCGGGATCGAGGCCGGCATTGCGAAGGTGCTCTTCGGGCAGGCCGTCGCCCCAGCTGCCCCAGACCGTGCCCGCCAGCAGACTGGTGACGTCCTCGGTCAGGCCCAGGGCCTTGCCGACATCCCGGATGGCGCTGCGCGGGCGGTAGTGGATCACCGTGCCGCAGATGGCCGCATAGTCACGGCCGTAGCGGCGATAGACATACTGCATCACCTCCTCGCGCCGCTCGTGTTCGAAGTCGACGTCGATATCGGGCGGCTCGCCGCGGTTTTCGGAGATGAAGCGTGTGAACAGCAGCCGGTGCTCGGTCGGGTCGATCGCCGTCACGCCCAGGCAGTAGCAGACCGACGAATTGGCCGCCGAACCGCGGCCCTGGCACAGGATGCCCATGTCCCAGGCCTCACGCACGATATCGTGCACGGTGATGAAGTAGTTGGGGTAGTCCATCTTGGCGATCAGCCGCAGCTCTTCCTTCAGCTGCGCCTGCACCTTTTCCGGCACGCCGTGGGGATAGCGCCAGGCCGCTCCCCGCCAGGTCAGGTCGGCCAGGTGCTCCATCGCCGTCTTGCCCGGCGGGACGGGCTCGTCGGGATACTGTTCCCGGATCTGTTCGAGATCAAAACCGATCCGCTCCACAACCTCGACCGTCCGCGCCACCGCCCGCGGCCAACGGTCGAACAGCCGGGCCATCTCGGCCGGCGACTTGATGTGGCGCTCGGCGTTGGCTTCCAGGCGAAAGCCCGCCTCCTGGATCGTGCAGTGCTCGCGCACGCAGGTGATGACGTCCTGCAAGGGCCGGCGCTCGGGACCGTGATAAAGGACGTCGTTGGTGGCGATCATCGGCGCGCCCGCGTTGCGGCCCAGGTCGTCCAGCCGCGCCAGGCGCTTGAGGTCGCGCGCGGCGTAGGCGCGGCTGGCCGCCAGCCAGGACCGCCCGCGCAGGTCGCCGGCCATGCGGATCAGGTCCCGTTCGAAGGCCTCATCCAGCGTCTTCGGCGGCACGATCAGGCCCAGCTGGCCCTCCGCATGCTCCAGGAAGTCCCGCCAGGTCAGATGGCACTCGCCCTTCTTGGCGCGTCGCTGGCCGACGGTCAGCAGGCGCGTCAGGCGGCCGAAGGCTTCCCGATCCGTCGGATAGCAGAGCAGGCTGGGCGTGCCGTCCATGAAGTCCAGGCGGCATCCCGTCAGGACCCGGAAATTGCGCTTCCTGGCCGCCGCCCAGCCGCGAACAACGCCGGCCAGGCTGTTGCGGTCGGCGATGCCGATCGCGGCCAGCCCCAAGGCCTCGCCGGCGATCGCCAGCTCTTCGGCGTGCGAAGCCCCGCGCAGGAACGAGAAGTTGGTGGTGGCTTGCAGCTCGGCATAGGCCATTAAATCCTCCCCCGCTGGGAGAGGCGCCGGCCGAGCCGACGGAGGGAGCGAGCTGGAAGCCGGCCGTGCTGGCCCACCTCCCCCGGAGGGGACGGATCAACCGAACAGGCCATGGATCCACCATTTCGGCGTCTCGTCGCCGGCGTCGTAAAGCCCTTGCCGATAAATCCAGAACCGCCCGCCGGCGTCGTCCTCCACCCGGTAGTAGTCGCGGATCTTGCCGGGACCGGTGTCGGTCCCGCCGACGCCGGCGCGCCACCATTCCTGGCCGATGCGCTCGGGGCCCTCGGCGCGGCGGACGCGGTGGGCGCGGCCCCGCCAGGTGAACTGCATCGGCGGATCGTCGGGCAGCTTGGCTATGGCGGTGATCGCCTCGGGGCGCTTGAACAGCCGCACCGGACGCGGGCGGTCGGGATCCCAGCGCGCGGCGGCGGGCGGGTCCAGGGGAGCGACGCGAACCACCGAGCGCTCGGGCACATGGCTCTGATAAGGATCGGCGCGCCAAACACGGTTCTCGCCCAGGCGGTTGACCAGACGATCGATCAACGGGGCCAGGGTCTCGTCCAGCGTGGCGTCGGCGCCCTCGCCCTTGGGCGCGTCCAGGCGATCCTGGGCGGCGGCCATCGGCTCGACGGCGGCGGCGTGGACGGTGACGATCTCGATGCCGAAACCGGGATCGACCTTGTCCAGCTTGGGCGCGATCAGCTTGGTCAGCCGCCGGGCGTCGCGGCCGACGCGGGCCAGGCCGGCCCGCACCGGATAGGCTTGGCCGTCCAGGCGGTGGAACACGACCTCGAAGCGCTTGGCCCCCCGCCCCTCGGCTTCCAGCCGCCGGCAGATCAAGTCGAGGGCGTCGCCGGTCACGCGAGCCAGGTCCTCGGGCGCGCTGATCGGCTCGAAGAAGGCCAGGCGGTCGAACCACGGCGTGGCCGGGCGGCGGAAGGTCAGGGCCTCGGCCGCCATGCCCAAGGCCTGGTCAAGGCGCAGCGTCGTGGAGAGGCCGAAACGCTTGGCCAGCTGGGCGCGCGGCAGGGCCAGCAGCTGGCCGACGCGATGCAGACCCAGGCGCGGCAGCTGGGCCTCGGCGGCGTCCTCCAGGCGCAGGGCCGCGACGGGCAGATCCTGGATCGCCCCCCGCTGCTGCCCCGGCGGAGCGATGGCCAGGTCGTCGCCGTAGCGGGCCAGGGCCCAGGCCGCCCCGGCCGTGTCGGCGATCGCCGCCCGGGCCGGCACGCCCCAGCGCGCCAGCCGCGCGACCAGATCGACCAGCATGGCCGTCTCGCCGCCCCACAGGTGGTCGGTTCCGGCGATGTCCAGGAGCAGGCCGTCGTCGCCGTCGATGGCCACGGCCGGGGAGAACCGGACGCACCAGTCGCACAGCGCCTCCAGCGCCGCCCGGTCGGCGGCGGGGTCGTGGTCGAACGTCACCAGGTCGGGAACGAGGGCCAGAGCGTCGGCGGCCTTCTGGCCGGCGGAGAGTCCCAGGGCCCTGGCGCGCTCGTCGACGGCGGCGAGGCGGCGGGTTCCGTGTTCCGAGACCAAAAGCGCGAAGGGCGCTGGCTCCGACTTGCCCCCTCCGGAGGCTGCGCATCCTCCTCCCCCGGAGGGGGAAGACGGCCGCCGCTCTCCTTCTTCCCCCTTGGGGGGAGGAGCGCTGCAAGCGCGGAGGGGGCCAGCATCACCCGATCCTCCGCAAGGGTTCCGCCGGCGCCATGTCGTGATCGGCCAGTTGGGACACCAGACGGAAAGGATGCGGGCCATGGCCGGCCTCCTGTGCTTCCAAGATCCAGCCGCCGGGACGTCCGCCCCGGCAGCGCTCGAGTTCGACCCGCCAGCGCGGGGGGCCCAGGCCGATGTCGTCCGGCGGCGGCGGAGTCGGCGACGGGCCGATGCGCCAGCGGCTGAACGAAGCCGAGCCGGACACGGCCTTCGTCCTGCCGGCTCGGCCTCCATAGGGTCGCCGGTGCAGGACCACGCCGAAGCCGCCACGCTTCTCGCAGGCCAGCTGCAGACGCCGGCCGGCGGTCAGGTCCGGAGCCTCGGCCTCGCCCACGGCGGCGGCGACGCCCTGGGTGGCCAGCGCGTCCTCCAGCACCGACAGGGTCTCGGCCTCGTCGCGAGTGCGGACCTGGATCAGCCGGTCGGCCGGAAAACCGAGGCCGAACAGGCCCGGCGCGAACAGGTCCGCGCGCCGGGCGACCCAGACGATCGCGCCCGTCTTGACCAGGGGACGCAACAGCAGGCCGACGAAGGCGGCGGGGGCCGCGCCGGTCTCGTCCTCCAGACCCGCGCCGGTCACCTCGTGCCAGCCGCCCAGCGGCAGGCCGCCGCCCGAAAAACAGCCGTCGATGGCTGGATCCCCGAACGACAGGACCGGAGTCGGAGTCCGAGTCCCCGCTTCGATCGCGGCGATCCGGCCTCTCAGGGCCGCAAGACGCGCCTCGCGCGATCCGGCCATCTCCAACTCCATGTTCCACTTTTGTTCTGATCTTCTCCTGCCTCGGAGTCAAGGCTTGGAGAGTCGACCGGGAGCGGCCAAAGTGTCTCAAACGGCCGTATGAAGAGAGCCCCGCATGTCCTCATCTCTCGCCCCCTTGGCGCGCGTCCTGATCGCCAACCGCGGCGAGATCGCCGTCCGCATCGCCCGCGCGGCGGCGGAGGCCGGGATCGAGAGCGTGGCGATCTACGCGACGGACGACGCCGGCAGTCCCCACGTGCGCGCCGCCGACCGCGCGGTCGCCCTGCCCGGCGCGGGGGCCAAGGCCTATCTGGACATCGCGGCCATCATCGCCGCGGCCAAGGCGGAAGGCTGCGACGCCCTGCATCCCGGCTACGGCTTCCTGTCCGAGAATCCCGCCCTGGCGCGGGCCTGCGCGGCGGCCGGGATCGTCTTCGTCGGCCCCTCGCCCGAACACCTGGAGACCTTCGGCGACAAGGCCGCCGCCCGCGCATTGGCCGCCGAGCGGGGCCTCCCGCTGATCCCCGGAACCGGCGCGATCTCGCTGGAGGGCGCCCGTGCGTTCCAGGCCGAGCACGGCGCGATCATGCTGAAGGCCCGGGCCGGCGGCGGCGGGCGCGGCATGCGCGCGGTGCTGGATCCCGGCGAACTGGACGCAGCCTTCGCCGCCTGCGAGCGGGAAGCCCTGGCCGCGTTCGGCGATGGCGGGCTCTATGCCGAGAAACGGATCGAGCGCGCCCGGCACATCGAGGTGCAGATCGTCGGCGACGGGACCCGCGTGCTGGCGATCGGCGACCGCGACTGCACGCTGCAACGCCGGAACCAGAAGCTGGTCGAGATGGCGCCGGCCGCCCTGCCCGAGGCGCTGCGGGCCGGCCTCTGGAAGCACGGCGAGACGGTGTGCGCCGGCTATCGCGGCCTGGCGACCGTCGAGTTCCTGCTCGACGCCAACAGCCAGGAAGCCTTCTTCCTGGAGGTCAATCCGCGCCTGCAGGTCGAGCACACGGTGACCGAGGAGGTCACGGGCCTGGACCTGGTGCGGCTGCAGTTCGACCTGGCGGCGGGCAAGCCCCTGGACCTCGACGCTCCGCCGACCTTCGGCGTGGCGATCCAGGCGCGGATCAACGCCGAGACCCTGACCGCCGACGGCCAGCTGAAGCCATCCGGCGGCGCGATCACCACCTGGAGCCTGCCCGGCGGCCCGGGCGTGCGGGTCGACGCGGGGGCCAGGGCCGGGACCTTGATCGGCGGATCCTACGACAGCCTGCTGGCCAAGGTGATCGCCCGCGGACGGACGTTCGCCGAGGCCTCGGCGCGGCTGGACCGGGCGCTGGCGGAGTTCCGGATCGGCGGCGTCGCCACCACGGTCCCGCTGGTGCGCGCGATCCTGGCGATGGCCCCGGAAACGCCGACGACGCGCTTCATAGAAGACCACGCCAGCGAACTGGCGGCCGACCTGCCGCCGCCTTCGCAGGGCGATGCCCAGGGCTTCGAGACCCTCGACGGCGCGGTCGCCGTCGGTGCGCCCCTGGCCGCCACCGTCGGCGCGATCAGTGTCGGCGAAGGCGACCTCGTCCGTCCCGGCCAGGCGCTGGCGGTGCTGGAAGCCATGAAGATGGAGCATCTGGTCCACGCCGCATCCGGCGGTCGGGTGCTGAAGATCGCGGTCGAACCCGGCCGCACCGTCGCCGAGGGCCAGCCGCTGGTCTTCCTGGCGCCGATGGAGGTCGACGGCGGCGAAGCCGGCGAAGCCGCCGCGGAAGACCTCGACGCCATCCGCCCCGACCTGGCCGAGGTCATCGCCCGTCACCGCCATACGCTCGACGAGGCCCGCCCCGACGCCGTCGCCAAGCGCCGTCGGACCGGCCATCGCTCGGCGCGCGAGAACATCGAGGATCTGCTCGACCCCGGCAGCTTCCTGGAATACGGCGCCCTGGCCATCGCCGCCCAGAAGCGACGGCGCTCGACCGAGGACCTGATCGTGAGCACGCCCGCCGACGGGCTGATCACCGGGATCGGCACGGTCAACGGCGCGCTCTTTCCGCCCGACAAGGCGCGGACGGCGGCCCTGGCCTACGACTTCACGGTGCTGGCCGGCACGCAGGGGGCGATGAACCACCGCAAGTCCGACCGGCTGATGAGCGTCATCGCCGACCAGCGCCTGCCGGTCGTCTGGTTCGCCGAGGGCGGCGGCGGGCGGCCGGGCGACACCGACACCACGGCGGTGGCGGGACTGGACGTGCCGACGTTCCGCAGCTTCGCCCGGCTGTCGGGTCTGGTCCCCAAGATCGCCATCGTCGCCGGCCGCTGCTTCGCCGGCAACGCCGCCATAGCGGGCCTGTCGGAGATCATCATCGCCACCCGCGACAGCAACCTGGGCATGGGCGGACCGGCCATGATCGAGGGCGGCGGCCTGGGCGTCTTCCGGCCCGAGCAGATCGGCCCCTCGGCGCACCAGTGGAAGAATGGCGTCATCGACATCCTGGCCGACGACGAAGCCCACGCCACCCGGCTGGCCAAGCAGGCCCTGTCCTACTTCCAGGGATCCCTGACCACCTGGACCGCGCCGGATCAGCGCCGGCTGCGAAGCGCGATCCCGGAAAACCGCCTGCGGGTCTACGACGTCCGGGCGCTGATCCAGGGCCTGGTCGACGCCGGCTCGTTCCTCGAGCTGCGCGGCGGCTTCGCGGCCGGGATGGTCACCGGCCTGGTCCGGATCGAGGGCCGGCCCATGGGCCTGATCGCCAACGACCCGCGCCATCTGGGCGGCGCCATCGACGGCGAGGGGGCCGAGAAGGCTGCGCGGTTCCTGCAACTGTGCGACGCCTTCGCCCTGCCGGTGCTGAGCCTGTGCGACACGCCCGGCTTCATGGTGGGACCCGACAGCGAGGACGCCGCCGCCGTCCGGCGGGTCGGCCGCCAGTTCATCGCCGGGGCCAAGCTGCGCAGCCCGCTCTTCACCGTGGTGACCCGCAAGGGCTATGGCCTGGGCGCCCAGGCCATGGCCGGCGGATCCTTCCATGCCCCGGCGTTCATCGCCGCCTGGCCGACCGGCGAGTTCGGCGGCATGGGCCTCGAGGGCGCGGTCAAGCTGGGCTATCGCAAGGAGCTGGAGGCCGAGACCGATCCTGCCAGGCAGAAGGCGCTCTACGATCAGCTGGTGGCGCGCCTCTATGCGGCGGGCAAGGCGACCAGCATGGCGGCGGCCCTGGAGATCGATGCAGTCATCGACCCGGCCGACACGCGCCGCTGGCTCCTGGGCGGACTGGACGCGGCGGCAGGGATGAGCCGGCCCTGGGAAATTCGGGTGGACAGTTTCTGAGGGTCAGAACCCGTCTGGTTGGGCAAAACCACCTAAACCAGGCTAACATCCTACGGAATCAAAGACTTAGTCGCGTCGCCTACGCTTCCCGGTTCAACCACTGGGCCACGATGATCGGCCCGAAGAAGAAGCCGATGCCCAGGGTGTCGGCGACCACGTCGAAGATGTCGGCGTCGCGGCCGACGATCGGCAGGCCCTGCAGGATCTCGATGCCGACGCCGAAGCCCAGAAGCACCACGGCGATCTTCCACCAGCGGCTGCGCGGCAAGGCCACGACGGCGAGAAAGGTCAGGCCGTAGAAGACGATGAAGTGCTTGGCCTTGTCCCACGGGATCAGGCCGACGGTGTCGTCGCCCGGCGCCAGGGCGGCGTACAGCGTGAAGATCGCGGCGGCGATGAAGACCGCCAGGCCGGGCCAGCTGATCTTGCGGGGGAAAAGCAGGGACATGGTCTGTTTCAGTTATCCCTCTCCCCTTGCCGGGAGAGCGTGGCCCACGACGTGGGTCGGGCGAGGGATCGCACGGACGGGTCGGCACGCCCCCTCACCGTCATCCTGCGGATGACACCTTCTCCCGCAAGGGGAGAAGGCGCTCAGCCTCAGAACGTCAGCGCGCGCGCTTCCTTCACGTGCGGCAGAGCCTGGATCTTGGCCAGCAGTTCGGCGCCCGGATCCTGGTCGACGCCGACCAGGGCGATGGCGTCCTCGTCGGCGGCCAGGCGGCCCAGGTTGAAGGTGGCGATGTTGACGCCCGCCTCGCCCAGCAGCATGCCCAGGGCGCCGATGAAGCCCGGCTTGTCCAGGTTGTTGATGTACAGCATGGCCGGCGAGAAGCCCGCGTCCAGCTCCATCCCCTTGACCTCGACGACGCGCGGGGCGCCGGCGATCACCGTGCCGGCGAAGGCGCGCTTGCCCTTCTCGGTGGTGATGGTGACGCGCATGAGGCTGTCATAGGTGGGGCTGACGTCCTGGCGGCTTTCCGAGACGGTGATCCCGCGCTCCTTGGCCACGGCCGGGGCGGAGACCATGTTGATCTCGGCCAGCATCGGCTTCAGCACGCCAGCGAGGGCCGCCGAGGTCATCGGCTTGACGTTCAGGTTCGAGACCTCGCCCTCGTAAGCGATGTCGATGGCCTTGATGCCGAAGTCGACCATCTGGCCGGCCAGGGCGCCGATCTTCTCGGCCAGGGCCACGAACGGCTTCAGCTTGGGGGCTTCTTCGGCCGTGATCGAGGGGCTGTTCAGGGCGTTGGTGACCGCGCCGGTCAGCAGATAGTCGCTGACCTGCTCGGCGACCTGCAGGGCCACGTTCTCTTGCGCTTCGCTGGTGCTGGCGCCCAGGTGCGGCGTGGCCACGACCTTGTCCGAGCCGAACAGCGGGTTTTCCTTGGCCGGTTCAGTGACGAAGACGTCGAAGCCGGCGCCGGCCACGTGGCCTTCGTCCAGCAGCTTGCGCAGGGCGGCTTCGTCGACCAGGCCGCCGCGGGCGCAGTTGACGATCAGCACGCCCTTCTTGGTCTTGGCCAGGTTCTCGGCCGACAGGATGTTGCGGGTCTTGTCGGTCAGAGGGGTGTGCAGGGTGATGACGTCGGCGCGGGCCAGCAGCTCTTCCAGCTCGACCTTCTCGACGCCGATCTCGACGGCGCGTTCCGGCGACAGGAAGGGGTCGTAGGCCACGACCTTCATCTTCAGGCCCAGGGCGCGGTCGGCGACGATCGAGCCGATGTTGCCGGCGCCGATCAGGCCCAGGGTCTTGGCGTACAGCTCGACGCCCATGAAGCGGTTCTTCTCCCACTTGCCGGCCTGGGTCGAGACGTCGGCGGCGGGGATCTGGCGGGCCAGGGCGAACATCATCGCGATGGCGTGCTCGGCCGTGGTGATCGAGTTGCCGAACGGCGTGTTCATCACCACGATGCCCTTGGCCGTCGCGGCCGGGATGTCGACGTTGTCGACGCCGATGCCGGCGCGGGCGATGACGCGCAGCTTGTGAGCGGCGGCGATGACGTCCTTGTCGAGCTTGGCGCCCGAGCGGATGGCCACGCCGTCATAGTCGCCGATGACGGCGATCAGCTCGTCCTTCGACAGGCCGACCTTGATGTCGAAGTCGACGCCGCGGTTCTTGAAGATGTCGACGGCGGCAGGGCTGAGCTTGTCGGCGATGAGAACGCGAGGAGCGGTCATGTGCGGTTTTCCTTGCGGAGAATTGGGTGCGCGCCCTCGTCCTTCGACAAGCTCAGGATGAGGGCTACTGAAATGCGGCCGTCTGAAATCCTCATCCTGAGCTTGTCGCCCAGATCCTTTTGGGACGAGGATTTCAGCCGCAATGCTTCAGACTAAGCGGCGGCCAGTTCGGCCGAGACGGTGGCGAAGGCCCAGTCGAGCCAGGGCGTCAGGGCCTCGAGGTCCGAGGCCTCGACCGTGGCGCCGCACCAGATGCGCAGGCCGGCCGGGGCGTCGCGATAGCCGCCGATGTCGAGGGCCGCGCCCTCCTTCTCGAGCAGGCTGGCCAGCTTCTTGGCGAAGTCGGCCTGGGCGTCTTCCGGCAGGGCCGTGATCTTGGGGTCGACGACCTTCAGGCACACCGAGGTGTTGGAGCGGATGTCCGGCGTCGCGGCCAGGAAATCCACCCACGGAGTCTTGGCGACCCAGTCGGCCAGAACGGCCAGGTTCTGGTCGGCGCGCGCCTGCATGGCTTGCAGGCCGCCGATGGACGAGGCCCACTTCAAGGCGTCGAGCGCATCTTCGACGCACAGCATCGACGGCGTGTTGATCGTCGCGCCTTCGAAGATGTCGGCGGCGATCTTGCCGTTCTTGGTCATGCGGAACAGCTTCGGCATCGGCCAGGCCGGCGTGTAGCTTTCCAGGCGGGCCACGGCGCGCGGCGACAGGATCAGGATCCCATGCGCGCCTTCGCCGCCGAGGGCCTTCTGCCAGGAGAAGGTCACGACATCCAGCTTGGCCCAGTCCAGGTCCTGGGCGAAGGCGGCGCTGGTGGCGTCGCAGATGGTGACGCCTTCACGGTCGGCCGAGATGAAGTCGGCGTTCGGCACGCGCACGCCCGAGGTCGTGCCGTTCCAGGTGAAGACCAGGTCCTTGGCCGGATCGACCTTCGAAGTGTCCGGAAGCTGGCCATACGGGGCGCTCAGCACCTCGACGTCGGGCAGCTTCAGTTGCTTGGTGACGTCCGTGACCCAGTCCTTGCCGAAGGACTCGAAGGCCAGCAGCTGCACCGGGCGAGCGCCCAGCATCGACCACATCGCCATCTCGACGGCGCCGGTGTCCGAACCGGCGACGATGCCGATCAGGAAGTCGGCCGGGACTTCCAGCACTTCGCGCGTCTGGTCGATGGCGGCCTTCAGGCGCGCCTTGCCCAGCTTCGACCGGTGCGAGCGGCCGAGGACGGCGTTCTGAAGATTTTCGGGGGTCCAGCCTGGCCGTTTGGCGCAAGGCCCGGAAGAGAACTCGGGACGCGCCGGGCGGATCGCCGGCTTGGCGAGGGTCGTGGTCATAGCGATGTCTCCCATCCTTACAGATGGACTGCGCCCCGTTGGGAGGGCGTGGCCCGCCGGCGAGAAACCCTTTTCCGGCGTGGATTGCAAGCAGGGATTTTGTTCACGCGGCCGATTTTGGCGCGTCCAAGGAAATTATTTTGCGTCGCGGGCGCGCTTGCGCCAGGCGAGCACGGAGCCGACGATCATGCACAGCAACACCCCCGCTGAATCGATGTTGTTGATCGCGGCGTAGGTGTTGTCGCGCTGAGCCCCCGACACGAAGTAGTAGGCGTGCACGCTGAACTGGATCGCTTGCAGCAGCATCGCCCCGCCCAGCCAGACGCTGGCGTAGCGCAGGGCCAGCAAAAGGAAGCCGCCGGCCACGAAGCCGTCCATCGCCAGCAGCAGACCGCCTTGCAGTTCGCGCGGCGTGGTGAAGTGAATGATTTCGACGCCGATGGTCCCGGCAGCGAAAATAAGGCCCGCACGTCGCTCGGCAGGTCCGCCCTTCACCACAGCGAAAGTGCAGACGGAAAAAATGACCGCCAGCAGGAAGATCAGATATGGCGACATCGGCATGAAAAAGGCCTCTAACCTGAATTAGAGGCCTTTTGGGTTAAACTATTGCAACCTAGTTAGACGACTTGCCGGAGATCGGCTTGGCCGGCGGTGTCTTGCCCGCGCACCTTGTCTTCCGCACCCGTCAGTTTCGTCCGGATGCCGAGGCGCAGCTTGGTGGTCGCCAGCTCGTTGTGAGACTCGACCGTCGCCGAACGCGCTTCGCTGAGCGCCGCCATGGCTTCCGCCAGTTTGCTGGTGGCGCGATCGCCGACCACGGCCGACAGACCGAGATCCTTACGCGCCTTCACCAGATCGGCCAGCAGCTCGGCCGTTTCCACCATCGCCGCGTCGATCGCAGCTTCGGTCGCGAACAGCTTGTTCGCCACCCGCTGTGCAACAAAAACCTTTTCCACGCCCGCCTCCGTTAACGAAACACTAAGAGAAAAGGTAAATAGATTGTTAAAGGTAAAGCAACGCAAAAATGCGCTCTAGCGTTGTTTTGTCGCGCGACTCTCACTGCCCTTGGAAGCGAAGCGTTAGGAACCTTCAGGCATACTGTCGCGACGATTGAGTTCCTGAACGCTGATGGGCGAAAAGCACAACAACAGCGCGAGCAGTGCGCCAGCACACGCGCCACTACAGGCGCGAATCGCGGGCGTGGCCTTGGCCACGACGGTTCTCGCCCTCATGGCCGCTTGCCTGTGCTTCATGCTGCAGCAGTGGAGCGTGGCCCGGCAGGAAGCGCGCGCCAATCACGAGATCCTGGCCCAGATGGCCGCCGCCGGCGCCGCCGCGCCGCTGGCCGACCACAACATGGTCGGCGTCTACCGCGCCCTCGAGGCCGTGGCCAAGGCGCCCAGCGTGGCCGCCGTGCGCATCATCGACCTCAGGGGCCGCACCGTCGCCCAGCTGGGCGCGGCCAACCCGACCGACGCCGACACCCTGACCCGTCCGATCAAGCTGTCCTCGCAGAAGGTCGGCACCCTTGTCCTGGTCGCCCAGCACCCGGGCCTGGGCCAGACCCTGGCGCGCGACCTCGCCTTGACGGGCGCCCTGTTCTTCGGCGCCGCCGGCCTGGCCATCCTCTTGGCCAACAGCCTGGCCCGCCGCCTGGCCCGTCCGATGGAGCGCCTGTCGGAGGCCATGCACGAAACCGCCGTCGGCGGTCGCTTCAAGGCCGTCGAGCAGACGGCGGACGACGACGTCTTCCAGAGCCTGACCGACAGCTTCAACCACCTGGTCTCGCGACTGGAGGCCAACGACCACGACCTGCGCGGCGCCATGGCCGAGCTGGTCAAGGCGCGCGACGACGCCAACGCCGCGAACGTGCTGAAGTCGCACTTCCTGGCCAATATGAGCCACGAGATCCGCACGCCCCTGAACGGCGTTCTGGCCATGGCCGAGGTCATGGCGATGGACGACCTGCGCCCGACCCAGCGCGAGCGCCTGGCCGTGATCCGCGAGTCGGGCGGCCTGCTTCTGGGCGTGCTCAACGACGTGCTGGACCTGTCGAAGATCGAGGCGGGCCGTCTGGAAATCCAGAACCGTCCGTTCGACATCGCCCAGCTGGCCCAGGCCATCCGCGAGACCTACGCGCCCCAGGCCCGCGACAAGGGCCTGGCCTTCGAGGTCGCCATCGCCCCCGAGGCTCAAGGCGTGTGGCGCGGCGACGCCGACCGTCTGCGCCAGATCCTGGGCAACCTGATCTCCAACGCCCTGAAGTTCACGCTGGAGGGCGCGGTCGCCATCCGCTTCGCCTCTGCGGAGGACGGCTCGGGCCTGCGCATCGACGTGGCCGACACCGGCATCGGCATCTCGCCCCAGATCCTGCCACGCCTGTTCGACAAGTTCGTCCAGGCCGACAGCTCGACCACGCGCCGCTTCGGCGGCTCGGGCCTGGGCCTGGCCATCTGCCGCGAGCTGGCGGTGCTGATGGACGGCACGATCAAGGTGCAGAGCCGCGAAGGCCGTGGCTCGACCTTCACGGTCCTGGTCGCCCTGCCCCGCGAGGAAGCGATCACCGACGTCCACTATATCGATGACGGCCATGCGCCGCCCCCTCAAGCCCCCGAGCCGGAAGCCGCAAAGCCGATCGACGACGCGCCGATCGAGACCCCCGTCGAGACCCCTGTCGAAGCGCCTTGCCTCCGCGTGCTGGCCGCCGACGACAATCCGACCAACCAGAAGGTGGTCGAGGCCGTCCTGGCCCCCCTGAACGCCGAGGTCGTGCTGGTCGCCGACGGCGCGGCCTGCGTGGAGGCCTGGAAGGCTGCGAAGTTCGACATCGTGCTGATGGACATTCACATGCCGGGCATGGACGGCGTGGAGGCCGCCCAGGCGATCCGCCAGCTGGAAGTCGCCGAGGGCCGCCCGCGCACGCCGATCGTGGCGGTCACCGCCAACGCCCTGGCCCATCAGGTCGAGGGCTATCTCGCCGCCGGCATGGACGGGCACGTGGCCAAGCCGATCGAGGTCACCAAGCTCTATGCCGCCATCGAGTCGGCCATGGCGGCGGCCAAGCTGGCCCAGGCGGCCTGACGCCTGCGTCTTTCGCCGCCGGGCCCGTGTCGGAAGATGAACACAACATAACGACCGGCTCAGAACCGCTTCAGGCTGGACGTGTTTCTCTTAGCTCAACGTCGCTTCCACCCTCCCCCAAGGACGGCGACGCGGAAGATTTGAAGAGGAACCGAACCGATGAAGAAGATCCTGATCCCGATCGTTGCGGTCTCGGCCCTGGCGGCCGCCACCGTCCCCGCCGTGGCCTCGGCCCAGTCGATCAACCAGCGCCAAGACCAGTTGGAGCGCCGTATCGACATCGGCCTGCGCAACGGCTCGCTGACCCGCGGCGAAGCCTATCGTCTGCGCAGCGAACTGCGTGAAACCGCCCGCCTGGAAGCCCGCTATCGTCGCGGCGGCCTGAGCGGCTGGGAACGCGCCGACCTCGACCGTCGCTTCGACCGCATCAGCGCCCAGATCCGCTACGAGCGCCACGCCCGCTAATACGTTTACGGATACGGCGACCACCGGGGTCCTGACCGTCGCTGTTAAGCGCGCCTAGATGAAGGCCGGCTCCACCGGGAGCCGGCTCTCCACCACCGTGAAGCCGCGGCCGCGCAACAGAACGCGCGCGCCGCGGTTTTCGCATTCCAGGTCCCCGCCGCGTCCGGGATAGGCCTGGTGGAACTTCAGAACATCCCGCCCCAGCTTGTCGCCGTAAAGCGGCGTCAGGATGCAGTGGGCCGAGCCGGTCGTCGGATCCTCGGGAATGCCCGCGGCCGGCGCGAAGAAGCGGCTGACCACGGCGTAAGGCCTGTCGGCATCGGCCAGGGCGACAACCACCGCTTGACCCGGACCGCCGCCGGCCTCTTCGCCGATCGATTTCAGGACGCCCAAATCGGGCTTCAGACCGCGCACGACCGCCTCGCTCTCCAGCACCGCGATCAGATAGGCCCCGGCCCACATCTCGACCGGCTGGGCCCCCAAGGCTTTGGCGAGCCCCGCCGGGACATCGATACGGCGCGGGGGATCGGCCGGGAAATCCATCTCCAGCCCCTCGCCCGCCCGTTTCACGGTCAGCGGACCGGACAGGGTGTCGAAAGTCAGCAGCGGGACGTCGACGTCCAGTTCCTGAAACAACGCATGCGCCGCCGCCAGGGTGGCGTGGCCGCACAGCGGGGCCTCCAGGGCCGGCGTGAACCAGCGCAGGCCGAAGCGCGCCGGATCCCCGGTCTTGAGCAGATAGGCGGTCTCAGCCTGGTTGTTCTCGGCGGCCAGGGTCTGCATCCACCCGGCCGTCGGCCAGGCGTCGAACGGCTCGACCACGCAGGCTGGATTGCCCTTGAACGGGCCACTGGCGAAAGCGTCGATGGTCCACTGGCGCATGGGAAGCTCCCCCGCTGAATCCAATGACCATCGCTGTTATGCGCGGCCAGAACGCTGCGCAAAGCCTTTATTGTCCCGGTGACAATCGAGCGCCTCAGGGCTCGATCGAGATCTCCGGCCAGCGCGCCTTGGCCGAACCCGTCGTGCGCTCCCAACCGCCCGCGCCCTTCACCCGCAGCGGATTGGGCCGCAGGCGCAGGGCGAACAGGTCGTCCAGG
This sequence comes from uncultured Caulobacter sp., assembly GCA_966211605.1. GTDB lineage: Bacteria > Pseudomonadota > Alphaproteobacteria > Caulobacterales > Caulobacteraceae > Caulobacter. Next base: position 39,164 of record CBIHOB010000012.1, read on the forward strand.
CCGAACGGAGCCCAGACGCGAAGGCGGTCGTCCTTCTCCAGCCGCACGCCCACGCAGAAGGCCGTGGCCACGAAGCGCTTCAGGGCCGCGGCGCTGTCCTCCAACGGCGGATAGGGTTCGTCGGCGCCGAACTTCTTCTCGAACCACAGGTGGACGCGGGCCTGGTTGCGGACCTCGACCAGGTCGCGCAGCGGCGGCTCGAACGCGGCCGCCACCCGCCGGATCACGACGTCCTCGGCCTCGTACGAGATGTCGCTGTCATCGTGATAGGCCAGGTCGTAGTCCTTGATGCCATAGTCCAACGGACGCCCCGTGAGGTGGTTCCAGACCGGCTGGTAGACCGCGCCCGAGAAGATCATCCAGTCGGGCAAATCGAGGTCGCGCGCGGTTTGCAGCACCGCCCAGGTCGTCGGCGTGGCGCGGACGATCTGGCGCAGGCGGTCTTCGAGGCTGTCGGTCATTGGCGCAGGGTCCAGCCGTGGTCGAGAGGGCCGTGGCCGGCGCCGAAGCCGGGCGCGCGCAACATGGCCTCGTGGACATAGTTCCAGGCCCGGGCGACGGCCTCTGGCAGCGGTAGCCCCTGGGCCAGACCCGCGGCGCAGGCCGAAGCCAAGGTGCAGCCGGTGCCGTGCGTATGGCGAGTGTCGATCCGCTCGCCTTCGAAGGTGGTCTCGCCCTCGGCCGTCATCAGCACGTCGACGACGCGCTCGCCCGCCACATGGCCGCCCTTCATGAGCACCGCCTTGGCGCCCAGACTCAGCAAGGCCTCGCCGGCCCGGCGCAGGTCGTCGGTGGTCTCGACCGTCAGCCCCGTCAGGGCGGCGGCCTCGGGCGCGTTGGGCGTCAGCAAGGCCGCGCGCGGGATCATCAGGCCCTTCACCGCGCCGATCGCGGCCTCGGCCAGCAGCGGCGCGCCGCCCTTGGCGACCATCACCGGGTCGACGACGACCGGAATCTGGCCAGCCCCGTCCTTGTTGGCGAGGTCGATGGCGGCCGCCACGGTCTCGACGACCGCCGCGTCGCCCAGCATGCCGGTCTTGATGGCGTCGGCGCCGATATCCTCCAGCACCGCGCGGGCCTGGGCGGCGATGACCTCCAGCGGGATGGGATGGACGCCGGTGACGCCCAGGGTGTTCTGCACCGTCACGGCGGTGATGGCCGTGGCCGCATAGCCGCCCAAGGCGGTGACGGTCTTGATGTCGGCCTGGATCCCCGCGCCGCCGCCGGAATCGGAACCGGCGATGACGAGAACTCGGCCCCTGGAGGGCTTGGTGGGCGTGCTGGACATTCCCGGTGTTTAGGCGGGAATCGAAGCGATGGGGAGAGCGAGCTTAGGCTGCCTGCAGCGCATGCCGCCAAGCCCCTGCCAGGACATTGGGGCGGATCGGCTTCTGGACCACGACGCCGTCATCCTGGCCGTCGAGAGCCTTGGCGTGGCCGGTGACATAGACCACGGGAATGGGACCCAGGTGGGCCATGATCATCTTCACTGCCTCGACGCCAGTGCCATCGACGATGCGGTAATCGGCCGTGATCAGGTCGGGCTTGCGCTGGAGGGCGCTGTCCAGGGCCTCCAGCGGACTGTCGACGATGGCGATGCTGGTGAACCCCTGCTCCTTGAGCAGTTCCTCGATCTCCAGCGCGATCAGGATCTCGTCTTCGATGATCAGGGCGTGTCGCGGGCGCATCTTGCGGGTGCTTTCGATAGGCCGTCCCCCGATATTTAAGCGCGGTGATTCCCCGCCCCGCAAGCGAAGCTGACGATAGCGGTCAACCCAGACACGCGCGCGGATGCACATAAAGCCCGCCGAACAAGAGGTTCCCGCGGAGCGTCTTCAAATAGCTTTGATCGCCGCCTGGACGTCCAGCGCCTGGACCGTTTCGCGGACGTCGTGGACCCGCACCGCCGCCACGCCGGCCGCCGCGCCGTGCAGGTGCGTGGCCAGCGAGCCGCCCAGCCGGTCGGTCGCCTCGCCCGCCGACGGATCGATTCCGGCGATGAACCGCTTGCGGCTGGCCCCCAGCAGGATCGGATAGCCCAGGGCGACAAACCGAGGCAGCGCCTTCAGCAGGGCCAGGTTGTGCTCGACGGTCTTGCCGAAACCGATGCCCGGATCCAGCCAGATCTTCTCCTTGGCCACCCCGGCGGCCATGGCCGTGAAAGCCCGCGCCAGCAGGAAGGCCTCGACCTCGGCGACGACGTCGTCGTAGCGCGGCGCATCCTGCATGGTGCCGGGCTCGCCCAGCATGTGCATCAGCACGACCTCGCAGCCCAGCTCGGCCGCGACCTCCGGGGCCTCGGGCGCGAACCGCAAGGCGGCCACATCGTTCCAGACGCCGGCCCCGGCCTTGATCGCCGCGCGGGCCACGCCGGGCTTCATGGTGTCGATTGAGATCGGGATGTCGCTGGCCCTGCGGATCGCCTCGATCAGCGGGACCACCCGCAGGATCTCGTCGAACTCCGAGACGGGCGCGGCGCCCGGGCGCGTACTCTCGCCACCGATGTCCAGGACGTCGGCGCCCTGGGCGATCAGCCGGCGCGCGTGCTCGATCCCGTCGGCGGCCGACACGAACTTGCCGCCGTCGGAAAAGCTGTCGGGCGTAACGTTGACGATCCCCATGACCCTCGGCCGGGCCGGGGCGGGACGAGCGGTCTGAGCCATGCCCGGGTTCTACCCCTCGCGCAGCATCCGGTCGACCCGGCCCGCCAGGTCGCCGACCGCGAAGGGCTTGGTCAGCACCTCCATGCCGTGCTCGATGTGGCCATGGTTCAGCACGGCGTTCTCGGCGTAGCCGGTGATGAACAGCACCTTCAGGTCCGGCTTCAGCGCGCGGGCCGCGTCGGCGACCTGGCGACCGTTCAGCCCGCCCGGCAGGCCGACATCGGTGATCAAGAGGTCGACATGGGCGTTCGACTGCAGGACCCGCAGGCCGGACGCGCCGTCGGCGGCTTCGAGACACGCGTAGCCCAGCTCGGCCAGGGCGTCGACGACCAGCATCCGCACGGTCGGCTCGTCGTCGACCACCAGCACCGTCTTGTCGGCGGCGTCCAGCGGCTGGCTGGCGGCGGGGTCGAAAGCCTCGACCTCCTCCTCGCCCAGGTGACGCGGCAGGTACAGGCAGACCATGGTCCCCTGGCCCACCTCGGAATAGATCCGCACGTGGCCGTTCGACTGCCGCGCGAAGCCGTAGACCATGGACAGTCCCAGGCCGGTGCCCTGGCCGATCGGCTTGGTGGTGAAGAACGGGTCGAACACCCGCTCCAGCGTCGCCTTGTCGATGCCCGAGCCGGTGTCGCTGACGCAGACCGAGACGTACTGCCCCGGCTCCAGGCCGTGGTCGCGGGCGGTGCGGGCGTCCAGCCAGCGATTGCCGGTCTCGATCGTGATGCTGCCGCCGTCCGGCATGGCGTCGCGGGCGTTGATGCACAGGTTGAGGAGCGCGTTCTCCAGCTGGTTGGCGTCCACCAAGGTGGGCCACAGGCCGGCGGCGGCGACCATGTCGACCGTGATGCCTGGGCCGACCGTGCGGCGCACCAACTCGACGAATTCGGCCATCAGTCGGTTGATGACCACCGATCGCGGCGCCAGGGTCTGCCGGCGCGAGAAGGCCAGCAGCCGATGGGTCAGGGCGGCCGCCCGCCGCGCCGCACCCTGGCCCGCGGCCAGGTAGCGCTCGACGTCGGCGGCCCGTCCCTGCGCCAGGCGGGCCCCGATCATCTCGAACGAACCCGAGATGCCGGCCAGCAGGTTGTTGAAGTCGTGGGCCAAGCCGCCGGTCAGCTGGCCCACCGCCTCCATCTTCTGGGCCTGGCGCAGGGCCTCCTCGGTCCTCTCGCGTTCGGCCAGGGCCTCGGCGATCCGGGCCTCCAACGTCTCGTTCAGCTGGCGCAGCTCGGCCTCGGCCCGCTTGCGGGCGGTGACGTCCTGGAACAGCACCGCCACCTGGCGCAGCTCGGGCGGCTCGATGCGAAACGACGAGAGCGCCAGATGGCGACCGGTCGCCACCAGCTCCTGCTCGAAGCGGATAGGCTGGCCGGTGCGCAACACCGCGCCGTAGCGGGCCAGCCAGGCCTCCGCCTCCTCCGGCACCATGTCGCGCAGCTTCTGGCCCACCACGTTGGGAATGCCGGCGTGGCGCTCGTAGGCCGAGTTGGCCATGACGTGCACATAGTCGCTGAGCGGGCCGAACGGACCGTCCAGGAACTCAATGACGCAGAAGCCCTCGTCCATCGACTCGAACAGCGCGCGATAGCGGCGCTCGTCCTCCAGATGGGTCTGCTCGCGGCGGACGCGGTGGGTGATGTCATTGCACAGCACGTGGACGCCGGCGATGGACCCGGTGTCGTCGCGCACCGGCGAGAACATCAGGTTGCACCAGGCCGCCTCGCCGTCGGCGCGGGTGAAACCGACATATTCCCGCACCACGCTCTGGCCGGTTCGCGCCTGCGCCAGCAGCGGCAGGCCGGCGGCGATGGGAAACGCCTGCTCGAACGGCGCGCCCAGGGCGACGGCGTTGGCCGCGAGCAAGGACCGCGCCGCGTCGTTGTGCAGCAATATTCCCAGCTCGCCCCAAGCCAGGAACGACGGAATCGGTGAGGCCAGCATCAGGCCGGCCGCGACCTTGAGGGCCGTCGGCCAGGCGTCGGGCGCTCCCAGCGCGGTGTCGGTCCAGTCCCGCGACGCCATCGCCGCGCCCATCTCGCCGCCGCCGGTCAGGAAGGCGGGGAGAACGGGCGAGCCGGAAGGCTCGTTAGCGTCGGTCATCGATTCCAAAGCAGAGCCCCCAAGTCCGCGTCAGCGGCCAAGCTTGAACGGTCGGGCGGCCGGGAAGTTGCGGCCCTTCCTGGGAAAGACGTCCCCGCCATGCCGGTTCCGGGCGCCCGGCCAAGAAAAAAAGCCGGCTCTCGCGAGCCGGCTTGATCCTTGGGTTCACGTGGGCGTCAGGCGGTGACGCTGGTGCCCGCGCCGGGAGACAGCGGCACCAGGGATGGCGCGACCACCGTTTCCTTGGTCTCTTCCTCGTCGCGCTTGGGCGCCACGCCCTTCAGCACGCCGGCGATCTCCTCGCCCGAGAGGGTCTCGTACTCCAGGAGGGCCTTGCCCAGGGTGTGCAGGTCCTCGATCCGCTCGGTCAGGATGCGGCGGGCCTCGTCCAGGCCATACTGCACCAGGCGCTTGACCTCGCTGTCGATCAGGCGGGCCGTCTCTTCCGACACGTTCTGGGTGCGGGCCACCGAGTGTCCCAGGAACACCTCGTCCTGGTTGTCGCCGTAGGCCACGGTGCCCAGCAGGTCCGAATAGCCCCAGCGGGTGACCATGTTGCGGGCCAGATCCGTGGCGGCCTTGATGTCGCTGCTCGCGCCCGAGGTGATGTTCTCCTTGCCGAAGATGATCTCCTCGGCCACGCGGCCGCCCATCATGATGGCCAGGCGGCTGGTCATCTGCTGGTACTTCATCGAGTAGCGGTCGCCTTCCGGCAGCTGCATGACCATGCCCAGGGCGCGGCCGCGCGGGACGATGGTGGCCTTGTGCACCGGATCGGCCAGCGGGACGTTGAGGGCGACGATGGCGTGGCCGCCCTCGTGATAGGCCGTCAGCTTCTTCTCTTCCTCGTTCATGGCCATCGAGCGGCGCTCGGCGCCCATCATGACCTTGTCCTTGGCCTGCTCGAAGTCGCTCATGGTGACCATGCGGCGGTTCTTGCGGGCGGCCATCAGGGCGGCCTCGTTGACCAGGTTGGCCAGGTCGGCGCCCGAGAAGCCCGGGGTGCCGCGCGCCAGCGTCTTGACGTCGACATCGGCGGCCAGCGGCACGTTCTTCATGTGCACGCGGATGATCTTCTCGCGGCCCGAGACGTCGGGGTTGGGCACCACGACCTGACGGTCGAAGCGGCCCGGACGCAGCAGGGCCGGGTCCAGCACGTCGGGACGGTTGGTGGCGGCGATCAGGATGATGCCTTCGTTGGCCTCGAAGCCGTCCATCTCGACCAGCAGCTGGTTCAGGGTCTGCTCGCGCTCGTCGTTGCCGCCGCCCAGGCCGGCGCCGCGATGGCGGCCGACGGCGTCGATCTCGTCGATGAAGATGATGCAGGGAGCGTTCTTCTTGGCCTGCTCGAACATGTCGCGCACGCGGCTGGCGCCGACGCCGACGAACATCTCGACGAAGTCCGAACCCGAGATGGTGAAGAACGGCACGCCGGCTTCACCCGCGACGGCGCGGGCGATCAGGGTCTTGCCGGTGCCGGGAGGGCCGACCAGCAGGGCGCCCTTCGGAATCTTGCCGCCCAGGCGCTGGAACTTGGCCGGATCCTTCAGGAAGTCGACGACCTCCTGCAGCTCTTCCTTGGCCTCGTCGACGCCCGCGACGTCCTCGAAGGTGATGCGGTTCTTGTTCTCGGTCAGCAGGCGGGCCTTGGACTTGCCGAAGCCCATGGCGCCCTTCGCCCCGCCCTGCATCTGGCGCATGAAGAACAGCCAGACGCCCACGACCAGCAGGATCGGCAGCAGCTGGACCAGGATGGCCAGCAGGCTGATCGAGCCGTTCTTGAACTTCACGTCGGCGTTCTTGGCCACCATGCGGTTGACCAGTTCGTCGGAGTTCAGCGGCGCGTTGACCGTCAGGGTCTTGTTGTCGGCCGTCTTGGCCAGCACCGTCTGGCCGGCGATCTCGGCCGACTTGATCTTGCCGGCGTCGACGTCCTTGAGGAGCTGCGAATAGCTGATCTCGCCGCCGCTCTTGGTGCGCTGGTTCTGGCTGACGACGAACACGCCCGCCAGCACCGCGATGATCACCAGCCAGATGGCCAGGTTCCTGAAATTCATAACGCTTCGTCTTCCCAACGATAGGTCTTGACCAACCAAGATAGGCGGTCGCGAGGGCTTGCGCCACGCGTGTGACGTCAAGTCACGGATTCTTGGTCGCAAAGGCCGGTCGCGGCCTTGAAGCGATCCAGAACGAGCGAACGCACGCGCGCTCCTCCTTCGGCTGCAAGGTCCGGGCCGTCAAGCGGAGCAGGAGCCGGCGCCGCGCCATGCCGCAGGAGCAACGGCAGCGCCGGGCGCGCCGGCGCGGGCATGCGCGCCAGCCGGGCGCGCTGGTCGGGCGAGAGGCCGGCGGCCAAGCCCTTAAGGGCGACGACGGTCAGCGATGTGTCACCGGCCGCGACCTCCCAGCGCCCGTCCCAGACGCCGGTCTCGCCGGCCGAAAGCGCCAGCGGCGCCAGGCCGCCCCTCGCGGTCTCGCCGGCGTCGCGGCAGACCAGGACATCCGCCCCGGCCTCGACCCGCGCCCCGGCCAGGGTCGCGGTGAACCCCTCGCCCGAATTCACCCGCTGAACCAGCCGATCCAGGCGCGCGCCGCGCGGGGGCCGCTCGGTCCCCGCGGCGCACAGCAAGGCGGCGGCCAGGTGCGCGGCGGCGATGTCGCGGGGCAGACGTATGGACCCCGAAGCGTCGATGCCGAACGCCGGCGGCGGCGACGGCGAAGGCGGCGGACCTGACGACGGGTCGGTCGCCCCCGCCGCGCGCGCCCGCGCTCGAGCGTAGCGCAGGTCGACATTGGCCGGATCCTCCAGCCAATCCTCCCCCTCGGCGGCCAGGGCCTGGCGGATCGCCGCACGGGTCACGGACAGCAGCGGACGCAGCACGAAGACGTTCCGCCCTTCGGGCCAGACCGGCGACGGCGCCCATTCGCGCGGATCCGGAACGGTCGAGCCCCCGGCCCGCATCGCCGCGCTCTCGGCCAGGTCGCTGGCCGTGTGGCCTAGCAGCAGGACCCTGGCGCCGGCCGCGCGAGCGGCGTCGGCCAGCAGCGCATGGCGGGCCCGACGGGCCGCGGCGGGCAGGCCGGCGTTCGGCTTGTCGCCGGTCCAGACCAGGGCGCGCGCGGTCGCCCCCAAGGCGTCCGCCTTGGCCAGCGCCTCGCCGGTCCAGCGATCGCTGCCCGGCTGCAACTGGTGATCCACGACCAGGGCCAGCACCGGGCGGCGGCGCGGCCGCGCCCAGTCCAGGGCCGTCTTCAGCAGAAACAGGGAGTCGCCGCCGCCCGAGAAGCCGACCGCCAGAGGCGCGGCGGAGGTCGGATCGAGCCGCCGGTCGAGAACGGCCCGGACCGTGTCTAGGAACACTTGGCCGCGACGCGGGTCGAGGCCGCGCGCGAGGTCACCTGGGCCGGGGCCTTGGGGTAGCGCCTGGCGAGCTCGTCCAGGGTGCGGCAGGCGTCGGCGGTCTTCTTCAAGGCCACCAGGGACCGGGCCAGCTTCAGGGTGGCGTCGGGGCCCCAGCTGGTCTGCGGCCAGCCGCGGATCGCGCCGATATAGGCGCCGGCGGCGTCGCTGTAGGCTTCACGCACGAACAGGGTCTCGCCCCACCAGTACCTGGCTTCCGGCGTCTTGGCGCTTTCGGGGTAATTGTTCACATAGGCCGAGAAGGCCTGCTCGGCATTGCCGTAGTCGCCGGCCAGCAGCAGGTCCTTGGCCTGCTTGAAGGCCACGGCCGGATCCGCCGGCGGCGCGGGGGGCGGCGGCACGGCGCCGGCGATCGGCGCGGCGGCCTGGGCGGCGGCGGTCGCCTGCAGATCGGCCAGGGTCTTTTCGACGACGGCCAAGCGCTGCTCCAGCGCATCGGCCCGCGCCTTCTGTTCGGCGGCGGCGCGATTGGCCTTGGTCAGCTCGAAATTGGCCGTCTCGTTCTGGCCGTTCAGCTTGGTCAGGGTCTGCTCCAGGTCGCCGACGCGCTCGTTCAAGGCGGCGATCTGGGCGTCGGTTTCGGCCGGCTGCACGACCACCGGCTTGCCGGTGTCGCGCCCCTGGAAGACGATCGCGCGGAGCTCGCGGACCACCTTCTCCATCCGCTCGACGCGCTTGGCCGAACGATCATCCAGCGGATCTTCCGGCGGCAGCGGGGTCTGGGCGACGGCGACCGTGGCGACCGAAGCGAACAGGACGGCAAGCAGGGCGGATTTCAGCTTCATGACCGTGATCTAGCGGGAGGACGCGGACAAAACTAGGGCGGCCTTGCATCCGCAGGGCCGCCCTGTTGTAGCGCGATCTTAGCGAGCGCCGTCCGTGATGGCCGTGTGGCCGTTACGGTTCTTGGCCCAGGCTTCTTCGCTGGTGCCCGGATCGATCGGACGTTCCTTGCCGAACGAGATCGTCTCGATGCGGTTGGCGGCGACGCCCTGGCCGATCAGGAAGTCGCGAATGGCGTTGGCGCGGCGAGCGCCCAGGGCCAGGTTGTACTCGCGGGTGCCGCGTTCGTCGGCGTTGCCTTCGATACGGACCTTCACGGCCGGATAGCGGTTCAGCCACTGGGCCTGACCGGCCAGGACGGGCTGGGCGTCGGCGCGGACCGAATATTCGTCGGTGTCGAAATAGACGCGGTCGCCGACATTGACGACGAAGTCCTGCACCGAACCCGGCAGCACGCCGCTCGACACGGGCGGCTGGGCCGGCGGGGTATAGGGCTGGCTCGGCGTTGCCGGCGGCGGCTCGGGCGTCGGCGCGACAGGTTGGGGCTTCGGACGCGAAGCGCAGGCGGCGAGCGAGGCGGCGGCCACGCCGACGAGCGCCAGTCTAACGGCGCGCTGGGTGTCGAAGCTCATCCAGTTTCTCCTCAAGTCTACGAACTCTGGACCTGATCCATACCTAAGCGGAGCCGGGAATGGACCCTCTAAATGTCTGAGCAATCTCACAATGATGTCAGATGCGCGTCAGACGATGCGGATTCACTTGCCACGCGAACAGCCGAGCGGCGCCGCGCCTGGGCCATCAACGCTCACGCTAGGCCCCGGTTGCCCGATTTAGCCGGTCCGTGTGTCAATCAGTCCAGCAGCGGCGACCAGGCCGGGTCCGAACCCGAGCCGCTGTACGCCGCCGGCCGCAGGATCCGGCCGGTGATGTCGACGGTCCACAGCTTGGGATTGCCGGCCGCCCCCTCGCGGAAGAACATCAGCACCCGGCCGTTCGGCGCCCAGGTGGGGCCCTCGTCCAGATAGCTGGTGGTCAGCAGGCGCTCGTCGCTGCCGTCGGGACGCATGACGCCGATGTGGAACTGGCCGCCCGTCTGCTTGGTGAAGGCGATGAAGTCGCCGCGCGGGCTCCACACCGGGGTGGTGTAGCGGCCGCCGCCGTACGAGATGCGGCGCACGCCCGAACCGTCCGTGTTCATCACGTACAGCTGCGCCTGACCGCCCCGGTCGGAGTTGAAGGCGATCTTGGTCCCGTCCGGCGAGAACGACGGCGAGGTGTCGATGGCCGGGTCGGTGGTGATGCGCGTCGACGAGCGGCTGCGCAGGTCCATGACGTAGATGTCGCTGTTGCCGGCCTTCTCGACCGAGAACGCCACCTTGCTGCCGTCCGGCGAGAAGCGCGGCGCGAACACCATGCCGGGGAAGCGGCCGATGGTCTCCTGGCGGCTGGTCTCCAGGTTCAGCAGATAGATCGACGACCCGGTCGGCCGCAGGGTCATGTAGGTGAGTTCCTGGCTGGTCGACGAGAAGCGCGGCGTCATCACGATGTACGAGCCGTCGGTCAGGTACTGCGGATTGGCGCCGTCCTGGTCCATGATCGCCAGGCGCTTGACGCGGCTCAGCTTGGGCCCGCTCTCGGCCACGAAGGCGACCCGAGTGTCGAAATAGCCCTTCTCGCCGGTCAGGCGCTCATAGACCGCGTCGCTGATCTTGTGGGCCACGCGACGCCAGTTGTCCGGCGTGGAGCTGAATTGCAGGCCCAGCAGCTGCTGCTGGCTGAACACGTCCCAGAGGCGGAAGTCGACGCGCAGGCCGCCGTCGGCGCCGACCGTGACCTGGCCGTTGATCAGGGCCTGGGCCCCTGTGGCCTGCCAGTCGGGGAAGCGCGGCTGGACGTTGACGTCCTGCAGCTTGTCAGGGACGCCGGCGACGTTCAGCGGCTGGAACAGGCCCGAGCGCTCCAGATTGCCGGTGATGACCTGAGCGATCTCCGCGCCGCGCGCGCCGCCGCCCGAAAAGGCCGGGATCGCGATCGGCAGCGGCTTGACCGCGCCGGCGTTGATGTCGACCTCGATCTGCGCGGCGGCCGGGGTCACGTACGCCGCGCCGCCCAGCAGGACGGCGGCCATGAGCACCAGGGCTTTGAAGCGCATCGGGGTCTCCTTCTTGATCCTGCCAAGCCTCAACGCGAACAGGCCTGTTTTGCGTTGAAGTTGAGGGCGATTTTCTGACCGTACAGGTCGGACGGCAGATAGGCGAACGGCGAGGCGGCGAACAACGCGCGGATGGCGCGGTCCGAGGCCGCCTTGACCACCGGGTCGGGCGAGGACGTGCCCGGCGACTCCGGCTGGCCGACGACGCGGCCGCCCGGTCCGATCACGAACACCACGCGGACGTTGACGTTGGCCCCGCCCTCGACCTCGCAGTTCGGATTCCAGCGGTCCTGCACCTCGCCCTGCAGGCGGCCCAGGGCGGCCGCCGACAGTCCCGTCGCCGCGCCCATGGCCGGGCGGGCCGAGACCGAGGTCTCGGCGCGGGCCGGGCCCTTGGGGGCGTTGGCGGTCGGCTTGCCGGTCGCCTTCTTGGACTTGGCGATCGAGGCTTCCAGCGAGGCGAAGAAGTCGCTGTCGCTCTTCCTGGTCTCTTTCGGCTTGGCCGGCGTCGGCGCCGGCGTGGGCTTGGGAACCGGCGTCGGCTTGGGCGGCGGCGCGGGCGCCGGGGTCGGGGTCGGCGCGGGCGTCGGCGCCGGCGGCTGCGGCGTCGCTTCGGGAACGGGATCGGGCGCCTGGGCGGTCTGCTCGACCGGCGCTTCCTCAGCCGGGCGGACATTGGTCGGGCCGTTGGTGACGATGGTCACCGGCACCGACTCGCCGATGGTGATCGGCTTGGACGTCTTCCACGGCAGGCCGAAGATCGCCAGCGCGGCGACGAGGCCGTGCAGCGCGATCGAGCCCAGCAGCGCCGGGGAGACCTGGTGTTCTCGGCGAGCGGTCATGCCGATCCTACTGGGCCGGCCGCAGGTCGCCGGAGCCCTCCGGCTGGGCGTCCTTCGGCGCCGCGCCCGAAGAGGGGCCGCCCGTCTCGGTGATCAGGTTGATCTTGTTGAAGCCCGCGTTGGACAGGCCCGCCATCACCTGGGCGACGACTGAATAGGTCGCCCCGCCATCGGCGCGGACGAAGATCGGCTTGTCATAGCCGTCGCCGGCGATCGCGCTGATGCGGGGGCTGAGGTTCTCGAACGGGATCTGGGTCTCGCCGACGAAGATCTGGCCATCCTTGCGGATCGACACCGTGATCGGTTCTTCCTGGTTCTGCAGGGCGGCCGCCTCGGTCTTGGGCAGCTCCAGCGGCACGCCGGCCGTCAGCAGGGGGGCGCTGATCATGAAGATGATCAGCAGCACCAGCATGACGTCGACCAGCGGCGTGACGTTGATCTCGGACAGGGCCCCGCGCGAGCGGCGACCGCGACGGCGGCGACCGCGGCCGCTGTTGGTGGCGAAGGCGTCGCTGGACGACATCGACATGGGATCAGACCCGTTCCGACAGGCGACGCTGGATCGCGGTCGATAGGTCGTCGGCGAAGCCTTCCAGGCGACCGGCGTACTTGCCCGCGTCGGTCGAGAACTTGTTGTAGGCGATATAGGCCGGAATGGCGGCGATCAGGCCCACGGCGGTCGCGAACAGCGCTTCGGCGATCGACGGGGCGACGACGGCCAGCGAGGTGTTCTTCGACAGGGCGATGTTCTGGAAGGCGTGCATGATGCCCCAGACGGTACCGAACAGGCCGATGAACGGGCTGGCGGTGGCGACGATGGCCAGGCTGCCCAGGCCTTCCTCGACCTTGCTGGTCTCGCGGGCGATCTGGGTGTCCAGGATGCGGTCGATGCGGGCGACCAGGAAGGCGGCCTGGTTCTCGCTCATCACGCCCTTGGCCTTGGCGTCGCGCCATTCCTTCAGCGCCGCCTGCAGCATCCGCGGCAGGGCGTGGCGCGGATTGGCGCCGGCCTCGCCCGCGACGTCCTCCAGCGAGCGGCCGCCCGACACCTGCTCCTCGAAGCGGTCGGCGGCGCGGTTCAGGTTCGCGAAACGGAACAGCTTGTCCAGGATCACGGCCCACGAGCCCAGCGACGCCAGGATCAGGCCGATCATCACGCCCTTGACGACCCAGTCGGCCTGCATGAACAGCGCGAAAAACGAGAAATTGGGGGCGGCGGCCGAGGCGTCCATGCGGGATAAGGCTCCGTTGGGGCGTCTGATCAGAACAGATAAGCGCCGTATGGCATGAAGCGGCGCTTGGGTGAAACTATGACAATCGTCGAGCGATCCCGAAAAACGATGTTGTTTATTCGCTCTCGCTGGCCAGCCAGGGCGCCAGTTGCGCCAGCATCTCGGCGGTCGGGCGGCGCGGTCGGCCGTCCAGCGTGATGCAGACCGCCTCGCCCTTGGCCTCGATCAGCACCTCGTCGCCGCGCGTCACGCGCTGGGTCACGTACAGCCGCGCGCCCTTGACCCGGTCGTAGGTCGTACGCACCACCAGGGCGTCGTCGATCCGCGCCGAGCGCTTGAAGTCCAGCGTCATGTGGATGATCGCGAAGGCGGTGTCGGCCTTGGCCAGCGCGGTGTGCGAGATCCCCACCATCCGGAAGAAGTCGCTGCGCCCCCGCTCCAGATAGCGCAGGTAGTTGGCGTGGTAGACGATCCCCGAGAAGTCGGTGTCCTCGTAGTAGATCCGCACGGGCAGCCGATGCTCGCGGCCGGAGAACACGCCTGCCGTCGGTTCAGGGGCGGTGGGTTCGGGCGGGGTGGTCATGACCCTTCCTTAGCCCCCTGATCACTCGTCGAACAACCCGCCCTGGGTCGTCCCTGGCGGGGCGGCGGGCGGGGTCAGGCCCAGGTGCAGATAGGCCTTGCCGCAGGCCATGCGGCCGCGCGGAGTGCGCTGGATGAAGCCCTGCTGCATCAGATAGGGCTCGATGACGTCCTCGACGGCGTCGCGGGCTTCGGCGATGGCGTAGGCGATGGTCTCGACGCCGACCGGGCCGCCGCCGTAGTGCTCGATCATGGCCCGCAGATAGCGGCGGTCCAGCGAATCCAGCCCCACTTCGTCGACTTCCAGACGCGCCAGGGCCAGGCCCGCGGCCTTGCGGTCGATGACGGTCGCGCCGTCGGCGGTGGCGAAGTCGCGGACCCGGCGCAACAGGCGACCGGCGACGCGCGGCGTGCCCCGGGCGCGCTTGGCGATCTCGTCGGCGCCGTCGTCCGACAGCGGCGCGCCCATCTTGCGGGCGGCGTGCAGCAGCACATGGCGCAGCTCGGCCGGGGTGTAGAACTCCAGCCGGATCGGGATGCCGAAGCGGTCGCGCAGCGGCGTCGCCAGCATGCCCGCCCGGGTGGTCGCGGCGACCAGGGTGAACGGCGCCAGATCGATGCGGATCGAGCGCGCCGAGGGCCCCTCGCCGATCACCAGGTCCAGCACGTGGTCCTCCATGGCCGGATAGAGGATCTCCTCGACGTTCGAGGACAGACGGTGGATCTCGTCGATGAACAGGACGTCGTTGGCTTCGAGATTGGTCAGGATGGCGGCCAGATCGCCGGGCTTGTTCAGCACCGGACCCGAGGTGGCGCGAAAGTTCACGCCCAGTTCGCGGGCGACGATCTGGGCCAGGGTGGTCTTGCCAAGGCCCGGCGGGCCGAACAGCAGCACGTGATCCAGGGCCTCGCCCCGCCCCTTGGCCGCCTCAATGAAGATCCGCAGATTGCCCTTGGCCTGCTCCTGGCCCACGAACTCGGCCAGGGTCTGGGGCCGCAGGGCGCGGTCGGCGGGCGCGAGGTCGCCGTGCTGCGGCTCGCCGGAGATGACCCGCGTCATCGACCCAGTTCCTGCAAGCCGGCCTTGATCAGGGCCTGGACCGTGGCCTCTTCGCCCAGGCGATCGGCGGCGGCCTCGACGACGCGGCGGGCGTTCACCTCGGCCACGCCCAGGCCCATCAGGGCGGCGACGGCGTCGCCGGTGGGCGCGGCCTTGGCGGGGGCGGACGGCGCGGCCGAGCCGGAGGTCGTGGCGGTCATCAGCACCGGTCCGTCCGTGATGGGCTTGTCCTTCAACTCGGTGACGATGCGCAGCGCCAGCTTGGGGCCCACGCCGTTGGCGCGCCCGACGGCGGCCTTGTCCTCGCGGGCCACAGCCGAAGCCAGTTCGGCCGGCGACAGCACATCCAGCACCGCCATGGCCGCCTTGGGGCCGACGCCCTGGATCGCCTGCAGCAGCACGAAGGCCTTGCGGTCCTCACGCGTGGCGAAACCGTAGAGGCGCAGGCCGGCGCTTTCGCTCCACTGGCTCTCGATGTGCAGCAAGGTCTCCTCGCCCAAGGCCGGCAGGCGCTGCAGCGTGCGGTGGCCGCAGCGAACGACATAGCCGACGCCCATGACGTCGATCAGGGCCTCTTCCTCGCCGACCTCGGCGACGGCGCCTCGGAGACGACCAATCATGCGACTCTCCTGGCCGTGCGAGCGTGGGCGTGGGCGATGGCGACGGCTAGGGCGTCGGCGGCGTCGGCGGTCGGCGAGCCGGCGGTGGGCAGCAGGCGGGCGATCATGAAGGCGATCTGGGCCTTGTCGGCGCCGCCGGTCCCGACCACCGCCTTCTTGACCATGGCGTTGGAATATTCGGCCACCAGCAGCCCCGCGCGGGCGGGCGCGATCATCGCCGCCGCGCGGGCGTGGCCCAGCTTCAGCGTCGACTGGGCGTTGGTGTTGACGAAGGTCTCCTCGACCGCCGCCTCGTCGGGCGCGTACTGCTCGATCACCGCGCAGACACCGTCGAACAGATGCAGCAGGCGGTCGGAAAACGCGGCCTTCTCGTCCGGCGCGATGACCCCGTGGGCCACGTGCGTCACCCGCGAGCCGAGCACGCTGACGACGCCCCAGCCGGTGCGGCGAAGGCCGGGATCAAGTCCGAGGATGCGAATGGCGTTCATCATGTGTTCTCGCAACATCGTCTGATCCGCCCCTGAGGAAAAGCCCCTGTATTGCTAACGAGCGGTAAACGGCGCCCCCTTGCGCACCGCGCCCGGGCAAGCTCTGCTCCGCCCAAGCTTCATTGGGGAGAGTACGGATGAAACAGGCGGTGTGGATGATGACGGCGGCGCTTCTGGCCGCGCCGGTGATGGCCAGCGCCCAGACGGCCGAGCCGCCCAAGACCGTCCGCCCCGATCAGCTGGCCTTCCGCGACCTCTACAAGGAGCTCGTCGAGATCAACACCACCCTGTCGGTCGGCAGTTGCACCGCCGCCGCGCAAGCCATGGGCGCTCGGCTGAAGGCGGCCGGTTACCCCGACGCCGACGTGCAGGTGGTGGTCGCCGACGGCCATCCCAAGGAAGGCAGCCTTGTCGCTGTCCTCCACGGTACGGACGCCAAGTCGAAGCCCATGCTGCTGCTGGCCCATATCGACGTCGTCGAGGCCAACCGCGCCGACTGGACCCGCGACCCGTTCAAGCTGGTCGAGGAGAACGGCTACTTCTTCGGGCGCGGTACGTCGGACGACAAGGCCCAGGCGGCCATCTGGGTCGACAGCCTGATCCGCCTCAAGCAGTCGGGCTTCAAGCCCAAGCGCGACATCAAGATGGCCCTGACCTGCGGCGAGGAGAGCGAGGCCTATAACGGCATCGAGGACCTGGTGAAGAACCACCGCCCGCTCGTGGACGCCGAATTCGCCCTGAACGAGGGCGCCGACGGCCTGCTGGACGAGCACGACAAGCCGGTGGTGCTGGAGGTCCAGGGCGGCGAGAAGGTCTATCAGGACTTCACCCTGACCGTGACCAATCCCGGCGGTCACTCCAGCCGCCCCGTGCCGGCCAACGCCATCTACCAGCTGTCGGCGGCCCTCGACCGCATCGGCGCCTATGGCTTCCCGCCGCGCTTCAACGACGCCACGCGGGGCTACTTCACCAGGATGCAGGCCCGCGTCTCGCCCGAGCAGGCGTCCGCGATGAAGGCCCTGGTGGCCAACATCAACGACCCGGCGGCGCTGAAGACCGTCGCGGCCGACCCGATGTGGAACTCGATGCTGCGCACCACGTGCGTCGCCACCATGGTCAGCGCCGGTCACGCGCCCAACGCCCTGCCCCAGCGCGCTACGGCCAACGTCAACTGTCGCATCCTGCCGGGGACGCCCGTCGAGGAGGTCAAGGCCAAGCTGGCGGAACTGGCCGGCGAGCCCGTCGTCGTCACCCTGGCTCACGAGCCCAACCCCGTCTCGCCGCCTCCGCCCCTGACCCCCGCCATCATGGGCCCGATCGAGAAGGAAGCCGCCAAGCTGTGGCCCGGCGTGCCGGTCGTGCCCATCCTGCTGACCGGCGCCACCGACGGGGTCCACACCAACGCCGCGGGCATCCCGACCTACGGCGTTTCAGGCCTGTTCGGCAGCTCGGACGGCGACGGCATCCACGGCCTGAACGAGCGCATGCGCGTCAAGTCTCTCTACGAGGGCCGCGACTTCCTTCACGCCCTGATCAAGGACTATGCGGGCGGCAAATAAGGTCCCGCCGCACTCTGGAACCGTCGTCCGGTCTTCCTATCTCCGCTCCAGCGTAAAGGGAGACGGACGATGGTCGAGACATCGGACGACGGCATCCTGGCCGAGTACATGGTCAGCTACTGGTCGATGAAGCACGAGAAGATCGACCGCCCGACCAAGCTCCTCGAGACCCTCTACATCACCGAGCGCTACCAGGCCGGCGAAGACCTGCGGGCCGCGCGTCAGGCCTATGACCACGCGGTCTGGAACGGCGTGCCGGTCTCGGAGATGGATCGTCGCCTCGCCCAGCTAGACCAGTTCATGCGCGACCTCGTCCGCGAACGCGCGGCTCAGTGGGGCCAGCCTCACTAGAGCCCGCCTGGTCTAGGTGGAGCGTCTGAACCAGATAGGCAGGCTCCATCGTCTTACGCTCAGAGCGCGTTCGGGCGGTTTAAACCGTACGCTGAACCTACCCGCTCTAGGCCGCTTCCACGGCGCTCCAGCCGAACAGGCCGCCCAGGATCAGGCGCTTGACGGCGTCGATGTCCAGCCCCGTGCAGACCTCAGCGTTCGGAACGCCCTCGACGCGCTCGACACGGCCCAGGTGGTCGCCGTCGACCATGACCCGCAGGCGAGCGGGCTCGAAGGTGAAGAGTTCGGGGGCGACCAGGCTGGCGGCGGCCACGGCGTCGTGCGGCCGGCACCCTTCCCCGCCCCAGACCCGCTGGTGGAAGGCGATATAGGGGCCCGCGGCCTTGGTCAGGCGCGCCGACAGCGGCGAACCGCAGCAGACCGCCCCCTTGGTCAGATCGTCGGCGGTGACCACGACTTGATGGCTGACGTCCAGCGGCATCAGGCGCGGCAGGGTCCCGGCGTCCAGCGTGCGCTGCAGGGCCTCAGGATCGCTCCAGCTGTTGAAGTCGGCGCCGCCGGCCGCCTTGCCCTCGACGGCGAAGGCGCCCGCCATGATCGTCGGCCGCCAGTCGCGGAAGGCGGCGGGATCCTCCAGCGAGGCCTTGGCCAGGTTGGTCAGCGGGCCCAGGAACAGGCCGGTGATCTTCCGTCGCGCCGCGAAAGCCAGAAAGTTGGCTGAATGGCCGCGCTCCAGTTCCGGCAGCTTCCAGCGCTGCGAGAAGCCCGAGCCGTTCAGGCCGTCGACGCCATGGGCCGGGCGCATGCGCTCGACCCGGCGCTTGGCCAGGCCAGCGCCCGCGCCGATATAGACCTCGGCCCCGCAGCCGGCGAGGCGCAGGACCCCCCGAGCATTGGCCGCCGCCTGGTCCACATAGGTGTTGCCGAACACGGCCGAGACCGAGACCACCTCGACGGCCTGACGCGAGCGCGCCAGCAAGGCCAGCGCCAGGGCGTCGTCCACGCCGCAATCGGTGTCGATGTGAACCCGCAGGACCATGCCGTCAGTCTAGCCGGGCGGCGTGACGCCGAGAAGATCAGTCCTTGCGGGGCAGAATGTCGAACTCCAGCACGCGGGGGTCCTCCCGCAGGCGATGGGCGACCTCGCGCAGGCGCAGACTGCCCTTGCCCGAAAACGACCCGGCCAGTTCGAACACCGCGCCGCCGTCATGCAGGCAGTGGTTCAGCCGCTGGCCCTGCAGGTCGTATTCGGCCAGCAGGGCGCGAAGTTCGGGCTCGTCCAGCGGGGTCTCGCGGCGGGAGCGGACGCTGATCTCGGTGAAGTTCTTCTGCGGCATGGTGCGGTCCAGCCAGCGGGCGGCGCTCAGCGTCACCACGGCCAGGACCGTGCCCAGGGTCGCCAGGTCATACAGGCCGACGCCGAACAGCGTGCCGATCGCCGAAGTTATCCACAGGGAGGCGGCGGTGGTCAGGCCGTGCACCGAGACCCCCTGCTGGAAGATCACCCCGCCGCACAGGAAGCCGACGCCGGTCAGCACGCCATGCGCCATGCGGACGGGGTCGATGCGCAGCACCTCGGTCGGCGTATCGCTCATCCAGCGCACCTGGTGCACGGCGGCCAGCATCAGCAGGGCCGAGGCCAGGCTGACCAGGACATGGGTGCGCAGGCCGGCGGGCCGGGCGCGATACTCCCGCTCGAAGCCGATGGCGCCGCCAGCGACCAGGGCGCCGAGAATGGGCAGGAGATCTTGGAGGGTCAGCCAGTCCATGCCCGCTGTAACGGGCGGGACGCGCCGGTGATCCCTAGCCAGCCAGGTAGGCGTCCAGGTTCCGCCGCACCCGATCCAGAACCGGCTCGTCGGCCGCCGGCCGTTCGAACGTCTGGCCGGTGATCGTCTCGAAGGCCTCGATATAGACGTCGGAGGTCTGCCGGATCAGCGCTTCGGGAATCTCCGGGATCGCGTCGGCATAGGGATCGCAACGCTGGGCCACCCAGGCGCGGACGAAGTCCTTGTCGAAGCTGTCGGGACGCTCGCCCGCCGCCAGCCGCGCCTCATAGGTCGCGGCCTTCCAGAAGCGGCTGCTGTCGGGGGTGTGGATCTCGTCGGCCAGGACGATGCGGCCGTCGGCGTCGAGGCCGAACTCGTACTTGGTGTCGGCCAGGATCAGGCCGCGCTGGGCCGCCAGTTCCTGGCCACGCGCGAACAGGGCCAGGGCGTAGGCGGACAGCTGCTCCCACTGCTGCGCCGTCAGCAAGCCCTGCTCCAGGATCTGGGGGGGCGACAGCGGCGCGTCATGGTCGCCGTCGGCGGCCTTGCTGGTGGGGGTGAGGATCGGCTCGGGCAGGCGCTGGTTGGCGACCAGGCCGTCGGGCAGGGTCACGCCGTACATCTGGCGCTGGCCAGCCTTGTACAGGGTCAGGATCGAGGTCGAGGTAGTCCCCGCAAGATAGCCCCGCACCACCAGCTCGACCGGCAGCATCGTGAGACGCCGGCCGATCAGCACGTTCGGGTCCGGATAGGCCACGACGTGGTTGGGACAGATGTCGGCGGTGACGTCGAACCAGTAGCGCGCCGTCTGGGTCAGCACCTGGCCCTTGCACGGCACGGCGCACAGGATGCGGTCGAAGGCGCTGAGCCGGTCCGACGCGACGATCACCCGACGGCCGTCCGGCAGGTCGTAGTTGTCCCGCACCTTGCCGCGATAGTGGTTGGGCAGGCCCGGAAGGTCGACGACTTCCAGGGCGCCGGGCAGGGCGTTCGCGGTGCGGGACACGGTCATCAGCCCAGCTTGGCCAGGTCTTCGTCGCTGATGTCCTCGTTCGAATAGACGGCCTGGACGTCGTCGTCCTCGTCCAGCATGTCGAGCAGCTTCATCAGGGTGGCGACGCTGTCGCCGGTCACCGGCACCTGCACCTTGGGACGCCAGGCGATCTTGGTGTTGGCGGCCGGGCCGAACTTGGCTTCCAGGGCGGCGGCCACTTCGTTCAGGCCTTCGAAGGCGGTGTAGACGGTGTGGCCTTCGCCTTCCTCGTCCATATCCGAGGTGACGTCATCGGCGCCCGCCTCGATGGCGGCTTCCATCATCTCGTCCTCCGAGGCGACCTTGGCCGGATAGCTGATCTGGCCGACGCGGTCGAAGTTGAAGGTCACCGAGCCTGTGGCGCCCATGTTGCCGCCCATCTTGGTGAAGTACGAGCGGACGTTGGCGGCGGCGCGGTTCTTGTTGTCGGTCAGGACCTCGACGACGATGCCGACGCCGCCGGCGGCGACGCCTTCATAGCGGATTTCCGAATAGTCTGCCGCGTCGCCCATCTGCGACTTCTTGATGGCGCGCTCGATGACGTCCTTGGGCAGGCTTTCGGCCTTGGCGTTGTTCACGGCCAGGCGCAGGCGCGGGTTCATGGCCGGGTCGGGCAGACCGGCCTTGGCGGCGACGGTGATTTCCCGCGACAGCTTGGAGAACAGCTTGGAGCGCGCGGCGTCGGCGCGGCCCTTGCGGTGCATGATGTTCTTGAATTTCGAGTGGCCGGCCATTCGGAGGCTCTGTCTCTGATCTGAAAAATGGAGTTGGGCGCTTCTAGCGTCCGGGGGCGGGTTTTGTCACCCCCAAGGGCCATGCCGCGGGCTTGCGCAACCGCGCTCGCCGATATAGTTAGGCAATCACTTAAGTATTTGGGAGCGACCGCCATGAGCCTGACGCTGCACGCCCACCCGCTGTCCTCCTTCTGCTGGAAGGTGCTGATCGGCCTCTACGAGAACGCGACGCCGTTCGAGAACGTCACGGTCAATCTGGGCGACCCCGACGTCCGCGAAGCGTTCCGCAGGCTGTCGCCGATGGGCAAGATGCCCGCCCTGCGCGACGACGCGCGCGACGAGACGGTCAACGAGACCAGCGTCATCCTGGACTATCTGGACGCCCACTACCCCGGACCGGTGCGGTTCGTGCCGGCCAAGGCCGACTTCGCCTGGCGGATGCGGTTCTGGGACCGGTTCTTCGACCACTACATCCACCATCCGATGCAGCGGATCGTCGCCGACCGCCTGCGCCCGGCCGAGGCCAAGGACGGCTTTGGCGTCGACGAGGCCTACGACCAGCTGGCCCAGGCCTGCGACCACCTCGACAACGCGCTGGCCGACGGCCGGGCCTGGATGTGCGGCGACTTCGGCCTGGCCGACTGCGCGGCGATGCCGGCGCTCTTCTATGCCGACAAGGTCCAGCCCCTGGCCGAGCGCTGGCCCAACAGCCTGGCCTATCTGGAGCGGCTGAAGGCCCGGCCCTCGGTCCAGCGCGTGCTGACCGAGGCCGAGCCCTTCTTCAAGTTCTTTCCGGAGGGCTAGGCGACCTCGAGCTGCACATCCACATTGCCGCGGGTGGCCTTCGAATACGGACAGACCTCGTGGGCCGCGTGCAGCAGCTTCAAGGCCGTATCGCGGTCCAGCTCCGGAGCGTTCAGCTTCAGGCGGACGGCGATGTGGAAGCTGGTCTCGTCCTTGATCAGGTCGACCTCGCTGTCCAGGCTATGCTCGCCCAGCTTGACGCCCTGGTTGCGGGCCACCAGGCCCAGCGCGCCCAGGAAGCACGCGCCGTAGCCGGCCGCGAACAGCTGCTCGGGATTGGTGCCCTCGCCATTGCCGCCCAGCGACTTGGGATAACCAAGCTGCACGTCGAGGTGACCGTCGTCGGTCTTGGCGGTCCCCTGGCGGCCGCCCACGGCGTGGGCCTTGGCGGTATAGATGGCGTCGGTCATGAAGGGCTCCTCTCAAGGTGGCTGAACACAGCCAACGCCCAACGCATGACGAAAGCAATCGCGGCCTCGGCCTAGACCTCTGGAATGCTCTCCTTCAGCCGCCCCCCGACCCGGATCGGCTCGACGCGGACGGCCAGGCCGGTGCGGTCGTCGGTCTCGACGAACACGCCGCAGACCGTCGCCGGACCGGAAGCCGGCTGGTAGCGTCCGCCGCTGATCTTGGTGGTGAACCGGCGCAGCGGCTCATCCTTCTGGTTGCCGATGACGCTGTCGTAGTCGGCGCAGGCGCCGGCGTCGGTCTGGTAGGCGGTGCCGCCGGGCAGGATCTGGCAGTCGGCGGTCGGGACGTGGGTGTGGGTGCCCACCACCAGCGAGGCGCGGCCGTCGCAATAGTGGCCCATGGCCATCTTCTCGGAGGTGGCCTCGCAGTGCATGTCGACGATCACCGCGTCGGCCACCTGGCCCAGGGGCGCCTTGTCCAGCTCACGGTCGGCGGCGGCGAACGGATCGTCCATGGCGTCCATGTGCACGCGGCCCAGCAGGTTGACGACGAAGATCGTCTTGCCGCTGTCCGTCTGGAACAGGTGGCTGCCGCGCCCCGGGGCGTCGGACAGGATCGGATAGTTGGCCGGACGGATCAGGCGCGGCTCGCGGACGATATAGGTCAGGGCCTCGCGCTGGTCCCAGCTGTGGTTGCCGAGGGTCAGGCAGTCGGCGCCCGCCTCGAACAGCTCGCGGGCGGTGTTCTCGGTAATGCCGAATCCCGCGGCCGCGTTCTCGGCGTTGATGATCACGAACTCGAGCCCGAGACGGCGGCGAAGATCGGGCAGATGGTCGGCCAGGCCGTCACGGCCCGACTTGCCGACGACATCGCCGAAGAAGGCGAAACGCATCGATAGGTCCTAGTGCGAGCCGTCAGCGGCTCATGTCCTTGACGGCGATATACTCTTTTTCGGTGAGAATGGCGTCCAGCCTTTGATCGTGCGGCTCGTGCGGCAAGTTCTCGACCTGCTGGCCGCTGTAGGCCAGGCCCAGCACGAAGACGGACTTTCGCGCCCGCAGCGCTTCCAGCGCCCGGTCGTAATAGCCCCCGCCCTGCCCCAGCCGCACGCCGTCGGCCTGGAAGGCCAGCAGCGGCGTGATCACCAGGTCCGGCTCCAGCACGGGCTGCTGCGGCGGCGGCCCGCGCAGGCCGATGGCGTCGTGGACCAGCGGCTGGACCGGATCCCAGGCGCGGAACACCATCCGCGCCGCCTGGGCGTCCTCGACGGCGGGCAGGGCCAGGATCCAGCCGGCTTCGCGCATCTGCCCGGCCAGGATCAGCGGTGAGATCTCCGAGCCCAGCCCATGATACAGCGCCGCGATCTTGCCGGCGGGGTTTGGAAACAGTCGGGCCAGCGGCTCGCGCGCCACGTCGGCGATCATCCAGTCGGCTTCGGGATGCTCGCGCGCCAGCTGCTTGCGCTGGTTGCGCAGGAAGACGCGCAGGGCGGTCTTGGCCGCGACGGGATCGACGATGGTCATCGTCCGTCTATAGCGCTTCGTAGAGAGAAAGGGTGGCGGCGCCGCAAAGAACCGTGAAGACGTTTCAATCCACTCGAACCTGTCAGTAACAGGTGGGCCCCGTATTCCCGCAGCCACGGCCACGGGAGGGAACAGGTCCCAATAGAGAGATTAAGGTCCCTGGGATAAGAAATCTTCGACGAGAGCCGCAGCACGACCCGCCACGGATCAAGATAGGGGTTCGCGAGGCGGAACGCCAGCGGCGCGGTGACGCGGCCTACTCCGCCGCCAGCTTTTCGATCTTCTCGGCCGCCGCGTCGAGGGCGCGGATGGCCGCGATCTCGGCCTTGGTCCCCTCCTGGTTCAGGCGGTGGATCTCGGCGTTGGCGTGGGCCAGACGCAGCTTCATGTCCGACAGCTCATCGGCCAGCAGCAGGGCGCCCATCAGGAAGAGCCGGGTCTCGCCCAGTTGGCCGACGTCGGCGCTGACCTGGCGGACCTGGCGGTCGAACAGACGCGCCAGCTCGGTCAGATGCGGCTCCTGTCCGTCCTCGCAGCCGACCATGTAGGGGCGGCCGTTCACATGGATGGTCACCTGCGCCATCGGTCAGCCCTCTCCCCGTCCATCGGATTTGGGATCGTCAAACAGATCCTCGTCCTGCTCGGGCGAGATGGCGTGGCCATCGTCGTGCTCGTGGTCGTCGTTGGCCACGGCCTCGTCGCCCAAGGCCGAGCGGATCTCGGCGATCGCGCGGCCCAAGGCCGCCGAGGCCTGCTCGCCGGCCTCTTCCAGCGCCTTCTCCCGCTCGCGGGCGGCTTCCAGGTCGGCGATCAGGCGCGCGCGCTCCTCGTCGTCGAACAGGCCGGGCTCGGTCGACAGGGCGGCGGCCAGCGGCGCGGGCGCGCGCGCGGCCTCGGCCGCCCTGGCGGCCAAGCGCTGTTCGAGCGCGCTCACCGCCCGCTCCAGGCGGCGCACGGCGAGGTCGAGGGCCGTACCGTCGGCCGGGATCATCGGCGGATTTCCATCATGCAACGCAACATATAGATCGGCCCGGTCTATGCCACCCGTCGGGGCGAGATTTGGGCGACGCGCAGGCCATAGCAGCTTTCAACGATACGATCTCAATTTCTCGGGCTTGACTTCGCGTCTTTCCCCCGCAAAACGCGCACCCAAATAGGCAACGTCGATCGCACCCGATACGACGGCCACATCAGGAGAAAGACCCATGGCTCTTCGCGTCGCCATTAACGGCTTCGGCCGCATCGGACGTCTGGTCCTGCGCTCCATCGCCGAGCATGGCCGTCGCGATATCGAGGTCGTCGCCATCAACGACCTGGGCCCGGTCGAGACCAACGCCCACCTGCTGCGCTACGACAGCGTCCACGGCCGCTTCCCGGGCGTCGTGACGTCGGGCGAGGACTGGATCGACGTGGGCCTGGGCAAGATCAAGGTCACGGCCATCCGCAATCCCGAGGAGCTGCCGCACAAGGACCTGGGCGTCGACATCGCCTTCGAGTGCACCGGCATCTTCACCGCCAAGGACAAGGCCAGCGCCCACCTGAAGGCCGGCGCCAAGCGCGTGCTGGTCTCGGCTCCGGCCGACGGCGCCGACAAGACCATCGTCTACAAGGTCAATCACGAGACCCTGACCGGCGACGACCTGGTCGTCTCGAACGGCTCGTGCACCACCAACGCCCTCGCCCCGGTCGCCAAGGTCCTGCACGACCTGTTCGGCATCGAGCGCGGCTACATGACCACCATCCACAGCTACACCGGCGACCAGCCGACGCTGGACACCATGCACAAGGACCTCTACCGCGCCCGCGCCGCGGCCCTGAGCATGATCCCGACCTCGACCGGCGCCGCCAAGGCCCTGGGCCTGGTCCTGCCGGAGCTGAAGGGCAAGCTGGACGGCTCGTCGATCCGCGTCCCGACGCCGAACGTCTCGGTGATCGACCTGAAGGTGGTGGCGGCTCGCGAAACCAACATCGCCGAGATCAACGCCGCCCTGCAGGCCGCCGCCGACGGCGCCATGAAGGGCGTCCTGGCCACGACGACCGACCCGCTGGTCTCGTCGGACCTGAACCACATCGCCGCCAGCTCGACGGCCGCCCTGCCCCAGACCCAGGTCATCGAGGGCAAGCTGGCCCGCGTCCTGTCCTGGTACGACAACGAATGGGGTTTCGCGACGCGCATGAGCGACACGGCCCTCGAAATGGCCAAGTTCCTCTAAGGAACCGAAAGACTTAGGCCCCCGCTCCGCAAGGAGCGGGGGTTTTCCTTACTCGATACTCGGGAAGCCCGATGCCCTTCCGCACTCTCGACACCGCCGATCTCGCCGGCAAGCGCGCCCTGGTCCGCGTGGATTTCAACGTCCCGGTGGACGGTGGAAAGATCACCGACGACACCCGCCTGCGCGCGGCGCTGCCGACCATCGCCTACCTGTCCAAGCAAGGCGCCAAGGTCGTCCTGCTGGCCCACTTCGACCGTCCCAAGGGCAAGGTCGTGCCGGAGATGAGCCTGGGCTTCGTCGCCGAGCCGCTGTCCAAGCTGCTGGAGCAGCCGGTGGCCTTCGCGTCGGACTGCGTCGGCCCGGCCGCCGCCGAAGCGGTGAACGGCCTGGAGAACGGCGGCGTCGCGCTGCTGGAGAATGTCCGTTTCCACGCCGGCGAAGAGAAGAACGACGCGGAGTTCGCCAAGGCCCTGGCCGCCAACGGCGACATCTATGTCAACGACGCCTTCAGCGCCGCCCACCGCGCCCACGCCTCGACCGAGGGCCTGGCCAAGCTGCTGCCGGCCTATCCGGGCCTGTCGATGCAGCGCGAGCTGGAAGCCCTGGACGCCGCCCTCGGCAATCCGAAGAAGCCGGTGATCGGCATCGTCGGCGGCTCGAAGGTGTCGACCAAGCTGGACCTGCTGAACAACCTGGTCGCCAAGCTGGACCGCCTGGCGATCGGCGGCGGCATGGCCAACACCTTCCTGTTCGCCCAGGGCCACGACGTCGGCGGCTCGCTCTGCGAAAAGGATCTGGCCGACACCGCCCGCGAGATCATGAAGAAGGCCGAGGCCGCCGGCTGCCAGCTGCTGCTGCCGGTTGACGTGGTGGTGGCCAAGAAGGTCGCGCCGGGCGTCGAGACGGCCGTCCGTCAACTGAACGAGGTCCAGGCCGACGACCTGATCCTGGACGCCGGTCCCGAGAGCGCCAAGCGCCTGCTGGCGGCCATGGACCAGAGCGTCACCCTGATCTGGAACGGCCCGCTTGGCGTTTTCGAAGTCCCTCCGTTCGACGAAGCGACCGTTTCGGCGGCGAAACACGCTGCATCGCTGGCCAAATCGGGTAAACTCGTCGCGGTTGCGGGCGGTGGTGATACCGTCGCCGCGTTGAACCACGCTGGCGTGTCGGCCGACTTCACCTTCGTCTCGACCGCCGGCGGGGCGTTCCTCGAATGGATGGAGGGCAAGACGCTTCCCGGCGTCGCCGCGCTCGAAAACTAAAAAATGAAACTTGGCTGGCGCGGATCGTGCAGATCCGCGTTCAGCGTGTGTAAGATCGAGACCCGGGCAGAGAACGCAAAAGCGTCACGGCCCCAAAAACAAGAAACGACCAACCTCACTTCACGCTTGCAGGAGAGAATTACGTGGCTCGCATCACGTTGCGACAGTTGCTGGACCATGCCGCCGAGCATGAGTACGGACTTCCAGCCTTCAACATCAACAACATGGAACAGGGCCTGGCGATCATGGAGGCGGCGGACGCCGTCAACTCGCCGGTGATCATCCAGGCCTCGCGCGGCGCGCGGAACTACGCCAACGACATCATGTTGGCCAAGATGATCGACGCCCTGGTCGACATCTACCCGCACATTCCCGTGTGCATGCACCAGGACCACGGCAACGGCCCCGCGACCTGCGCCACGGCGATCCAGTACGGCTTCACCTCGGTGATGATGGACGGCTCGCTGATGGAAGACGCCAAGACCCCGGCGACCTACGAATACAATGTCGACGTCACCCGCAAGGTGGTCCAGATGGCCCACAGCTGTGGCGTCTCGGTCGAGGGCGAACTGGGCGTGCTGGGCTCGCTGGAAACCGGCATGGGCGAGGCCGAGGATGGCCACGGCTTCGAAGGCAAGCTCAGCCACGACGAGCTGCTGACCGACCCCGACCAGGCGGTCGACTTCGTGCAGGCCACCGGCGTCGACGCCCTGGCCATCGCCATGGGCACCAGCCACGGCGCCTACAAGTTCACGCGCAAGCCGGACGGCGACGTCCTGGCCATGAACGTGATCGAGGAGATCCACCGCCGCCTGCCCAACACCCACCTGGTGATGCATGGCTCCTCGTCGGTCCCCCAAGACCTGCAGGACATCATCAACCAGTACGGCGGCGAGATGCCCCAGACCTGGGGCGTGCCGGTCGAGGAAATCCAGCGCGGCATCAAGCACGGCGTGCGCAAGGTCAATGTCGACACCGACAACCGCCTGGCCATCACCGGCGCGATCCGCAAGATCCTGGTCGAGAAGCCGCACGAGTTCGACCCGCGCGCCTATCTCAAGCCGGCCAAGGACGCGATGCGCAAGGTCTGCCAGGCCCGCTTCGTCGAGTTCGGCTCGGCCGGCCACGCCGACAAGATCAAGCCGCTGGCCACCTCCGTGATGGCCAAGCGCTACGCTTCGCACGAACTGGACGCCAAGTTCGGCGCCGGCGCGGCCAAGGCCGCCGCCGAATAGGCGGTTCGGGCGACGGACACGAGGGCCTTCCGGAGCGATCCGGGAGGCCCTTTTTCTATTCGGCGGGAAGGAAACGGCGTCGGCGGCGGGCGAGCAGCTTCAGGACACCGGCCCCGAGCGCGCCGCAGACCAGCATGGCCAGGGTGAACCAGGGCGCGACGAAGGCGAAGGTTCCCTGCCAGCAGTGCAGGCCATCGACCGTCGCCGCCACGCCCCCGCAGAAGAGTCCGCAGGCGAAACCCGTCGGGGCTGGCCGCGGCAGGTCCACATCCCGCAGGCCGGCCATGGTCAGGATCAGCATCGGCGCGGCGATCACCAGGATGTCGCCCAGGCACCCCGGGCCGGCGGACCAGGCGAACGCGGCCGGCGTCGTCGAACGCCAGGCGGCGGCCTCGACGGCGCCCGCGATCAGAAGGGCGCAGCCGGCCACGCCGGCGATGGCCAGGGGCGCCGCCGCCCCCGCCTGGCCGCGCGCCATCCGCGTAACGGCGACCAGAGCGCAGACGGCGACCCCGGCCGGATAGGCCGCCTTGATCCAGAAGATCGGATCGGCCGCCGCCGCCGCCAGGTCGGGGCGCAGGTTCAGCCACAGCAGAATCATCAGCACGTCGGCCAGCGCGCCGGCGGCGGCGATCTCGGCCAGTCGCCAGGGCAAGGTGGCGACCGACCAGACCGGCGCGCCATGTCCTTCGCCGCTCGCTCTTCCGCCATCGGCGGGAGCGAGGGTTTCATCGATCGTCACGCGCCTCTCCCCACAGAGCCAGCGGCGGTTTGCGGCAGCGCTTATCGCGTCTCATTCGCGAAAAGCCGCGGCACTTCATGGGCCGAACGGCGGTTTGTCAATCGACCTTGGAGCGACGGAACAAAACTTGATCGGCGGCGTCCCACGGGGTGGGACGGCGCCTACCAGCGCAGCGCCCAGCGCCCGATCAGCGCGCCCAGGGCGGCCACCATCAGGACCCCCAGGCTGTACCACATGGCCACGAAGGTGAAGGTGTGCTCGGGGCAATGCAGGCCATAGATCGTGCCGGCCACGCCGCCGGAGAACAGGCCCATGGCCAGGCCGGCCAGGGTCGGACGCGTGGGCGCCATGCCGCGCAGCGCCCACAGGCCGATGGCCAGCATCGGCAAGCCCAGGAGCAGGATCCGCGGGCTGCACGAATGCCAGGAATGACCACGCAGCATGCGCAGCGCCGCCTGCACGTCGGGGCTGACCATCGCCTGCCAGGCGCCGGCGACAACGCAGACCGCCAGGACAGACGCGCCCAGGATCCAGCCCCGGCGACCCGATCCCCCCGGCCGCGCCAGCCGCTCGACAGCCAGATAGCCGGCCACGCCCAGCAGGGCGGTGTAGAGCGCCTTCATCCAGAACATGCCGCCGCGCATCGCCTGCATCAGGTCGTGACGCGTATGCAGGACGGCCAGCACCAGGACCAGCGCTCCCAGGGCGCCCAGGCCGGCGACCATGGCCAGGCGGCGCGGCGGCCGCGCGGCCGGCTGGACCGCGCCAGCGTCCGAGGCCAGGGCGTCGATCAGATCATCCGTCCGCACGGCGCATCCTTTCGGCCAGGGCCTTCAGCGCCCGATGCAGGGCGACCTTGGCCGCGCCCTCGGAAATGCCCGCGCGCGCGCCGGCCTCGGCCAGGCTCAGCCCGGTCAGCTTGACGTCGGACACCAGGATCCGCTGCTTCTCGGGCAGGCTGGCCAGGGCTCGATCCAGCTCCAGCCCGACGCCCGGCTCGGGCTCGTCGGCGGCCAGGAACTCGACATGATCCTCGATCGGAAGGGTCTGGCGGATCTTTCGCCGCCGCCAGTGGTCGATCAGCTTGTAGCGCGCCACCGCGTGCGCCCAGGCGGTGAACGACTGGGCGCTGTCCCAGGTCGACCGCTTGAGATGCACCGCCAGCAGCGTCTCCTGCACCAGATCCTCCACATCGCCGGGCGCGCCGGACATCCGCCGCGCGAAATAGGCGCGCAACCGGACACCCAGAACGGCCAGACACTCGCGATAGGCGGCGGCGTCGCCGTCCAGCCCGCGCAGCATCAGCGCCTTCAAACGGGTTTCGGTGTCCGTCACGCCTGCCCCTATTCGCGCGCGAGGGGCGGATGGTTACACGCTGTCGCGCCGCGCCGGAACCGTCCGCAAAAGTACGGGGTCGAAATTTTGTTCGCCGACCGGTGTAACCTTCTGCAGCGCCGCCTCGTACTTCCCCTCGACCGGGCGGCGAGATCGACCGCCTCGGCGTAAACGCCAAAAGGAGAGACCCATGAACCGCACCACCGCCACCGCCACCGCCGCCCTCGCCGCCGTCCTGGCCCTGTCGGCCGGCGTTTCGATCGCCGCCGCCGATGAGCACGGCAAGGCCAAGGGCGATCAGGAAAAGTGCTACGGCGTCGCCAAGGCCGGCGAGAACGACTGCAAGGCCGGTGCGGGCACCTCGTGCGCCGGCACCTCCAAGGTCGACTACCAGGGCGACGCCTGGAAGATGGTCAAGAAGGGCACGTGCGTCACGATCAAGACGCCGAACGGCATGGGTTCGCTGACCCCGAAGGCCTGACCCTCCTGAACCGATTTCCCCGGCGAAGGTCGGGGCCCGGATGGAAGGGCGCCGAGGTGATCTCCGCGCTCTTCCGGCCAGCCCAAGCGGCTTGCGATCTGGGTCCCGGCCTTTGCCGGGAAAATCGGGTTTGATCGAAGTGATCGCCATGACTCCCACCGCCGGCCTCGGCCTCAAGTCCCAGCACTATGCCGACGCGCTCGCCTGCGAGGCCGAGGGGCTGTGGTTCGAGGTCCATCCCGAGAACTACATGTCAGCGGGCGGGCCGCGCCTGGCTGCGCTGGAGGTCATTCGCGCACGTCGGCCGCTGTCGCTGCATGGCGTGGGGCTCTCCCTGGCCGCCGACGCCGATCCGGACGCCGACCATCTGGCCGCCCTGAAGCGGTTGGTCGACAGGTTCGCGCCGTTCGTCGTCTCCGAGCACCTGGCCTGGTCGTCCCATCGCGGCGCGCACCAGCCCGACCTGCTGCCCTTCCCCCGCACCCATGCCGCCCTGGCCCGCATCGCCGGCAACATCGACCGCATGCAGGACGCCCTGGGTCGCCAAGTGCTGATCGAGAACCCCTCGCTGTATCTGCCGCTCAAGGGCCACGACCTGGACGAGACCGACTTCCTGAAGGCCCTGGTCCGCAAGACCGGCTGCGGGCTGCTGGTCGACGTCAACAACGTCTTCGTCAGCGCCAGCAATCTGGGCTACGCCGCCGAGGCCTATCTGGACGCCCTGCCGGCGGAGGCGATCGGCGAGATCCACCTGGCCGGCCACGGTCCCGACGAGGGCGGTTCCGATCTGCTGATCGACACCCACGGCGCGCCGATCGCCGAGCCGGTCTGGGCCCTCTATCGCCGCCTGATCGGCCGCATCGGCCCGCGCCCCACGTTGATCGAGCGCGACGACGACATTCCCGCCTTCGCGGTCCTGATGGCCGAGCGCGATCGCGCCGCCGCTGCGCTGGCCGCTCTGGAGGTCGAGCATGCCTGAGCTGCTGGATTTCCAGGACGCCTTCGTCGCCGCCCTGGCCGGCAGCCGGTCGGCGCTGTCGCCGTGGCTGGAGGCCGGACAGGGCGAGCCGGGACTGGCGGTCTATCGCAACACCATCGCCAAGGGTTGCGTCGACGCCCTGGCCGCCAACTTCCCGACCGTGCTGTCGATGGTCGGCGAGGACTGGTTCCGCGCCGCCGCCGCCCTGTTTGCGCGCGAGGCGCCCCCGACCCGGGCCGCGCTGCTGGACTATGGCGAGGCCTTTCCCGCCTGGCTGGAGCGCTTTCCGCCCGCCGGCGACCTGCCCTATCTGGCCGGGATCGCGCACCTGGACCGGCTCTGGACCGAGGCTCTGTTCGCCGCCGAGGCCCCCGCGCTTTCGGCCGAGGCGCTGGCGGCGCTTGCGCCCGAGAAACTGGCCGGAACGCGCCTGACCTTGCACCCCAGCGTCCGCTTCGCCGCCTTCGACGCCGGCCTGCCCAGCCTATGGGCGGCGGCGCGCGACGGCCGCGAGGACCTCGACCTGTCCGGAACGTCCGAGACCCTGCTGCTGGCGCGCTGCGATGGGGCGGTCCGCGCTCGGATCGTCGGCGCGGCCGAGACCGAATTCCTGCGCGCCTGCCGCGACGGCGCGACCTCCGCCGAGGCCGCCGAGCGCGCCCTCCTGGCCGACCCCGATGTGCCGCTTGCCCCTCTGTTCGCCGCCCTGATCGCCGAAGGCGTGTTTCGCGGCCTCAACCCGGATCCCGTCCCATGACCACCAACGCTCTGTCGCCCGACGCCCCGTCCTTCAGGACGCCCTTCGACCTCTTCGCCCGGACCGCCCGCAAGGTGCTGACCGAGGACGTCCTGGCCCTGGTGACCCGCTTCGGCGTCGCCGCCATCTTCTTCCAGTCGGGCCGGACCAAGGTCGACGGCGTCCTGCACATCACCGACGGAACCTACGCGCTGTTCGAGAGCGAGTATCACGTGCCGCTGCTGCCGCCGGTCGTGGCCGCGCACGCAGCGACCTATGCCGAGCACCTGTTCTCGATCCTGCTGGTGCTGGGCCTCTTCACCCGCCTGTCGGCGCTGGCCTTCCTGGGCATGACGGCGGTGATCGAGATCTTCGTCTACCCCGACGCCTGGCCGACCCACCTGTCGTGGGCCGGACTGCTGCTGTTCCTGATCGCGCGCGGCGGCGGGACCTTCAGCCTGGATCGCGCGCTGAAGATCCCTTGAGCCCCTATTGGGCCTTAAGCCCTAGTGGATCGTCGGCATGCGCGGGATGGGCTTGCGCCACAGCTGCGCCGTGAGCGCGTTGGCGACGCCCAGCCAACCCAGGTCCGGCGCCGCGCCGCCGCCGACCTTGCGCGCTTCCAGCGCATAGGCGGCCGAGGCCGCCAGCGACGCCGTCGCCGCGCCCAGCTGTCCGCCGACACGCTTGGCGCCCAGGCCCAGCCACAGGGCGTTGAAGCCTTGCACCAGGCTCCAGATCGTCAAGGCGCGGGTGCGGGCCGGGCTGGACGGCGCGTTCCAGGTGCGCAGGCCCGATAGGGTCATGGCGATGAACAGCGGCGGCAGCAGCAGGCTGGTCAGCGGCTTGGGCTGGTGGGCGACCGGCTCGTGCATCTCGGCGAACTCGACGGCGTACATCTCGTCGTCCAGCACGCGCTCGTGACGGCGGCCCATCAGGATGGCCGCGACGATCGCCCCCCCGGCCAGCGCCGCGCCTATCGCGACCTGCGCCGCGGGATGGGCGCCCTCCCGCCGATCCAGCTCGAAGGCTTCGCGACCGGCCAGGGCGCGCTCGCGCGACTTTCCGTTGGCGATATGCATGGCGGGACTCCCTCGTGAACTCGCAAGGTCAAACAGCCCAGCTGAACCTTGGTTCCAGCCTTGGCGGGACCTCGGAAGCATGATGGGCCGATCCGCGCGCGACGCGCCAGCCGAAAACGCCGCTTAAGGCGCCGGCGCCGGAAGGCGGTGCGACGCCCCTCCCTGCGACCTGTTGACGCGCGACATCGTCGAGGAAGAGGGGAGGCCAGCGTTCGCATTGTTTCTTTTGATGAAAATCAATTTCGTGGCCGCGGCGAGGCTTGCGCGGCGTTAACCGTCTCTTGGCGTCTGTCCGCGCAACCTTCCGCCGAAGCCAGGAATCGGTACCGTCAAGGTGGTGGTCCGGCGCCTCGCGGGGGAAATTGCGCGATGTCCTTCTTTCGGGCCCGTCGGGACGACACGAACGCCGACGGCCGTATCGCCGAGATGGAGGCGGTCATCGCCGCCATCCACCGCAGCCAGGCCGTCATCGAGTTCAATCTCGACGGCACGATCATCACCGCCAACGACAATTTCCTGAAGACGCTGGGCTATGGCCTTTCGGAAATCCAGGGCCGCCATCACAGCCTTTTTGTCGAGAGCGACTACGGCGCCAGCGGCGACTATCGCGAGTTCTGGCGGCGCCTGAACGCCGGCGAATTCTTCTCCGACAAGTTCAAGCGCCTGGGCAAGGGCGGCAAGGAGATCTGGATCCAGGCCTCCTACAACCCGATCTTCGACAAGGCCGGCAAGCCGGTGAAGGTGATCAAGTTCGCCTCGGACATCACCCAGGTCGAGCTGGAGCGCGCCGCCGCCGAAGCCGCTCGCCAGAAGGCCGACCAGGACAACAACGTGGTGGCCGTGCTGGCCGAGGGCCTGGGCCGCCTGGCCAGGGGCGACGTCAGCCAGCACATCACCGCGGCGATGGATCCGCGCTACGCCCAGATCAAGGCCGACTTCAACACCGCCATCGACTGCCTGCGCGAGACGGTTTCGACCATCACCCAGCGCACCAACACCATGCAGGCCGGGGTCGACGAGATCTCCTACGCCTCGGACGACCTGGCGCGCCGCACCGAGCAGCAGGCCGCCAGCCTGGAAGAGACCGCCGCCGCCCTGGACGAGATCACCGCGACCGTCGTTCGCAGCGCCGAGGGCGCCCGGCGCGCCTCTCAGGCCGCCTCGGCGGCCCGCGTCGACGCCGGCCGCTCGGGCGAGGTCGTCCAGCAGGCCGTCGCCGCCATGGGCGAGATCGAGAAGTCCTCGGCCCAGATCGGCCAGATCATCGGCGTCATCGACGAGATCGCCTTCCAGACCAACCTGCTGGCCCTGAACGCCGGGGTCGAGGCGGCGCGAGCGGGCGAGGCCGGTCGCGGCTTCGCCGTCGTCGCCCAGGAAGTGCGGGCCCTGGCCCAGCGCTCGGCCGACGCGGCCAAGGAGATCAAGACCCTGATCGCCAACTCGACCGCCCAGGTCGACCGCGGCGTCAAGCTGGTCGGCGAGAGCGGCGCGTCGCTGGACGGCATCGTCGGCAAGGTCGGCGAGATCGACGGCCTTATCTCGGAGATCGCCCGCTCGGCCCAGGAGCAGGCCACCGGCCTCAACCAGGTCAACGCGGCCGTCAACCAGATGGACCAGGTGACTCAGCAAAACGCGGCCATGGTGGAGGAGACCACCGCCGCGGCCGCCAACCTGAAGACCGAGGCTCACGACCTGGCCGACCTGATGAAGCGCTTCAAGACCGGCGAGGCCCAGACCACCGCGCGCGGTGCGGGGCGACCGGGCGCGCGAGCGGCCTGAGGTGCGCGAACTCGGCGGGGCGGCGTTATGGCCGATTCTGATCCGAATCCATGTCCCCGTTCTGGTTCGCCTCCGCAGGACGGTTAAGGCCTGCTTCACCAATGAGGAGGAGCCTTCGCGCAAGTTTCTTGTTCGGTCATTGTCGTTGGGGGGACAAAGATCATGCGCCTGAAGTTGTCGGGGGCGATGAATCTGTTCGGGGCCTCGCTCGCGGTGGGCTTGGTCCTGCTGGCCGCCGGCTCCTGGAAGGCCATCTCCAGCCAACGGATCGGGGGCTCCCTTTACGACCGGATCGTGGCGGGCAAGGACCTGACCGCCGACATCCTGCCGCCGCCGATGTACGTCATCGAGGCCTATCTCGACGCCCAGACCGCCTATCTGACCCGCACGCCCGACAAGATCGCCGAGGCCGGAAAGGAGATCGACCGGCTGACCGGCGAGTACGACGCCCGCCTGGTCTATTGGCGTAAGCAGACCTTGTCGCCGGAGGTCACCCAGCTGCTGCTGAAGGACTCCGACGTCGCCGCCAGGCAGGTTCTGGCCGCCGCCCGCAAACTGGTCGCCGCCCTGGCCGCCGGCGACCAGGCGGGCGCCGACGCCGCCCACGCCGACATGGCGCGGGCCTACGCCGCGCACCGCGCGGCCGTCGACAAGGCGGTGCCGATCATCGCGGCCGAGAACGCCGCCGTCGAAGCCGACGCCCACCATCGCCAGAGAACCGACCTGTCGCTGATGGCCGGCCTGACCCTGCTGCTGGGCGGCGTGATCCTGGGCGGCGTCTGGGCGATGCGCCGCGCCGTGGTCCGGCCGGTGCAGGCGATCACCCGCTACATGGCAGGCCTGGCCAACGACGACTACGCCGCCGCCGTGCCGTTCGCCGAACGGACGGACGAGCTGGGCCAGATGGCCAAGGCCATCGCCGTCTTCCGCGAAAGCCTGCTCGAGCGTCAGTCCCTGCGCGAGCGCGACGAGCAGTCCCGGACGGACGCCGATCGCCAGCGGGCCGCCATGGACGTCGAGCGCCGCTCGGCCGAGGAGAGCCGCCGCGACGCTCTGAACGGCCTGGCCGAGGGGCTGCGTCGCCTGGCGGGCGGCGAGGTCGGCGTGCGCCTGAACCACGCCTTCGCGGCCGACTACGAGCGCCTGCGCCATGACTTCAACACCACCGCCCAGACCCTGAACGTCACCCTGGGCGACATCGGCGGCGCGTCACGCGGCGTCGACGCCGGCGCAGCCGAGATCGCCCAGGCCGCCGACAATCTGTCGCGCCGCACCGAACAGCAGGCCGCCAGCCTCGAGGAGACCGCCGCCGCCCTCGGCCAGATCACTGGCGCGGTGCGCGAAGCCGCCGAAGGCGCGGTCAAGGCCAACCGCATGGTCGATATCGCCCGCGAGGCGGCCCGTTCGACCGAAGCCTCGGTCCGCGACGCCGTCACAGCCGTGCGCGAGATCGAGGAGGCCTCGTCCCAGATCGGCCGGATCATCGGGGTCATTGACGAGATCGCCTTCCAGACCAACCTGCTGGCCCTGAACGCCGGCGTGGAGGCAGCGCGGGCCGGCGAGAGCGGCAAGGGCTTCGCTGTCGTGGCCCAGGAGGTGCGGGCCCTGGCCCAGCGCTCCGCCGAGGCCGCGCGCGAGATCAAGGTCCTGATCAACGCCACCACGGACAAGGTCGGGGTCGGCGTCGCACTGGTGGATCAGTCCGGCGTCGCCCTGGGCGAGATCATCACCCGGGTCGGCGAAATCTCGGCGCTGGTTTCCGACGTCGCCACGGCCGCGCAGCAACAGGCCACGGGCCTGCGCGAGGTCAACACCGCCGTCAACCAGATGGACCAGATGACCCAGCAGAACGCGGCCATGGTCGAGCAGACCACGGCCGCCGCCCACGCCTTGAAGAACGAGGCGGCCCGCCTGGGCGAACTGGTCCAGCGGTTCGATATTCCCCCGGGCGCGGCGGGCGCTGGCGCGCGCGCCGCCTAACCCTCTTGGCTGTCGCCGCGGTCTGGGCCAGCCTTGCGGCATGAGCGCCACCGTTCGCCCGGCTCTGTTCTCGGACATCGAGGCT
The DNA here is from genome assembly GCA_966211605.1 of uncultured Caulobacter sp. GTDB lineage: Bacteria > Pseudomonadota > Alphaproteobacteria > Caulobacterales > Caulobacteraceae > Caulobacter. The sequence continues at coordinate 77,203 of CBIHOB010000012.1, forward strand.
GTTCGCGATATCGAACGCGCCTCCGCTCGACGCTTCATCGGGGTGATGGACGCCATCGCCGCCGACGAACCCTCGCCGGCTTCCGTCCTGGCGCAACGGATCGATGCGGACGGCCTGCTGGTCGCCGAAGCCGACGGCGCGCTGGCGGCGTTCGTCATGTTCCGGCCGGTCGCCGACGGCCTCTATATCGAGCAGATCGACGTGCTGCCGGCCTTCGAGCGCCGGCGGATCGGCGCGGGCCTGATCGAGGCCGCGGCTGAGCGAGCGCGAGCGCGAGGCTCGCTGCGCCTGACGCTGTCGACCTTCCGCGATATCCCCTGGAACGCGCCCTACTATCGCCGCCTGGGTTTCGCCGACATCGCCGAGTCAAAACTAACGCCGGACCTCCTGGAGATCCGGCGCGAGCATCTGATGCGCGGGCTCGACGAGAGCGCCCGCGTCTTCATGGAAAGAGCCGTCTAGGCCGGCAGTTCGCCGACCGCCGACTGCAGATAGTTCTGTTCGCCGAGCGACTTCACCAGGCCCAGCTGCATTTCGAGGAAGTCGATGTGCTCCTCGGTGTCGCTGAGGATAACGCGCAGCAGCTCGCGGCTGACATAGTCGCGGGCCTGTTCGCACTGGACGATGCCGGGAATGAGGGTCTCGCGGCCGGCCAATTCGACCTGCAGGTCGCTGTTCAGGCATTCCGGCACGGTCTCGCCGATCTTGAGCTTGTGCAGGTCCTGCAGGTTGGGCAGGCCTTCCAGAAACAGGATGCGGTTGATCAGCATGTCGGCGTGCTTCATCTCGCCGATGGATTCGTCGTAGGTGATCTTGCCCAGGCGCTTGAAGCCCCAGTTGTCGTACATCCGGGCGTGCAGGAAGTACTGGTTGACCGCCGTCAGCTCGTTGGTCAGTACCGCGTTGAGCAGTCGGATGATGCCGGGATCGCCCTGCATGGCGGCCTCCTTGAAGGTCTCGGGATTCGAATTCCGGGCGACCCTGGGGCAAGCCGAAACGGGCTTCAACCTGAATGTGTGCGAGTGTTTCGCGCTTTCACAGAAAAGCGTGAGAGTGCTTCGCGATCGCTGATCTTGCCGGGCTTCCGACGATTACTCGGCTGCGAATGCGAGCGCTTCTCGGCTTTCCTGGATCATCTGCCGCATCTCGCAGACGCACTTGGCGCATTGGGCCTGGCAACCCTTGGCGCGGAAGATATCGACCGGACGGGTGGCGCCTGCGTCGATGGCGGCGCGCACTTCGCGCTCGCGGATGCCGTTACAGTTACAGACGTACAAGGAACGAACGCCCTACCCGATTGAGTGTCATTCTCATCTAGCGCATCGCCCCGACTTTTGCAACTGACTCTCACTCTGGTTAGCAGCGGCTAGAGGTCGCACTGGTTCCCGATTTCCAGTAAAGCGCCGGACATGACGCTTCCCTGCCGCCTCTATCTGATCACCCCGCCCGCCCTGGACGACTTGGCCGGCTTCGGCCGCCAGCTGGCCAACGCCTTGGAAGGCGGCGACGTGGCCGCCCTGCAGATCCGCCTGAAGGATGTTTCCGACGACGTGGTGAAGGCGGCCGTCGACGTCCTGGCCCCGATCGCCCAGGCCCGCGACGTGGCCGTGATCCTGAACGATCGTCCGGATCTGGCCGCCCGCCTGCCGGTCGACGGCGTCCATGTCGGCCAGTCGGACATGGCCTATCGCGACGCCCGAAAGCTGATGGGCGAGCGGATGGTCGGCGTCACCTGCCACGACAGCCGCCACCTGGCCATGGAAGCCGCCGAGGCCGGAGCCGACTATGTCGCCTTCGGCGCCTTCTTCCCGACCACGACCAAGGACGCGCCCACCACCGCCGATCCCGAGATCCTGACGATCTGGCAGGAGACGATGGAAGTCCCGTGCGTCGCCATCGGCGGGATCACCGCCGCCAACGCCGCGCCCCTGGCTGCGGCCGGCGCCGATTTCCTGGCCGTCTCGGCCGGGGTGTGGGCCTATCCGGAAGGTCCGGACGCCGCCGTCGCCGCCCTCAACGCCGCCATCGCCGAAGGCCTGGCCGCGCGTTGAATTTCGAATAACGGCGATATTGTGACGCGCCGCACACAGGCATAGCGTCTCTCCCCAGCGAACAACAGGAAGGGGGAGACGCTGACATGAAGCGGCTCGTAGTGTGTTTGCTTAGCGTACCGGTCGTGGCCTTTTCCGGAGCCGCTTCCGCCGAGACCTGGAAGCTCGCCCCGGGCGAGACCAAGACCTATTACGATGCGGACTTCACCCGCGTCGACCAGTCCAGCGGACTGGTCGTCACCCGCATCGCCGAGGGCAAGCCGAACGGCCCCTACAAGAACTGGCCGGCCAGCAAGGGCCCGATCCTGGTCTTCGCCCTGGACTGCGCGGCCGACAAGTGGATGGACCTGGGCATGGACTTCGACGGCTCCAAGGGCCTGCCCAAGGGCTGGCGCAAGGAAGCCAGGATCGAGGACATCTCCGGCGCGGTCGGCAAGGCCGGCAAGCTGGCCTGCGAGACCAAGGACACGTTGCCGAAGGTGGAGCTGCCCTGAAGCGCACTGGGCGAAAGTGTGAGCGGTTTCGCCCGCCAAATGCGCGCCAAGCAAAGAATCTAGAGCCGATCGCCCGCGGCAGGCTTTAGGCGACAAGCCCGGAGAGCTTCTCCGGGTTGCGCACCGTATAGACCGCGGCGATGCGGCCGGCCTCGATCTCCAGGCTCATGGTCTGGAAGACGACGCCGTCCGCCGCCAGCACCAGGCCCGGCTGGCCATTGATCCTCGCCAGCCGCACGGTCGTTCCCGGCGGGGGCGGCCACTTGCGGCGCACGCCCAGGATCAGGGCGATCGCCTTGGCCAGGCCCTTCACCGGGTTGAGATTGGCGTTGACCTTGCCGCCGCCGTCGGCGTGCAGGACGACGTCCTCGGCCAGCAGGTCGCGCAGGGCGACCTCGTCGCCCTTGAACACCGCCTCGAAGAAGGCCGCCGTCAGCCGGCGCTCCTCGTCGACGCTGGGGCTGTAGCGCGGCCGGTCGCGGCGCACGTGCTCGCGGGCGCGGGCGGCCAGCTGGCGACAGGCGGTCTCGCTGCGCCCCAGGGCCGCCGCGATCTCGGCGAAGGGCGTGTCGAACACGTCGTGCAGCAGGAAGGCCGCCCGCTCCAACGGGGTCAGCCGTTCCAGGGCCAGCAGGAAGGCCACCGACAGGTCGGCGTCGCCGCCGGCCTCGAAATCGGGCTCGACCACCGGCTCGGGCAGCCACTCCCCGACATAGATCTCGCGGCGAGCCCGCGCCGACTTCAGGCGATCGAGCGCCAAGCGTGTCACGACTCGATTCAGATAGGCGTCGGGCGCCGCGACCGTTGCGGCGTCGACCTTGCGCCAGCGCAGCCAGGCGTCCTGCACCACGTCCTCGGCCTCGGCCCGCGAACCCAGCATGCGATAGGCCAGGCCCGTCATGGCCGGCCTGCGCGCCTCGAAGATCGCGTCCGCTGAGGTCATGCCCGAACCGTCGCCGTCTCCCCGCCAACCTGCACGCGCGAGCACGTCTTGCCGTGACCCATGGCGTACTTGATCGTGGGATAGACCCGCACGGCGGCCATGGCGAGGGCGATGGCCGAAAGCCCCTTGGGACCCCAGCGCTCCAGCACGTCGTCGCGCAGCGGATCGGTCGCCGCCATGTCGCGGGCCAGGGAGGCCTTGGCGAAGCGGTAGGTCAGGCTGGCGTCCGGCCCCATCCGGTCGTGGTCGCCGGCCAGGATCCCGCGCAGCACCTCGGCCGGCACGCGCGCCTCCTCGCCCAGCCTGACGGCGATCTGCACGCAGGGTCCGCAGTCCTCGGCCAGGGTCGCAACGATCCGCGCCGCCGCCAGGGCCGCCGGCGGCGCGCTCTCCTCGAAGCCCGACAAGGTCCGCACGCCCTGGAAGGCCTGCAACGCCTTGGGACTGGCCTCCAGCAGGTCGCGGACATAGGTCGCATCGTAGTCGTAGCGCTTCTCGAACCGATCGATCGCGGCGCTCATGATCGCCTTCAGCATGTCAGGACTCCTTCGATTTGAAGGCCGTGACCGCCAGCCAGACGGTCAGCAGCGTTGGCAGGAAGACGCCCGGGGCGTCGCGCGCCAGCAGCGGCCAGGGCGGCCCGCTTCCGCAGAAAGGCGTGACCAGGTGGATGGCCGCGTGCAGCCCCTGGAAGGCGGCGGCCACGGCGACCGCGCCGGCGTGGCGACGCAGGTCCAGCGCGCCCAGCAGTGTCCCGGCGCCGCAAGCCAGATAGGCCGCGCCGATGTCCCGGACGAAGTGGTCGTTGAACGCCCCCGTTTGAATGACGCCGGGCACGGCCAGGTACCAGGGATAGGGCGCGGCCATCATCACGAGGCCGTTGCCCAGGAACAGAACCGTCAGAGCTATCGCGATCCAGCGCATGCCGCCCTCCTCTTTCGAGGACAGGACGAGGCGGGCGCGGCCTGCGTGACATGGCCCCGCGAAAAATCGCCGTTAAGCCTGTCAAATCAACGGCGCCTTGCCTTCAGGCCTGTGGACGACTAGGTTCCGCGCCCGTTCTTTCACACCGTCGACCTACCGCTCCGCCGCCGGACTTTCCGGCGGGCGTCGACGGCCTATTCAAGGGATACCCGCCCGTGCCCACGCCTTCCGCCCTCCTGAACGTCATGATCGACGCGGCCCGGAAGGCCGCCCGGGGCCTGGCCCGCGACTTCGGCGAAGTCACCGAGCTGCAGGTCTCCAAGAAGGGCGCGGCCGACTTCGTCACCAACGCCGACCTCAAGGCCGAACAGACCCTGTTCGAGATCCTGACCAAGGCTCGCCCGGGCTACGGCTTCCTGGGCGAAGAGCGCGGCATGATCGAGGGCACCGACAAGACCCACACCTGGATCGTCGACCCGCTGGACGGCACGACCAACTTCCTGCACGCCATCCCGCACTTCGCGGTCAACATCGCCCTCCAGCGTGAAGGCGAAGGCGTCGTGGCCGGCGTGACCTACAACCCGATCACCAACGATCTGTTCTGGGTCGAAAAGGGCAAGGGCGCGTTCCTGGGCGCCGAGAAGCGCCTGCGCGTCGCCGCTCGCCGGCACCTGGACGAGAGCATCCTGGCCACCGGCGTGCCGTTCGCCGGCAAGCCGGGCCACGGCCAGTTCCTGAAGGAGCTGCACCAGGTCAGCCAGAAGGTCGCCGGCGTGCGCCGCTTCGGCTCGGCCGCCCTGGACCTGGCCTGGGTCGCCGCCGGCCGCTTTGACGCCTACTGGGAGCGCAACCTCAACCCTTGGGACATCGCCGCCGGCGTGCTGATGATCCAGGAGTCGGGCGGCAAGGTCACCACGATCGACGAGAACGACCATGATGTCCTGGCCGGCAAGTCGATCCTGGCCAGCAACCAGGACCTCTATCCGCAGATCCTGGAGCGCCTGCGGGCGGCGTAGGGGCGTCGTGACGGCGAGGGTGCGAAAACCCTCGCCAAACCGTCACATCCCGGCGCTAAATCGCCGGCCATGACCCTGCTCACCCGTCGCGCCATGACCACCGGCGCCCTCGCCGGCACGCTGCTGCCGGGCTTCGGCTTCGCCCAGACCAAGAAGCCGATCGTCATCGGCCATCGCGGCTGCAGCGGCGAGCGGCCCGAGCACACGGCCCTGTCCTACGAACGCGCCATCGAGCAGGGCGCGGACTTCATCGAGCCCGACCTGGTGCCCACCAAGGACGGCCACCTTGTCGCCCGTCACGAGAACGAGATCGGCGGCACGACCGACGTCGCCGGACGCGCCGAGTTCGCCGCTCGCAAGACGACCAAGACCATCGATGGCCAGCAGGTCACCGGCTGGTTCGCGGAAGACTTCACCCTGGCCGAGATCAAGACCCTGCGCGCCCGCGAGCGCCTGCCGCAGCTGCGTCCGGCCAGCGCCGCCTTCGACGGCCAGGCCCAGATCCTGACCTTCGAGGAGGTCGTGGCCATCGCCCGCGCCGGGAGCCAGCGCACGGGCCGCGTGATCGGCGTCTATCCCGAGCTGAAGCATCCCAGCTACTTCGCCAGCATCGGCCTGCCGACCGAGGACCGCCTGGTCGCCAAGCTGAAGATCCTGGACCTGGATTCGGCGACCGCGCCGGTGTTCGTGCAGTGCTTTGAGGTCGGCCCGCTGAAGCGGCTGAAGGCCAAGACCGCCGCCCGCCTCGTCCTGCTGGTCGACGGCGAGGGCGGCCCGGCCGACCTGCCGGGCGTCAAATACGCCGACCTGATCACCGCCCAGGGCCTGAAGGATGTCGCGGTCTATGCCGACGGCCTGGGCCCGAACTGGAATCTGGTGGTCCCCAACGACGGCAAGACGCTGCTGCCGGCCACCGACCTGGTCAGCAACGCCCACGCGGCCGGCCTGGCCGTGCATCCCTGGACCGTGCGGGCCGAGAACTACTTCCTGCCCGCGGCCCTTCGGAGAGGCGACGCGCAAAGCCCGGCCTTCCTGGCCCAGCACGGTGACGTGACGCCGGTGTTCAAGGCGCTGTACGCCGCCGGCGTGGACGGGGTGTTCAGCGACTTCCCGGCCCTGGCGGTCGCCGCGCGCGGCTAAGCGCAGGCCCTTGCCGAGACGGGGCGGAACGGTGCAGCGTGCCGGCCTGATCCTCAGGGCCTGCACCATGAAACTCCGTCACGTCGTCTCCGCGGCCGCCGTCGCCGCCGCGCTGCTCCTGGGCGCCCCCGCCTTCGCCTCGCCCGGCTCGGAGCTGCTGGACAAGATCGCCGTCGATTTCGTCCGCCTGACCCTGGAGGCCGGCGAGCGCGAACCCGGCTATGTCGACGCCTATTATGGCCCCAGCGCGCTGCAGGACGCCGCCAAGCTGGCCCCGCGCCCCGTGTCGGTGCTGCGCAAGGAGGCCGACCGGTTGCAAGCCTTGCTGGCCAAGGTCCCGGCCAAGGATCTGGACGCCGACCAGCGCCGCCGCAAGCTGTTCCTGAAGGGTCAGCTGCGCGCCGCCCAGACCCGCCTGGCCATGCTGGCCGGCGATAAGTTCAGCTTCGAGGACGAGGCCGAGGGCCTGTTCAGCGTCCGCCCGGTGCTGAAGCCGCTGAAGACCTACGACCCGATCCTGGCCCGCATCGACAAGATCGTGCCGGGCAAGGGGGACCTGGCGGCCCGCGTCGACGCCTTCCAGAACAAGTACGTGATCCCGACGGACAAGGTCGAGGCCGTGATGCAGGCCGGCATCGCCGCCTGCAAGGCCAGGACCGAGCAGCATATCAAGCTGCCGGCCCACGAGCGCTTCGACCTGGAATTCGTCACCAAGAAGCCGTGGAGCGGCTACAACTGGTACAAGGGCGGCGCCCACAGCCTGATCCAGATCAACACCGACCTGCCGATCTACATCAGCCGCGCCCTCGACCTGGGCTGCCACGAGGGCTATCCCGGCCACCACGTGCTGAACGCCCTGCTGGAAGAGAAGCTGACCAAGGGCAAGGGCTGGATCGAGTTCTCGGTCTATCCGCTGTTCTCGCCCCAGTCGCTGATCGCCGAGGGCTCGGCCAATTTCGGCATCGAGCTGGCCTTCCCCGGCCAGGCCAAGACCGACTTCGAACGCGACAAGCTCTATCCGCTGGCCGGCCTGGATCCGGCGACGGCCAAGGCCTATGGCGAGCTGCAGGAGGCCAAGGCGGCCCTGTCCAGCGCCAGCAACACCGTCGCCACCGCCTATCTGAGCGGTAAGATGACCAAGGAACAGGCCGTCCAGGCCCTGATGAAGTACAGCCTGTATTCGCGCGGCGCCGCCGAGAAGCGGGTCTCGTTCATCGAGACCTACCGCTCGTACGTGATCAACTACAACATCGGCCAGGACATGGTCCGCGCCCACGTCGATCGCGCCGGCAAGTCCGAGGACGCCCGCTGGAAGGCCATGGAACGGGTGATCAGCGAACCGACGACGCCGGCGGACCTGCGGAAGTAGGTCAAGCCGCCTCACCCCCGAACTGCAGGCTGGCGAGGCGCGCATAGAGGCCGCCCCGGGCGAGGAGCTCGGCATGGGCGCCCTGCTCGACCACCCGCCCCTGGTCCATGACCACGATCCGGTCGGCCTTGAGCACGGTAGCCAGGCGGTGGGCGATCACCAGGGTGGTGCGGCCCTCCATGGCGGCGGTCAGGGCCTGCTGGACCAGGCGCTCGCTCTCGGCGTCCAAGGCGCTGGTGGCCTCGTCCAGCAGCAGGATCGGCGCCTGGCGGACCAGGGCGCGGGCGATGGCCAGACGCTGGCGCTGGCCGCCCGACAGGGTCTTGGCGCGCTCGCCGACCGGAGTGTCGAAGCCTTGCGGCAGGGCCGACAGGAAGCCGGCGGCCTGGGCGGCCTCGGCGGCGGCGCGGAGCTCGGCCTCGCTGGCGTCCTCACGGCCGAAGCGGATGTTGTCCAGCGCCGAGCCCGAGAACAGCGGCGAGTCCTGGGCCACCAGCGCCATGCGGTCGCGGACCTCCGACGGCCGGGCGTCGCGCAGGTCGACGCCATCCAGGCGCACGGCCCCGGCCTGCGGGTCATAGAACCTCAAGAGAAGCCGCAGCACGGTGCTCTTGCCCGCGCCGGAGGGGCCGACCAGGGCCACGGTCTCGCCGGGCCTCACCGACAGATCGAAGCCGTTCAGGGCCGGCAGGTCCGGACGGCCGGGATAGGCGAAGACCACGTTCTCGAACGCGATCGCCCCCTTGGCCGGGACCGGCAGGGTCGTCGGCGAGGCCGGAGCGGCGATGTCTGGACGGGCGTTCAGCAGGTCGGAGATGCGGTCCATGGCGCCGGAGGCCTTCTGGACGTCGCCCCAGACCTCGCCCAGGGCGCCGATCGAGCCGGCGGCCATCACCGCCAGCATGGCGAACTGGGTCAGGGTGCCGGCGGTCATCTCGCCGGCCAGGACGAGGCGCGCGCCGGTCCACAGCAACAGGGTGATGCCGCCGAAGGCCAGGGTGATGACCATGGCCGTCATGCCCGCCCGCGTGGCGATGCGGCGCACCGAGGCCTTGTAGGCCGCCTCCACGGCCATGCCGAACCGCGCGGTGGAGGTCGCCTCGCGGCCGAAGGCCTGCACGGTCTCCAGCGCGTCCAGGCTCTCGCCGGCATAGCCGACGGCGTCGGCGAACTTGTCCTGGGCGCTGACCGTCAGCTTGCGCACGCGCCGGCCGACCAGGAACATCGGGGCCAGGATCACCGGGACCATCAGCACGATGAAGCCCGCCAGCTTGGGCGAGACCACGGCCATGTAGCCCAGGCCGCCGACCAGGCTCAGGATGTTGCGCAGGGCGACCGAGGCCGAGACCCCGACCAGCTGCTCGACCAGGCTGACGTCGGTGGTCAGGCGCGACAGCACCTCGCCGGTCCGGGTCTTCAGGAAGTAGTGCTGGTCCAGCGACAGGGTATGGCCGTACAGCGCCCGGCGCAGGTCGGCCACGACCCGTTCGCCCAGGCGGGTGATGAAGAAGAACCGGCAGGCCGTGGCGACGGCCAGCACCAGGGCCACCGCGCCCAGGCCGATGAAAGCGCTGTTGATCGCCGCGCCCTCGCCCTTGGCGAATCCATGGTCGATCACGCGCCTGAACGCCGCGGTCAGGCCCAGGGTCGCCCCGGTCGAGAACAGCAGGAAGAAGCCCGCCGCCAGGCCGTCGGCCTTGTGGGCGCGAACGAACGGCAGCAGATGGACCAGCGGACGGATGTCCTTGCGGCGGGGCCTGCGGGCCTTGGCCTCGGCCATGCCCTGGGCCAGTTCGGCCCCCGCGCCCGGGCGGCCTTCGACCTTTTGCTCGCCCGCGTTCACGTCGGTCATCAACAGTCCCTTGCCAAAATCGCGCGGGTTCTTTATAGCCGCCCGTCTTCGAGGGCCACCCCGCGCGTGCGCAGGATGGCGCTTACCCCAATTCACACTCGCCGGCTTAGTCGGTCTGGATCGCCGCCATGAAACAAGACATTCACCCCGACTATCACTTCATCACCGTCACCCTGACCGACGGCTCGAGCTACCAAACCCGCTCGACCTACGGCAAGGAAGGCGCGAACCTGGCGCTGGACATCGACCCGCGCACCCA
>CBIHOB010000013.1:0-84729 GCA_966211605.1 uncultured Caulobacter sp.
GTTGAACTGCACGCCCAGGTTCTTGAAGTACCAGGGCAGGAAGGTCAGGTCCTGCTGGTAGTTGAACTCGATGCCGCGGATGTAGCCGCCCGGCGCGTTGCCGAACTGGCGGACGTCGAACGGGTTGTTGTTGTCGATGTACGACACGGCCAGGGCGTTGGTCTGGGCCGCCCGCAGCGCCGCGATGGCGTCGGCGTCCAGGAACGAGCTGAGCGAGGCCGACGACACCAGGGTCTGCGGGAAGCTCGAGATGTCCTTGTTGAACACGGCCACCGAGACCAGGGCGCCGGGCGCGAAGTACCATTCCAGAGACAGGTCCAGATTGGTGGCGCGGAACGGATCCAGCTTGGGATTGCCGACCGTCAGCGAGCCGCCGACCGTGGCGCCGTTGGTCGGCACGCTAATCGCCGTCACGTTCGGCGCCAGGTTGGACAGCAGCGGACGGGCCATGACCTTGGCCGCGCCGAAGCGCAGCAGCATGTTGTCATAGACTTCATACGACACGTTCAGCGAGGGCAGGATGTCGTGGTACTTGTTCGAGCCCGAGATCGGACGCGAGGTGTTGGTCAGGCCGTCCGAGTCGACCTCGGTCAGAGCGTAGCGCGTGCCGATGTTGCCGCGCAGCTCGCGGCCGAACAGCTCGGTGTCGTAATCGAACTGCACGTAGGCGCTGGTGTCCTTTTCATCGACCGAATAGCGGTTGGCTGCGCTGGCCAGGTACGACAAGCGCCAGTCGCCGTACTTGTTGATGCAGTTGCAGTCGAAGCCGATCAGGTCGGTCATCTTCTTCAGGTCGGGCGCCAGGAAGGCGGTCGTCGCGCCTTCCGGGACCTTCAGACCCGTGCCCCAGTTGATGACCTTGCTGACCGCCGCGACGTTCGAGCCGGCTTCCTTCAGGCTGGGGTTCAGCGTCTCGCCGGTCAGACGGCGATATTCCGAAGTGCCGAAGCCGTACTTGCGCTGGCTGATGCCGAACTTGACGGCCGTGCTGCTGTCCAGGTCGTATTTGAAGTCGACGCGCATCGTCTCATAGTCGTTACGCGTGTAGCGCTGGTAGTTGCGCAGGGCCGAGTAGCCCTTCACGAAGTCCCAGGCGCTGGCCTGGGTAGCGTCGAAGCCCAGGTTCAGCGCGGGCATGTCGCCGCCGCCGCGGGCGTCGTAGGTCACATAGTCGTTGCCGGCAACGCCCTGGCCGCTGTCCAGGCGGATGAAGTCGGCCAGCAGGCCTTGAGTCTTGTTGTTCGACGACGACTTGCCGTAGACGGCCGACATCGAGAAGCTGTCGTTGAACTCGTGGTCCAGGCGCAGCGACGTCTGGCGGAAGTAGGTCGTGAAGAACGAAGCGTCGGCGGCCGAGCGCAGGTCGACATTGCCCAGCTTCAGATAGTCGGCGTTCGCCCCCGACGGGGACAGCGCGGCGTCGATCAGGCGCACCGAGGGGCGGCCGATGAACTGGGTCAGCATGGCCGTGCCGGTCGGATCGGCCACGTAACCGACCGACGCCGGATTGTTGTAGTAGTCGTAGGGATCCAGGTTGAACGGGTTGTAGCTGTTGGTCATGCCCGCGACGAGCGCGCCGCCGTTCTGGGCCTGGCCGCAGTCGATGGCGTCCTGGATGGCGCTGGCCGCGCGGGCCGTGCAGCTGGCGTAGAGGGCGCGCTTGGCGGCGGCGGTGTCGCCGGCTGTGATGGTGTTCAGGGCGGCGTTGGTGTTGTTGCGGTTCAGGCCGACGGTCTGGACCTGGTAGTTGATCGAGGACTGCTCCAGCTCGGAATACGCCCAGTCCAGCGACACGGTGGTGCGGCTGGTCGGACGCCATTGCAGGGCGCCGGTCAGGCCTGTGCGCTTCTGATCCAGCTCCTGCTGGTTCAGCGCGGCCAGGGCCGGGATGCGCGTCAGAGCGCCGGGCGCGGTGATGCCGGCGCCGACGACGGTCGCGCTGGACGGGTTGTTGACCAGATTGTAGGCGGCCGGGTTCGAGCCCACCAGCGCGGCGCAGACAGCCGAATTGGTGATATTGACGCCCGGGATCACGCCGTTGTTGCACGACGTGCCGGTCGGGGCGGCGAAGCCCTGGCGGCGCGGCGTGGCGGTGGTCGAGCCCGTGCCCAGGAACGTGGCCTGGCGATAGGCGTAGTCGGATTGGCCGGCCTGACGCTGATAGCTGTCGATGATCTGGTTGCGCTTGTTGTAGGCGACCGAGAACAGGGCGCCGAACTGGCCCCAGTTGGTGTCCCAGCGGTCCGAGACCAGGCCGGCGACGCGCGGCGAGTGGGAACCGCCGTTCTTGTAATAGGCGTCCTGCACCGACAGAGCCATGCGACGGCCCTTGTAGTTCAGCGGACGACCGGTCTCCAGATCGACAGTCGCGCCCAGCGAGCCCTCGTCGGTTTCGGCCGAGGCGGTCTTCTGGACCTTCAGGGCGTTGAACAGCTCCGAGGCGAAGGTGTTGAAGTCGAAGCCGCGCGAACGGTTGGCGCTGTCGCCGGAGTTCGACGGACCGGCCGTCGACAAGGCTTCCAGGCCATTCAGGCGGACGCGGGTGAAGTCGCTGCCCAGTCCGCGGACGGTGATGGTGCGACCTTCGCCGTTCTCGCGGTCGATCGACACCCCCGGCAGGCGCTGCAGGGACTCGGCGAGGTTGGCGTCGGGGAAGTCGGCGATGTCGTCGGCGTTGATCGCGTCGACCATCGTGTTGGAGTTGCGCTTCAGGTTCAGCGCGCTCTGCACGGCCGCGCGATAGCCGGTGACGACGACGGCTTCGACCTCGGCCGGTTCGGCTTCGGCGGGCGCCGACGTGGGGGCGGGTGCGGCCTGAGCAGCCTGCTCCTGGGCCAGGGCGGCGCCGGAGACGCTCAGAGCGGCGGCGAGCGTCAACGCGCCCAGCGAAGCCTGAGCCAGCAGCGCACGAGCGCGATGAGGCTTGGAATGATCTTGCACGGTTCCCTCCCGGAAAGTCGAAATGGGGCCCGGCTCTTCTAGACGCGTGGTCGGTCCCCAGAATGGCTGGTAGCGCTAACGGCTACCGGTGTCATAGGCAAGAGAAACCGGTGTCATTTGAAATCTTATCGCTTGAAACGAAAGCCCGCAGCCGTAATCCGGCTGCGTTCGGAGCGGTGGAAATGATCGGCTATGTGCCGATCAACGGGTTGAAAATTCTAACGGAAGGTGGCGACGCTTCGCGATACTCGACGTTCGAAATCGGACGTTGCGGCGTGCGGGCGGGGGCGGCCCTTAAGGGTTTTGGCCCTTCGACGAGGCCTCACCTAGCTTCGCCAAAGAACGGCGGCTCGCCCTGGCCGCGGCGCAGCGCTTGGCTCCTGGAGGGCAGGTCGCGCCGCCTGGATGACGATTTGACGGAGGGTAAGGGCGCCTAAGCGCCCGCCCAGGCCTCGAGATCCTTCAGCGCTCGCAGGCTCATCAGCCGCTTCTTGGCGCGGCCCCGTTCCTTCAGCGGGATCTTCTTGCCGTCCTCGTCGACCTTGGGCGCTTCGAGGGGCGGCAGCAGACCGTAGTTGATGTTCATCGGCTGGAAGCTGCCGGGACCGTTGCCGGCTTCCAGGTGGCCGCCAGTGATGTGCTCGACCAGCGCGCCAAGAGCGGTCGTCGGGGGCGGCGCGTCGATCGGCGCGCCCTTGCGGTCGGCGGCGGCGAAGCGGCCGGTCAGCAGCCCCATGGCGGCGCTCTCGACGTAGCCCTCGACGCCGGTGACCTGGCCGGCGAAGCGCAGGCGCGGCTGGACCTTCATCCGCAGCGACTTGTCCAGCAGCTTGGGCGAATTGATGAAGGTGTTGCGGTGCAGGCCGCCCAGGCGGGCGAACTGGGCGTTCTCCAGACCGGGGATCATCCGGAAGGTCTCGGCCTGGACGCCGTGCTTCAGCTTGGTCTGGAAGCCGACCATGTTCCACAGGGTGCCCAGGGCGTTGTCCTGACGCAGCTGGACGATGGCGTAGGACTTGACGGTGGGGTCGCGCGGGTTGGTCAGGCCGACCGGCTTCATCGGGCCGTGGCGCAGGGTCTCGCGGCCGCGCTCGGCCATCACCTCGATCGGCAGGCAGCCGTCGAAATAGGGGACGTTCTCCCACTCCTTGAATTCCGACTTGGGGCCGGCCAGCAGGGCGTCGATGAAGGCCTCGTATTGCGCCTTGTTCATGGGGCAGTTGATGTAGGCGGCCGCGTCGCCGCCCGGGCCTTCCTTGTCGTAGCGCGACTGGCGCCAGGCGATGTCCATGTTGATGGAATCGAAGTGGATGATCGGCGCGATGGCGTCGAAGAAACTGAGCTGGCCTTCGCCCGACAGGTCCAGGATCGCCTGGGCCAGGGCCGGCGAGGTGAGAGGGCCGGTGGCGACGATGACGTTGTCCCATTCGGCCGGCGGCAGGCCGGCGATCTCCTCGCGGACGATGGTGACCAGCGGGTGGGCCGCCAGGCGGCGCGTGACTTCGGCCGAGAAGCCATCGCGATCGACCGCCAGGGCGCCGCCGGCCGGCACCTGGTGCTGGTCGGCGCACGACATGATCAGGCTGTCCAGCTTGCGCATCTCGGCGTGCAGCAACCCCACGGCGTTGAACTGCCAATCGTCCGAGCGGAACGAGTTCGAGCACACCATCTCGGCCAGCCCATCGGTCTGGTGGGCGTCGGTGGTGACCTTGCCGCTCGCGTCGTCCTTGCGCATCTCGTGCAGGATGACCGGCACGCCGCTCTGGGCGATCTGCCAGGCGGCCTCGGAGCCGGCCAGGCCTCCGCCAATGACGTGCACGGGCTTGGAGATGGGCGAGGAGGTCGAATTCGTGGTCATGGGCGCCCTATACCCCCGGCTGTCGCTCGGCGAAACCTGCGTGTAGGCTCCCGAGACTGAACCGGGCGCCGCGCGCCTGGCGGGCATGGGAGGGAGCATGGCCAGGTTTTCCGTAGGCGAAGCGGCGACCGCCGGCTTCGGCGTGATCGCGCGCAAGCCCTTGGCGGTGCTGGCGTGGGGGCTGGCGCTGCTGATCGCGGCCGCCTTGCCGACCTACATCCTGTTCTGGATCGCCGGGCCCCAGCTGGCGGCGATCATGCAGCTGAGCGCCCAGACCACCGACGCCCAGGACCCCCGGATGGTCGAGCAGATCATGCGGATCCAGTCGGGAATGATGCTGTTCCAACTGCTGTTCTGGCTGTGGTCGACGGCGGTGAAGGCGGTGCTTTGCTCGGCGGTGTTCCGCGCGGTGCTGGAGCCGGCGGACTCGCGTTTCGGCTATCTGCGGCTGGGCGCGCGCGAGGGCTGGCTGACGCTGTTGTTCCTGGTCGAATACGTGCTGGCCTACATCGCCTTCTTCGTCGTCATTCTGCTGGGCGTGGTGGTCGTGGCCATCGTCTCGGTCGGCGGGGGCGGGCAGGGACCCGCCACGGTCGCGACCGCGATCGTGGTCGGCCTGGCGGCGTTGGCCCTGTTCGTGTGGGTGGCGCTGAAACTGTCGATGGCCGCGCCGATGACCTTCGTCGACCGCCAGTTCCGCCTGTTCGAGTCGTGGAGCTTCACCAAGGGCCATGTCGGCCAGCTGCTGGGCGTGACGTTGTTGCTGGTTGTGTTCCTGATCGGGATGCAGGTCGTGTTCGGCGTCCTGGTGCTGGGCGGAATCTTCGCGCTGGGCGGCCAGATGAGCTGGCTGTTCGAACCTGGAGCGATCGAGGCCCTGGTCCGCCAGCCGCCGATGGAGATCGTCCGCAAGCTGGGGCCGGCGATC
This sequence comes from uncultured Caulobacter sp., assembly GCA_966211605.1. GTDB lineage: Bacteria > Pseudomonadota > Alphaproteobacteria > Caulobacterales > Caulobacteraceae > Caulobacter. The sequence goes on from CBIHOB010000013.1 coordinate 5,727, forward strand.
AGCATCGCCGGTTTTGCATGGGTGGTGCTGTCGACCCTGGTGCTGACCGTGTTCTGCGCGCCCTGGGCGGCGGCCTATCGCGCGCTGCGCGAGCCGGTTCCTACCCAGGCCTAGCGGCGCGGAGGCGGCCTGGATCGAAATCCGATTGCGTCCGCGCGACACCATCGCCAGAACCGCGCCGAGGCCATAGATTGCGTGGGCTCGCGGCGACTCGTCCGCGGGTCTTTGGGCCGGGCGCGCGGCGAGAGGGATTGATCGGATGACGGACGGATCGGCCAGCGTCGGCGGTGCCTTGCGCGCAGGCGTGTCCGACCTGGGCGCGTCGATCAGGGCGTGTTGGGCGGCGCTGCTGGCCGCTATCGTCCTAACCCTGGCCGCCGACTACTTGCCGACGGTCATGCGCCTGCTGGCCCTGCTGGCCGCGCTGGTCATCGCCCAAGGCGCGCTGTTCCGCCGCGCGTTCGGACGCGCCCCGGGCCTGAAGGGCTTGCGGTGGGGCCGCGACGAGTGGCGGCTGCTGGGCGGTCACCTGATGGTGCTGGGCCTGTTTCTTCTGATCGGGGCGATCCTGCTGGTGCTGATCGGCGCCATCGCTCTGGGCGTCGCCCGCGCCAGCGCGCCCAATCTGGATGTGGGTTCCGCCGAGGCCTGGAAGAGCGCCCTGGCGACGGCCGGTCCCGGCGGGGTGGTGGCGGGCCTGGCTCCCGTCGCCGGTCTGGCCATCCTGGTCTGGCTGGGTCTGCGCCTGTCCTTCACCGCCCCGGCCACGGTCGAGCAGTCGGGCGTGCGGGTGCTGAGCGCCTTTCCGCTGACCAAGGGCCAGGTTCCGAAGTTGCTGGCGATCGCCCTGGCGCTGGTCGCGCCGCTGCTGCTGGCCGGCTTGCTGGGGCTGGCGCGCGGCGCCGGCGCTGCGGCGGTCGGCGCGATCATCACCTATCTGTTGCTGGCGCCGGCCTGGGCCGGAGCGCTGGTCCATCTCTACCGCCGCAGCGCGGTCTCGCAGGACGTCTAGATGTCTGTTCGCCCCGTCGACGCCGCCCTCGAGGGTTTACGGACCATGCGGCGCAAGCCGCTGCCGGTGCTGGCCTGGGCGACCTTCTCGCTGGTCATGCTGCCGATCCTGGGTCTGCTGGTGAAGATCGTGCTGGGCGACGAGGGCCGGGCGGCCCTGGACGCGCGCGACGGCCTGGGCGAACCGCGCGAGGTCCTGGACTTCATCACCCATCTGGGAGGGGTGATGGTGCTGCTGATCGCGGTGGCGCTGGCCCTGACCTCGGTGCTGCAGGCGGCGATCATCCGCTCGGTGATCGAGCCCAAGAACGATCGTTTCGCCTATCTGCGGGTGGGCAAGGAAGAGCTGCAGCTGCTGATCGTCTCGCTGATCACCTGGGCCGCGGCGCTGGGCGTGACGATCATTCCGTCAGGCGCGGTGGTCCTGGGAACGTCGCTGCTGTCGGGACCGGCGGCCGGCTGGTTCGCCACCCTGGGGGCCCTGGCCGTGATCGGCTTGTCGCTATGGGTGGCCGTGCGCCTGTCGCTGCTGGGTCCGCACGCCTTCTCCCACCATCATATCGATATTCGCGAAGCCTGGGTGCAGACCCACGGTCAATTCCTGCGCCTGCTGGGCATGTACGTGATCGCGATTGTCCTGGCGGCCGTGGTCTCGATCATTGGGACGATGGTCTCCGGCATTATTGGCAACGTCATCGGCGGCGGCGTCGACCCCTTGGGCGGCGGCGACGTGGTGGCCAGCCATCCGCGCGTGATCCTGGTGCTGCTGGCCAACCTGCTGCTGGCTCCCATCTTCCTGACCCTGCAGACCGTGATCCTGGTCGCCGCCCCGGCCAAGGCCTTCGCCCAGCTGAACCAGGACGAGATCGACGCGGGCCTGCACGACTAGAATCAGGCCGAGGCGCTGGGCCTCGCCGCCATCCGTTCGCGCCAGGCCAGCACGTGCTTGGCCGCGGCCGGCGTGTGCAGTCCCGTGAAGTCGGCGAAGTCCAGGGTCGTCTGCCCGGCGATATCGGCGATCGTGAAGGTCTCGCCGGTCAGGTAGGGACGGCCGTCGGCCAGTTCGCCGTCCAGCCACAGCTGCGCTTTCTCGACGACCTCGCGGTTCGATTCGCCGAACTCGATGTTCTGCTTCAGCAGGCGAGCGGTCAGCGGATGGGCGTGGCGCCAGAACATCCCGACCGGCACCATCAGGCGGAACTCCATCCGGCGCGTCCACATCTCGACCTGAGCCTGCTCCAGCGCCGAGACCCCGAACAAGGGCGGATCGGGGTGCAACACCTCGAAATAGCGGCAGATGGCGACGGTCTCGCTGACCGTCGTCCCGTCGTCCAGTTCCAGGACCGGCACCTGGCCCAGGCTGTTGCGCGCCAGATGCTCCGGCGTGCGGTGGCCGCCCTGGCGCAGGCCGATCGGGATTTCCGGGACCTCAACCCCCTTTTCGGCCAGGAAGATACGCACCCGGCGCGGATTGGGAGCGGGCATGGCCTCGCCATAGAGTTTCATCGCTTCCTCCCCGGTCGACGGCGGCGCTGGCGTCCACCTTTCAAACGGATGTTAGAGGCGCCGCCCCGCCAACCGCAACCCCGGGCGAAAAAGCCGCGTTCGACACTGTCGAAGCGTCGCGAACCTTGTTAGGCCTACCCCCTGTTCGCTCCATACCCGTTCGTCTCCTGCAAGAGCCCGCCATGTCAAAGTTCTCGGCCTCCGACGCGGCCTTCTCCGGTTTTCGAGTGGTGCGGGAGAACCTCAAGACCGTAGGCGTCTGGGTGCTGATCATGACGGTCGTCTCGATCGTCTATAGCGTCGTGATGATCCAGCTGTTCGGTCCCGAGATGAACGCGTTCTCGACCTATATCCAGTCGGCGGGAGGCGATCCGGATCCGAACGAGGCGGCCGCCGTGCTGGCCAGGATCGCGCCGGCCAGCCTGGTGTCCCTGCCTTATCTGATCGTGGTCAATGCGGTGCTCTTCGCCGGCGTGAACCGCCTGATCCTGCGGCCCCACGAGGGCGGGTTGCTGCGCCTGCGGCTGGGCGGCGACGAGATGCGCCAGGCCGGCGTCTGGGTGCTGTTCAACCTGACCCTGTTCGGCGTGTTCTTGCTGGGCGGCATCCTGTCGGCCTTTTTCGGCGTCATGAAGGACGGGATCGGCGTGATGCTGGCCTTGCTGGTCAATGTCGGCATGCTGGGCGCGCTGGTCTATCTGGCCATCCGCCTGTCGCTGTCGTCGGCCGCCACGTTCGACGCGGGCAAGATCGTGTTCCTGCGCTCAATGCCGCTGACCAAGGGCTTGTTCTGGCCGCTTCTGGGGGCCTATTTCCTGGCCGTGGTGATGTGCGTGATCGTGTTCCTGCTGCTGTTCACGATCGTCTCGGCCGTCGCCACGATCCTCTCCGGCGATCTGAGCGCCGCAGGCCGCTTGATGCAGGCCGACAGCAGCTCGCTGAAGGCGTTCTTCACGCCGATGGGCATCGCCCAGACGGCGTTCTCGGGCCTGATGTCCGTGCTGACCACCCTGATCATCTTCGCGCCCGCCCCGACCATCTACCGGACGCTGCGCGAGGGCGAGGCGACGGTCGAGGGCAACGGCGGTTGGTAGGCCAGGCGCACCGTCGCAAAGTAAAGAGGCCCCGGAGAGCGATCTCCGGGGCCTTCGTCTTCTAGGCCCGCTGCTTGACCTTTTTCAGCTCCGCCACCCGCGCCTTGCGGCGCTCCTCATGGCGGTCCAGCAGCTCCTTGAGATAGCGGCCGGTCCACGACGCCTCGACCTTGGCCGCGTCCTGGGGCGAGCCGGTGGCGACGATCTGGCCGCCGCCGTCGCCGCCCTCGGGACCGAAGTCGATCAGCCAGTCGGCGGTCTTCACCACGTCCAGGTTATGCTCGATGACCACCACGGTGTTGCCCTGATCCGCCAGCTCGTGCAGGACCTCCAGCAGCTTCTTGGTGTCCTCGAAGTGCAGGCCGGTGGTCGGTTCGTCCAGGATGTAAAGCGTTCGACCGGTGGCCCGGCGCGACAGTTCCTTGGACAGCTTAACCCGCTGCGCCTCGCCGCCCGACAGGGTCGTGGCCTGCTGGCCGACCTTGATGTAGCTGAGGCCCACGCGCTTGAGGGTCTCCATCTTGTCGCGGATCGGCGGCACGGCCTTGAAGAAGTCGGCGGCCTCCTCGACGGTCATGTCCAGGACGTCGGCGATCGTCTTGCCCTTGAACACCACGTCCAGGGTCTCGCGGTTGTAGCGCTTGCCCTTGCAGATATCGCAGGTGACGTAGACGTCGGGCAGGAAGTGCATCTCGATCTTGATGACGCCATCGCCCTGGCAGGCCTCGCAGCGGCCGCCCTTGACGTTGAAGCTGAAGCGTCCCGGGCCATAGCCGCGCGCCTTGCTTTCCGGCAGGCCGGCGAACCAGTCGCGGATCGGCCCGAAGGCGCCGGTATAGGTCGCCGGGTTCGAGCGCGGGGTGCGGCCGATCGGGCTCTGGTCGATGTCGATGACCTTGTCGAACTGCTCCAGGCCCTCGATCCGCTCGTGCGGGGCGGGAGCGTCGCTGGCGTTGTTCAGGCGGCGCGCGGCGGCCTTGTACAGGGTCTCGATCGTGAAGGTCGACTTGCCGCCGCCCGACACGCCGGTGATGCAGGTGAAGGTCCCGACCGGGATCTCGGCCGTGACGTTCTTGAGGTTGTTGCCGGTGGCGCCGACGACCTTCAGCACCTTCTTCTTGCTGATCGGCCGACGCTGCTCGGGCACCTCGATCTCGCGCGCGCCGGTCAGGTACTGGCCGGTGACGCTGCTGGGATTGTCCATGATCTGCTGCGGCGTGCCCTGGGCGACGATCTCGCCGCCGTGAACGCCGGCGGCCGGGCCCATGTCGATCACGTAGTCTGCGGTGAGGATGGCTTCCTCGTCGTGCTCGACCACCAGCACCGAATTACCCAGATCCCGCAGGCCCTGCAGCGAGGTCAGCAGGCGGGTGTTGTCACGCTGGTGCAGGCCGATCGACGGCTCGTCCAGCACGTACAACACGCCGGTGAGGCCTGAGCCGATCTGGCTGGCCAGGCGGATGCGCTGGCTCTCGCCGCCGGACAGGGTGCCCGAACCGCGCGAGAGGTTCAGATAGTCGAGGCCGACGTCGACCAGGAATCGCAGGCGGTCGTTGATCTCCTTCAGGATCCGCCGGGCGATCTCCATCTGCTTGTCGGTCAGCTTGTTTTCCAGGCCGGCGAACCAGTCGCGGGCCGGACGGATGGCCAATCCAGACACCTCGGCGATGTCCATGGCGTCGATCTTGACGGCCAGGGCTTCGGGCTTCAGGCGCTTGCCGTGGCAGGTCTCGCAAGGGGTGTCTGACTGATAGCGGCCCAGTTCCTCGCGCACCCAGCTGCTGTCCGTCTCGCGCCAGCGGCGCTCCAGGTTCGGCAGCACGCCCTCGAAGGGCTTCTCGACCTCGTACTTGCGGGCGTTGTCGTCGTAGGTGAACTTGATCTTGGTCCCCTTGGACCCGTTCAGCACCACGTCGCGCGCGTCGGGCGACAGCTTGTACCAGGGCTCATCCATCGAGAAGCCGTAGTGGCGCGCCAGGGCCTGCAGGGTCTGGGTGTAGAGCGGAGACGGTCCCTTGGCCCAAGGCGCGACGGCCCCCTTGTGCAGACTCTTATCCTTGTCGGGGATCACGAGATCGGCGTCGAAGGCCAGCTTGGCGCCCAGGCCGTCACAGACCGGACAGGCGCCCGCCGGGTTGTTGAACGAGAACAGGCGTGGCTCGATCTCGGCGATGGTGAAGCCGCTGACCGGGCAGGCGAAGCGTTCCGAGAACAGGATGCGCTTCGGCTCCTTCTCACCCTCTTCGATGTTTGCAAACTCGGCGACGGCCAGGCCATCGGCCAGGCGCAGGGCCTGCTCGATGGAATCGGCCAGACGCTGTTCCATGTCGGGCTTGGTCACCACGCGGTCCACGACCACGTCGATGTCGTGTTTGAACTTCTTGTCGAGGGCCGGGGCGTCCTCGATCGGATAGAACTCGCCGTCGATCTTCAGCCGCTGAAAGCCGGCCTTCTGCCACTCGGCGATCTCCTTCTTGTACTCGCCCTTGCGGTCGCGGACAACCGGAGCCAGCAGGTAGAGACGCGTGCCTTCGGGCAGGGCGGTGATCTTGTCGACCATCTGGCTGATGGTCTGGCTCTCGATCGGCAGGCCGGTGGCCGGCGAATAGGGGATACCCACCCGCGCCCACAGCAGGCGCATGTAGTCGTGGATCTCGGTCACCGTGCCGACGGTCGAGCGCGGGTTGCGGCTGGTGGTCTTCTGCTCGATCGAGATCGCGGGCGACAGGCCCTCGATCAGGTCGACGTCGGGCTTGCTCATCAGCTCCAGGAACTGGCGAGCATAGGCCGACAGGCTCTCCACGTAGCGGCGCTGGCCCTCGGCATAGATCGTGTCGAAGGCCAGGGACGACTTGCCCGAGCCCGACAGGCCGGTCAGCACGACCAGCTCGCCACGCGGGATGTCGACGCTGACGTCCTTGAGATTGTGCTCACGGGCGCCGCGAACGCGGATGAAGTTCAGTTGCTCAGCCATGTTTTCCGGAACGTTGGGCCGCCTGAATGGTGGCAGCGCAGCGGCTATATGTAGGGCTCGAGCCGCGAATTAACACAAGAACAAGATGCGAACAAATGTCGCGCGCGTGAGGAGCCGCGTCTGCTGACAGCGGATGTCAGCAGGCGGGGCGCCGCGAGGTTAAGATCGCGCCTCGCGAGGGGGCTGCTTCTGAGAAAGCGGCGCCGTTGCCACCTCGCGCGGAAGTGTCAGTATGGTCGCCATGACACGTGCTCGCAGAACCGCCGTCGTCTTGGCCGCGCTCGCCGTCCTGGCCGCGACCCCCGTCCGCGCCGAGGCGCCGCCGTCGCTGGCGCCGCTGACGTTGGACAAGGCCCAGGACTGGGCCGACGCCCTGGCCGCCTGCGACATCACCCGCTTCCTGCTGACGGATCCAGACGTCACCTCCAACACGACGATCGTCGCGCCAGGCGAAGGCGCGCTGCGCATCCTGTACCCGCCGCTCTACGTCCCGCCGAACCTGTTCTACGCCCCGTCGATGCTGGCGACGTTCGAGACCTTGCGGGCCCGTGGAGAGGTCGACCGCAAGAGCGTGGCCGCCGCGCGCTTCCGGCTGGCGTCGGAAGTCCTGCCGAATTTCCGCCGGGGCGACACGGTCGAGAAAGCCTTCCTGGCCGACCAGATGAAGCTGTGCAACGTGCTCACCGACGGCGTCGCGGCTGAGAAGGCCAAGAAATAGAGCCATCACGACCTGCGCCGTTCGGAGTTCCTAAACCTTGTTTGGAAGCGGGATCTTCAGTCCACGCATGATCTAACGCACACGATCGGGCCAAGCTCGACCTTAGCGTGGAGCCCACCGTGGCGAAGAAAGCCGCCGAAAGCGGAAAGCAGGAAGCCAAGCAGCAGGCTTTCGACGCCCTGAGGGGCGGAAAGCCGCGTTCGATCGTGATCGACACCCTGGTGTTCTGCGGCGGGATCGGGTCGCTGGTCTGGGTGCTGCACGCGATAGCGCCCGCCTAGGGCTCCCCTCCAGGATCACCGGCCTCGCTTGTCGTTGTCGACGGCCGGGCGTAGATATCCGCCTCCCTATCCGATGGAGGCTCTCATGATCAGCAAGACGGAAGACCGCTTCGTCCTTCCCGTTTCCCTGACCGTGGGTGCGCATGTCCTTCGTCACTCTGGACTCTGTTTCCGCCGCCACGCCTGACGGCCGGCGCCTTTTCGAAAACCTGAATCTTTCCATCGGGGCCGAGCGCATCGGCTTGGTGGGCCGCAACGGCGTGGGCAAGTCGACCTTGCTGACGCTGATCGCCGGCGCACGTCCGCCGCTGGCCGGAACGGTGGCGCGGACGGGGACGGTCGCGACCCTGGACCAGGCGCCGGACCTCTCGGGCGCGGCGCGGCTGGTCGACCTGCTGGGCGTCGGCCCCGACTGGGATCGTCTGTCGCGTATCCAGCTTGGCGAGGGCGACGAGACCGACCTTTCCGAGGCCGACTGGGATTTGCCGGCGCGGCTGGGCCAGGCCTTGGCCGATGTCGGCCTCTCGGGGCTCGACGTCGAGCGTCCGGCGGCGGCGCTGTCCGGTGGTCAGGCGACGCGGGCGGGCCTCGCGCGGCTGCTGATCGCCCGGCCGGACGTGCTGCTGCTGGACGAGCCGACCAACAACCTGGACCACGAGGCCAGAGCGATCGTCGCCCGCGTGCTGTCGCGCTGGAAGGGCGGGGCGGTGGTGGTCAGCCACGACCGGGCGCTGCTGCGTGGCATGGACCGCATCGTCGAGCTGTCGTCGCTGGGCGCGCGGTCGTACGGCGGTGGCTGGGATCTCTTTGTCGAACGCAAGGCCGAGGAGGCGCAGTCCGCCCGGCGCGACCTGGACCACGCCGAGAAGGAGGTCCGCCGCGTCGCCCGCGAGGCCCAGGCGGCCCGCGAGCGCAAGGACCGCCGCGACGCCGCCGGCCGCAGGTTCGCCGATCGCGGCGGGACGCCCAAGATCGTGCTGGGCATGATGGCCGAGCGCGCCGAGAACTCCGGGGCCCGCGAGGGCCGGCTGGCCGAGAAGCTGGCGGATCAAGCCGCCGAGGCCAGGGCGAGCGCGGAAGCCCGCGTCGAGCGCGCTCGGACTCTGGGCTTCGACCTGCCGTCTTCGGGCCTGCCCGAGGGCCGCACGGTGCTGGCCTTCGAGGCGGTCGTCTTCGCCTGGCCGGACGGAGCGTCTGTGATTGACGGCCTGTCCTTCCGCATCGCCGGGCCTGAACGCGTGGCGGTCGCCGGGCCGAACGGGGCGGGCAAGACCACCCTGATCCGTCTGGCGGCCGGCGACCTTGCGCCGATGTCGGGCGCGGTGAAGCTATCGGTTCCCGTGGCCCTGCTGGACCAGCGGGCGGCGCTGCTGAACGACGACGAGACCATCCTGGAGAACTTCCAACGCCTGAATCCGACCGCCAGCCAGAACGAAGCCCACGCGGCCCTGGCGCGGTTCCTGTTCCGCAACACCGCCGCCCACCAGACGGCCGGAACGCTGAGCGGCGGTGAGCGCCTGCGGGCGGCCCTGGCCTGCGTGCTGAGCGCCGCCGCGCCGCCGCAACTCCTGATCCTGGACGAGCCGACCAACCATCTGGACATCGCCTCGATCGAGGCCGTCGAGGCGGCGCTGTCCGGCTATGACGGCGCGTTGCTGGTGGTCAGTCACGACGCCGACTTCCTGGAAGCGATCGGCATTGAACGACGGATCGCCCTCGGCTAAGTCTATGTGACCGGTAACATCGAACTCGATCCGATGACCCGGAAACGCTGGGTGAGGACGAGATGGACGGCGGTCGGGACCACCCGCTTCGGGTGACATTGAGCGAACTGATGCACCTGCGGGCCCTGCCGCTGGACCGCGCGCCGGTCCGGCTGCGCCAGTGGGTGTTCCTGGTCGAGCCCGAGGCGCGGACGGCGGAGGCGGCTTTTGTCGCCTTGTTCGCGCCGGGGCAGGACCCGGCGTCGGGCCGCGTGGTCGTCGCCAACAAAGATGGCGGCTGGCTGTGGGAGCGTCACCAGGAGTTCTCCACCTGGACCGGCTTCACCTACGAACCCCTCGGGCGCGATCTTGGATTCCTGCCCCAGCCGCAAAGCAGCGCCTTCTGGCTGGACGGCGCGCCGGGCCAGGTGTTCCGGGGCGTCGAGATCTCGGTCGCGGCCCGCGGCGCCGAACCGCCGTCCGAGGCGGACCTCGGCCGCCACATCGACCTGGCCCGCTGCGTCTCGTGCGAGGTGTTCGACGGCGCGGCGCGCATCTGGACCGATTTCCGGCTGCGCGAGGGCGGGACGGGCCGCATCCACGTCCAAAACCTGACCCTGGCCAATGACGAGGTCTCGCGGCTGGTCCAGACCCTGCTGGAGATCGGCAACTATCGGAAGCTGGCGCTGATCGGCTTCCCGCCGGCCCGCGAGCTGCTGGCCTGGCTGGACGGGGCCGAGGCGCGGCTGGCGGCAATCACCAGCGGCCTGGCGGCTGGGGAGGACAGTCAGGCCGTGCTGGACCGCCTGCTGGCCTTGTCGGCCGAGGTCGAGCTTCGGGCGGCCGCGAGCCGCTTCCGCCGCGGGGCCACCGAGTCCTATCACCGCCTCACCCTGGACCGGCTGGAGGCCCTGCGCGAGCGGCGGATCCCCGGCCATTCGACGATGAGCGAGTTCATCGCCCGGCGTCTTCTGCCGGCCATGCGGACGCGGCAGGCGGCCGACCGGCGCCTGGACGATCTGTCGCTGCGCATCGCCCGCAGCGGCGACCTGCTGCGCACCAAGCTCGGCCTGGCCCAGGATCGCCAGAACCAGGAGACGCTGCGCGGCATGGACGCCAGCCTGCAAATGCAGACCAAGCTTCAGGGGCTGGTCGAGGGTCTGTCGATCTTCGCGGTCGGCTATTATGTGCTGGGCTTGTTGGGTTACCTCCTGAAACCGTGGCTGCACGGCTGGCCGGGATTGGGCGAGCACCTGCTGTCAGTCCTGGTCCCGCTGGTCCTGGTCCTCGTCGCCGCCAGCCTGCACCGACGCAAGAAGCGGTTGATCGGCGAGACACCTTAGGCGCTTAGTCCGGGCTTGGACCTCGACACCTTCATCCGTGAGCGGCTGCCGCTGGAGCCCGCGCCTGGCGTTCCAGAAATCCGCCTGCATCGCGCTGGACCGCGCAGCGGGCTGATGCGCCTGGCCGCCGCCGATCCGGACTTCGGCTCGCCGTACTGGGCGCGCACCTGGGGAGGAGGGGTGGCCTTGGCGCGGTATGTCCTCGACCATCCGGAGACTGTCGCCGGCAAGCGCGTGCTCGATCTCGGCGCCGGCTCGGGCCTTGTCGCCATCGCTGCCGCCCTGGCGGGGGCGGGCGAGGTGAGGGCGGCCGATGTCGATCCCTACGCTGTGGCGGCGACGCGCCTGAACGCCGCGGCCAACGAGGTGAGGGTCGAGGCGATCCGGAACGACCTGACGGACGGTGAGCCGCCCGACGTCGATCTGATGCTGGTTGGGGACCTCTTCTACGATCCCACGCTCGCCGCGCGCGTCGAGCCGTTCCTCCGCCGCTGCCTTGCGGCCGGGATGGCGGTGCTGATCGGGGATCCCTGGCGTGCGCCGTTGCCGGCCGACCGCTTGCGGGTCGTGGCGGAATATCCGGTGACGGACTACGGGGATCCTGACGGGGCGGTAAGGGCCGCCGCCGTCTTCGAGTTGTTCTAGGCCTTGCGGTTCAAGGTGATCGCCGCCCCCATGGCGGGGCGATCGTTGACCATGCCGCCGGCGCCGTAGGTGGTGGCCGGGGCGGCGCGCTGGTTGGCGATTTCCGAGGCGACGGCATGCACCAGACCCTCGGTCACCGTCCTGGCCGCGTTCACGGCGCGAGCCTGACGAGCCAGGACGGCGTCGAACGCTTCGGTGGCGCGTAGGAGGCGCTGGCGCAGTTCGGGCTTGGCGGCTTCGACCAAGGCGACATTGGCGCGCACCCGCATCGACTCGTGCCGATAGACATTGGCCAGCTTGGCCGTCTCCTCGACGTACTGCGCCGCCTCGTGCGGGCGGTGGGTCTCGAAGGCGGTGGCCTCCTTGGCGATCAGGTCGGTCAGGCGCTCGGTCAGCAGGGTCAGCTGATGGACGCGATCGTCGGCGTCGACGGCGGCGATGGCCATGGCTCGTTACTCCTTCAGACCTTGCATCTTCAGCATTTCGCGCTGGATGGTGGCGGCCAGGCCGACCCCGCCAGCCTTGGTCACCTGCTTGGACATCGCGTCTGTCAGCATCGACTTGAACATCTCCTCGCCGTTGCCGCCGCCGAAAGGTTCGGAGGTTTTCACGCCCTCGAACATCTGCTGCATCATCACCGACAGGAACGAGGCTTCGAAGGTTGTGGCCGTTTCCTTGATCTTGGCGCGCTTGGTCGCATCCTTGGCGGTATCCTCGATCGAGGACGCGGCCGACTTCACCGCCTGGGCGGCCGTCTTGATCGAGGCGGTGGTCGCGCCGAGTTGAGGAACCAGCGTGGAGAGTTGCGAGAGGGCGCTCATCACATCACCTCGATGTCGGCTTGCAGGGCGCCGGCGGCCTTCACCGCCTGCAGGATCGAGATCATGTCGCGGGGCGTGACGCCCAGGGCGTTCAGGCCGCCGACCAGGCTCTTCAGCGAGGGCGAGCCGCCCAGGGTGATCAGCTTCTTGCCCTTCTCCTCGTCGACGCTGACCGTCGACTGGGGGACGACCGCGGTCCGGCCCTGGCTGAACGGCGCGGGCTGGCTGACGGCCGGGTTTTCCTGGACCGTGATGGTCAGGTTACCCTGAGCGATCGCCACCTGGCTGATGCGGACGTCGTCGCCCATGACGATGACGCCGGCGACTTCGTCGATCACCACCTTGGCCGGGCTGTCGGGCTCGACTTCCAGATTTTCGACATTGGTCATGAAGGTGATCATGTCGGTGCCGGCCGGCGCGCGCGTGGCGACGATGGTCGGGTTCTGGGCCTGGGCGCAGCCGGGGAACTTGGCGTTGATGGCGTCGGCGATGCGGCGGGCGGTGGTGAAGTCCGGATTGCGCAGGGTCAGGCGCATGATGTCCATGTTGACCATCTGGAAGCCGGTCTCGCGCTCGATGATGCCGCCGGACGAGATGCGGCCGGCCGTCGGCACGCCCTTGGTGACGGAGCTGCCCGAGGCGCCGCCGGCCGAGACCGAGCCGGTCTGCACGGTGCCTTGAGCGACGGCGTAGGTCTGGCCGTCCGCGCCTTGCAGGCTGGTGACCAGCAGGGTGCCGCCCAGCAGGCTCTTGGCGTCGCCCAGGGCCGAGACGGTCACGTCCAGCTTCGAACCGGCGGCGGCGAACGGCGGCAGGTTGGCGGTGACCATGACCGTGGCGGTGTTCTTGGTGTTCAGGGTCGCGTCGCGGACGTTGACGCCCTGGCGCTCCAGCATCGCCTCCAGGCTCTGCTTGGTCATCGGGGCGTTGCGCAGGCTGTCGCCCGAGCCGTTCAGGCCGACGACGACGCCGTAGCCGATCAGCTGGTTGTCCCGCACGCCTTCGAAGGCGACGATGTCCTTGATCCGCGACTTGGCGAGCGCCGGAGCGGCAACGAATGCCGACACAGCGACCAGGGCGGTCAGAACCGGGCGAAGAACGGTGCGAAAGAATGAACGCGGCATGGCAGTCCCGATGCGGGGAGACGTCCCCGCGCCGCCCCATGCCAGAAGCGGGCCACTTTCCTGATTGTGTTTAGGCCCTTGTGACTCAAGGGATTCCGGATTTCGTGGCGGTCCGCCTGGCGCCTCGCGGCAGATTCTGCCCGGCATTAACCATACTTCAAGCGCGCCAAGGGACTATGTTTGTGCGACGAGAAGAGTGACTCGCGCGCGAGAGCTTGTTGGAGCGGTCGGATGAAGGTTTCAGGCACGGGGGGCGTGGGGGCGACTGGCGCATCGCGGGCCAAGCCGACCGGCGGCTCGTCCGGCTTCAGCCTGCCGTCGGTAAACGCCGCCAGCGGCGCGGCCAGCACGGCCGCGGTCGGCGGCCTGACCGGGGTCGGCTCGGTCGACGCCCTGCTGGCGCTGCAGGAAATGGGCGCCGTCGGCAGCCCGCTGGAACGTCGCAAGCGCGCGGTCCGCCGCGCCGAGCACATCCTGGATCTGCTGGGCGACGTGCGGGTGGGGCTGATCGATGGTGACATCTCTCGCGACACCCTGGACCGCCTGCAACGCGCCATCCGCGAGCAGCGCGAGAACACCGAGGATCCCGGGCTGGAAGGCATCCTCAACGAAATCGAGACGCGGGCCGCCGTCGAACTGGCCAAGCTGCAGGCGCGGGGCGGCTGACATGATCGGGGCAGGGAACAAGAACGTCGTTTTCTCCTGCCACGCTTGGCTCGCTCGCGCGTTTTACACCTGTCCACGTCGTGGAAATGGCCCTGGCGAGCGAGGGGCGCGACCTGAACGCGCCGCTCACGCGAGGTTCATTGAACGCGGCTCACCTTTTGCTATAAGCACGCAGCCTTCTAGGGCTGAGTTCATTGGGGCGTGAGGCGTTGATGCAAACGGCCACTGTTCTTGTTGATAAGTCTGAGTATCGTCCTTCCGAGGACGAGCCTTTTATGAACGATCGGCAGCTTGAATATTTCAAGAACAAGCTGCTGGCCTGGAAAGAAGAGATCCTCCGCGAATCTCGCGAGACGGTCTCCCATCTCCAGAAAGAAACCGAGAACCACGCCGATCTCGCCGATCGTGCGTCCTCGGAAACCGACCGGGCTCTTGAGCTCCGTACCCGCGATCGTCAACGGAAGCTGATCTCCAAGATCGACCAGGCCCTGCGCCGGGTCGAGGACGGCTCCTATGGCTACTGCGAGGAGACGGGCGAGCCCATCGGCCTGGCCCGGCTGGACGCCCGCCCCACGGCGACGCTCAGCCTGGAAGCCCAGGAACGGCACGAGCGCCGCGAACGCGTCCACCGCGACGACTAGGGCGGCCTCCGCAGGGGGACTGATGTGTTTCGAACGGCCCGAGGCGAAAAGCCCCGGGCCGTTCTCGTCTTCGGCCTGTCGCGCCTGTCGGTCTACCGCGTCAGGTCCAGAACGACCCGGCCCTCGATCTGGCCCTTGTGCATGCGCTGGAACACGTCGTTGACGTCGTCCAGCCGCGCGGTGCTGACGGTAGCCTTCACCTTGCCGTCAGCGGCGAAGTCCAGTGCTTCCTGCAGATCCAGACGCGTGCCGACGATTGAGCCGCGCACCGTCACCCCGTTCAGCACCATGTCGAAGATCGACAGCGGGAAGTCGCCGGGCGGCAGGCCGTTCAGCGCCACCGTGCCCCCGCGAGACACCATGCCCAGCGCCTGGCGGAAGGCGATCGGCGAAACGGCGGTGACCAGCACGCCCTGGGCGCCGCCGTCGGTCTGCCTCTTGATGTCGGCGGCCGGATCGGCGCTGGTCCTGGCGTTGACGGTGACGGTCGCGCCCAGCTGGCGCGCCAGAGCGAGCTTGGCGTCGTCGATATCGACCGCGGCGACGTTCAGGCCCATGGCCTTGGCGTACTGCACGGCCATGTGGCCCAGGCCGCCGACGCCGGAGATCACCACCCAGTCGCCCGGCTTGGTGTCCGTCACCTTCAGGCCCTTGTAGACCGTGACGCCCGCGCACAGCACCGGCGCGATCTCGTTGAAGCCGACAGCCTTGGGCAGATGGCCCACGAAGTTCGGGTCGGCGACCACATACTCGGCGAAGCCCCCGTTCACGGAATAGCCGGTGTTGAGCTGGCTCTCGCAGAGCGTCTCCCAGCCGCCCAGGCAGTGCTTGCAGTGGCCGCAGGTGGTATAGAGCCAGGGCACGCCGACGCGGTCGCCTTCCTTGACGTGCTTGACCCCGGCGCCGACGCCGGACACGTAGCCGACGCCTTCATGGCCCGGGATGAAGGGCGGGTTCGGCTTGACCGGCCAGTCGCCTTCCGCCGCGTGCAGGTCGGTATGGCAAACGCCCGACGCCTGGATGCGCACTTGGATCAGGCCGGGGCCGGGCTCGGGGATCGGCGCGTCCTCGATCACCAGCGGCTTGCCGAATTCGCGCACGACGGCGGCCTTCATCGTCTTGGCCATTGGCGTGGTGTCCTTTTCTCGTTTCCCCGTGGTGTCGATTGTCGACGTCGTTCGCCATCGAGACTTGGCGGGGCCGCCGAGGCGCGCCAGACGGACGAGGAAGGCCGGTGTGAGAAGTGGCGCAGAACTGAGACAGTCCGAACATCGTTGTGCGAAGGGCGAAGGCGCCGTCTAAGCTTCGAGCGTCGGTTGGAGATCGTTGCTTGAGCTTTTTCGAGAGCCTTCTTGCCCTCCTGGCGGCCGCCGTGCTGCTGCTGCAGGTGTCGCGCCGCATCAAGGCGCCGTACCCCACCATGCTGGCCGCCGCCGGCGTCTGCCTGGCGCTGATGCCAGGCGCTCCGAAGATCTCGATCGAGCCGCACACGGCGCTGGCCCTGTTCCTGGCTCCGGCGCTGGTCGACGCGGCCTTCGATTTCCCGATCGCCGACATTCGCCGGTTGTGGCGGCCGCTGTTCGCGCTGGTCGTGGTGGCGGTGCTGCTGAGCGCTGGCGCGGTCGCCTGGATCGGCGTGGCCATGGCCGGGCTGCCGATCGCCGCGGCCCTGGCGCTGGGGGCGATCGTCGCGCCGCCGGACGCCGCGGCGGCCACGGCCATCCTCAGCAGCGTGCGCATGCCGCGTGGCTCGATCGCCGTACTGAAGGGCGAGAGTCTGCTGAACGACGCCTCGGCCCTTCTGCTGTTTTCGGCCGCCCTGGCCTTCCAGGCGCAAGGCGGCATCGACGGCGCCCTGGCCCTGAAACTGAGCGTCGCCGCGCCGGGCGGGATCCTGCTCGGCATCCTGCTGGCCAAGCTGCTGCGGGTTCTCACCCCGCTGGTGACCGGCACCCTGGGTGGCAACGTCTTCGAGTTCGTCGTGGCCTTCGGGGCCTGGGTGGTGGCCGAGCGGCTAGGTCTGTCGGCGGTGCTATGCGTCGTCGCCTTCGCCATGACCGTCGCCAGGGGCGCGGGCCTGCGCACCCCGCCGCGCATGCGCATCCACAGCTTCGCCGTCTGGACCTCGGCGGTGTTCTTGTTGAACGTGCTGGCCTTCCTGCTGATGGGCCTGCAGGCGCGGACCATCGTGGCGGGCATGGATCGCGAGCGTCTGTCGCAGGCGGTGGTGTTCGCCTCGGCGGTGGTCGCGTGCCTCATTGTCGTGCGGATGGCCTGGGTGCTGATCTATATCCGCCTGGCGCAGCAGTTCCACAGCCTGCGGGGCGGCTATCCCGCGCCCAGCCTGGGCCAGGGGGTTCTGGTCGGCTGGTGTGGCATGCGCGGCCTGGTCACCCTGGCCACGGCCTTCGCCCTGCCGATGAACTTTCCCCAACGGGACCTGGTCGTGCTGACCGCCTTCGCGGTGGTGCTGGCGACGCTGGTTCTTCAGGGGCTGACCCTGACGCCGCTGATCAAGCTGCTGGGCGGCGACGGCGTTGACGGGCTGGACGAGGAGCTGGTCCGCGCCCGCGCCGACCTCGCGGCTACGGGTCTGGCGGCTTTGGAGGGCAAGACCGGCGAGGCCGCCGATCACTGGCGCTATCGCTTCTCGACGGTGCCGACCCAGGTCCCGGTCGCCGCGGGACCGCTGGAGGCCCGCCGCGCCATCGGCCTCAAGGCGATCCGCCGCCAACGCGTGCGACTGGAGGAACTGCGCGATAGCGGCGTCGTCGGCGCCGACAGCTTCCTGGTCCTTCAGGAGGAATTGGACTTCGAGGAGGTCTCGATCAGCCGCGAGGACGAGCGGCAGATCGAGGAGAGCTGATCACCTCACCACAGCGTCTTGGCGGCGCGCTCGGGCCATGCCTGGTCATAGGCCTCGCCGCCGACCTCTCCCGCCGTGACCGCCGCCAGCATGGCGCCGGGGGAGGGGATGGTCGCGGGATCGACGTGGCTCTCGGGCTTCCAGAGCCTCGAGCGGACGATCGCGCGGGCGCATTGGAAGTAGGCCTCCTCGACGGTCACGACCGTGACCGTGCGCGGCGCCTTGCCGTCGACGGCGAAGCTGGCCAGCAGGTCGGGATCGGCGCTCAACACCGCGCGGCCGTTGACGCGGAAGGTCGTGCCCGAGCCGGGGATCAGGAACAGCAAGGCCACGCGCGGATCGCGAACGATGTTGCGCAGGCTGTCGGTTCGGTTGTTGCCGCGCCGGTCGGGCAGCATCAGCGTCCTGGGACCGGCGATGCGGACGAAGCCGGGCAGGTCGCCGCGCGGGCTGCAGTCCAGGCCCTCGGGGCCCACGGTGGCCAGGGCCACGAACGGCGAAGCCTGGATCAGCGCCGCGTAGTCGGCGGTGATGTGGTCGGCGACCTTGACGGTCGAGGCCGGCAGCGGCGCGGGCTGATACAGCGCCTCCAACTGGTCGAGGGTGGTGATCTGGTGCATCGCGTCCTCCCGTGGCCCAGCTTCTAGGCGGTCCGGGAAGGCGGGACAACCTCAGGCGGCGGCCGCGCGGGCGCAGGCCTCGGCCAGGATGCGCGCCGAGATCGGCTTGTCGACGATCGGGGTCACGCGACCCTGCAATTGGTCGGCGTTGCCGGTGACATACACGACGGGGATGCGCCCCAACTGGCGCTGAATAGCCTCGACGGCCTCAACGCCGGTGCCGCCTACGATGCGATAATCGGCGGTGATCAGGTCGGGGGGATTGGCGAGAGCCAGCTGCAGCGCGTCGGCCGCGCTGTCGGCGATATCGAAACTCGTGAAGCCCATCTCCGCCAGAAGGGCTTCGACCTCGAACGCGACGAGGATTTCATCCTCGATAATCAACACGTGTCGGGCCTTCGCGTGCTCGGTCATTCGCCGTAGCCTTCGTCCTCGTCCCAGAAGACATTTCAACGGCGGCGCGGGGCCGCGCGCCAATCGCGTTTCCGTGATCGGCATGATCGCGTCGGTTGTGTCGGGCGGGCCGTGCTGCACCGCCGCGGAAAGCAGGCTATGCAGGGACAAAACCAAGGAAACGGCAGGAGCGTCCCTCTTAATGTCCCAGTCCCTGATCCTCACCGAGAAGCGCGGCCACGTCGCCATCCTCACCCTGAACCGCCCCGAGGCCATGAACGCCCTGGGCGCGCCGGGCGACGGCGACCAGGTGGCGGCCGCCTGTGAGGCGATCAACGACGACCAGGACATTCGCTGCGTGATCCTGACCGGCGCCGGCAAGGCCTTCTCGGCCGGCGGCGACGTCAAGGCGATGAAGGCCCGCGAGGGCGCGTTCGGCGGCAATGGCGTGGCCGTGCGCGACGGCTACCGCAAGAACATCCACCGCATCGTGCGGGCCATCTACGGGCTGGAGGTCCCGTCGATCGCGGCGGTGAACGGGGCGGCGATCGGTCTGGGCTGTGACGTGGCCTGCATGACCGACATTCGCATCGCCGCCGACACCGCCAAGTTCGGGGTGACCTTCCTGAAGCTGGGCCTGATCCCCGGCGACGGCGGCGCCTGGCTGATGCCGCGCACGATCGGCATGAGCCGGGCGGCAGAGCTGCTGTTCACCGGCGACGTCATCGACGCGGCCAAGGCGGCCGAGTGGGGCCTGATCAGCAAGGCCGTGCCGGCCGAGGCCCTGCTGGACGAGGCCCTGACCTTGGCGAACCGGATCGCGGCCCAGCCGCCGCACGCCCTGCGTATGGCCAAGAGCCTGCTCAAGCATGGCCAGACGGCCAGTTATGACACCCTGATGGAGATGAGCGCGGCCGCCCAGGCCATCGCCCATCACACCGAGGACCACATGGAAGGCGTCGACGCGATCCTCGAGAAGCGTCAACCGAAGTTCGAAGGCAAATAGGCATGGGCAAGGAAGCGAGCGGCGTCTGGGGCCAGCTGTCGGACGGCGAGAGCGAGGGCAAGCTGCTATGGGAGCCGCCCAAGCTGATCTTTCGCGGCGCGGTGCGCGGCATCTATCAGGGGCACGCCCTGCGGAACCTGCGCACCGAGGGCGACGACCTGGTCCTGAGCGACGGCACCCGCTTCACCCTCGATCCGGGCCAGGCCGAGAAGTGGCTGTACGCCATCCAGAACCCGCCCTCGCGCCTGGACAAGCTGGGCGTGAAACCCGGCATGACCGTGGTGGTCGACGGCGTGGAGGACGAGGCGTTCATCGCCGAGCTCGAGACCCGCGTCGAACTGGGCGAGGCCGAGGAGGGGATCGACCTTCTTTTCCTGGCGGCCGACGACCTGGCCGACTTCGACCGGCTGGAGGACTGGGAAGGCGCGTTGGCGGCCAAGGGCGCTGTCTGGATCGTGGCCCGAAAGGGCAAGGGCGCGCCGCTGAAGGACGTCGAGATCCTGGAGGCCGTGCGCGGCCTGGGCTTTGTCGACACCAAGGTCTGCGCGTTCTCGCAAACCCACGCCGCGCTGCGGTTCGTTAAGCGTAAGGCGCCGAAGCCGGCGGACAAGCTGGCCATCGACGAGGACGAAGCGTTCGACGACGAGAGCTGAGCCCGTCACCCGTGTCCGCCCGGCGGCTAGGCCGCCGCGGCTACCGGCGTCGCCTGGACACCGGTCTTCCGCCCGAACTTCATGACCCCGTCGTCCACCTTGCCGAAGCGCAGGGCGACCAGGTCCAAGGCGTAGTTCTGGTGCACCTTCCAGGGCTTGCGCAGGCCCTGCTTGGGGAACTGGTCCATGGCCCGGGTGACGTAGCCGGACGAGAAATCCAGCCACGGCGCGACCTCGATGTCGCCGTCCTGGCGGGGCGCGCAGTAGTCGACGCCGACGCGATCCATGTGGTTGATCAGGCGGCAGACATATTCGCTGGTCAGGTCGGCTTTCAGCGTCCAGCTGGCGTTGGTGTAGCCGAAGACCGAGGCCAGGTTCGGCACGTCGCTGAACATCATGCCCTTGTAGCTCATCGACTGGGCCAGGTTGGCGACCCGGCCGTCGACCACGACCTCCATGCCGCTCATGAGCTGCATGTGCAGGCCGGTGGCGGTGACGATGATGTCGGCCTCCAGGGTCTTGCCCGACTTCAGCTGGATCCCCGTCTCGGTGAAGGTCTCGATGTGATCGGTGACCACCGAGCTGGTTCCGGCCTTGATCGAGTCGAAGAGGTCGGCGTCCGGCACCAGGCACAGGCGCTGGTCCCACGGATTATAGCGGGGGGTGAAGTGGGTGGCGACGTCGTAGTCGGGCCCCAAATGCTCGCGCACCAGGCCCAGCAGCCTCTCCTTGGTCTTTTCCGGCTTCTTCCGCGCCAGGTTGAAGAACAGCATCTGGAAGAGGACGTTCTTCCAGCGGGTGATGCCATAGGCGGTCATGGCCGGCAGCTTGGACCGCAGCCAGTTGGCCGCGGCGTCCTCGGCGGGACGCGAGACCACGTAGGTCGGCGAGCGCTGCAGCATGGTGACGTGGGCGGCGGTCTTGGCCATCTCGGGCACCAGGGTCACGGCGGTGGCGCCGCTGCCGATCACGACAACCTTCTTGCCGGCGTAGTCGAGGTCTTCCGGCCAGTGCTGCGGGTGGACGATCCGGCCCTTGAAGCGCTCGGCTCCCGGGAAGTCCGGCGTGTAGCCCGCCGAATAGCGATAATAGCCCGCGCACATATAGAGGAAGCCGCAGCTGAACTTGACGGTCTGGCCGTCGTGCTCGGCCTCGACCGTCCAGGTCGCCGTCTGCGTGGACCAGCTGGCCCGCTTGACCAGGTGACGGAAGCGGATGTGGCGATCGACGTCGTTCTCGCGGGCGGTCTCGCGCACGTAGCTCAGGATCGACGGCCCGTCGGCGATGGCCTTGGCCGCCTTCCACGGCTTGAAGCTGTAGCCCAGGGTGTACATGTCACTGTCGGAGCGGATGCCGGGATAGCGGAACAGATCCCAGGTGCCGCCGATCGCCTCGCGGCCCTCCAGGATCGCGTAGGTCTTGCCCGGGCAGCGTTTCTTCAGGTGATAGGCCGCGCCAATCCCCGACAGGCCCGCGCCCACGATCAGTACGTCGACATGTTCCATGCGCTCACCAATCCTCCCCGGGACCGCCCGACGGTTGACCCGGCGTGACGGTATGTGAACAGTGTTCACTAACAAACGACCGTTTTGACCGAACGTCAACTGCGGCCTATCGGATCACTTCATGTCCCTTCGCGACTTCGGCGTCCTGGTCCTCGTCTGCCTGGTTTGGGCCACCAGCAACATCATCTCCAAGCTGGTGGTGGCCCACTGGGGCGTGCCGCCGCTGTACTATGCCGCGGTGCGCTTCGCGGTGGTGGCGATCCTGACCTTGCCGTGGCTGCTGCCGGCGCCTCGGCCGGCCTGGCGGATGGTGCTGGTAGGCCTGCTGATGGGCGGCGGCAACTTCGCCCTGCTGTTCATGGGTTTCCAGACCGCCTCGCCCTCGGCGGCCTCGGTGGTGATCCAGGTCGGAGTGCCGTTCACGACCCTGCTGTCGGTATTGATCCTGGGCGAGACGATCCGCTGGCGGCGCGGCCTCGGCATCGCCCTGACCCTGATGGGCGCGGTGGTCGTCATGTGGAGCCCGCACGGGCTGGAGCTGTCGGCGGGTCTCTGGCTGATCGTCGCGGCGGCCTTCACCGGCTCGCTGGGAGCGGTGATGATGAAGCAGGTCGAAGGCGTCAAGCCTTTGCAGTTCCAGGCCTGGGTAGGCTTTTCGTCCTTCTGGCCGCTGGCGGCGATGAGCGCGGTCATGGAGCCGGGGCAGGTCGCGGCCGGCTTTCATGCGGGGTGGCCGTTCGTCGGCGCGGTGCTGTTCTCGGCCCTGGTGGTTTCAGTCGTGGCCCATACGGCCTATTACGGACTGATCCAGCGCTACGAGGCCAATCTGATCGCTCCGCTTACCCTGCTGACGCCCTTGTTCACCATCGGCATGGGCGTCGTGGTCACGCACGATCACTTCGATCTGCGGATGGGGATCGGCGCGGCCTTGGCGCTGCTGGGCGTTCTGATCATCGCGCTTCGGCGGAATCAGGTCATGCCCTTGCTGATGTCGATCCGGAACCGCGCGCAATGAGCCCATCCATCATCGAGGCCCCGTCGCCGAACTTCGACGCCCGCAAGGCGGCGCCCGACACGATCGTCCTGCACTACACCGGCATGGAGACAGGCGAAGCGGCCCTCGAGCGCCTTCGCGATCCGGAAGCGAAGGTGTCGGCGCATTATCTCGTCGAGGAGGATGGCCGTATCTTCCGCCTGGTTCCCGAGGAGCGCCGCGCCTGGCACGCGGGCGCGGCTTTCTGGAAAGGCGTCAAGGACATCAACTCGGCCTCGATCGGCGTCGAGATCGTCAATCCCGGCCACGAGTTCGGCTATCGTCCTTTCCCCGAGGCGCAGATCGCCTCGGTGATCAACCTGCTGGCCGATGTGCGCTCGCGCTGGATGATCCCCGACAGCCGCATCCTGGGGCATTCCGACATCGCCCCGGCCCGCAAGATCGATCCGGGCGAACTCTTCCCCTGGAAGCGTCTGGCGGAAAGCGGTCACGGCCTGTGGATCGAGCCGCCGCCATCGCCCGGCGCCCCGTTGGGGCCGGGCGAGGAGGGTACCGGCGTCTTCGCGCTGCAGGCGGGCCTCACCCGCCTGGGCTTCGACTGCGCACCGAGCGGCAAGTACGACGACTGGACCACGACGGTGGTCGGCGCCTTCCAGCGTCACTGGTTGCAGAGCCGCTTCGATGGCGTCGCGGACGGCGAGACCCGCGCGCGGCTGGTGGGGCTGCTGCGCGCCGCGGCCGAGTGACGACACATGAACATTGACCTCGCGACCTTGCGAGGTCATTGAACCCTCGGACCAGATGGTCGGGCGGTCGCGTCGTCTTCGGACGCCGAGGAAAGTCCGGGCTCCACGGTGACAAGGCGGTGGGTAACGCCCACCGGGAGCGATCCCAGGGATAGCGCCACAGAAAGCAAACCGCCTCCGGCTCGCCGGCGGTAAGGGTGAAAGGGTGGGGTAAGAGCCCACCGCGGACCTGGCGACAGGGACGGCATGGCAAGCCCCGCCTGGAGCAAGACCGAATAGGGATCCCGCGCCGGCCTCGCGTCGGATAGGCCGTCACTGGCTGAGAGGGTCCGGGTAGGTCGCGAGAGCCGTCCAGCAATGGCCGGCCTAGAGGAATGATCGTCGCCACCTTTCGGGGTGGAACAGAACCCGGCTTACAGACTGTCTGGTCCTCATCCTCCCCGCTGGCGGGGAGGGCGCCTCTGCGCGCACTGTCCCCAAAACTGACCTTCATTGGGCTGCAATGACACCGCCCAAGACGTTCGAGTCATAAGTTCTGTGTATGTTCTGTGGATTAACTATCACGGGCGGTGAAGAACGGGTGCGACACCTTTGAATTCTCGATGAAATGGCATCTGGTGTCATTGTCTCCCAATTCATCCCATGTTAACCCAATTCGCGTCGGGGCGAGAGGATGGCTCGCCGACCGGCTTGGGTCTGGCGGGGTTCGGCTTCAGTGTTTCTCTCGACGTTCGAGAAACAGCTCGACAGCAAGCGGCGCATCGTTGTGCCGCAGGAATTCCGCGCGGCGGTGTCCGGCATGTTCGACGGAATCTTCTGCTTCCCCTCGATCGAGGCCGATTGTCTGGAAGCGGGCGGCAAGGCCTTGTTCGACCGCTACATGGGCGTGATCGAGGAGCTGCCGTTCGGCGATCCGATCCGCTCGGCGCTGGAGACCAGCGTCCTGGGTGGCATGGCCAAGCTGTCGTTTGATACAGCTGGTCGCATTACGCTTCCCGACCACCTGTGCGAAATGTGCGGTCTCACGGATTGGGTGACCGTCGTCGGTATGGGTGAGCGTTTTCAGATCTGGTCCCGCGAGGCCTTCCAGGCCCATCGCGCGGCCCAGCGCGATCTGGCCCGGGAAGGGCTGGCTGGCCTTCGCGCCCAGCAGCGCGCGGCCAAGCTGGGGGCGGCGTCTTGAGTGACGCCCCGCACATCTCGGTTCTTCTCGACGAGGTCGTCGAGGCGCTGGACGCCAAGCCGGGCGACGTGGTCGTCGATGGCACCTTCGGCGCGGGCGGCTATACCCGCGCGGTCCTGCCGACCGGCGCCAGCATCGTGGCCTTCGACCGCGACCCGACGGTCCAGCGGTTCGCCGCCGACCTGCCTGCCGACCGTTTCCGCCTGATCCAGGCGCGCTTCTCCGAGATGCTGGACGAGCTGGGGCCCGAGAGCGTCGATGGCGTCATGCTGGACCTGGGTGTCTCGTCCATGCAGCTGGACCAGGCCGAGCGCGGCTTTTCGTTCATGCGCGACGGTCCGCTGGACATGCGGATGGGCGACGCCGGTCCGACCGCCGCCGACCTGGTCAACACGCTGGAGCAGGCCGAGCTGGCCCGCATTCTCTACGTCTATGGCGAGGAGCACGCCTCGCGCCGCATCGCCAGCTTCATTGTCCGTCGTCGCGAGGAGCGCCCCTTCGAGCGCACCCTGGACCTGGCCGAAGTCATCGAGCGCGCCGTCGGCGGCCGCAAGGGCGCCAAGGTCCATCCGGCCACCCGCTCGTTCCAGGGCCTGCGTATTGCGGTGAATGACGAGCTGGGCGAACTCGAGGCCGGCCTCGAGGCCGCCGAGCGGGTGCTGAAGCCGGGCGGCCGCCTGGTCGTGGTCACCTTCCACTCGCTGGAAGACCGCATCGTCAAGGCGTTCCTGGCTGAGCGGGCGGGGCGCATCCCCAGCGGTTCGCGCCACGCGCCGCCGGTCGCGGCCGCAGCCGCGCCCAGCTTCCAGCTGATCTCCAACAAGGCCATCGCGCCGGGCGAAGCCGAACTGGCCGTCAATCCGCGCGCGCGCTCGTCGAAGCTGCGCGCCGCCGTGCGCACGCGGGCGCCCGTCTGGGAGGCCGCGGTATGAGTCTGTCGGACCTCTTCAACCGGCGCGTCCGCGGCTTTCGCGTCGTCGAGGTCGTCGGCGGCGGCATCCTGCTGACCCTGTTCACCAGCGTGTACCTGGCCAAGACCTTCGCCGGGCGCGAGCTGCAGGAGATCAGCCGCATCGAGCAGCAGATCGACGACGAGGCCATGCGCAAGCGCCTGCTGGAGGCCGAGGTCGCCCACCTGGAGCAGCCGCGCCGCATCGAGCAGCTGGCCTTGATGATGCAGCTGAAGCCGATCGCGCCCGACCATGAGATCACCGAGGATGCGCTGATCGACGTTGCGCGCCGCCGTGAGTTGCCGCGCGCCCCGATCGCCGCCGCTCCGGTCGCCCCCGAGGCCCTGGCCGCCGACGCGCCCGAACCTCTGCCGGACGACGCCGCGGCGCCGCCTCCGCCGGAGGCCCAGCGATGAGCCTGTCCAACCTCGGTCCGGGCGGCTTCCAGTCCCCACTGTGGCGGTGGCTGATCGAGCGCGTCTGGCGTCTGGAGCACGCCTTCGAGCGCTCGCGCGCTGCGGCCAAGCCCGAGGACGACACCCGCATCCGCATCTTCCTGGTGATGGGCTTCTTCTCGCTTTGCTTCATCGGCGTGAGCCTGGGGGCGGGTTGGGCGGCGCTGTTCTCGAACGCCGGCAAGGGCAATGGCTACGCCCAGGGCGTCGAAGGCGCGCGCGGCGACCTGGTCGATCGCAACGGCAAGCTGCTGGCCGTCGACCTGGCCCACTACGCGCTCTACGTCGACCCCAAGGAAGTGTGGGACGCTAAGGAAGTGCGGCGCGCCCTGGGCAAGGCGCTGCCGCAGGTGCCAGGCAAGCGCCTGGACAAGGCCGTGTTCGGCGACCACCGCGCCTTCGTGCTGGGCGGGCTGACGCCCGACGAGAAGGACGCGATCTTCAACCTCGGCTTGCCCGGAATCTCGTTCGAGGAGCAGGAGCGGCGGATGTATCCGCTGGGGCCCACGGCCGCGCACCTCGTCGGCTTCGTCGACAGCGGCGGCAAGGGCTTGGCCGGCGCCGAGCGCGCTCTGGACGATCCGATCCGCAAGGCCGCGGGCGGCGAGGGCGGCCCCACCCAGCTGTCGATCGACGTGCGCGTCCAGGCCGCGCTGGAAGACGAGCTGCGCAAGGCCGCCGCCGACTTCACGCCGAGGGGCGCGGTCGGCCTGGTCACCAACGTCCACACCGGCGAGATCCTGGGGCTGGCCAGCCTGCCCGACTACGACGCCAACAAGGCCGGTGAGGCCACCGACGACCAGCGCCTCAACCGCGCCGCCGCCTCGGTCTACGAGATGGGTTCGACCTTCAAGGCCTTCACCGTGGCGATCGGCCTGGACACCGGCGTCGCCACCCCGGCCTCGACCTTCGACGCCCGCCAGCCCTACAAGCTGGGTTACCGCACGATCCACGACTACCATGCCGCCAAGGCCATCCTGACCCTGGTCGAGGTGTTCAAGCACTCGTCGAACATCGGCACCGCTATCCTGGCCGAGCGGATCGGCGGCGAGCGGCTGTCGCACTATTTCACGGCCCTGGGCCTGACCAAGCCGGCCCAGGTCGAGCTGCGGGAATCGGCCCGTCCGTTGACCCCGCGCAAGTGGGACATGGATGCGGTGGCGTCCACCTCGTTCGGCCACGGCATGAACGTCAGCCCGCTGGCCCTGGCCCAGGCGATGAACACGCTGGTCAACGGCGGGATCTTCCGCCCACTGACCATCCGCAAGCTGCCGGACGGCGTGCGTCCCGAGGGCAAGCGCGTGCTGTCGGAAAGCACCTCGGCCGAGATGCTGAAGATCATGCGGGCCAACGTCATTCCGGGCGAGGGCGGCAGCGGCGGCAAGGCCGACGTGCCCGGCCTGTCGGTCGGCGGCAAGACGGGCACCGGCGAGAAGTACGATCCGTCGATCCGAGGCTACAATCACCAGCGCCAGGTCTCGTCGTTCGCGGCCGTGTTCCCGACCGACGGGCCGCTGGAGGCCGACCGCTATTTCGTGCTGATCCTGATGGACGAGCCGCACGGCAACGCAAAGTCGTTCGGCTTCTCGACCGGCGGATGGGTCGGCGCGCCGCCGGCCGGCAAGGTGATCGAACGCATCGCGCCGTTCCTGGGCGTGCAACGCAAGACCGAGCTGGTGACCATCGCCAGCGAACCGAAGAACGCCACATCGGAGGCGGGGCTATGACCAGACTTCTGTCGGACCTGTTCAATCGTCCCTTCGAGAGCGACCCCGTGATCGCGGGCGTCACCGCCGACAGCCGCAAGGTCACGGCCGGCTGGCTGTTCGCCGCCCTGCCGGGGACCAAGGTCGATGGCCGCGACTTTGCGCCCGGCGCGGTGTCCAAGGGCGCCGCCGCCGTGCTGGCTCCGGAAGGCGGACTGGAAGGCCTGGGCGTGCCGGTGGTCCGCTCCGAGGACGCCCGCCGCGCCTACGCTCTGGCCTCGGCCGCCTTCTGGGGCAAGCAGCCGGCCATGTGCGTGGCGGTGACCGGCACCAACGGCAAGACCTCGGTCGCCGGCTTCTGCCGCCAGATCTTCGCCAAGCTGGGCCACAAGGCCGCCAGCATGGGCACCTTGGGCGTGGTCGTCTCGGAAGCCGGCAAGCCGGACCAGCAACTGACCCCGCCCGGCCTGACCACGCCGGACGCCGGCGATGTGGCCGAGATGGTCGCGCGCCTGGCCGACATGGGCGTCACCCACCTGGCTCTTGAGGCCAGCTCGCATGGCGTCGACCAGCGTCGCGTCGACGGGGTCAAGCTGCGCGCCGCCGGCTTCACCAACTTCACCCAGGACCATCTCGACTATCACGGCTCGATGGAAGAGTACCGGGCCGCCAAGCTGCGCCTGTTCGACACCCTGACGCCCAACGGCGCGACAGCGGTGCTGAACGCCGACAGCGAGGCCTTCCCCAACTTCGCCGCCGCCGCCGTCACCTCGGGCCAGAGCGTGTTCTCGGTCGGCGAGGACGGCCAGGGTCTGCGCCTGATCGCGCGCACCCCGACCCCGGCCGGCCAGGACCTGGTCGTCGAGGTCGATGGCCTGGTCCACGACATCAAGCTGCCGCTGGCCGGCGCCTTCCAGGCCTCGAACGTGCTGGTCGCGGCCGGCCTGTGCATCGCCGCCGGCGAGGACGCCGCCAAGGTGCTGAAGGCTCTGGAGACACTGGAGGGCGCCGCTGGCCGTCTCCAACGCGTCGGTCGCGGGCCCAGGGGCGGCGAGGCCTATGTCGACTACGCCCACACGCCGGATGGTCTGGAGACGGTGCTGGAGGCCTTGCGCCCCCACACGCGCGGCAAGCTGATCGCCGTGTTCGGCGCCGGCGGCGACCGCGACCGAGGCAAGCGCCCCCTGATGGGGGCCATCGCCGCGCGCCTGGCCGATGTCGCCATCGTCACCGACGACAACCCGCGTTCGGAGGAGCCCGCCTCGATCCGCGCCGCCATCCTGGAGGCCGCCCCCGGCGCCCGCGAGATCGGCGACCGCCGCGCCGCGATCCGCGCCGCTGTGGACCTGCTGGGCGAAGGCGACGTGCTGGTGATCGCCGGCAAGGGCCATGAGCAGGGCCAGATCGTCGCCGGCGTCGTCCATCCGTTCGACGACGTGGCCGAGACTCTGGAAGCGCTGGAGGGCGTGCATGCCTGAAGCCCTCTGGACCGCTGACGAGATCGCCGCCGCCACTGGCGGTCAGGCCGTCGGAGATTTCGCTGTTAGCGGCGTCTCCATCGATACGCGTTCGATTGAGGTCGGTGACCTCTTCGTGGCGCTTGTCGGCGCTCGCGACGGCAATGAGTTTATTGGGCAGGCGCTCGCCAATGGCGCTCGAGCCAGCCTGGCTTCGGTGTCGGATGCTCCTTCTCCGGCCGTGATCGTGCCGGACACGCTCAAGGCCCTGGAAGCCCTGGGCGTCGCCGCTCGGGAGCGCGCCCCGCAGTGCAGGCGCGGGGCGGTGACCGGCTCGGTCGGCAAGACCAGCGTCACCCGCGCCGTCGAGGCGGGCCTGCGCCTGGCGGGCAAGGCCCACGCGTCGGTCAAGAGCTACAACAACCACATCGGCGTGCCTCTGACCCTGGCCCGGATGCCGCGTGACACGGAACGCGCCGTGTTCGAGGTCGGCATGAACCACGCCGACGAGATCACCCCGCTGTCGGGCTTCATCCGTCCGCACGCCGTGGCCATCACCACGGTCGGTCCGGTCCACCTGGAAAACTTCCCGAACGAGGAAGGCGTCGCCCGCGCCAAGGCCGAGATCTTCGCGGGGCTGCAGCCCGGCGGCGTCGCGGTGCTGAACGCCGACAACAAGTGGTTCGACCTCTTGAAGGCCGAGGCCGAGAAGGCCGGCGCCACGGTGTGGAGCTTCGGCGAAGCCGCCGGCGCCACCGCGCGCCTGACCGGCTTGAGCGTGGAAGGCGAGGGCGCGGTGGTCTCGGTGGAGCTGCGCGGCGAGACCTTGAGCTTCCCGATCCGCCAGACCGGCGTCCATTGGGGGCCCAACAGCCTGTGCGTCCTCCTGATGCTGGAAGCCCTGGACGTGCCGCGCGCGACCGCCCTGGCCGCCCTGGCCGACTTCGCGCCGATCGAGGGGCGTGGGGCTGAGAAGACGGTCCGCATCGACGGCGGCGCCTTCACCCTGGTCGACGAGAGCTACAACGCCAATCCGGTCTCGATGCAGGCCGCCTTGAAGACCTTGGGCGCGCGCAAGGTGGCGGGCCGTCGGGTCGCGGTGCTGACCGATATGCTCGAACTGGGCGAGGGCAGCGCGGCGTTTCACGCCGAGCTTGCAGGCCCGATCGAGCGTGCAAACGTTGACGTGGTTTTTCTCGCGGGCGTCCACATGAAATCGCTGTGGGAGGCGCTTCCGCCGACTCGGCGGGGCGGCTACGCGGAAGTTACTGAAAAGTTAACGGCGCAGCTGGCGGGGGCGGTCCAGCCGGGCGACGTGGTGATGGTGAAGGGGTCGAACGGCTCCAGGGCCGGCGTTCTCGCCGGCGCCCTGGCCGCGCTCGACCTTGGGGAACAGGGCTGATGCTGTACTTCCTGTACGAATGGCTGGCGCGCACGCAAGAGCACGTCCCGGCGCTGAACCTCCTGAAATACCTGACCTTCCGGTCGGGCATGGCCATGCTGACCGCCTATGTCGTCGCCGTGGCCATGGGCTCGCGCTTCATCCGCTGGATGAAGGCCAAGCAGGGCAAGGGCCAGCCGATCCGCACCGACGGCATCGCGCGCCACGTCACCGAGAAGGCCGGGACGCCCACCATGGGCGGCTTCATGATCCTGGCCGGCCTGTTCGTCGGCGCCCTGCTGTGGGCCGATCTGCGCAACATCCACGTCTGGGTCGTGCTGCTGGTGACCGGCAGCTACGGCGTGCTGGGCTTCATGGACGACTACGCCAAGGTCACCAAGCAGACCACGGCCGGCCTCTCCAGCGTCCAGAAGCTGGTCGCGCAGTTCATCGTCGCGATCGCCGCCACCGTGATCCTGATCCTGTTCGCGCCCAAGTCGCCGATGACGCCGGGCATGGAGACCAGCGTGGTCTTCCCGATCTTCAAGGCGCTGGTGATCAATCTGGGCTGGTTCTACGTGGCCTTCGCGGCCGTGACGATCGCCGGCTTCTCCAACGCCGTGAATCTGACCGACGGCTTGGACGGCCTGGCCATCGTGCCGGTGATGTTCGCCGCCTCGACCTTCGGCCTGATCGCCTACCTGGTGGGCAACTACAAGTTCGCGGATTATCTGAACCTGCATTTCGCGCCGGGCGTCGGCGAGCTGGCGGTGCTGTGCGGCGCGATCATCGGCGGGGGCATGGGCTTCCTCTGGTACAATGCGCCCCCCGCCAAGATCTTCATGGGCGACACCGGGTCGCTGGCCCTGGGCGGCGCGCTGGGCGCGATCGCCGTCTGCGCCAAGCACGAGCTGGTCCTGGGCATCGTCGGCGGCCTGTTCGTGGCCGAGGCGCTGAGCGTCATGATCCAGGTGGCCTACTTCAAGAAGACCGGCAAGCGGGTCTTCCTGATGGCGCCGATCCACCACCATTTCGAGAAGCTGGGCTGGGCTGAATCCACCGTCGTGATCCGCTTCTGGATCGTGGCGATGATGCTGTCCTTCGTCGGCCTCGCCACCCTCAAGCTGCGCTAGGAGAGGCGAGGAGCATGATCCCGGTCCGTGGTTTCGAGGACAAGACCGTCGCGGTGTTCGGCCTGGGCCGCACCGGGCTCACGGCGGCGCGCGCCTTGATCGCGGGCGGGGCGAAGGTGGCCCTGTGGGACGAAAAGGCCGCCAGCCGCGAGGCCGCCGCCGCCGAGGGCTTCCCGGTCGTCGATCTCGAGGCCGCCGACTGGAGCCAGTTCGCCGCCCTGATGCTGTCGCCGGGCGTGCCGCTGACCCATCCCAAACCGCACTGGACCGTCGAGAAGGCCCGCGCCGCCGGCGTCGAGATCCTGGGTGATGTCGAGCTCTTCGCCCGCACGGTCAACGCCGCCCCGGTCCACAAGCGCCCGAAGATCATCGCCATCACTGGCACCAACGGCAAGTCGACCACGACCGCCCTGATCGGCCACCTGTGCGCCTCGGCCGGTCGCGACACGCGCATCGGCGGCAATATCGGCCTGGGGGTCCTGGGCCTGGAAGACATGCACGGCGGCGCCGTCTACGTGCTGGAGCTGTCGTCCTACCAGCTGGACCTGACCTCCAGCCTGCATCCCGACGCGGTGGTGCTGCTGAACATCTCGCCCGACCATCTGGATCGTCACGGCGGCATGGACGGCTATATCGCCGCCAAGCGCCGGATCTTCCTGAACCAGGGCAAGGGCGACACGGCGATCATCGGGGTCGACGATCCCTGGTGTCAGCAGATCTGCACCGAGATCACCGCCGCCAACCGCCGGACCATCTGGCCGATCAGCGCCGGCAAGGCCATGGGCCGGGGCGTCTACGCCCTGCAAGGAGTCCTGTACGACGCGACCGGCGAGCGCGTGGTCGAGGTCGCCGATCTCCTGAGAGCGAGAAGTCTGCCGGGCCGCCACAACTGGCAGAACGCCGCCGCCGCCTACGCCGCCGCGCGGGCCATCGGGATCTCGGTGGCCGACGCCGTTGATGGCCTGATGACCTTCCCCGGCCTGGCGCATCGGATGGAGACGGTCGGCAAGCTGGGCAAGGTGCGCTTCGTAAACGACAGCAAGGCCACCAACGCCGACGCCGCCCGCCAGGCGATGTCCAGCTATCCCAAGTTCTACTGGATCGCCGGCGGCGTCGCGAAGGCCGGTGGCATCGAGGACCTGAAGGACCTCTTTCCGCGCATCGCCAAGGCCTATCTGATCGGCGAGGCCGCCCAGCCGTTCTCGTGGACCCTGGCCGGCAAGGCCGAGGTCGTCATGAGCGGCACGCTGGAGAAGGCCGTACAACAGGCCTATGCCGACGCCGCCGCCAGCGGTGAGGACGCTATCGTTCTTCTCTCGCCCGCCTGCGCCTCGTTCGACCAGTTCAGCGACTTCGAGGCGCGGGGCGAGGCGTTCCGCGCGGCGGTCAACGGGCTGACGGCGAGCGGCAAGGCGGCGGTCGCCTAGCCGCCTCATGGACCGGCCGGAGCCCCAGACGGATCCCGCCGCATCCCGGTCCTGGCGTCATGTCCTGCGCACAGCCCTGACCGAACGCGCCGCCCTGCGCGACGCGGGCCGCTCGGCCCTGCCGTGGCTGGCCTGGCTGCGTCGGCGGACGCGCTCGTCCGAACTGGCCGTCATCGCCGTCGCCACGGTCGTCGGCCTGGCGGCCGGGGCCCTGGCGGTGCTGCAGGCCAAGATCGCCCACGGAGCCCAAGTGCGGCTGTTCGGCTTCGATCCCGACCAGCGCCTCTCGGCCCAGGCCGTGGTTGAACCATGGCGTCTCTTGGCGATCCCTCTTGGCGGCCTGCTGCTGGGCCTGTTCACCGCCGCGATCCTGCGCTTCCGCCCCAACCACGCCGTTGACCCGGTCGAGGCCAACGCCCTGCACGGCGGGCGACTGTCGGTGCGCGACAGCGCCTTCATCTGCGGCCAGACCCTGATCTCCAACGGCTGCGGCGCCTCGGTCGGGCTGGAGGCCGCCTATGCCCAGGCGGGTGGGGCCGTGGCCTCGTGGGTCGGGCAGCGGCTGAACCTGCGCCGGGGCGATCTGCGGATCCTGGTCGGGGCCGGGGCGGGCGCCGCCATCGCGGCCGCCTTCGGCGCGCCGCTGACCGGGGCCTTCTACGCCTTCGAGATCGTCATCGGCGCCTATACCGTCGCCAACATCGCGCCCGTGGCCGCCGCCGCCCTGGCCGCCGTGCTGGTGGCCAAGGGACTGGGCTCGACGCCCTATCTGATCAAGACCTCGGTCGTCGCCATCTCGTCCTGGAGCGACTACCTGCTGTACGGGCTGCTGGGCCTGGTCTCGGCGCTGTTCGGTGTGGTGCTGATGCGCGCCGTCGCCGTCGCCGATCGCTGGACCGCCAAGGCTCCGCTGCCCCGCTGGAGCCGGCCGGCCATCGGCGGCTTGGCGCTGGCGGCGCTGGCCATCGTCACGCCCCAGACCCTGTCGGGCGGCCATGGCGCGCTGCACCTTGACCTCAACGGCGACCTGCCGCTGAAGCTGCTCGTGATGCTGATCCTGATGAAGTCGGCGGCTTCGATCATCTCCCTCAGCTTCGGCTTCCGCGGCGGCCTGTTCTTCGCGGCCCTGTTTCTGGGGGCGCTGATGGGGCAATCGTTCTCGGACCTCGTGAACCTGGCGGCGGGCGCGGGCCGGCTGGACCCGATCGCGGCCTCGCTGGTGGGCATGGGCGCGCTGGGCGTGGCCATCGTCGGCGGACCCTTCACCATGTCGTTCCTGGTGCTGGAGGCCACGGGCGACTTCACCATCACCGCCGCCACGCTGGCGGCCTCGCTGATCGCCAGCGCCGTGGTGCGGGAGACCTTCGGCTATTCATTCTCGACCTGGCGCCTGCACCTGCGCGGCGAGACCATCCGCAGCGCCCACGACGTGTCGTGGATGCGAAACCTGACCGCTGGCAAGATGATGCGGCGGGACGTCAAGACGATTCCGGCCGCGACCAGCCTGGCCGAGTTCCGCCGCCGCTTTCCGCTGGGCTCGACCAAGCGCGCCGTGCTGGTCGACGAGACCGGGCGCTACGCCGGCATCGCCTCGACCGCCGCCGTCTATGCCGAGCCGGCGGAACGCGAGGCGACGGTCTCGGCGCTGGCGGCTCACGCGAAGGTCTCGCTGACGCCGGAACTGTCGATCAAGGCGATCATGACCGCCTTTGACGAGACCGGCGCCGACGAATTGGCCGTGGTCGACGCGGGCGGCGAGGTGATCGGCCTGATCACCGAAGCCCACGTCACCCGCCGTTATGCCGAAGAGCTGGAGAAAGCGCGCCGTGAACTGACCGGAGAGGTCGGCTAACCCAGCGGCATGAAGGCGTCGACCTTGTCCAGCGCAGCCAACGGCGAGCGGATCGAGCACCTGAGGCCGTCGGCGCGGTAGTCCACGGCCACCGCGCCGCCCAGCTCGTTGGGCAGGGCCGTCTCGACGATGCGCGAGCCGAAGCCGCGCCGCTCGGGCGGACGCACGGCCGGGCCGCCGCGCTCGGCCCATTCGATATACAGCTGATCGCCAGGCTCGATCGACCAGCGGATGTCCACGTGGCCGTCGGGGGCGGAGAGGGCGCCGTACTTCAGGGCGTTGATAGCCAGCTCGTGGAAGGCCAGGGCCATGACCACGGCGGGCTTGGGCGAGACCTTCAGATCCTCGCCGGTGATGGTCAGCTGGCCGGGATTGGCGCTGTAGGGCGTGACCGATCCGTCGACGATCTGGCGCAGGCTGGCCGCCGACCAGTTCTGGTCGGTCAGCACGTTGTGGGTGGCGGCGATGGCCATCAGCCGGCCTTCCAGGGCGTCGCGGACCGAGGGCTCGACCCCGGCGTTGCGCAGCGACTGCTTGGCGATCGACTGCACGGTCGCCAGCGTGTTCTTGACCCGGTGGTTCAGCTCATTGACCAGCAGCTGGCGATGCGTCTCGGCCGTGCGCTCGCCGGTGACGTCGCGCGAAGTGGCCAGCACGCGGGTGACGCGGCCGTCTTCCAGGATCGGCGAGACGGTGGTGTCCCACCAGCGCGGCGCGCCCTTGGCCGTCGGGCAGAAGGCGCGAAAGGCCACCGCGTGGCCGGCCTGGGCGGCGCGCAGGGCCTGCTCGACAGCCTCGCGGCTCTCGGCGGGCCACATGTCGGGCCAATAGCGGCGGCGGTTGCGGCCGTCGAAGTCGTCGATCTCGAACAGCGACTTGCCCTGGGCGTTCATGTACTCGACCGCGCCATCGGGGCTGATGACGCGGATACAGTCCTGGCTGGCCTCGACCACGCTCAGGAAATACGCCCCGGCGCCTTCCAGAACCGTCTTGTCAGATCCCTCGTCGGCCACCATACGCCCCTGCCACCAGCGCTCATGTTCACTGGCTGGCGGGCGAATTCAAGCTGGACCGTTCTTCTTTCAGGGGAACAGCTTTCCAAACGACGGGGTTCGCCTAGTGAAATTGTCGGCGCAAGGAGGTCCGGTGATGTCTCAGGTCGTCTGCTTTGCGTGCGGCGCTGGCAACCGCCTGCCGCAGGATCGCGACCCGCTGTCGGCCAAGTGCGGCAAGTGCGGGGCTCAGCTGTTCGCCGGCGCGCCGGCGGCGGTGACCGGGCCTCAGCTGGATCGCCATCGCCGGCTGACCAAGGGAACGGCCCTGCTGCTGGACGTCTGGGCGCCTTGGTGCGGACCCTGCCGGACCATGGCGCCGGCCTTCGCGGCCGCCGCCCGGCCGCTTGAACCCGCCGTGCGACTTCTGAAGCTGGACTCCGAGGCCGAGCAGGCGGCGGCCGCGGCTTTGAATATCAGCAGCATCCCTACCCTGATCCTGTTTCGCGATGGCCAGGTCGTCGCCCGCCAGGCCGGGGCGATGAGCACGGCCCAGATCGTCGACTGGACCCGGCGCGCGCTGGACTGAGGAGGCGATCCGCGCTTTTCGCCGCATGTCCACCGCCGTAGAACGGCGCAGCAAGATTTGATTAACCCTGCGGTCCGACTCTCCGCGCCATGGCCTCCAACGCGACACATGCCTTCGCCCGCACCGACCGCACCGCGATCGGCCTGTGGTGGTGGACGACGGACCGCTGGCTGCTGGGCGCGACCGCCCTGCTGGTGACTCTGGGCATGCTGCTGTCGTTCGCCTCCAGCCCGGCGGCGGCCCAGCGGATCGGCATCGACGACCAGTTCCACTTCGCGATCCGCATGTGCTTCTTCGCCAGCGCCTCGTCGGTGCTGATGCTGGCGGTGTCGATGCTGTCGCCCAAGGGCATTCGGCGCGCGGCGTTCTTCATCTACATCGCGGCCATCGCGGTGATGATCGCCCTGCCGTTCGTCGGCCACAACGCCAAGGGCGCCACCCGCTGGCTGCAGTTCGGCGGCTTCACCCTGCAGCCGTCCGAGTTCATGAAGCCGGCCCTGATCGTGCTAGTCTCGTGGATGTTCGCCGAGGGCCAGAAGGGCGAGGGGGTGCCGGGCGTCTCGATCGCCTTCCTGCTGTATTTCATCGCCGTGGCCTTGCTGCTGGTGCAGCCGGACGTGGGCCAGACCGTGCTGATCACCATCGCCTTCGGAGCAGCCTTCTGGATGGCCGGCGTGCCGATCTCGTGGATCATGGGCCTGGGCGCGGTGGCGCTGGCCGGCCTGGGCTCGACCTACTTCCTGTTCGACCACGTGCACGCCCGCGTGCAGAAGTTCCTCAGCCCCGACCAGGCCGACACGCATCAGATCACCCGCGCCGCCGAGGCCATTCGCGCCGGCGGCCTGTTCGGGCGCGGTCCGGGCGAGGGCGTCATGAAGCGTCACGTGCCCGACCTGCATACCGACTTCATCTATTCGGTGGCGGCCGAGGAATACGGCCTGATCTTCTCGTGGGCCCTGATCGCGCTCTTCGCCTTCGTCGTGGTGCGCGGCCTCTATAAGGCCATGAAGCTGAACGACCCGTTCGAGCAGGTCGCGGCCGCCGGTCTGTTCGTGCTGGTGGGCCAGCAGGCCATCATCAATATCGCGGTGAACTTGAACATGATCCCGACCAAGGGCATGACGCTCCCGTTCATCAGTTACGGGGGCTCTTCGATGCTCGCGATGGGTTTGACGCTGGGCATGGCCCTGGCCTTGGTGCGCAAGCGCCCCGGCGCCTACGGGGCGACGGGCGAATTCGGCGCCGGCGCGTTCGCCTGACATGAGCAAGCTGGCTGTCGTCGCCGCCGGAGGAACCGGCGGCCATATGTTCCCCGCCCAGGCCCTGGCCGAGGTCCTGGCCCAGCGCGGCTGGCGCGTCGTGCTGGCCACCGACGACCGCGGCGCGCTTTACGCCGACAAGTTCCCGGCGCAGGAGCGTCTGGCGCTGTCGGCCGCCACGGCCAAGTCGAACGACCCGCTGGGCATGATCAAGGCCGGCTTCGTCGTCATGCAGGGCGTCATGGAGGCGCGCGCGGCCTTCAAGCGCCTGGACCCGGCGGTCGTGGTCGGCTTCGGCGGTTATCCCGCCCTGCCGGCCTTGCTGGGCGCGCTCAGCCAGAAGCGCCCGACCGTGATCCACGAGCAGAACGCGGTCCTCGGCCGCGTGAACCGCTTCCTGGCTCCGCGCGTCGACGAGGTCGCCTGCGCCTTTCCAACGCTGCAGATGGCCACGCCCAAGGTGAAGGCCCGCGCGCACGTCGTCGGCAATCCCGTGCGCCCACCGGTGCGTGCGCTCTACGACGTGCCCTACATCGCGCCGGAAGTGCAGCTGCGGGTGCTCGTCACCGGCGGCAGCCAGGGCGCGCGGTTGCTGTCCGAGCTGATCCCCGAGGCGGTGGCCAAGCTGCCCGAGGACATCCGCAGCCGCCTGAAGGTGTTCCAGCAGGCTCGCGCCGAGAGCATGGAGCAGGCCCGCAAGGTCTATCGCAACGCCATGGTCGACTGTGAGGTCGCGCCGTTCTTCCGCGACATGGCCGGCTATCTGCGCCAGTCGCACCTGGTTATCGGCCGCTCGGGCGCCTCGACCTGCACCGAGCTGGCCGTCGCCGGCCGGCCCTCGATCCTGGTGCCGCTGAAGATCGCCGCCGACGACCACCAGCGCTTCAACGCCAAGCTCCTGGAAGAGGCCGGCGGCGCGGCCGTGTGCCTCGAGGATGAGCTGACGGTCGACGCCATGGCCGGGGCTTTGAACGCCTTGCTGAAGGACCCCGAGCGCCTGGCGCGGATGGCGGCGGGGGCGAGGTCGGTGGCGACCCCGGACGCCGCCGAGGCGCTGGCGGATCTGGTGGAGCGGACGGCGCGGTAGGCTCCGCCGTAGGATCGGTCTCCGCGATCACGACGATCTCTGTGATCTTCGCGCCGTTCGGACCCTGATTGCTCGGCGCCTGCATATGCGCATGCGCATCGGGCGCGGACGGTCTGAGGCCCCCCGCGCCCTCGCGCCTACTGATGAGCTAGCGTGTCGCGGTCCTCGGCCTTGAGTGTTGCGGGCGCCGCCTTGGCGACCGCGACGCCGTCCGACCAGGGGCAGGCGACCTCGGACCAGTATTCGAAGCAGGCGCCCCATTCCTCGCTGAAGCGGTCGGGGTACAGCGGATCGCATTTGATCCAGCCCCACTGGACGCAGAGCGGCGGCGGGGCCGCCTGGGCCTGTTGGGCGAGCAGCGGAATATTGAACATGGTGAGCGTCGCAACGGCGGCGCAGGCGGATTTCCAACGCAGGCTAAGCTTCATCTCTCTGTTCCCTTCATCCTCGGCATGAGGATTGACGGGAGCTTTCGCCGTCAACGGGATCGAGTCAATCTTAGGGTGCGGAAATGGAAATTTCTACTTTCCGCCGCTAAGGCTCCGCACCCGTTTCGATCAGCGGCCGACCAATCTTCACCGCTTCTTCGATGCTCCCGACCACCGGGATCTTCGCAAACGGCTTCCGCCCATCACAGACCACCTTCGCCACCGCCTCGTCAGCGCTGCCCGGTGGCAGCGGCGCGGCAGGGCGTTGGTCACCGGTCACCGGGCCCTCGCGGCCGCCTGCGCGGATGCTGGAAAAGCCGGCGTGGGCGATTGTGCGGGCGTCGCAGTCGATGACCTCATGCCGCCAGCCGCCCCAGAACTCCTCGGATCCGGCCTTGAAGCCGCCCTCGGTGACCTGGAGCACGCGCAGGCGAGCAATTCGGCCCTCCCAGCGGACGCTGGTCAGGTCCGCAAAAGTGGCGAAGCGGCCGACGTCAGCCAGGCGCAGCTCAAGCGGGGCGGGAGCGGGGGCCTGGGCCCAGGCGGGGCTCCCGCACATGATCAGCCCCAGGAGGGCGTTTCGCGGCGCGCGGAATTGGTCTAATCGGCTCTTCATGATCCAGCGTCGACGCCCCGTCCCCTTCGAACTCGGCCCCGTGCACTTCATCGGCATCGGCGGCATAGGCATGTCCGGCATCGCCGAGATCATGCTGCGTATCGGCTACACCGTTCAGGGCAGCGACGCCAAGGCCAGCGCCAATACCGAGCGCTTGGAAAAGCTGGGCGCGCGCATCTTCATCGGCCACGACGCCGCCCACGTCGAGGGCGCCTCGGCCATCGTCTATTCCACGGCCGTGAAGGCCGATAACCCGGAAATGGTCGCCGGCCGCGACAAGCGCCTGCCCCTGGTCCGCCGCGCCGAGATGCTGGCCGAGCTGATGCGGCTGCAGTTCTCGGTGGCGGTGGGCGGGACGCACGGCAAGACCACCACCACCTCGATGGTCGCCACCCTGCTGGACGCTGGCGGGCTGGACCCGACAGTCGTCAACGGCGGCATCATCAACGCCTACGGCACCAACGCCAAGGTCGGCGAGGGCGACTGGATCGTCGTCGAGGCCGATGAGAGCGACGGCTCGTTCCTGCGCCTGAAGTCGACGGTGGCCATCGTCACCAACATCGACGCCGAGCACCTGGACCACTGGGGCGACTTCGATGCGGTGAAGAGGGGCTTCCAGGACTTCATCCAGAACATCCCGTTCTATGGCTTCGCGGCGGTCTGCACTGACCACCCGGAAGTCCAGGCCCTGACCTCGCGCATCGAGAACCGGCGTCTGGTGACCTATGGAACCAACCCGCAGGCCGAGGTCCGCGTCTCGAACGTCGAGATGGGTCCCGAGGGCGCCAAGTTCGACATCGTCGTCTCGCCGCGCGACGGCGAGGCGGTGCGTTATGACGGGCTGAAGATGCCCATGGCCGGCCACCACAACGTGCTGAACGCCACCGCCGCCGTGGCCGTGGCCCGCGAACTGGGCGTCGACGCCGAGGCGATCCGCAAGGGGCTGGCGGGCTTTGGCGGGGTCAAGCGCCGCTTCACCACCACGGGCGTCGCCAACGGGATCCGCGTGGTCGACGACTACGGCCACCACCCGGTCGAGATCGCCGCCGTGCTGAAGGCCGCCCGCGCGGTCTCGACGGGCAAGGTGATCGCCGTGGTCCAGCCGCACCGCTACACCCGCCTGCGCGACCTGATGACCGAGTTCAGCAGCTGCTTCAACGACGCCGACACGGTGATCGTCGCCGACGTCTATACGGCCGGCGAGCAGCCGATCGAGGGCGTCGATCGCGACCACCTGGTCGAGGGCCTCAAGAAGTTCGGCCACCGCCGCGCCCTGCCGCTGGAGAGTCCCTCGGCCCTGCCGGCCCTGATCGCCGAAGAAGCCAGGTCCGGCGACCTCGTCGTGCTGCTGGGGGCCGGCGACATCACCTCGTGGTCCTACGCCCTGCCGGGCCAGCTCGAGGCGCTTTCCAAGTGAAGGACGGCCAAGTGAGCTGGAAGACCCAACTGCCCGCCGTCCGGGGCAAGCTGTTGATCGACGAGACCCTGGCGCCGTTCACCTGGTTTCGGGTCGGCGGTCCGGCGGACGTGGTGTTCCTGCCGGCCGACGAGGAGGATCTTGCAGGCTTCCTGAAGGCGTTGGATCCAAGCGTGCCGGTGCTGGCCATCGGCGTCGGCTCCAACCTCCTGGTCCGCGATGGCGGCGTCGACGGCGTGATCATCCGCCTGGGCAAGGGCTTCAACACGGTCGAGGCCCTGGGCGACAATCGCATCAAGGCCGGCAGCGCCGTGCCCGACGCCATCCTGGCGCGCAAGGCGGCCGAGGCCGGCATCGCGGGGCTGGAGTTCTATGCCGGCATCCCGGGCACGATCGGCGGCGCGGTGATCATGAACGCCGGCTGCTATGGCTCCGAGACCGTCAACGTCATCAAGTCCGCGCGAGTGATGAATCGCCAAGGCCAGGTCTCGGAGATCTCGGGAGACGGCTTCGGCTACACCTACCGCCACAGCGCGCTGATGGGCGCTGATTTGATCGTGCTGGATGCGATCTACGAAGGAACCGCCGACGAACCGGAAGCGATCAAGGCCCGCATGGCTGAGATCACCGCGCGTCGCGAGACCACCCAGCCGATCCGCGAGAAGACCGGCGGCTCGACCTTCAAGAACCCGCCGGGCCACTCGTCGTGGAAGCTCGTCGACGAGGCCGGCTGGCGCGGCAAACCGTATGGCGGAGCAATGTTCAGTCCGCTGCACAGCAATTTCCTGATCAACACCGGCGAGGCCACCGCCGCCGACCTGGAGGGGCTGGGCGAGGCGGTCCGCGCCGACGTCAAGGAAAAGACCGGCGTGCAGCTGGACTGGGAGATCAAGCGGATCGGGCGCCCGGCTTAGAGGCGCCCGCCACACTTCACGCCATTGCTGACTCCCCCTGGCGCGGACCGGTGCTATGACTCCCGCGCCATTGGGGAGAATCCTTGCTCATGTACCGTCGTCTGTTGGCCGCCTCGGCCGCTCTCGCCCTCGTTTCGGGCGTCGCCCATGCTCAAGACGTCAAGACCGCCGAAGCGCTGCGCGACAAGGCGCTGCTGGACCGCACCGCCTGGGAGATCACCGAGGACCTGACCACCACCATCGGTCCGCGCCTGGTCGGCTCGCCGGCCATGGAGCGCGCCAAGGACTGGGGCGCGGCCAAGCTGAAGGCCTTGGGCTTCACCAACATCAAGGTCGAGCAG
Organism: uncultured Caulobacter sp.; assembly: GCA_966211605.1. Taxonomy (GTDB): domain Bacteria; phylum Pseudomonadota; class Alphaproteobacteria; order Caulobacterales; family Caulobacteraceae; genus Caulobacter. Next base: position 48,224 of record CBIHOB010000013.1, read on the forward strand.
TTCGCCAAGCCGTCGTGGACGCGCGGCGAGGAGAGCGCCGAACTGGTCGGGCCCTATCCGATGAAGCTGGGGATCGTGGGTCTGGGCCGCACCGTGCCGACCCCGCCGGAAGGCATCGAGGCCGACGTCGCCCTGTTCCGCACCTATGCCGAGATGATCGCCGCCCCCGAGGGCGCGCTGAAGGGCAAGATCGCCGTCATCACCCAGCCGATGGTCAAGGCCCAGGACGGCTCCGGCTATGGCGTGGCGGGCATCTCCCGCCGCTCGGGTCCGGTCGAGGCCGCCAAGCGCGGCGCCGTGGCCCTGCTGATCCGCTCGGTCTCGACCTCGGACTCGACCGTGCCGCACACCGGCGTCACCGCCTTCGGCGACGGCGTGGTCTCGATCCCCTCGGCCGCCATGGGCGTGCCGGAGGCCGAGCAGCTGGAGCGCCTCGCCAAGCAGGGCAAGACCCTGCGCATCAAGCTGAAGCTGGCCTCGACCGTCGATCCCAACGACGTGGCCTGGAACATCTCGGGTGAAATCAAGGGTTCCGAGAAGGCTGACGAGATCATCGTCATCGGCGGCCACCTGGACAGCTGGGACGTCGGCACCGGCGCTCTGGACGACGCCACGGGTATCGCCATCACCACGGCCGCCGCCAAGCTGATCGGCGATCTGCCCAAGCACCCCAAGCGCACCATCCGCGTGGTGATGTGGGGCTCGGAGGAGAGCGGCGGCTCGTCGGAAGCCTACATCGCCGCGCACAAGGATGAGGTCCCGAAGATCGTGCTGGCGGGCGAGAGCGACAGCGGCGCGGACCGTGTCTTCGCGCTGAAACTGCCGGCCGGCGCGGCCGCGCATCCGTTGGCGACCACGGCCGCCAACGTGCTCGCCCCGCTCAAGATCTATGTCAGCCGCGCGCCGGCGACGCATGGCGGCGCCGACATCGAGGGCCTGGAAGAGGCTGGCGTGCCGTCCGTCGAGTTGGACCAGGACGCCACCCGCTACTTCGACTACCACCACACCGCCGACGACACGCTGAACAAGGTGCGGCCCGACGAGCTGGCGCAGAATGTCGCGGCCTGGGCCAGCTTCATCTATCTCGTGGCCGACAGCGATGTGGACTTCCGCAAGCTGAAGGCGGCGGCGCCGGCGGCGGCGTCGCACTGATATTCACAACTTCCGCTCTCCCTTCCCCCTCGATGGGGGAAGGGTAGGGATGGGGTGTTGGCACGGCCTTTCCGCCTCTCTAGGAAAGGTTCGAGGCGTTCGACGCCGCATCACCCCACCCAACCCTCCCCTCGACAGGGAGGGCTCGTAGAGCGCTCAAATGACCGACCAATCCCAGAACGCCCCCTTGGCCGGCCGCCATATCGCCGTCCTGCTCGGCGGCCCTTCCTCGGAGCGCAAGGTCAGCCTGGTTTCGGGCGCGGCCTGCGCCGACGCTCTGGAGCGGCTGGGAGCCAAGGTCACGCGGATCGACCCGGGCAAGGACGTAGCCCAGGTGCTGACGGCGACCAAGCCGGATCTCGTCTTCAACGCCCTGCACGGCGAATGGGGCGAGGACGGCTGCGTCCAGGGCGTGCTGGAAACGCTCAAGCTGCCCTACACCCACTCTGGCGTGCTGCCGTCGGCCCTGGCCATGGACAAGGCCAAGGCCAAGGCCGTGCTGGCGGCCGCCGGCGTCATCGTTCCGGGCGGCGGCCTCTACAACCGACACGATGTCGCGCGCGACCATGTGTTGCAGCCGCCCTATGTCGTTAAGCCCAATGCCGAGGGATCTTCGGTCGGAGTCTTCCTGGTGTTTGAGGGCGCAAACCGCCCGCCGGAAGAACTTGCCTCTCCAGCATGGACTTTCGGCGAGGAAGTGATGGTTGAGCCCTATATCCGAGGGTTGGAATTGGCCGTGGCGGTCCTGGGTGAGTCAAATGGTCCCAGGGCGCTGGCGGTTACGGATATCCGTGCATCCACAGGTTTCTACGACTACGAGGCCAAGTACTCCGAGGGCGGTTCGATCCACGTCCTGCCGGCTCCAATCCCTGACGCCGTAAGGGATAGAGCGATGCGGATGGCCGAATTGGCGCACTCGGCTCTTGGTTGCCAAGGCGTGACTCGGTCGGACTTCCGTTATGACGACATTAACGACCTTCTGGTCCTTCTAGAGGTCAACACGCAGCCCGGCATGACGCCGACCTCGCTCGCCCCCGAGCAGGCCGCCCACGTCGGGATCCCGTTTGACCAGTTAGTTTTGTGGATCGTGGAGGACGCTTATGCCCGCTGTAGTGCGGGGGGGACCGCCTAAGCCTAGGCGACCCCGGGCCGAAGCGCCCGCAAGTCCGAGCAAAGGCAAGCCGGCGCCCAGGGGGGCGCAGCCGGCCGCGAAGTTGCACGCCGCCAAGGGCGTGGGCCTGTCGCCCACGGTGGCCCTGAGCGTGGCGGGCGCGGCCTTGGGTCTCGGTCTTGTGGTGATGCTGGCGACCGGCCATCGGGCCGAGCGCATCGGCCTGTCCATGGCTCACGGCGTCGACAACAGTTTCGCCTCGGCGGGCTTCAAGCTGAAGACCGTTCATATCCGGGGCGCGTCGTCGACCGCCCAGGCCGACATACTGAAGGCCTCGGGCCTTTATCTGGACCAGCCGACCCTGGGCCTGGACCTGAACGACGTCCGGGCGCGCGTGCAGGGTGTGGGCTGGGTGAAGGACGCCAAGGTCGTGCGCATGCTGCCCGACACTGTGTTGATCGCGGTGGAAGAGCGGCCGGCGCTGGCGGTCTGGCAGAACCAGGGCCGCATGAAGGTGATCGACGGCGAAGGCCGGGTGATCAGCGAGGCCGACCCGGCCCGTTTCCCCCAGCTGCCGCTGGTGGTCGGGCAGGGGGCGGACCAGGCCGCGGGCCTGATCCTGCCGGCCGTGGCCTCGCGTCCGCGTCTGCGCGACCGTCTGGAGGCGCTGGTGCGGGTGGATGACCGTCGTTGGGATCTTCGACTGAAGGACGGCTCGCTGATCCAGCTGCCGGCCATTGACGAAGAATCCGCGCTGATTCAATTGGATCAGCTCGACCAACGGCAGCGAATCCTCGACATGGGTTTTGCGCGGATCGATCTGCGCGACCCCGAAATGGTGGCTGTGAGACCTCGTGATGCGGCGCTGCCCGGGCAGCCGGCCGCAGGCGGGGCGTAGTGGACGTATTGAGGTGACGATAGCGATGTCGCGAATGGAGGAACGGAAGCAGGCTCGCGAGGGCCTGAAGGCCACGCTCGTGCGCCAACCCGCCATCGCGGCCGTGGACCTGGGCGCGTCCAAGGTGACGTGCTTCATCATGAAGGCCGACGGCGTCCACCGCGAGAACCGCACCCTGACGACCGCCGGCGTCGGCTATGTCCAGTCGCGGGGCGTGCGCGGCGGCGCGATCGTCAATCTGGACGAGGCCGCCCAGGCCATCGCCCAGGCCGTGGAGCGCGCCGAGACCGTGGCCGGCGTCAACGTGCAGGGCGTCAGTGTCTGCACCGCCGGCGGCCAGCTGGCGTCCAACCGCGTGCACACGCAAGTTTCGCTGGGCGCCCGTCCGATCGGCGACGGCGATTTGTCTCGCGCCATCGCTTCGGCCCTGGCGCAAGTCCGTATTCCTGGCCGCAAGCCGATCCACCTGCTGCCGATCGCCTGGTCGGTCGACGGCCAGCGCGGCATTCGCGATCCGCGCGCCATGTTCGGCCGCTCGCTGGGCCTGGAGCTGCTGGTCGTCTCGGTCAACGAGAACATTTTCCACACCCTCGCCCACTGCGTCGAGCGCGCCCACCTCAGCTTCGAGGGCGTGGTCGCCGCACCGTTCGCCTCGGCCCTGGCGGCCCTCGAAGAAGATGAGATGGACCTGGGCGCGGTCTGCATCGACATGGGCGGCGGCTCGACCTCGGTGGCCGTGTTCAACAACGGCGCCCTGTGCCACGTCGACAGCCTGGCCGTCGGCGGCGGACACGTCACCCAGGACATCGCCCGCGGCCTGCAGACCTCGGTGGTCGGCGCCGAGCGCATCAAGACCCTGCACGGCAGCGCCATCGCCTCGGCCAACGAGGATCGCGAGATGATCGAGGCCCCGCCGCGCGGCGACGATCCGGGCGCGGGTCCGGTGATCGCGCCCCGGTCCTTGCTCAAGGGCATCATCCAGCCGCGCGTCGAAGAGACGCTGGAGCTGCTGCGCGAGCGTCTGAAGGCCTCGGGCGCGCCGGTCGAGCCGGGCGCGGGCATCGTCCTGACGGGCGGGGCCAGCCAGCTGGCCGGGGTTCGTGAAGTGGCGGTGCGCGTATTCGATCGCCCGGTTCGCCTGGGCCGCCCTCGCCGGGTGCCGCACCTGGCCGACGCCGCCTCGGGCCCGGCTTTCTGCGCTGCCGCCGGCACGCTGCACCGCACCGCCTTCGGACCGCGCGAGGCCGTCTCGTCCAAGGCCCTGGCCGGTGGTCCAGTTCGGAAGCGTCCGCTGGATCCGAATGCTTCGCCCATGGCCAAGGCCGCCGCGTGGCTGCGCGATAACCTCTAGTTTGGCTCTGTAGCCAAGCTCCAAGTTTTAAGCGTGATTAACTCTACTGCTTAACCTTAAAGGCCCGGCCGAGCTTCTCGGCCGGGCCTTTTGCTGCCTTCGCGGGCCTATATTCGACAGAATTCGCCTTCAGCGTCGTTCGGTCGCACGCGCCTGTGGATCTTCGCGGAACCCTTGGTCCGCCTGGAGATTCTGTTGATAGACCACAATTTATCCCACGGTCGCGCTCGACCCGACCACGACTCAGATTATGCAGTTAACTGCCGATTAACGATGGTGGTTGTTCTGTTAACACGATCGTCGAGGCATCCCCGGCGATTGGGTGTCGCCGAGGTCTAGTTTGACGATTTCGGCGTAAGGACGCGAGGGTCCCATGGCTATTTCTCTTTCCGCGCCGCGTACGACCGAGCTGAAGCCGCGCATCGTGGTGTTCGGTGTCGGCGGCGCTGGCGGCAACGCCGTGAACAACATGATCGAGGCGGGCCTCGAAGGTGTCGAGTTCGTGGTGGCCAACACCGACGCTCAACAGCTTCAGTTCGCCAAGACGGACCGTCGCATCCAGCTGGGCGTGCAGATCACCCAGGGCCTGGGCGCCGGCGCGCACCCGGAAGTGGGCATGAGCGCGGCCGAGGAGTCCTTCCCGGAGATCGGCGAGCACCTCGACGGCGCGCACATGGTCTTCATCACCGCCGGCATGGGCGGCGGCACCGGCACCGGCGCGGCCCCGATCATCGCCAAGTGCGCTCGCGAGCGCGGCATCCTGACCGTCGGCGTCGTGACCAAGCCCTTCCACTTCGAGGGCCGTCACCGCATGCGGCTGGCCGACAGCGGCATCCAGGAGCTGCAGCGCTACGTCGACACCCTGATCGTCATTCCGAACCAGAACCTGTTCCGCGTCGCCAACGAGCGCACGACCTTCGCCGAAGCCTTCGGCATGGCCGACCAGGTGCTGCACTCGGGCGTCCGCTCGATCACCGACCTGATGGTCCTGCCTGGCCTGATCAACCTCGACTTCGCCGACGTCCGCACGGTCATGACCGAGATGGGCAAGGCGATGATGGGCACCGGCGAAGGCGCGGGCGAAGACCGCGCCCTGATGGCCGCCCAGAACGCGATCGCCAACCCGCTGCTCGACGAAGTCTCGCTGAAGGGCGCCAAGGCGGTGCTGGTCAACGTGACCGGCGGCATGGACATGACCCTGCTGGAAGTCGACGAGGCCGCCAACGCGATCTCGGACCAGGTCGATCCGGAAGCCAACATCATCTTCGGCGCGGCGTTCGACCCGTCGCTGGAAGGCGTGATCCGCGTGTCGGTCGTCGCCACCGGCATGGACGGCGCCTCGATCGCCCAGATCGAGCCGAAGCCGACCACCCGCAACACCTCGGCCGCCCCGCTGATCGCCGAGACCTCGCGTCCGGCTCCGCAGCCGGAGCCGGCCCGTCCGACCGCTCGCTACGAAGCCGCGCGTCCGACCGAACGCCCGTCGTCGGCTTTCCAGTCGTCGGCCTTCGCACCGGAGCCGGCCCCGGAACCCGAGATCGTCATGGCCGCTCCGCAGCCGGAGCCGGAAGCCGAGATCTATTACGATGAACCGGTCGCTGAAGAGCCGCGCATCGCTCAGCCGGCGCCTCGGCAGGTGACCCGCATCGTCGACCCGATGGTCGACGAGGGCCCCTCGGAAGAGCCGCTGTTCCCCGAGAACAACTATTACGAAGAGCGTCGCCCCCAGAAGCAGGGCGGTGGCTTCTTCTCGATGTTCGGCGGCGGTCGCCAGCGTTACGAGCAACAGTCGTCGGCCCCGCAGCCGCAGGCTCGCTCGACCCAGAGCGCCCGTCCGCAGCTGCAGCCGATCGAGACGCCGCAGACCGACGATGGCGAAGATCTGGAAATCCCATCCTTCCTGCGACGCCTCGCCAATTGAAAAGCGGACCCCGACAGGGGACCGGGAAGACCGAAATGACGAAATGCCCCGGAGGAAACTCCGGGGCGTTTTGCTTGCGGGCGCAGGAGCGTCCGACGGCTATATGTCTGGGAAGGGCCTACTCCCCCCGTTTGGGGGGCGGGATCCGCCATGGGGCGAAAGTTCAATCGTCCTAGTCGACCTTCACGAACGGCGTCGAGCCGCCAGTGACCTTGGGCAGCTCCCCGTTCCATTTCTCGATGGCCAGCTGTTGCAGGACCTGGGGATTGGCGCGCAGGGCCTCGCCCTTGATGCGGATGGCCTCAGCCTCACCGCGGGCCTTGGCGATGGCGGCGTTGGCCAGGGCGGTTTCCTTGGCCTCCAGCGCCTTGGCGGCCAAGGCCTCCTGCTCCAGCTGCGTCTTGGCCTGCATCTGCTGGATGATGGCGGCCGGGTAGCGGATCGAGCCGATCCAGTCGAGTTGCGAGACGGTCACCCCGTGCCGCGCCCACTTGCCGGCCACCCGGGCGTAGGCGCGCTGGATCACCTGCTGGCGGCCGCCGCTGTAAAGGGTCTCGACCCCGACCTTCTCGGCCTCGGCGGCCACGGCTGAGCGGACATCGTTGCGGATCGGCCCGTCCAGCAACTGGTCGAACGACAGGCGGTAGGTCTGGTAGAGGTTCGGGGCAGAGGCCGGATTGACCTGCAGGGTCACCGAGATGTCTGCCGTCATCGGCAGGCCGGTGTTGTCCGAGAAGGTGATCTCCTCGTTCTCGTTGCCGCGCTCGTCCTTCTCGCGGGTGTAGCTATAAGTGCGCTGGATCACCGGGTACTGGATGATCCGCTCGCCGATCCCGCGAAAGTACCAGCGCGCGGGCAGGGGCTCGGGCGCGACGCCGGCCGAGGCGCCCAGGGTGCGGATCTTCACGCCGACATTGCCCGGCTCGACCGTGGTGCTGTGCGACAGCACGCTGCAGGAGCCGAGCAGCAGGACCAGCGCCAGGGCCGTGCCGCCCAGGACCTTCTGGCCTTGCTTCTGGAATGGCACCTTCGGCTTCTTGGACGGCGAGGCGAAGGGGCTGTCGGTCATGCGGTGTCTCTGCGTGTCCTGGCGTTGCGACGTCTCGTCCCATGGTAGAGCGTCAAGCGGCGCCTTACGCAAGGCTCGTCTCCTCGCGGACCTGAAAATGCGCTAGTCGGTCATTTCCTGCCAACCTTCACATCACGAGGGTCACAATGAAGCTCAGCCGCGCCGATCGGAAGATTCTCCAGATCCTGCAGCAGGACGGCAAGATCTCGAACGTCGACCTGGCCGAGCGGGTCGGGTTGTCGCCCAGCCCGTGCCTGCGGCGGGTCAAGCAGTTGGAGGCGGCGGGGCTGATCAGCGGCTATGTCGCCCTGCTGGACCGGCGCAAGGCGAACCTGGACGTGCTGGCCTATGTCGAGGTGCAGGTGGACCACACCGAGGGCGCCGCCGAGGCTTTCCAGCAAGCCGTCATGCGCGAGCCCGAGGTGGTGGGCTGCTACGTGATGACCGGCGCCTTCGACTACCTGCTGAAGGTGGTCGTGCCCAATCTCGACGCCTATGCCGACCTGACCATGAAGCGCCTCCTGAAGATGCCGGCGGTCAAGGACGTGCGCTCGTCGTTCGTGCTGGACACCATCAAGGATTCCACCGCCCTGCCGCTGGACTATCTGGACTGATCATATCTCACCGGAATTGATCCGGATCATTGGCATAAAATGACCATTGAGCCGACCAAGTCGGTCATCATCGCCACGTTCTGACTTCCAGCCCGCGATAGGCTGCCTTCCGTCGCGTTCTCCGGAAGCCGCCATGATCTCATCTTCTGTCTTCGCCGGCCTGTCGCCCCAGGCGCCGGACTCCCTGCTGTCGCTGATCGGCGCCTATCGCCGCGATCCCCGGCCGCACAAGATTGACCTGGGCGTCGGCGTCTTCCGCGACGACCTGGGCGCGACGCCGGTGCTGGCCTCGGTGAAGGCCGCCGAGCAGCTGCTGCTGAACGTCCAGCCGACCAAGGCCTATCTGGGCCCGGAAGGCGATATCGGTTTCCTGGACCTGCTGAAGCCGATCATCTTCGGCGACGCGGTCGATCACGAGGTGTTCGGCGTCCAGACGCCCGGGGGCACCGGCGCGATCCGCCTGGCCTGCGAGCTTTTGCAAGCGGCCAAGCCCGACATCCGCATGTTCATCGGCGCGCCGACCTGGCCCAACCACACTCAGATCCTGGATCAGCTGGGTATCGAGACGGTCACGTTCCGCCACTACGACCAGCGCGCCCAGGCGCTGGGCTTCGACGAGATGATGGCGACGCTGGAGACGGCGCGGGCCGGCGACGCGGTGCTGTTGCACGGTTGCTGTCACAACCCCTCGGGTGCGGACTACAGCCCGGCGCAATGGGCGGCGATCGCCGAACTGGTGGCGCGCAAGGGCCTGACCCCGCTGATCGACCTGGCCTATCAGGGCCTGGGCCTGGGGCTCGAGGAGGACGCGGCCGGCATGCGCCTGGTCCTGGCGGCGGCCCAGGATGGCCTGCTGGCCTATTCCTGCGACAAGAACTTCGGCCTCTATCGGGAGCGGGTCGGCGCGCTCTACACCCTGACCCGCGACGCCGAGACGCTGGAGCTGGCCGCCAGCAACATCCGGGCCCTGGCGCGCACCAACTGGTCGATGCCGCCGGATCACGGCGCAGCCGTGGTTCGTGTTATCCTGGAAAGCGAAAGCCTGACCGCGCTGTGGCGGTCCGAGCTAGACGCCATGCGAGAACGGGTCGCCAACCTGCGCCAGCGTCTGGCCAAGGCCGTCCCGGTCCTGGCGCCGCTGGCCGGTCAACATGGCCTGTTCGCCCTGCTGCCGCTGTCGCCGGACCAAGTGAGGCGGCTGCGCGAGGACCACGCGATCTACATGGCGGGCTCCGGTCGCATCAATCTGGCCGGTCTGACCGTTTCAAACATCGACACGTTCGCGCGGGCGTTCAACGCCTGCCTGCAGGGAGAACCCGCATGACTCTCGTGACCGAACAGAACCCCCTCGGCCTCGACGGCTTCGAGTTCGTCGAATTCACCAGCCCCGATCCGGCAGCCATGAAGGCCCTGATCGAGCAGCTGGGCTTCGTGCCGGCCAGCAGGCACCCGACCAAGGCCGCGACCCGCTACAAGCAGGGTCGCATCAACCTGATCGTCAACGAGGAGACCTCGGGCCAGGTCGCCGATTTCCGCGCCGAACACGGCCCTTCGGCCAACGGCATGGCCTTCCGCGTCGAGGACGCCGAAGCCGCCTACGCCGAGGCCCTTAAGCGCGGCGCCAAGGCGGCTGACGCCAGCCGCTCGCTGCTGGGAGACGGCGCCAAGGTGCTGGAAGGCATCGGCGGGTCCTTGCTCTACCTCGTCGACCGCTATGGCGACGCCGGCACCATCTATGACGGCTGGGAGCAGGTTCCCGGCGCGGCCCTGGCCGAGGCCAAGAACAATGTGGGCCTGGATCTGCTGGACCACCTGACCCACAACGTCAAACGCGGCCAGATGCGCACCTGGTCGACCTTCTACAATCAGGTCTTCGGCTTCGAGGAGCAGAAGTACTTCGACATCAAGGGCCAGGCGACCGGCCTGTTCAGCCAGGCGATGATCGCGCCCGACAAGGCTATCCGCATCCCGCTGAACGAGAGCCAGGACGACAAGAGCCAGATCGAGGAGTTCATCCGCCAGTACAACGGCGAGGGCATCCAGCACCTGGCCCTGACGACCGACAATATCTACGAGACCGTCGAGAAGCTGCGCGCCCGGGGCGTGAAGCTGCAGGACACGATCGAGACCTATTACGAGCTGGTCGACAAGCGCGTACCCGGTCACGGCGAGGACCTGGAGCGGCTGCGCAAGAACCGCATCCTGATCGACGGCAATGTCGGCGAGGAAGGCCTGCTGCTGCAGATCTTCACCGAAAACCTGTTCGGCCCGATCTTCTTCGAGATCATCCAGCGCAAGGGCAACCAGGGCTTCGGCAACGGCAACTTCCAGGCCTTGTTCGAGAGCATCGAGCTGGACCAGATCCGCCGTGGGGTGATTACGGTAGAAGGCTGAGGCGCGCTCTTCCGCGCCAAAGATCCAAGGACTTCAACCATGGACCTCCGCTATCAGACCGGCTTCGGCGCCCACTTCGCCACCGAGGCCGTGGCCGGCGCGTTGCCGGTGGGGCAGAATTCGCCGCAGCGGGTTCCGTTCGGCCTGTATGCCGAGCAGCTGTCGGGCGCCGCCTTCACCGCTCCGCGTCACGAGAACAAGCGCAGCTGGCTTTACCGCCTGCGGCCAAGCGCCGGGCACGGGCCATATCAGCCGTACAGACAGGACCGGCTGGTCTCGGCCTTCGCCGGCCCGGTGACGCCCAACCGCCTGCGCTGGAACCCGCTGGACATCCCGACCGAGCCGACTGACTTCGTCGACGGCCTCACGACCTTGGCCGGCAACGCCGACGCCGCGACGCTCTCGGGGATCGGCGTGCACGTCTATCTCGCCAAGGCGTCGATGAAAAACCGGGTGTTCTATGACGCCGACGGCGAGCTGCTGATCGTGCCGCAGCAGGGCGTTCTGACCCTGGTCACCGAGTTCGGCGCGCTGAAGGCCGGCCCGGGCCATATCGCCGTGATCCCGCGGGGCGTGCGCTTCCGGGTCGAGGTCGCAGGCCCCTCGCGCGGCTATGTCTGCGAAAACTACGGCGCGGCCTTCCGCCTGCCCGAACTGGGTCCGATCGGCTCGAACGGCCTGGCCAATCCGCGCGACTTCGAGACGCCGGTCGCGGCCTTCGAAGACATCGACCTAGCGACGCAGGTCATCCAGAAGTTCCAGGGCGCCTTGTGGGCCGCCGAATGGGACCACAGTCCGCTGGACGTCGTGGCCTGGCACGGCAATCTGGCGCCATTCCGCTACGACCTCTCGCGGTTCAACACGATCAACACGGTCAGCTTCGACCATCCCGATCCATCGATCTTCACGGTGCTGACCTCGCCCAGCGACACGCCGGGAACCGCCAATTGCGACTTCGTGATCTTCCCGCCGCGCTGGATGGTGGCCGAGCACACGTTCCGCCCGCCGTGGTTCCACCGCAACGTGATGAGCGAGTTCATGGGCCTGATCCACGGCGCCTATGACGCCAAGGAGGGCGGCTTCGTGCCGGGCGGTGCATCCCTGCACAACTGCATGAGCGACCACGGCCCCGACGTCGCCAGCCACAGGAAGGCGACCGAGGCCGAGCTGGGTCCCCACAAGATCGACGGAACCATGGCCTTCATGTTCGAGAGCCGCTGGGTGATCCGGCCGACCAAGTTCGCGCTGGAGACTTCCGCGCTTCAGGGTGACTATGACGCCTGCTGGACGGGCTTCCCCAAGGCCCGTTTGCCTTAACAAGAACTGGGAAAGAGGAAGCGCTGATGAAGCTCGCGTCTCTCAAGGGCGGTCGTGACGGCCGGCTGGTGGTGGTCTCCAATGACCTGGCCTGGTTCACCGACGCCGGGACCATCGCGCCGACCCTGCAGGCCGCGCTGGACAACTGGGAGCGTTGCGGGCCGATGCTGCGCGGGCTGGCCGACAGCCTGGAACATGGCGCGGTGCCCAAGGAGCGCTTCCACGAGCACGACGCCCTGAGTCCGCTGCCGCGCGCGTTCCAATGGGTCGACGGCAGCGCCTACGTCAACCACGTGCAGCTGGTGCGCCAAGCGCGCGGCGCCGAGATGCCCGAGAGCTTCTGGACCGATCCGCTGATGTACCAAGGCGCGTCGGACGGCTTCCTGGCCCCGCGCGACCCGATCCCTCTGGCCGACGCCAGTTGGGGCTGCGATCTGGAGGGCGAGGTGGCCGTCATCGTCGACGACGTGCCGCTGGGCGCCAGCCGTGAGGAGGCCTTGGCCGCCATCCGTCTGGTCATGCTGTGCAACGACGTCAGCTTGCGAAATCTGATCCCGAATGAATTGGCCAAGGGTTTCGGCTTCGTCCAGTCCAAGCCGGCCAGCGCCTTCTCGCCCGTGGCGGTGTCGCCCGAGGCTTTGGGCGAGGCCTGGAAGGACGGCAAGCTGCATGGCGCCCTGCTGGTCGAACTGGACGGCAAGGACTTCGGCAAGGCCGACGCCGGGGTGGACATGACCTTCGACTTCGGAACCCTGGTGGCCCATGCCGCCAAGACCCGGTCCTTGAGCGCCGGCACCATCGTCGGCTCGGGCACGGTCAGCAACCGCGGCGCCGACGGTGGCCCCGGCAAGCCGATCAGCGAGGGCGGGGTCGGCTATTCGTGCCTGGCCGAGCTGCGCACGGTAGAGACCATCCTGCACGGCGCGCCCAAGACGCCTTTCCTGCTGGGTGACGACACGATCCGCATCGAGATGAAGGACGCCAAGGGGCATTCGATCTTCGGCGCCATCGAGCAGACGGTCGAGCGGGTTTGACGGAAGAGGCCGCGCCGAAGGGCGAACGCATCTGGGAGACGCGCGCCGGGATCAATCTCGGCCCGCTGAGCCTGATCGCTGACGGCGCGGCGCGGAACTACGTGCTCCAGATCGGCGACAAGCGCTTTCACGGGTTCGTGGTGCGCCGGGGCGAGGCGGTGTTCGGCTATGTCGATCGCTGCCCGCACCAGGGCCTGCCGCTGGCGCAGCAGCTCGATCAGTACCTGACGCCGGACGGCGGCCAGATCGCCTGCTCGTGGCACGGGGCGGTGTTCACGGTGGAGGAGGGGACTTGCATCGGCGGCCCTTGCGTTGGCGCGCGACTGTCGCCGTGGCCGGTCGAGGCGCGTGAGGGGCGGATCGTGACCGCCTGAAAGGCGGCCGCCCCGCCTGCCCGGGGGAGACGGAGCGGGCCTTCATTCTAGAAGAGGATCCCGGTTTCGATCAGCGCGCGGGTCTGGGACTTGGCGTCGCCGTTGGCGCCGAGGCCGGAGCCGGGAACGTAGTCGTTCAGCTCGATATAGGCGACCTCGCCCCGGAGGAAGAAAGCTCCCTTCTGGTAGGTCGGCGTCAGGGTCAGGGTGGTGGCCTTGCTGTCGGGGCCATACAGCAGGTTCGTCACGCCATTGCCGTCGGTGGCGATGTGTTCGGCGCGGGCGGCCAGTGAGAAGGTGTCGCTGAAGCTGTACTTGCCCAGCACCGCGACGCCAGTGGTCGAGGCCTTCTCGGTGACGCCCAGCGACGGCATCTTGGGCACGCGCGTGTACTGGACATAGGGCATGATCGTCAGCGGCCCGCTGGTGTGGGTCCAGATCAGGTTGTAAATCTCGGAGTTGTTCTGCAGCAGCGGCGTGGCCGAGGTCGAGACGTCGACCGCCTTGTCGAAATTGGCGCCGCCGGCGAAGGCGATGACGTTCTTGTCGTTGACGGCGTAGGAGACCAGGGCGGAGCCCCAGCTGTACTTGTCGGAATAGAAGCCGTCGTTCAGCGAGGCGGAAATGCTGAGCGGCCCGGCGGCGTAGTTCACCTGGATGCCGCGATTGATAAGGTTCTCCTGGTTCCACAGTTGGCCACGCGTGATGTTGGCGTTCTGGAAGGTGAAGCTGTACTCGGCGCCGATCAGGGTGGGGAGCTTGCCGACCATGATGGAGACATTCTCGCTGGGCGCGAACTTCACGAACGCCTGTGACACCGTCCCGAAAGTGTTCTTGGTGTTGTCGGTCGCCTCGCCATAGGGAACGCCGACCGTCGGGAACGAATAGGCGCCGAACTGGGCGAAGAACTGGATGGGCCCCTCGGTGGTCTGGACCATCACCTGGGCGTTCGAGATGTCGCCGCGCGCCTTGACGTCGCTGCCGGCCTTGCGGTCCTGCACATAGCCGATCCCGCTGATCGCGCCGGTGACGTAGACATTGCCGAGCGGCCCTGCGTCGATGGAGGTCGGCTTGGGATTGGCGGCCAGGGGCCAGCTCATCGATGGCGTGGTCATGGCTTGGGCCGAGGCCGATCCGGCGGCGGCCAGGGCAAGCATCATGGCGGCGCCGGCGAGAGCGGCGGATTTGGCGAAGTTCATCGGTCATTCCCCTTTGGACGACGACCCCGCGATCTTCCGGTCGAGCGGAAGGGCGTGTCGCATGGTCCAAAGGCTGAGACGTGAACGAGCCCCGGCGAAGCATAGCGGGGCTGATTCTTACCTATCTTCGGATGTTAGATTAAATATTGGGCGGAGTCTGGCTCGTCGGTAGAACATTTATACATCAGAAATCGGAATCTTTTCAAAGAATTTCTATATAGTGTCAAAGTATGTCTTCGATTTGACCCTGATTTCGATTTTTGCCGCGAAGGCGTGGTGGGGCTCAGGGCCGGCGAGACGCAGGGCCCGGACAAAAGAACGGCCGCCCTCCAGGAGAAGAAGGCGGCCGAGTCATTGGGAGGAAACGCCCGAAAGGGCTGAAGTCCATATAGCCGTTTGATCTCCTCATGACAACGTTGTCGTGGAAATAATTTCGCGGAACGATGAAATCCTACCCGGTGCGATCTAGCCCGCACGCCTGTTGCATGCCGGAGATCGTTGCGCTAACACTGAACTTAATGGTTCAGTATAAAGCCGCCCGTCTCGACGCCTCCTTTGCCGCCCTGTCGGACGCCACGCGCCGTGGCGTGCTCGAGCAGCTGGAACGCGGCGACGCCTCGATCACGGAACTGGCCGACCGGTTCCACATGACCCTGACGGGCATGAAGAAGCACGTCGGCGTCCTGGAGCAGGCGGGGCTGGTGACCACCGAGAAGGTCGGGCGCGTACGGACCTGCAGGCTCGGCCAGCGCGGGTTCGAGGAAGAGGTCGCCTGGATCGAAGAACGTCATCGGGTCTGGAGCCTGCGTTTCGACGCGCTGGACCAGGTCATCGAAGCCATGAAACGCAGGGAGAAAGCCGATGGGCGAACGCGTGAGTGACGGCCGCACGACGGTCGAACGGAAGTCCGATCGCGAATTGGTCGTGACGCGGGTCTTCGATGGCCCGGTCAGGCTGGTGTTCGACGCCTGGACCAAGCCGGAGCTGTTCCAGCTTTGGTGGGCGCCGAAATCGAGCGGCGTGCCGATGCTGGCTTGCGAAATGGATGCCCGCACCGGCGGCGGCTACAGCGTCACCTTCGGCAAGGACGCCGCCAGCGCCATGACCTTCTACGGCAAGTATCTGGAGGTGACGCCGCCGTCGCGCCTGGTGTGGACGAACGACGAAAGCGAGCAGGGCGCGGTTACGACCGTGACCTTCGAGGAAGAGGAGGACGACAAGACGTTGCTGGTCCTGCAGGAGCTCTATCCGTCGAAGGAGGCGCTCGACGAGTCGTTCGTCGGCATGGAAGACGCGATGCCTGAGCAGTTTCGGCAGCTGGACGAGCTCCTGGCGAGCCGGTCCGCGGGCGTCTGATCGCGACGTCGCCCCGTCGTTCCAGGCGAACGACGGAGCGACTGGGCGGGCGCTATTTCTTCCTGGCCGCCTGGGCCTCGATTTCCACCAGCATGCCGTCCTGAACCAGCGAAGTGATCTGGCTGGTGATGCGCGCCGGCTTGTTGGGCTGAGCCTCGGTGCCGAAGTAGGTCTTGTAGCCTTCCATCATGCCGGCGAAATCCATCTTGCCGCCCTTGGCCGGGTCGCCGACCAGGAGGACGCGCATCATGACGACGTCGCCCAGGGTCGCGCCCTGGCTCTTTAGCGCGGCCTCGATGCGGCCGATCACCCCAAGGGTCTGGGTCTTGGTGTCGCCGAACTTGGCCACGCCCGTGGCCTTCTCGTCGATCACCGGCGGGGTCATGCCCGAGACGTAGATGGTGTCATAGCCGGCTGGCACGGTGACGACGCTGGCGATCGGCGACTTGGGGTCGCCGCCGCGGACGATCTCCTGGGCGTGGGCGGCGCCGGTGACGGCGGCGAAGCCGACGGCGAGGGCGGCGAGGCGTTTCATGGTCTTCTCCCTTGGACGTTCGAAAGATCAGTGAGCTTGGAGGCCGCGGGCCTTGGCCACGGCCTTGGCGGCGACGCGGGCCTTGGCGACGTCTGCGGGCTTCACCGCCGACGCCTTGTTGCCCCAAGACGAGCGGACATAGGTCAGGATGGCCGACAGGTCGGCGTCGTTCAGGTCGTCCTTGAACGCCGGCATGCCGGCGCGGCCATTCAGAACCGTGGTCGTGACGATCTTGGGATCGCCCTGCACGAGCGGCGAACCGGCCAAGGCCGGGAAGGCGCCCTTGACGCCCTTGCCGGTGACCTGGTGACAGGCCGAGCAATTGTCGTTGAACAGCGACTTGCCGTCGGCCAGCGCCAGGGCGGGAACAGTGACGCCGGCGGCGAGCGCGAGGGCGGCGATACGGTGGGCGAAGCGCATTCGTTTCCTCTGGTGGTCTCTTAGGCCTGCTGCACGCGGGCGTGGATCCTGGCGATCTGCTGCCAGGCCGACTCGATGGCGCCGGCCTGCCACCCGCCTAGGTAGCTCAGGTGTTCGCCGGCCAGATAGAGGCGGCCGTCGGGCTGGCACAGGAGCGGATAGCTCTCCTTGCGCCCGTTCTCGCCCCACTCGGCCCAGCCGCCCAGATTGTGCTCGGCCAGGTGCCAGCAGAACGAGAAAGCGTTCTCGTAGTTTTCGGCGTATTCCGGGAAGACCTTCTGGCCGGCGGCGACGGCGTAGGCTGCGCGGTCGGCCGGGTTCTTGGCGCTGATCCGGGCGGCCTCGCCGCCGAACATGTAGTAGCCCAGCAGGACGCCTTTCCGCCCCTGCCAGCCGTAGGAGGGCAGGGTGATCGAGTTGATCCCGGGCATGTCGGTGTAGACGTGGCCGCCGTAGATGTGGTGCTTCTCTTCCCAGAAGCGGGTCTTCATCTGCAGGCCGATCTTATTGACCGGCGCGTACGAGACGCCCTCCATCGCCGCCTTGAACGGGGCCGAGGCGTCGAGGTCGATCTGCTTCAGCACGCTGAGCGGGATGGTGCACAGGCAGTAGTCGGCGGTGACCTCGGCCGGCTTGCCGTCCGCGCCCTTGTACGAGACCGTTACGCCGGTAGGCGATTGCTTGATCTTCTCGACGACTGCTCCGTAGCGGATCATCGACCCGACCTGCTTCTCGAAGCCCTTGGCGATCTGGTCCATGCCGCCGATCGGCTGCAGCATTGTGCGCTGCTGCTCGTAGCCGGTGACCGAGCTCAGCACCCGCCAGGCGTTGCTGTCCAGCACGTCCTTGAAGGCGAACGGGGGCAGCTCCTTGCCGGGGCCGGGATCGACGCCCGCGCCCGGATGGATCGAGAAGCCGCGCCCCTCGGTGCCCTTGTAGGCCAGGTCCTTGGTCAGGCGGCCTTCGTTGACGACGTAGGCGATGAACTTCTCGCGGTCGATCCCCGACAGCGGGGCGTCCAGCTGACCCTGGCTTGCGGCCTTGGCGACCAGTTCGGCGGTGTAGCCGCGCACGTCGGCGGCGATCTCGCCCTTGCGGATCGGCTTGCCGGCCAGCGGGCCCGAGCCCTTCTCGAAATAGACGTATGAGGCGTCGTTGTCGTTGACGAAGCTCTCGAGCGGCACGCCGAACAGCTTGGTGTAGTGCAGGGTCGAGCGGTGGTGATACGGAATCCGCCATGGGCCGTGGTTGATGTAGTGGCCCTCGTCGAACTCGCAGGTCTGGGTGTTGCCGATCAGGTCGGTGTGCTTGAAGCCCTTGCGCGCCGTCTGGCAGCGGCCGCCGGCGAAGGACCGGGCCTCGAGCACCTGCACCTGGTATCCGGCCTTGCTGAGCTCGTAGGCGGCGGTCATGCCGGCCAGGCCCGCGCCCAGGATGACGACCTTGGTGTTCTTGGCCCCGCCGGTCAGCTCGGGCGGCAGCTCGGTCGCCGAGGCCTGGGAGAAGCCCAGGGCCTCCATGCCCGACAGCACCAGCGACATGCCGCCCACGGCAGCCAGGCTTTCGAAGAACCGTCGACGCGTGAGTACGCCACCCGCCGTTACAGCGTCCAATCCACTCATTACATCCCCGCCCGTTCTGTTGCCGGCGGGTCTGGCCGCGCCGTCCAGGCCATCTCGAAATCCTGGCCTTCGCCGCGCAATCCGTTTTCAGTAAAGACGCGGACTGACAGGGCGGACGCCTGACCATTGGGCGCCGGGAGCGGTCATTGAGCGATCGGTGGGCGCGGTCGAAAGATCGCCGCGGACTCGCCGAATCCCTGTTTTTCTCGCGCGCTCGCGACGCCGTCATGGAAGCCCGATGAATTCGTCCGTCCCCACCCTGAACCTGCGCCTGGCCCGCTCCGAGGACATGCCGGTGCTGTCGGCCCTGATGGACCGCGCGATCGGCGAGCTGTTGCAGGAATTCCTGCCGCCGGAGGGCGTGCGGGCCTCGTACGAGATCATGGGGCTGGACACCCAGCTGATCGCCGACGGCACCTATTTCGTGGTCGAGAATGCGGGCGAAATCGCCGGCTGCGGCGGTTGGAGCCGGCGCGCCACCCTGTTCGGTGGCGACCACTCGGCCGGACGCGACGCGGCGCTGCTGGACCCGGCGACGGACGCCGCCAGGGTGCGGGCGATGTACACCCACCCCGATCACACGCGGAAAGGCGTCGGCCGGATAATCCTGGACGCCTGCGAAGCCGCTGCCCGCGCCGAGGGATTCGGACGGGTCGAGATGGCCGCCACGATGGGCGGCGCCCCGCTGTACCGGGCTTGTGGCTACCAAGAGATCGAACCGTTCGAGGCGGTGACCTCGACCGGCTATCGCGTGCCGCTGA
Organism: uncultured Caulobacter sp.; assembly: GCA_966211605.1. GTDB lineage: Bacteria > Pseudomonadota > Alphaproteobacteria > Caulobacterales > Caulobacteraceae > Caulobacter. Next base: position 67,352 of record CBIHOB010000013.1, read on the forward strand.
TCCGGATGGGGAAGGCGCTCTAGACGGCCGCTGCGGGCGCGGGATCGGCGTCACGGTCGCCCGCCGCGTCGAGCGCTGCGGCGATCGCCGTGAGCAGCGCGGCCACCTGCAGCGGCTTGGCCACGACGCCGTCCATGCCGGCCGCCTCGTACTGCTCGGTCTGATGCTTCAGGGCGTTGGCCGTAAGGGCCAGGATCGGCGTGCGTCGACCGCTGGCCGCCTCATGCGCCCGGATCTCGCGCGTGGCGGCCATGCCGTCCATGATCGGCATCTGGATATCCATCAGGATCAGGTCCCAGCCCCCTTGGCGCCAGGCCGCGACCGCCTGGCGCCCGTCGGCGACGACGCTGACCGTGGCGCCCAGCTGTCCGAGCAGGGTGGTGATGACCAGCTGATTGGTCGGGTTGTCCTCGGCCACCAGCACCCTGAGGCCTGCGGTGTCGGCGGGCTCTTCCAGGCTGGACGCGGCGGTGGCGGCGAGCGGCGTCGCATAGGGTTCCAGCGGCAAGGTGACCACGAAGGTCGATCCCCGGCCCTGGAGGCTGTCGACACGAATGTCGCCGCCCATCAGCCGGCAAAGATCCCGCGCGATCGACAGGCCCAGGCCCGAACCGCCGTGACGCCGCGTGGTCGAGGCGTCGGCCTGGGTGAAGCGATCGAACAGCGCTTCGAGGTGGTCGGGCGCCACGCCGACGCCGGTGTCGGCGACCTGGATCGTCACCTGGCCGTCGACCACGTCGATCCAGGCCGACACCCCGCCTTGCTCGGTGAACTTCACGGCGTTGGAAAGCAGGTTGTTCAGCACCTGCCGGATCCTCAGAGGGTCGCCGCGCCAGCATCCGCGCGCCGCGGCGCGGGTTTCGACGCGCAGCTCAACACCCTTCTCAAGCGCAAGCGGCGCGAAGGTGTCCTCGGCGTCGCGCGCGATCTGTTCGAAGTCCACCGCCCCTTCTTCGAGCTCCAGCTTGGCCGCCTCGATCTTGGAGATGTCGAGGACGTCGTTCAGCAGGGTCGACAGCACCTCGCCCGACCGGCGGAGCAGATCCAGCCGTTCGGCCTGCTGGGGCGGCAGCGGATCGCGGCTCATCACCTGGGCCATGCCCAGGATGCCGTTCAACGGCGTGCGGATCTCGTGGCTCATGGTCGCCACGAAGGTGGACTTGGCCTCGCTGGCCCGCTTGGCCCGTTCCAAAGCTTGTGCGACGGCGTTCGTGGCGTCCTCGCGGCGACGTACGGCCCGCAGCACATGGAACAGGTAGAGCATCGCCCCGAGATCCAGGAACAGCATCTCGACCAGGCTGGCGTCGGGCTCGACGAAGATCGTGACGATCGGTAGCGCCGCCAGGACCACGATGTAGGGCGTGGCGCCGAACCAGAGCAGGCGGCCGCCGGTGTCGGGCTGCGTCCCCACGTTCAGCAGGCCGCCCATGACGACGACCAGCGCGATCAGCCGTCCCTCCATGCCGGCCTCGAACCAGAGGAACGGGCCGATGGCCGCGAAGACGGCGCTGTTGACGGCGGTCAGGATCAGGTAGCGCCATTCCCATGCGGGCGTCGGCCGGTGCCGCGGATCCCTGACCGCCGCACGACCCGACCACACGTTGACGGACTGCGCCAGGACGGTGGAGACCAACCACAGCAAGGGCCAGGTCGGGGCGCTGGCATAGGCGGCCGCCAGCGTGATGAGGACCGCGAAACCCAGGCGCATCCCCAATTCACGCGACCGCGTGGTCGCCGCACTATGATAGCTTTGCAGAGCCACCGCCTTCATTGCGCCGAGAGATAAATGATCGGTCTGAAGGGAGTATTGATGAGGTGAAGTAATTGTCGATCAAAATCTGATAGTTGCTATCGGCGCCGGCTCAACGTCCGGCATTATTTCTTGATCGGGAATGAGCGCTCGAACGCAGAAGGGCGGACCTTGAGTCCGCCCTTCGCTTCGAACCGCTTTTAGGCCTTAGAAGGCGTAGGCCAGTCGGCCGTAGTAGTAGCCGCCGTTGATGCCGTAGGGCGAGAACGAGGGGTACTGAGTGACGCAGCCGCCGCCGGACGCGATACAGGCGGTCTGGAACGCGGCCGAGAACTTGTCCGGATACTTGTTGAACGCGTTGTTGGCCCCGATCGCGGCGGTGACGCCCTTCGGGAACTTGTAGGACAGCTCGACGTCGGTGATCGCCGCGGCGCTGGCCACGGTGTTCAGCAGCGGGCCGGTGCCGGGATCCGACAGGGCCGAGGCCTTGCCGTAGAAGGTCTCGGTCAGGCTGAGCGAGATCTTGCCGAAGGTGTAGAGGCCGTTCAGGCCGACCTTGTACTTTGGCGCAGCCTTTTCCAGCAGCGAGGCGGCGTTGCCGGCGAACAGGACCTGGCCGGTCGGGAAGGCCGTGCTGGTGGTCGCCAGGGCGGCCGGGGCGGCCTTGACCTTGGTGATCTTGGTCTTGTTGACGTTGCCGCTCAGCGTCCAGTCGATGCGGCCGTAGTCGCCCAGGTCCGTCGGGTACGAGACCACGAAGTCCAGGCCCCGGGTGCGGGTGTCCAGGCCATTCGAGAAGATGTTGATGCCGGTGCTGGCCACGGTGCTGTCCAGGACGTTGCCATTGGCGGCGATCGCGGCGTTGACGTTGCTGTTGACGACGACGCCGTTGCGCAGGCCGTAGACCGAACTGGAGCCGAAGATCCGGTCCTTCAGCTGGATCTGATAGACGTCGATCGTCGCCGTCATCTTCGGGATCGGGTGGGCCACGACGCCCAGGCTGTAGTTCTTCGACTTCTCGGGCTTCAGCGCGTCGATGCCCAACAGACGAGCCGCCGGCGAGTTCGGCGCCAGCTGCACGAAAGCGCTGGTCGGCGACACGTTGGTGGCCGAGTAGTACGACTCCGCCAGGGTCGGGGCGCGGAAGCCGGTCGAGGCCGTGCCGCGGATGGCGAACATCTCGCTGAAGTCGTAGCGGCTGGTCAGCTTGGCGACGGTGGTGTCGCCGAAGTCGCTGAACTTTTCGTAGCGGACGGCCGCGTCGATCTTCCAGGCTTCGACCGGAGTGGCCGCGACGTCGCCGTACAGGGCCCAGCTGGTGCGGGCGTGGCCGCCGGCGTCGGTCTTCTGGAAGCCCGGATAGGACTGCGAGCCTTCCTTGTAGGTCGAGGCCGCGTCGCCCTGGCCGATGCGGTAGGTGTCGCGACGCTGCTCGTAGCCCACGGCCACGTCCAGCGGGGCCGAGAAGCCGACGTCGAAGCCGCGGCGCAGATCCAGGTTGTTGGTCCACTGGGTCGTGCGCCAGCTGCCGGCGTGGAACGAGGTCGGGGTGAAGCCCTTGGTCGTGGTCGTCGAGGTGTCGGCATAGAGGCTGGCGTTGGCCGAGTCCTCGACACGGACCTCGATGTCGTCCTTGCCGTAGGTCGACGACAAATCCATGTCCCAGCCGGCGATCTTGCCCGAGACGCCCAGGGTCAGGGCGTAGTCATCCTCGATGATGCGCTCACGCGGCGAGAAGCCCAGCGGGAAGGGCCGGTCGGCCGCGCCCATCTTGCCTTGGATGCGGTTGTAGCGGCGATAGTTCTCGTAGGCCGAGGCGTCCTTGTGGCCCAGGGTGCCGAACGAATAGACCTCGAAGTCCATCGGCAGCTCGACGCCGGCGTTGAAGGCCAGGTTGTTCAGACGGTACTCGGCGTCTCCCGAGATCAGGTTCAGGTTCGGATAGCCCGGGATCTTGCTCTCGACGGCGTTGTTGGCGGCCGAGTAGCTGGGGCTGGCGGGGTTGAAGACGCGCTGGTCGGGCAGGCCGCGGTTCGAGAAACCGTGGTACTTGCTTTCGACCGTGATGTTCAGATAGCTGCTTTCGGTCGGGGCCATGCCGATGTTGACCGAGCCGCCGGCCGTCTTGCCGCCGCCATCGAAATATTCGCCGCCCGTGGCCGAGATCGAACCGCCCGACGGATTCTTCTTCAGGATGATGTTGACGACGCCGGCGATGGCGTCCGTGCCGTATTGCGCCGCGGCGCCGTCGGTCAGCACCTCGATACGGCCGATGCCGGCCATCGGGATGAAGCCCAGGTCCGCCGCGGCGGCGCCCTGGTAGACGCCGGACAGAACGGCGAGGTTGCCGGTGGTGTGGCGGCGCTTGCCGTTGACCAGCACCAGGGCCTGGTTCGGCGAGAGGCCGCGCAGACGGGCCGACAGGGTCAGGTTGGCGGTGTCGCCGCCGAAGGCCTGGGCGTTGAACGACGGCACCAGATTGGCCAGGCCCAGGCGCAGGTCGACCGCGCCCGTGCGCTCCAGCGTGCTGGTGTCGACGACTTGAACGGGGGCGGGGCTGTCGATGACGCGCAGGCCGGTCTGGCGCGTGCCGGTGACGATGACGACGTCGATTTCATTCTGATCGGCTGGCGCATCGGGCGCGGCTGCAAAAGCAGATGTATAGTAACACATAGTAACGGATAGCGCGGAAATACCCGCCAACAGGGCAGGTTTAAAACGCCGAGTCATTAGTAACCCCCTCATTGTGTTTATTGACGCATGCCGAGTCCCTTCTCCATGACGTTTTTCTCCCCACGATTATAATTTTTTGACGCGGGCACTAAAAATCATCGGATACTCTCCCGATGAATTCATGGGGAGGCAGGTTTCGGCGTTCGGCAATGGGAGGCTGTCAGGAAAACGCCACAACCGCGCCGGCGCCCGGCGGGCGCCGTTTTGCGCGGCGGACGGTCTCGGATTTTAGGCAGTTGGCTATGGGAGGATTGCGCCTGAGGGGGGCGTCAGGGGATGGCTTCACGCGACGAGACGCATCGGCGGGGCCATTTCGTCCGTTTCCTCGGTCTCGAACAGATCGAACGCCTCTTCCCAAAGTTCCAGCCTGGACTCCCGCAGCTCGGCGTCGTCGGTGACGCGGACGATCTGGTCCTCGCGGTCGTTCCAGACCACGCCGATGTCGGTAACCCGCTCGACGTCACGGCCCAGCAGCAGGAACATGTCGGCCTTGGCCGCCCGCTCGTGGCTGATCCGGCGCAGCGTGCGGCCGCCGCCCAGGTCGCGGTGGATATCGGCGAAGTCCATCACCGCCGAGATCATGGCTTGGTTGACCGGGGCGGTCGTCCAGGGCGAGCAGGCAAAGCGCGACATCGAAGCCATTGGGGGTTCTCCACTCTCGGCCTTTGAAGAATGTGCGGGTCTTGCGACAGAAACGGTCGTATAGAGCGGGCGCATCAGGCGAAGCGCATGCGGTTCGCCGCCCGGATGCGCGACAAGAGAAGTCCTATGAGACACGAGAAAGCGACCCGCCTCCTGGACCTGGCCCGCATGCTGGCCGGCTCGGCTGAGGGCATGACCCTGGACGAGATGGCGCGCGCCTTGGACGTGGGGCGGCGCACCGCCGAGCGGATGCGCGACGCCGTGTGGGCGGCCTTTCCGCAGATGGAGGCGATCGACGACCCGCCGACCAAGCGCTTCCGCATCCCGTCGGGCTTGGATGGGGTGTTTCAGACCCCCACCGCCGAGGAACTGGCGGCGTTGCGTACGGCCGCCGACGGCTACAAGGCTTCCGGCGCCGACGCCCGCGCGGCCTCGCTCTACGCCCTGGAGGGCAAGCTGCTGTCGGCCCTGCGCGGCGCGGCGCGCCGGCGCGTGGCGCCGGACGTCGAGGCCCTGGTTCAGGCCGAGACCATCGCCGTCCACGCCGGCCCGCGTCCGTTCGAGGATGAGCAGGTGCTGGCCGCCATCCGCACGGCGATCAAGAGCCTTTCGGCGCTGTCATTCCGCTACGAGGGCGGCAGCACGCCGGGGCGGACGCGCGAGGTCACGCCTCTGGGCGTTCTCTTCGGCCGCAGCAACTATCTGGTGGCGTCCGAGGGCGCGGGCGGCCCGCGCTCCTGGCGCCTGGACCGGATGAGCGACCTGCAGGTGCTCGACAAGCCCGCCGCGCCGCCCGAGGACTTTTCGCTGCAGGCCTTCGCCGACGAGAGCTTCGGCATCTATCACGACGAGATCCAGGACGTGGTCCTGCGCATCAAGCCGGAAGGGGCGGAGGACGCGCTGCGCTGGCGCTTTCACGCGACGCAGAAAGTCATGCAGGAGGCCGACGGCTCGGTGCTGGTCACCTTCCGCGCCGGCGGCATGCGGGAACTGGCATGGCACCTCTTCACCTGGGGCGACAAGCTCCAGATCATTGGGCCCGACGCCTTGAAGGCCAAGATGATCGAAGAGCTCCAGGAAGCTGGCCGCGCCCACGGGGCGTGGCCAAAAGACGTGGTATGAACAGACATGAACTACCGCCACGCCTTCCATGCCGGCAACTTTGCCGACCTGCACAAGCACGCGATCTTGCTGGCCATGCTGGCGGCCCTGCAGGGGCAGAGCGAGGCCCTGGCGGTGATCGACACTCACGCGGGCGCCGGCGGCTACGATCTTTCCGGCGAAATGGCCCGCCGCTCGGGAGAGGCGCAGGCGGGGATCTTCCGACTGAAGGCGGCGATCGATGCGCCGGCCGTGTTCGCGCCGCTGCTGAAGGCGGTCGCCGACATGAACGGGGGCAAGCCTGGCGATCTTTATCCCGGCTCGCCACTGTTGATCGCGCGAGCGTTGCGCAAGGCCGACCGCTACGCCGGCTGCGAACTGCGCCCCGACGACGCCGCGCTGCTGCGCAGGACGCTGGCGTCCCATGCCAACGCGCAGGCCCTGGAAGCCGACGGCTTTACGACTGCCGCCCAGCAAGCTGGCAAGGGCGGCGGCGCCTTCATCGTCATCGATCCGCCGTTCGAGCGACCGGACGATTACGACCGCATCGTGAGCACGACGCGCGCGGTCCTGAAGCGCGCGCCCGGCGCCGCCCTGGCTATCTGGCTGCCGCTCAAGGACCTGGAGACCTTCGACGCCTTCCTGCGGGCGATGGAAACTGTCACCGAGGACCTGCTAGTCGCCGAGCTTCGTCTCCGCTCCTTGACGGATCCCATGAAGATGAACGGCTGCGCGATGGTGATGATCGGCGCCCCCGCCTCGGTCGACGGGGCGGCGGCGCAGGCCGGTGATTGGATCGCCTCACGCCTGGGTGAGGCCGGCGGCCGCTCGCGCGTCTGGCGGACCTGAGTTGAAAGTCCAGGCCGCCCCCAGTTTCGCAGAGGCCCTGCGGGTCTGGCTGAAGGTAGGCCTGCTGGGCTTCGGCGGGCCCGCTGGCCAGATCGCCCTGCTGCACCGTGAAGTGGTCGAGCAGCGCGACTGGGTCGATGACGACGAGTTCGCGCGGGCTTTGAGCTTCTGCATGCTGTTGCCCGGGCCCGAGGCCCAGCAACTGGCCACCTGGCTGGGCTGGCGGCTGCACGGGATCCGGGGCGGCCTGGCGGCGGGGCTGTTGTTCGTGTTGCCGGGGCTGCTGGTCATGCTGGGGCTGTCGGCGCTGTATGTCGCCCATGGCCGATCGGATTGGGCCGGACCGGTGCTGCTGGGCCTGAAGGCGGCGGTGGTGGCCCTGGTGCTGCAGGCTCTGCTGAAGATCGGCCAGCGGGCCATCAAGGATGGCTTGGCCGCTTTCGCCTGCGGTGCGGCCTTCGCGCTGCTGGCCTTCACGACCGTGCCGTTTCCGCTGGTGATCCTGGCGGCCGGCGCGCTGGGCGGGATGACGGCGAAGGGGGCCGGCGAGGCGGCGACCCCAACAGCCGCATCGCTGAACGGGCAGGGGAGAACCGCTCTCGTCTGCCTGGCCCTTTGGCTGGCGCCGATCGCCCTGGCCTGGCTGCTGGCGCCCGGCTCGACCCTGGCCTGGATGGGCCTGTCGTTCGGAGGTTTGGCGGCGATCAGCTTTGGCGGCGCCTATGCGGCCCTGGCCTATATCGGCCAGGCGGCTTCGGCGCTGGGCTGGTTGACGCCGACCCAGATGCTGGACGGCCTGGGCCTTGCCGAGACGACGCCCGGGCCGCTGATCCTCGTCTTCGTCTTCGTCGGCTTCGTCGGCGCCTTCCAGACTGCCGCGCCCGAGTGGGCCTGGATGCTTGGCGTGCTGGGCGGGCTGATGGCGGCCTGGGTGACCTTCGCGCCATCGTTCCTGTGGATCTTCGCCGGCGGGCCGCTGTTCGAGCGCTGGGGGCGCAAGCCCAAGCCCTCGCGCGCCCTGGCCCTGATCTCGGCCGCCTCGGTAGGCGTGATCGGCCAATTGGCGGCGTGGTTCGCTATCCACCTCTTCTTCCGCAGCGGCCAGACGATGGAAGTGGCGGGCTTGGTCAAGGTCATGCTGCCGGATGTCGCCAGCCTGGACTACGGGGCCGTCGGGCTGACGATCCTGGCCTTGATGCTGACTTTCGCCACGCGCTTGCCGATGTTGGCGATGATCGCGGTGCTGGTGGCCAGCGGCGTGCTTTTGAAAGTCTTCGGGATCGCCTGACCTGGCATAAGCATTTTTGCGGTTGCGAACGCGTTTTCCGTGTTATGCTGCACCGCAATAGATCGCTGGCGCCTGGAGCACTTCCGATGGTTTCGATCTTCTCCTTCCTTCCCGAGTTCCAGGCCGACAAGGTCGAGCCCGAGACCGCGCCCCGCGTGGCGGTCGGAGCGGCTTCGCCGTTGTGGCTGATGTTCGGCGGCGCCGCTATGGCCGGCGCTTCCTACTGGTGGTGGGCCAATCGCTGGCGCGAGGCGGTCAATCTCGAGGCCCTGATGGCCCTGACGCCCGAGCCGGTGGCCCCGCCGGCCGAGAGCGTGGCGGTGTTGGAAGCCGCGCCTGTCGCCGAGCCGATCGTCGAGGCCGCCGCCCTGGCTGCCGACACGACCGGGGGCGTGCTGGACGCCGTCCAAGACGTCGCCGAGGGGGCCGCCGCGCCGCTGGCCGACGTGGTCGCCGCCGCCAACGAGGATATCGCCGAGGCGGTGGTCGAGCCCGAACCGGTGGTCGCCGAGGCTGCAGCCGCGATTTCTGAAACGACTGCGCTCGAAGCCGTGATCCCTGAGGTATCCGCCCAGGTCGAGGACGCCGTCGACGACCTGACCCGCCTGGTCGGCGTTGGTCCCAAGCTGGCCGCTTCGTTGGCCGAGCTGGGTGTGACGAAGTTCAGCCAGATCGCCGCCTGGACCCCCGACGAACTGGCCTCGTTCGACCAACTGCTGAACCTGAAGGGACGCGCGGAGCGTGACGCCTGGATCGCTCAAGCCCAACGTTTGGCCGCGCCGCTGAGCGCCTGAGTCGCAGAGCATTCCGCGAAAAGCCGCCGGTTTCCCGGCGGCTTTTTCTGTTTCGGCCAAGCTTTCCTTCGCGATGAAGAGATTTCGGGTCGCGACGACACAACCAAAGGTGTATTTCCTTACGTAATCGCGCCCTTAGGTAATCGTCAAAGCTTTCCGCTTGCGTCAGTTTGCAACCAAGACTGCGTATCCGATGCCACAGTTCGTCCAAAATGCGACAAACAGGCGACGACGCGATTGCGGCGTTGTGACGAAGCGGATTGGGTGAGGTCTGCGGTAATTCGTCGCGTGCCAAGGGGGCTTGGTGGGGAGGCGCAGCCGCATGTTCCGCAATTCAAGGCGAAATCCTCCAATGCTCACCCAACGTAGACATCTTCTAGCCTCGACGATCATCGCGGGGCTGGCGGTCGGCGTCGCTCTGCCCGCCGCGGCCCAGACGGCGGCGCCGCTGAAGACCACCGAAGAGACCGCCAAGGCTTCCGACAACGCCGAGGTCGAGGCCGTCGTGGTCACCGGCTCGCGCATCAAGCGCTCCGCCTTCAACAGCCCGGATCCGATCCAGGTCATCTCGGCCGAGCAGGGGCAGCTGAGAGGCATCGGCACGGCTACCGGCCTGCTGCAGTCGTCGACGATCGCTTCCGGTTCGCCGCAGGTGACCTCGGCCATCTCCAGCGCCTTCGTCACGGATGGCGGCCCGGGATCGGAAACCGTTTCGCTGCGCGGCCTGGGCCCGAACCGCACCCTGGTGCTGCTGAATGGCCGTCGCGCCGGTCCGGCGGGCACCCGCGGCGGCGTGTCCGCCTTCGACCTGAACGTTCTGCCGCTGGCGGTGATCGACCACGTCGACATCCTGAAGGACGGCGCCTCGTCGATCTACGGCTCGGACGCCGTGGCCGGGGTGGTCAACATCATCACCAAGCGCGACACCGACGGCATCGACGCCGAAATGTTCTACAGCCAGCCGCAGAAGCACGGCGGCGAGCAGTATTCGGCCAGCGCCAGCTTCGCCAAGACCTTCGATCGCGGCTTCTTCAGCCTGTCTTACGAGTACTTCAAGAAGGCTGAGCAGACGCGGGGGCAGCGCAGCTACACCAACTGCGGTCGCCAGTACATCACCGACTCGAACGGCCGCCGTAAGGACACGATCGATCCGCGCACCGGCCAGATCCAGTGCCAGGACCTGCTGTATGATCAGATCTGGCTGTACGATCCCAGCTTCTCGGGCTTGGACGGCAAGCTGCAGTACGACTACACGGGCAAGATCAAGGGGCTGATCCCGACGGCTCCGGCTGGCGGCGGCTATCCTGGCGCGCCGGCCGGCTTCTACGTGGTCGGCTACAGCGACGATCCGTCGGCCCCCGACCGCGGCGTGCTGGACTACAACAGCCCGTTCAACCTGGCCACGTCGTTGACCCCGCGCACCGAGCGGAACACGATCTTCGCCCAGGGCGCGTTCAAGATCACCGACAGCATCGAGGCCTATGGCGAGGCGCTGCTGAATCGTCGCGCCACCAAGACCAACGGCTACCGTCAATTCTGGAGCTACTTCTATACGGAGACGGGCGGCCCCAACACCGCCGCCGATCCGTTCAGCCAGGGCTTCAGCGGCGATTTCATCCTGTCTCCGACGCCGGTGACCAACCACGCGCGCGATGGTCAGCGGGTCGATTATCAACGCTACGTCGGCGGGCTGCGCGGCGACTTCGGCAAGATCGACTTCCTGAAGAGCTGGGACTGGGACGTCTTCGCCCAGTACAGCCACAGCAAGGGCCTGTACTCGCAGGACGTGATCCTGAAGGACGCCGTCGATATCGGCGCCTTCCGCACCGGCTCGTGCGCTGGCCAGACCACGCCCATCAGCAAGAAGAAGTGCGTCGACGTCTCGTGGGTCACGCCTGACTTCCTGGCCGGCAAGTATACGCCCGAGGAAGAGGCCTTCCTGTTCGACACCGAGACCGGCAAGACGATCTACAAGCAGCTGATCATCGAAGGCTCGGTGTCCGGCAACGTGTTCTCGCTGCCGGCCGGCGACGTCGGTGTCGCCTTGGGCTTCCACTACCGCAAGGATTCCATCAACGACGTCCCGGGTCCGATCACCCTGGCCGGCAATATCTGGAATTCCTCGGTCGCGGGGATCACCAAGGGCGACGACCTGGCGCGTGAAGTCTTCGGCGAACTGAGCATCCCGATCTTCAAGGACATGTTCCTGGCCAAGAACGTGCAGCTGTCGCTGTCGGGCCGCCACACCAAGGTCAATTCGTACGGTGAAGACGACACCTACAAGATCGGCCTGAACTGGCAGATCGTGCCTTCGCTGCGTCTGCGCGCCACGCGCGGCACCTCGTTCCGCGCCCCGGCGCTGTTCGAGCTGTACAAGAACGCCCAGACCGCGTTCCTGAGCCAGCGTTCGGTCGACCCCTGCATTCGCTGGGGCCAGAACCTTGCGCAGGGCAACATCATCCAGCGTGTCGCCGACAACTGCCGCGCCTCGGGCATTCCGGACAACTACTCGGGCGCCGGCGCCAGCGTCACCGTCGTCTCGTCCGGCGGCAAGGGCAGCCTGGAGGCTGAAACCTCGCTGGCCAAGACCTATGGCGTGATCTGGACGCCGAGGTTCGCCGACCTGCAGGTGGCCGTCGACTACTTCGACATCGACGTGAAGAACGAAGTGACCCAATTGGGCGCGGGCGTCATCGTCAACCAGTGCTACAAGTCGCTGAATTTCCCGACGGACAAGCTGTGCAGCCTGTTCACCCGGAACCCCGGCTCGCACCTGATCACGAACGTCACCAACAACTACATCAACATCGCCGAGCAGGTTAACCGCGGCATCGACCTGACGGTCCGCTACGGCCAGGACCTGCCGTGGGACGTCAAGATGGTCGTCGACCTGCAGTCGACCTGGCAGTTGAAGGACACCGAGGCCAAGTTCGCCGACACCGTCGTCGACAACAACGGCTTCGTCGGCGATCCGGACTGGACCGGCCAGCTGAACCTGAGCTTCCAGAAGGGCGATTGGACCGGCTTCTGGGGCATCGACATGATCGGCAAGGCCTCGGATGCCGAGGACTACGCCGACAAGAACACGGCAGGGACCACGTTCTACAAGATCCACACCGAGTTCACGGCGTATCACAACGTCTCGCTGCGCAAGCAATTCGAGGGCTGGTCGGTCACCGGCGGCGTCTCGAACCTGTTCGACGAGCACCCGCCGGCGCTGACGATCGGTCAGGGCAACTACAACATGGTCGGGACTTCGGTGCAGGCGTCGCAGTACGACTACCTGGGCCGTCGCGCCTTCCTGAACATCAAGGCGCACTTCTAAGCGCGACCTGATCCACTAAGATGGCGGCGGCGGAGCGATCCGCCGCCGTTTTTCTGTCCAGTCTCGAGGCCCTAGAGCGTGAACGCCATCATCCGCGGCAAGCCCGACAATCTGGACGAGATCGGTCAGCGCTTCGAGCGCGCCCGCCTGAGCCAGCCGGTCTTCCTGAACAGCGTGCCCAAGGCGGGCACCCATCTGATTCGCAACATCCTGCGGATGTTCGTCGCGCCCGAACAGCACTGGCGGCGCGAGTACATCCAGCACGCCCTGCTGGCCCGCAGCCGCGACGCCTTCGATCCCGCGAATCCGATGATCAGCTGGGGGCACATGCTGTTCTCGGATGAGTCGGCCGTGGCCCTGCGCGACGTGCGCCACATCGTGCTGGTGCGCGACCCTTACGACTGGGTGCTGGCGCGGGCGCGCTTCTATCTCTCCGACGAGTTCCAGGGAAACCTGAACCATATCAAGGACGGCGGCGCCTCGGTCGAGGACGTCATCATGATGATGATCCTGGGCGCTCACGGCCGCGTGCCGGACCTGCGGGACGTCTTCAGCATGAACGCGGTGGCCTGGCTGGGCTCGTCCGCGGTGATCGTCCGCTACGAGGACATCGTCACGAACCTCAAGGACCTGGGCTCCAAGCGCGCCGAGGCCTTCTTCCGCCAATTGCTGGCCGACTGCGGGCTGGAGATGCCCGTCGACTGGCGCGATCGCGTCGAGGCGGGCGCCGACCCCCGCGAGAGCCGAACCGCCCGCGAGAACCTGCGGGTGACCGCCGAGGTGCCCAGGATGCTGTCGGAAACCCACAGGCGGGTGGTGGACTTCCACGCGCCGGGACTGCGAGAGCTGTTGGGATATCGGTAGGCCGTCCGCTACAGCCCGAACGCCCCCAGCAAACGATCCGCCGCCGCCGAGGCTGGCAACTCGCCCCGCCGCACCGCCGTCTCCAGGTCCGGAGCCAGGGCGGCCACGGCCGGCGCATTGCGGAAGGCCTCGTCCAGTCGGTCGCGGACCATGGCCCACATCCAGCGCGCGTCCTGGTCGGCGCGCCGGGCGGCGCGGGCGCCATTGGCGGTCATCACCTCGCGGTGGCGCTGGATCTGGCGCCACAGCACGTCCAACCCCTGGCCGGTCAGGCCCGAGGCCGTCAGCACCGGCGGCGTCCAGTCCGGATGGGCGGGGGTGAGGATATGCAGGGCGTTGCGATAGTCGCGCGCGGAGCGCTCGGCCCTCGCGGGATCGGCGTCGGCCTTGTTGATCACCAAGAGGTCGGCCAACTCGATCAGGCCCTTCTTGATGCCCTGCAGCTCGTCGCCGCCGCCCGGGATCAGCACCGCTAGGAAGATGTCGACCATGTCGGCCACCACCGTCTCGGACTGGCCGACGCCGACGGTCTCGACGATGACGACGTCGAAGCCGGCGGCCTCGCACAGCAACATCGCCTCGCGCGTCCTGCGCGCCACCCCGCCCAGGGCGCCGCCCGAGGGGGAGGGGCGGATATAGGCGTGGGTCTGGACGCTGAGCCGCTCCATCCGCGTCTTGTCGCCCAGGATCGAGCCGCCGTGGCGGCCGGACGACGGGTCGACAGCCAGGACCGCCACCCTGTGGCCGGCCTCGACCAGATCACAGCCGAAGCGCTCGATGGTCGTCGACTTGCCCGCGCCGGGCACGCCCGTGACGCCGATCCGCTGGGCGCGGCCGGTCAGCGGCATCAGGCAAGACAGCAGGGCGCGGGCGGCGGCCTGGTGATCGGCCCGGCGGCTCTCGACCAAGGTGATGGCGCGGGCCAGGGCGGCGCGGTCGCCGGCGACCAGGCGTTGCTGCAGAGACTCGATGTCGGGGGCGGCGCTCACATCCCTCGACTAAAGGACGACGGCGGTCCCGGAAACCGAAACCATCATCATCTGGGCGTTGGGGCCGACGGTGTTGTAGTCGAGGTCGACCGCCAGGATGGCGTTGGCGCCGACCTTCTCGGCTTCCCTGACGAGATTCTTCATCGCGTCCTCGCGGGCGCGGGCCAGGACGCGCTCGTAAGACTTGGAGTGGCCGCCGACAAAGTCGCGGATCGCCGCCAGGAGGTCGAGCACGACGTTGGCGCCCAGGATCGACTGGGCGTAGATCGCGCCCTTGTACTCCCGGACGGGACGGCCCTCGATGAACGGCGTGGTCGTGATCAGCATCCGGGAATCCTGGCGGACAACAAGGTTAACTTAGGCGCAAACGTCGCTGTTCGCGAGGGGCTCCCCTTGGAAGCGAAGCTTTCGATCACGGCGTTCGCCCGACGGGGGAATCTGGGGGCTCGGCCCTTTCGGTGCGGCCACGCTTCGGGCAGATTGCCGGCGTTTACCGTGCCCGGAGCCGCCTGGTGATCTTCGCGAAGTCGCACATCGAGCTGCACAACATCCGCAACAATGTCGAGCGGGTTAAGAAGCTCTCCGACAACGTCGTCGGCATCGGTCCGCTGGGCATCGGCCTGGACGGCCTGCTGACCTGGATTCCGGGCGCCGGCGAGCTGTACAGCCTGGGCGCTGGCGGCCTGATCGTCTTCGACGCCGTGCGCGCCCGCGCCGCGCCGATGATTGTCATCCAGATCTGCGCGATCATCCTGATCGACACCGTGGCGGGCTCGATCCCCGTCGCGGGTAAGGCGGTCGACGTGCTGTTCACCGGCCACAAATGGTCGGCCGACATGCTGACCAAGCACATGGATGACACCATCTATTTCGAGGGCTCGCGCAAGGACGTGCAGGCGACCCAGGAATACCGCGAGCTGCTGGCCCGCATCCAGCAAGGCAAGGAGCGCCGCCGGGTCGTGTTCCTGGGCTGAGGCTCGCACAACCAATCGGCGGAGTAGGGCGTTCAGATCAGCATGACCGACGACATCTCCCTCTCCGGCTATTCGGATCGCCATGGAGATCGCCGCGCCAAGGCCCACCGCGCCTGGCGTTCGGCCGAGACGATCAAGCGCCTGTCCGACCGGCTGATCGGCGTCGGCCCCGTCGGCCTGGGTCTGGACGGCGTGCTGGCCTGGGTGCCGGGGGCGGGCCTGGCCTATGGCCTGGGCGCGGGGGGGCTGCTGCTGTTCCACGCCTTCCACGCCGGCGCTTCGGCGGCGACCCTGGCGCGGATGACGGCCTACCTCGCGGCTGACAACCTGTCTGACACCGTGCCGGTCGCCGGCTGGCTGGTCGACACCCTGTTTCCGGGGCACCTGAT
Organism: uncultured Caulobacter sp.; assembly: GCA_966211605.1. Lineage (GTDB taxonomy): Bacteria > Pseudomonadota > Alphaproteobacteria > Caulobacterales > Caulobacteraceae > Caulobacter. Next base: position 83,050 of record CBIHOB010000013.1, read on the forward strand.
GGCCGCCAAGGCTCTGCAGAAGGACATCGAGGCGCGCCACGGCCTCCCCGAGGAAGTGGCCCTGGAGCGCTCGAAAAAGAAGCGCGGACTGTTCCGGCGGAAAAGCACAGTCGCCCGCTAAGCCGCTTCCTGCGTATACCCCAACTGCCGGTTCAACTGCTCCAGCAGCTCGATCGCCGCTTCGGCGATGACCGTTCCGGGTGGGAAGATCGCCGCCGCGCCGGCGTCGCGGAGGGCCTGGAAGTCCTGGGGCGGGATGACGCCGCCGACGACCATCAGGATGTCGTCGCGGCCTTGCCGGGCGAGCTCGGCCTTCAGCTCCGGCGCCAGGGTCAGGTGGCCGGCGGCCAGCGAGCTGGCGCCCACCACATGGACGTCGTTCTCCACCGCCTGGCGCGCGGCCTCGGCGGGGGTCTGGAACAGCGGGCCGATGTCGACGTCGAAGCCGAGGTCGGCGAAGGCGGTGGCGATGACCTTCTGGCCGCGGTCGTGGCCGTCCTGGCCCATCTTGGCGATCAGGATCCGCGGACGGCGGCCGTCGGCCTGCTCGAACGCCTCGACCATGGCCTTGGCGCGGGCGGTCGTCGGGTCGGCGCCGGCTTCCTTCATATAGACCCCCTGGATCGACTTGATCTCCGCGCGATGGCGGCCGAAGACCTTCTCCATGGCCAGGCTGATCTCGCCGACCGTGGCCTTGGCGCGGGCGGCGTCGACGGCCAGGGCCAGCAGATTGCCGGTCCCTCGAGCGCCGTCCTCCAGCGCCTTGAGGGCGCGTTCGGTCTCGAGCGGATCGCGCTCGGCCTTCAGTCGGCCCAACTTCTCCAGCTGGGCGGCGCGGACGGCGCTGTTGTCGACCTTCAGCACCGGGATGTCGTCGGCGACCTCAGGCTTGTAGCGATTGACGCCCACCACGCTCTGCTTGCCGCTGTCGATGCGGGCCTGGGTCCGCGCGGCGGCTTCCTCGATGCGCAGCTTGGGCAGGCCTTGCTCGATAGCCTTGGCCATGCCGCCCAGCGCCTCGACCTCCTCGATGTGAGCCAGCGCCTTCTGGGCCAGTTCGTAGGTCAGGCGCTCGACATAATAGCTGCCGCCCCACGGGTCGGCGACGCGGGTCGTGCCGCTTTCCATCTGCAGGAACAGCTGGGTGTTGCGGCTGATCCGGGCCGAGAAGTCCGTCGGCAGGGCGAGGGCCTCGTCGAGGCTGTTGGTGTGCAGGCTCTGGGTCTGGCCGTTCACCGCGGCCATGGCCTCGACGCAGGTGCGGGCGACGTTGTTGAACACGTCCTGGGCCGCCAGGGACCAGCCGGAGGTCTGGCTGTGGGTGCGCAAGCTGAGCGAGCGGTCGTCCTTGGGCTGGAACTCGCGCTTCATCAGGCGGGCCCAGAGCAGGCGCGCGGCCCGCATCTTGGCCACTTCCATGAAGTAGTTCATGCCTATCGCCCAGAAGAACGATAGGCGCGGCGCGAACTGGTCGATGCTCATGCCGGCCGCAACGCCTGCGCGGGCGTATTCGATGCCGTCGGCCAGGGTGTAGGCCAGCTCCAGGTCAGCCGTCGCACCGGCTTCCTGCATGTGGTAGCCGCTGATCGAGATCGAGTTGAACTTGGGCATGTTCGCCGAGGTGAAGGCGAAGATGTCCGAGATGATCCGCATCGAGGGCGCGGGCGGATAGATGTAGGT
>CBIHOB010000014.1:0-78884 GCA_966211605.1 uncultured Caulobacter sp.
CAGAACGACGCCCTGCGCATCGACACCATCGGCCGCAACGAGCCGCACCGCGACATCGAGTATCGCGCCGTGCGCGTGGCTCCGAACGAGGTTGAGCACGCCGTCGTCAATCTGCTGCGCTTCTTCGAGGCCCCCGGGGCCCTGGTGTTCGCCAATACGCGCGAGAGCGTCCGCTCGCTGCACGCCAAGCTGCGCGAACGCGGCTTCGCCGTCGTCGGCCTGTCGGGAGAGCTCTCCCAGCGCGAGCGCGCCGACGCCCTGCAGGCCCTGCGCGACGGCCACGCCCGAGTCTGCGTCGCCACCGACGTCGCCGCGCGCGGTCTCGACCTGCCAGACCTCGGCCTGGTGATCCACGCCGAACTGCCGATCAACAAGGCCACCCTGCTGCACCGCTCGGGCCGCACCGGCCGCGCCGGCAAGAAGGGTGTCAGCGCCCTGGTCGTCCCCTACACCCGTCGCCGCAAGGCCGAGCAGCTGCTGTTCGCCGCCGGCGTCGAGGCCGACTGGGGCGGCGCCCCCAGCGCCGACTCGATCCGCGAAAAGGACCAGGAGCGCCTGCTCGAGGATCCGATCTTCTCGGAAGTCTCGACCGAAGAGGACATCGCCCTGGCCGAGGCCATGCTGGCCAAGCGCACGCCGGTCGAGATCGCCGCGGCCCTGATCCGCACCCGCCGCGCCAAGCTGCCGTCGCCGGAAGACATCTATGACGATCCGCGCCACGGCGCCGATCCGGGCCCGCGCCTGCGCACCGGCGAGCCGGGCGAGCGTCCCATGCGCGAGCCGCGCGCGGACATGGAGGGCTCGGAATGGTTCCGCATCAGCGTCGGCCGTCGCGGCAACGCCGATCCCAAGTGGCTGATCCCGATGATCTGCCGCCTGGGCCACATCACCAAGAAGGACATCGGCTCGATCCGGATCTTCGACTACGACACCAAGTTCGAGATCTCGGCCGAGGCGGCGACCAAGTTCGGCGCGGCCGTCCAGGCCACCGTGCGCGAGGATGTGTCGATCACCCCGACGACCGCCCCGGCCCCGCGTGGCGAGCGCCCGCCCAGAAGCCATGAGCCGCGCGATCCGAATGCGCCACCGCGCGAGTTCAAGCCGCGTCCGCCGCGCGGCGAAGGCGAGGATCGCCCGTTCAAGAAGCGCTTCGAGGACGGCGACCGTCCGCAACGGGACTTCAAGCCGCGCCCGCCCCGCGATGATCGTCCGCGTGACGAGGCTCCGCGTCCGTATTCGCCGCAAGACGGCGACGACCGCCCCAAGCGCGCCTTCAAGCCGCGTCACGAGGCCTCGGCCGACGCTCCGCCGCGCGAGTTCAAGCCCCGCGCCCCGCGCGAAGACGGCGACCGTCCGAAGAAGCCCTTCAAGAAGGCCTTCAGCAGCGACAACGCCGCCGGCCCGAAGCCGTACGCCAAACCCTATGCCGGCAAGAGCGACGGCCCCAGCAAGCCGTTCAAGGGCCCCAAGCCCTTCAAGAAAGGCTTCGACGCCAAGCCCGGCGGCAAGCCGGCTGGTAAGCCGTTCAAGAAGAAATAGATGACGAGGAGCCCCCCCTCACGGGGAGGCTTTTTGCTAGACGTTGATGTCTAGGCGCTCTGCCCCGCCGACCATCCCGACGCCCAGGCCCACTGGAAGTTATAGCCGCCCAGCCAGCCGGTGACGTCGACCACCTCGCCGATGAAATAGAGGCCCGGGACAGCCTTGGCCTCAAGGGTGCGGGAGTCCAGGGCGTCGGTGTCGACCCCGCCCAAGGTCACTTCCGCCGTGCGATAGCCTTCCGAGCCGACCGGCTTGACGGTCCAGGCGTTGACCGCAGCGGCCACCCGGCCCAGCACCTTGTCCGAACAATCGGCGATATTGCCCTTCCCGGCAGCCTCTTCCTCGGCGATCAGCTGCGCCACGCGCTTGGGCAGCAGAGTGGACAGCACCGTCGCCACCGCTTGGCGCGGCGTCGCGGTGCGGGCTGCCTTCAGCGCCGCCAGGACGTCGACGCCGGGGGCCATGTCGATCCGGATCTCGTCGCCCTCGCGCCAGTAGGACGAGATCTGCAGGATCGAGGGGCCCGAAAGGCCTCGATGGGTGAACAGCATGCCTTCCTGGAACCTGGTCCTGCCGTGCGCGACCACGGCGTCAAGGGACACGCCCGACAGCGGCGTCAGGCGCGCCAGCGTGCCCGGCTCGAAGGTCAGGGGCACAAGCGCCGGCCGGGTCTCGGCGATGTTCAGCCCGAACTGCCGGGCGATGTCGTAGCCCAGGCCGGTCGCGCCCATCTTCGGAATCGACTTGCCGCCGCTGGCCACGACCAGCGAACCGCACCGAACCGCGCCCGACGACAGCGAGATTTCGTAACCAGCCTCGGCCTTGGCGACCTTCTCGACCCGCGTCTCCAGCCGCAGCTGGACGCCGGCGGCCTTCATCTCGGTCAGCAGCATGTCGATGATCTGCTTGGCCGAGCCGTCGCAGAAGAGCTGTCCCAAGGTCTTCTCGTGATAGGCGATGCCGTACCGCTCGACCAGGGCGATGAAGTCCTTGGGCCGGTAGCGGCGCAGGGCCGACAGGGCGAACTTCGGATTGGCCGACAGGAAGTTATGGATCGACGCGCCGGTGTTGGTGAAGTTGCACCGGCCGCCGCCGCTGATGCGGATCTTCTCGCCCGGGGCCTTGGCGTGGTCGACGACCAGCACCGAGCGCCCGCGCTTGCCGGCCTCGATGGCGCACATCATGCCGGCCGCGCCCGCGCCGATCACCAGGACGTCGAAAGTTTCCAAGGGTTTCCTGTTGCTCCGGGTTCGCAAGGAACCCGGATGGCTACCTCAACTCCGATCCCTTCGACCGGAGCCGAGACGGCGAGTCAATCAGCCTGCGCGGCGGTAGCCCGGCCGCGAGGCGACTTGCTGGCGCTGCGGCGGCGATTTCGCGCTGACCTCGAAGCGGCCGATCATGCGCACAAGGCCGCTGATCTCGTTCTTCAGCGCGTGGCTGACGGCGGTGGCCTGCTCGACCATGGCGGCGTTCTGCTGCACGCCCTGGTCCATCTGGTTGACGGCGGCGTTGACCTCGTTGAGGCCGCGGGCCTGTTCGCTGGCCGAGCCGGCCATCTCCGAGACCAGCGCGTCGATCTCGCCGACCTTCAGCACGATGCCGTCCAGGGCCTCGCCAGTCTGGCCGACCAGGCGCACGCCCTCGTCGACCTGGGCGGTGGAGGCGCTGATCAGGGTCTTGATCTCCTTGGCCGCGTCGGCCGAACGCTGGGCCAGCGCCCGCACCTCCTGCGCCACCACGGCGAAGCCGCGACCGCTCTCGCCGGCCCGGGCCGCCTCGACGCCAGCGTTCAGAGCCAGGAGGTTGGTCTGGAAAGCGATCTCGTCGATCACCCCGACGATATTGCCGATCTTCGACGAGGACGCCTCGATCTGGGTCATGGCCGCGACGGCGCCGCGCACGACCTCGCCCGAGCGCTCGGCGTCCGAACGGGTGGAGGTGACGACGCGACTGGCCTCGCCGGCCCCTTGCGAGGCGCGACGGACGGTGGCGGTGATCTCGTCCAGGGCCGCGGCGGTCTCTTCCAGACTGGCGGCCTGCTGCTCGCTGCGGCGGGCGGTGTTGTCGGCGGCGGCGGCGATCTCGTCGGCGCTGGCGCTCACCGTTCCGGCCACGGCGACGATACCGCCGACAGCCTCATCCAACTGGACGATGGCGGCGTTGAAGTCGTTGCGGATCGCCTCGTAGCCCGCCGGGAAAGCGTCGTCGATGCGCACCGTCAGGTCGCCGCTCGAAAGACGCGATAGGGCTCCGGCCAGGCGCTCCATCACGAAGGCCTGTTCGCGCGCGGCGGCCGACGAGACGGCTTCGTTGCGCGCCCGCTCGCTTTCGCTGGCGGCGGCGATGCGGGCCTGTTCGGCCTCGGAGGAGCGCAGCGCCACGGCATTGTCCTTGAACACCTGTACGGCGCGGGCCATCAGTCCGACCTCGTCCTTGCGGCCGGCGCCCACGACCTCGACGTCCAGCTGGCCGTCGGCGAGGCCCGTCATGCTCCGCGACAGCGCCCGCACCGGGCGCGAGATCTTGAACGAGCCGATGTAGAGCGCAAAGCCCATGCCGCTGGCCGCGGCGCCCAGGCCGAACAGCAGGGTCAGCCACGAGCCGGCCGCCGCCGACTTGCTGGCCTCGGCCACCATGGCCGCGGTCTGCTTGTTGTAGGCGTCGCCCCAGGCCTTGCCTTCCTTGGCCATGGCGTCGATGGCCGGGTCGACCTTGGCCAAGCCGCTCGAGGCGCCGACGTCGTCGTTCTTGAGGCCCAGATCGGCGGCCGAGCGGGCATGCGCGTAGGCCACGTCCAGCTTGGCCTTCATGTCGGCCGTATAGCTGGCCGTCGCCGGATCGGCGGTGGCGATCTTGTCGAGGCTCTCCTTGCCCTCGCCATAGACCTTGTCGAGCTCCTTGGAGGCGGCGGCCGCCTGCTGGGACGCCCCGTCATAAGTGACTGTCCGGTGCGCCGCGTAGCCCATCATGCTGATCCGGCGCAGGAAGCGGGCCGATTGGACCTCGGCGGGCGAGCGATGCTTGACCAGCACCTCGGTCGCCGCGTCGGCGCGCTTTTGCTGCCAGACGCCCAGGCCCGCGCACGCCACGGTGGCGACGGCCAGCACCGCGGCGGGCAGAAGAACCTTCGAGGAGATCTTCAGGTCGTCGAGCTTCACTGCGTTCCCCCAAATACTCCGGACGCCGCAACCCTGCGCCCGCTGAGTTTTCGCGCTTGCGGACACCGGTGTCAGGCGAATCGCGCCTGCCCGGATCCCATTGAAGCCCAGAGTCCGGCGCCTTCCGTAAATGACGGCTTAAATCGGTCATGTCGCTTGACGTTCGCGGGGGAGGCGTTACGACGCACGCCCCCTCCCGCTTCGACCATATCGAGCCATCCCATGACGGCCGCTCTTCTCGCGCCGACCATTGGCGTCGACTTCGGCACCACCAACACCGTCGTCTCGCTGACCCATGGCGACGACCAGGCGCGCCTGGTCCGGTTCTCGATCGACAATCGCGACCTGTTCGCCTTTCGCTCGGCGCTCAGCTTCCACAGCGTCCAGGGCGCCGCCGGCCAGGCGAACGAGCGCGTGGTCGAGGCCGGCCCGTGGGCCATCGAGGCCTATCTCGAGGACCCGCTGGAGACGCGGTTCATCCAGTCGTTCAAGACCTTCGCCGCGTCGCAGGCGTTCACCGAGACCCGGATCCTCAACAAGCGCTACCAGTTCGAAGATCTGCTGGCCGCGTTCCTGCTGCGGCTGAAGGATCATGCCGGCGCCCAGCTGGAAACCCTGCCCCCGCGCATCATCGTCGGCCGGCCGGTGACTTTCGCCGGCGGCTCGCCGAACGAGGCCCTGGCCCTGACGCGCTATGAGGACGCCTTCAGGCGCCTGGGGTTCGAGGACATCCGCTACGCCTACGAGCCCGTGGGCGCGGCCTTCTTCTTCGCCCGCCAACTGAAGCAGGACGCCACCGTGCTGGTCGCCGACTTCGGCGGCGGAACATCCGACTTCTCGCTGGTGCGGTTCGAGCGCGGCGCCGACGGAACGCTGCGCTCCACACCGCTGTCGCGCTCCGGCGTCGGCGTGGCCGGCGACGCCTTCGACTACCGGATCATCGACCAGCTGGTCTCGCCCGAGCTGGGCAAGGGGTCGGAATACCGGTCGTTCTCGAACAACCTGCCGATCCCGCAGCGCTACTACGCCGCTTTCGCCCGCTGGGACCAGCTGGCCCTGCTGCGCGCCTCCAAGGACATGCGCGACATCCGCGCCCTGGAGCGCACCGCCCTGGAGCCCGAGAAGATCGCCGCCCTGATCGAGGTGCTGGACGGCAACCACGGCTATGCCCTCTACCGCTCGGTCTCGGCGCTGAAGGAGGCGCTGTCCAGCCAGACCGAGGCGACGTTCCGCTTCGCCGCCGGCTCGGTCGAGATCGAGAAGCCCGTGCTGCGGCGCGAATTCGAGGCTTGGATCAGGCCCGAACTGACCGCCATCGAAACCGCCGTCGGCGAGGCCCTGCACGGCGCCGGCCTCACCGAAGCCGGTGTCGACCGCGTCTTCCTGACCGGCGGCAGCTCGTTCGTGCCGGCCGTCCGCGAGATCTTCCTGCGCCGCTTCGGCCAGGAGAGGATCGAGAGCGGCGGCGAATTCGAGTCCATCGCCTCGGGTCTGGCCCTGATCGGCCGCGAGCGCGATCTGGACCTTTGGACCATGCGCGCCGGGTAGGCCGTCTCGCCGCATGGCCGCGCTCGGCCCTTTCGAATAGGGTTAACGCGAACGATTCGCGTCGCGACCTTACGGGGCAACGGATCCAGTGCCGATTTCGTACCTCTCCGCCGCCCAGATGGCCGCCCTGTCGGCGACGACCATCACCAATCTCTCGACCACCAAGCTGGAAACCCTGGCCAGCACCCAGGTCGCGGCGCTTTCGAACACTGCCCTGGCCGGCCTGTCGGCCAGCCAGGCCTCGGCCCTGTCCAACACCGCCGTGAAGGGCCTGACGGCGACCCAGATCCCGGCCTTCGCCCCGAACCTGATCTTCGACGCTGACCAGCTGGCGGCTTTCAGCGGCGCCCAGCTGAACGCGCTGACGTCCACCCAGCTGGCCAAGCTTGACGCCAGCCGCCTGGAAGCGCTGAGCGCCGCCCAGATCGGCGCTCTGGACGCCACGCACTTCACCGGTCTGGACGCCACCCAGATCACGGCGCTGGATTCGACCCAGCTGAAGCTGCTGACCGCGACCCAGATCGGCGCGATGCGGGTCGAGGACCTGGAAGAGATGTGGCCCGACCAGCTGGAAGCCCTGTCGCCCACCCAGATCGCCGCCCTGCCCGCCACCCTGATCCCGGCGCTGGACGACCAGCAGTTCGCGGCGCTCAGCACCACCCAGCTGAAAGGCCTGACGGCGACCCAGGTCGGGGCCCTGACCTCAACCCAGATCGCCGACATCGGCGCGGACCTGAACCTGTTTTCGGCCGGCCAGCTGGCGGGCCTGACGGCAACCCAGGCCGCCACGCTGTCGGACACCCAGGTTTCGGCCCTGACCGCCACCCAGCTTGGCGGCCTGAGCGCCGGCTTCGGCGGCCTGTCGCCGACCCAGGTCGCCAGCCTCACCGCCACCCAGATCGGCGGCCTGAACGTCACCCAGATCCGCGCGCTGGACGCCACCAATTTCGCCGAACTGACCGCGACCCAGGTGGCCGGTTTCACCGCAACCCAGATGGCGGCGCTGTCGACGACCAATCTCAGCGCCCTGTCCGCCACCCAGATGGCGGGCCTGAGCACCACGCAGTTCGCGGGCCTGGCGGCGACACAGATCGCGGGCCTGACGGCGACGGACCTCGCCGAGCTCTCCAGCACCCAGTTCAAGAGCCTGACGGCCACCCAGATCAGCGGCCTGTCGACGACGAACCTGAACGCGCTGGACGCGACCGCCTTCCAGGGCCTGACGAGCACCCAGTTCTCGGGCCTGACCGCCACCCAGCTGGGCGGGCTGACCGTCACGGACATCGGCGAGTTCTCGACCACCCAGGTCGCGTCCGTCTCGGCCAGCCAGCTGGGCGCGCTCACGGTGACCAATCTCGCGGCGCTGACGGCCACCCAGGTCGGCGCCCTGACACCCAGCGCGCTCAAGGGGCTGTCGGCCTTCCAGATGCGCAGCCTGTCGTCGACCGCCTTTGGCCAGCTCAGCGCCACCCAGGTCCAGGGCCTGACGGCCACCCAGGTCGGTTCGCTGTCGACCGCGGTGATCGCCAGCCTGACGACGACCCAGATCGGCTACATCCTGCCCGCCCAGATCCCCGGCCTGACGATCAACCAGCTGGATTGGCTGTCGACCACCAACATCGCCGCCATGACGCCGCTGCAGCTGGGCGCCCTGACTCCGACCCAGGTCGACAGCCTCTAGGCTCGAAAGCTTCTAGACGTACCATGTGTCGAGGGCGTCTGATGGCGCCGCTGCAAGGAGGCGTCGCATGACCCGATCCGCCCTTCCCCTTCTGATCACGGCCAGCCTAATGGCGACCCCGGCCCTGGCCCAGAGCAACCCCTTGGGCGCGGCAGGCCGATGGACGATCGACCTGAAAGCCTCGACCTTCAACGAAGCGCTGACCGGCCCCGCGCCGCTCACCGCCGAGGTCGACGTGACCAAGGACGACGGTAAGAGCCTGGCCTGGACACTGATCGAGGAGGACGAGGAAGGCCTGGCGGCCATCCAGTTCGCCGACGCCCCCCTGGACGGGACGCCGACCAAGGCGGTGGTCAATACCCAGATCGTCATGATCAGCGTCACCCGCGACGGCCCGCACGGCGTCAGCGCCGTGACCAGCAACAAGACCGGCCGCAGGCAGACGATGAAGGTCTGGCTGGCCGATCCCGACACCCTGAAGGTCGAGCAGGACGTGGACGGCGTCCCCGGACCGCCGGATCAGAGCCTGACGTTCCGACGGGCGAAGTAGCGCCCTACTTGCCCAAGGTGTTGGCCAGGTAGCTGGCCAGCGCCTCGACCCGGGTCGGGCGCGGGCCGCCGGGCGGCATCACCAGGTGCAGGGCGATCGGACTGGCGGTCCAGTCCGTCAGCACCTCTTCCAGCCGTCCGTCCGCCACCGCAGCGCCGACGATGAAGTCGGGCAGCACCGCCACGCCAATGCCGGCGATCAGCGAGGGGACCAGGACATCGCCGTTGTTGGCGCGGATCACCGAGCGAGGCCGCACCGAGGCTTCCTCCCCGCCCCTCTGAAAACGCCAGGTCTCCGGTGCGGACTGGTGCCCATAGGTCAGGCCGCGGTGCTCGGCGAGGCTGGCCGGGTGGCTCGGGCGTCCGTACGTGTCCCAATAGCCCGGCGAGCCCACCACGTGACGCTTCACCGCCCGCAGACGGCGGGCGACCAGCGAGCTGTCGGGCAAGGACGCCACGCGCAGGGCCAGGTCGAAGCCCATGCCGACCAGATCGACCGTGGCGTCCGACAGGTGCAGGTCGATCGAGACGTCCGGATAGGCCGCGAAGAAACCCGGCAGCACCGGCGCCAGGCTGTCGACGCCGAATGACATCGGCACGGCCATCCGCACCAGGCCTCGCGGGGCCAGGGACTGGCTGGAGGCCTCCTCCTCGGCCGCCTGGGCCTCGGCCAGCACGCGCGTCGCCCGCTCGACCAGAGACTGGCCGGCGTCGGTCAGGGCCAGGCGGCGCGACGTGCGGTTGAAGAGCCTCGCGCCCAACCGCTCCTCCAGCCGGGTGACGGCCTTGGAGACGGTGGCCTTCGACATGGCCAGATCATCGGCGGCGGCGGCGAACGAGCGCAGCTCCACCACCTTGGCGAATACGGCGAGCCCTTCGAGATCGGGAAGCTTGGACATCCAAATAGCTTATTTATGGAAACAATGAGTTTCAACAGTTTCCATTTCAGATCTCATGGGATGCCCTATCTTTCCCTCAACAGGACGCGCCGAGGCGGCGCGCCAAACGGGCCAAGGCCCAGAGGGATTAGAAAGGTTAGAGCCATGATCGATCGCAAACCGTTCGACAAGCTTGGCGGCGCCGACCACGGTTGGCTGAAGGCCAAGCACCACTTCTCGTTCGCCAGCTACTACGATCCCAGCAACATGAACTGGGGGGCCCTGCGGGTCTGGAACGACGACGAGATCGCCCCCAATACCGGCTTTCCGCCGCACCCGCACAGCGACATGGAGATCATCACCTATGTCCGTGACGGCGCGATCACCCACCAGGACAGCCTGGGCAACAAGGGTCGCACCGAGGCCGGCGACGTCCAGGTGATGAGCGCGGGCACCGGCATCCGTCACTCGGAATACAATCTCGAGCCGGAAACCACCCGGATCTTCCAGATCTGGATCGAGCCCAAGACCTTCGGTTCGGCGCCGTCGTGGGGCGCCAAGCCTTTCCCCAAGGGCGACCGCTCGGGCAAGTTCGTGACCCTGGCCAGCGGTTTCGCCGATGACGTCGACGCCCTGCCGATCCGCACCGACGCCCGCGTGCTGGGCGCGACGCTCAAGGCCGGCGAGAGCACGACCTACGCTTTGGGCAAGGATCGCAGCGGCTACCTGGTTCCGGCCGCGGGGGTCGTCGAGGTCAACGGCGTGAAGCTGAACGCCCGCGACGGCGCCGGCATCAAGGACGAGGACGTCATCACCGTCACCGCCCTGGAAGACGCCGAACTGGTCCTGGTCGACGCGGCGCAGTCCTAATCGTTCAAGACGAAGGCGCGAGGAAACCGAAATCCTCGCGCCGACTTTCCTCCCCCGACACCCATTCAAGGAGGCCGTGATGGCCAAGGTTCTGGTTCTCTACTACTCGTCCTACGGCCATATCGAAACCATGGCCAAGGCCGTGGCCGAAGGCGCCCGCGAGGCCGGCGCCACGGTCGACATCAAGCGCGTTCCCGAGACGGCGCCGCTGGAGGTCGCCCAGAAGGCGCATTTCAAACTCGACCAGGACGCGCCGGTCGCCAAGGTCGAGGATCTTGCCGACTACGACGCCGTCATCGTCGGCACGGGCACGCGCTTCGGCCGCATGAGCTCGCAGATGGCCGCATTTCTGGACCAGGCCGGCGGCCTGTGGGCCCGCGGCGCGCTGCATGGCAAGGTCGGCGGCGCCTTCACCTCGACCGCGACCCAGCATGGCGGCCAGGAGACGACCCTGTTCTCGATCATCACCAACCTGCTGCACTTCGGCATGGTGATTGTCGGCATGGACTATGGCCACGCCGGCCAGATGACCCTGGACGAGATCACCGGCGGCAGCCCCTACGGCGCCACCACGATCGCCGGCGGCGACGGGTCGCGCCAGCCCAGCGAGAACGAGTTGGTCGGCGCGCGCTACCAGGGCCGCAAGATCGCCGAGACCGCCCTGAAGCTGCACGGCTGATCGCTCATAGCCGGCGGCCTGGTCGTCCGCGCCCTCCCCCAAGGCGGACGACCACGATCCGCCCCGAGGCCTTCCCTCCCGCCTCGGGGCGGTTTTCGTTGCAACTAATGCCTGGGATCGAAGTCCGGCTTCTGCGCCGTGACATAGGCGTCCCACTCGGCGGCGCTGTGGAAGTCCAGGCCTTTGTCCCAGGCCGCGCCCATGTAGTAGACGAACGGCTTGCAGGCCTCGACCTTGATCAAAACCAGGTAATTGTCGAAATCCTGGCGCACCTCGACGACCGAGGCCGGATCGACCATCAGGGCGATGGCCATCGAGCCTTTTTCCGGATCCGCCGGCTCCCAGAACGTCACCCGGCCTGGCGCGAGATCCTTCCGGAACACGCCCGTCCCGCTGGCGCGCTTGCGCTTGGTGACGCCGATGCCGACCACCAGCGGGCCCGGCTTGTCGGAGCTGATGGTCGAGACCATCCGCGTGAAGTTCGTGCCCAGCGGCAGGGTGAAGGTCCGCGTCTCCCAGACCTTGCGGTCCACGTCGACCGGCCACGGCGCGTAGTCGACGCTGAACTTGGCCACGTCCGGACCGTTCTGGATCACCTTCCAGCTGGACCAGTTGCGCGAGGTCCACAGCTTGTTGTCCTGCCAGACGCCCAGGCCGCCCGCGCCGCGACCGGTCCCCACGTCGTAGAAGTCCAGACCTTCGCCGTGATTGGCGTGCTGGTCGCCGGTCTTCAGCTGGCGGTCCATATAGGGCCAGCGCACGCTCTTGCCCCAGGCGTCGATGCCCGACGTCGACGGCGGCTCGGCCTTCTCCAGGTCGCGGCTGTAGATGCGATGGGCCGTGCGGTCGTTCTCCCACAGGATGTCGTTGAAGCGGTACGGGGCCAGGACGACCGTGGCGCGGGGCTTCTGTCCCTCGGCGTCGGGCTTGGGCAGCGGCGTGACCGGACCGTGCTCCTGGGCGTGGGCGGCGGTTAGCGACAGGGCCAGGGCGGCCGCGAGGGACAGGCGCTTCTTCATCGGGACGTCCTGCTCAATGAAATGGGCTCAGTGGAACTGCGGGAACCTGGCCAGGGCCGCGCGGGCGCAGCCATCGGCGGTCTCGTGACTGGTGTCGGCGACGCCCAGGCCGCCGACAACGACGGTCCCGACGTGCAGCGGCAGCGAGCCGGCGTGCGGGTTCAGATGGTCGGGATCGGCCTTGATCCTGGCGGCGAAGTCGGCATCGGTCTTTTCGCGCGGCTCCATGACGCTGCCGGGCTGGTCGAAGACCACGGCGGCGTTGGCCTTGCGCGGCGCGGCGATCGGCGGCTTGGGGCTCTGCTCGTCGCGCAGGACGACCAGCGGATTGCCCGTGGCGTCGACCACGGAGACCGAGACATGCGCGCCTTTCGCGACGCAGGCGTCGATCGCGGCCTTGGCCACGTCGATCGCCACGGGAAGCGTCAGCGCCTGAGGTTCGGGCGTCGTCGCCAGACCGGCGGCAAAAGCCAGGATCGCCAACATCGTGCTTCCTCCCAGAAGTCTGGCTCCGGGTATAGCGCGCGCCGAAAATTGGTCTAGCCAGAATATCGAATTGGATAATCCAGGCCGATCAGTCGCCCTTCGGACGGACAACGGCGGTCAGCCAGCCGCCGCCCCAGGGGGTGTTGATCACCGCCTCGTCCAGCACCTCGCCCACGGCCTTCAGGCGATGCCACAGACGCAGGGGCTTCAGCGCCAGCCACATGGTCAGGCCCACGGCGCCGCCGGGCTTCAGGTTCGGGGCGTAATGGGCCACCAGATCCTCGACCTCGCCCAGGTGCTCGATGCACTCGGAAAAGACCACGACGTCGAAGGTCTCGTCGGTCTGGAAGGTGCGGCCGTCGCCCAGCAGCATCTTGACCTCGCCGATGGCGATCTCGGGCGCCAGGCGGGTCTCGCCACGCTCGACGGCGGGCCTGGAGAAGTCGACGCCGACATAGCGGGCCGGGCGGTGGGCGCGCAGGGCCTCGTAGAACACGCCCTCGCCCGCCCCGATCTCCAGAACCCGCGGATTGGGCCAGCGGTCGGCGATCATGGCGGCCAGCAGGCGGTGATGGTGGCGCTGCTCGGACCGGTTCAGGCGGTCGTAGACGCCGTCCTGGTACTCGGCGTCCCACTTCTCGACCGGCGCGGCGACGATCGGCTTGCCGCGCTTGCGCATGAACAGCTCGCCGACCCACGGACGGTCCAGGGACATCAGCTCCGTGAACCGGCGCCAGCGCAGATAGGCCATGAACGTCCCCCGAGTGTCGGTCGGGGATAGGCAAAGGGCCCCGGACTGTCCAGCCCGAGGCCCCTGACTGAGTTTAGCCCTTTTCGGCCAGGGCGGCCTGCGCCGCCGCCAGCCGGGCGATCGGCACGCGGTAGGGCGAGCACGATACGTAGTCGAGGCCGACCTTCTCGCAGAAGCTGATCGAGGCCGGGTCGCCGCCGTGCTCGCCGCAGATGCCCAGCTTGACGTCCGGACGGGCCGCGCGGCCGCGCTCGGCGGCCAGGCGGATCAGGTCGCCGACGCCGTCCTGGTCCAGGCTGACGAAGGGGTCCTTCTCGAAGATGCCCTTGTCGATATAGGCGCCCAGGAACTTGCCGGCGTCGTCGCGGCTGATGCCGAACGTCGTCTGGGTCAGGTCGTTGGTGCCGAAGCTGAAGAACTCGGCGTTGGCGGCCAGGTCGGCGGCGCGCAGGGCCGCGCGGGGCAGCTCGATCATGGTGCCGACGGTGTACTTCAGGTCGACGCCCTGCTCGTCCAGCACCGCCTTGGCGACACGGTCGGTCAGGTCGCGCAGGTACTTCATCTCCTCGCCCTTGGCGACCAGCGGGTGCATGATCTCGGGGACGGGCGCGGCCTTGCCCGACTTGGCGATCTCGCATGCCGCCTCGAGGATGGCGCGGACCTGCATCTCGTAGATCTCGGGATAGGAGACGCCCAGGCGGCAGCCGCGGTGGCCCAGCATCGGATTGGTCTCGTGCAGCTCCTTGGCGCGGCGCAGCAGCTTGGCTGCGTCGAGACCGGTGGCGGCCGCCACGGCCTGAACGTCCTCCTCGGTGTGCGGCAGGAACTCGTGCAGCGGCGGGTCCAGCAGGCGGATCGTGACCGGCAGGCCTTCCATGATCGTGAAGAGCTCGACGAAGTCGGCCTTCTGGAACGGGGCGATCTTGGCCAGGGCCGTGCGGCGGCCGCTCTCGTCGTCGGCCAGGATCATCTCGCGCACGGCGGCGATCCGGGTGTCGTCGAAGAACATGTGCTCGGTGCGGCACAGGCCGATGCCTTCCGCGCCGAACTGGCGGGCGGTCTTGGCGTCCAGCGGCGTCTCGGCGTTGGCCCGCACCTTCAGGCGACGGACCTGGTCGGCCCAGCCCATCAGCGTGGCGAAGTCGCCGGTCAGCTCGGGCTCGATCATCTTGGGCGAGCCGGCCAGGATGTCGCCGGTCGAGCCGTCGATCGTGATGATCTCGCCCGCCTTGAACTCGCGGCCACGGACGCGGAACAGGCCTTCCCTCTCGAAGATGGCCACGTCGCCGGCGCCCGAGACGCAGGCTCGGCCCATGCCGCGCGCCACGACGGCGGCGTGGCTGGTCATGCCGCCGCGGGCGGTGATGATGCCGCGGGCGGCGTGCATGCCGTGGATGTCCTCGGGGCTCGTCTCCTCGCGCACCAGGATCACCGACTCGCCGTTGGCGGCGGCCTTTTCGGCCGCATCGCTGTCGAAGACGATCTTGCCGGTGGCCGCGCCGGGCGAGGCCGGCAGGCCCTTGGCGATCACGTCGCGGTGCGCGGTCGGATCAATGGTCGGGTGCAGCAGCTGGTCCAGCGAGGCCGGCTCGACGCGACCCACGGCCTCCTCCTTGGAGATGACGCCCTCGGCCGCCATGTCCACGGCGACCTTCAGCGCGGCCTTGGCCGTGCGCTTACCGTTGCGGGTCTGCAGCATGTAGAGCTTGCCCTGCTCCACCGTGAACTCGATGTCCTGCATGTCGCGGTAGTGACGCTCCAGCGTCTCCACGACCGACTTGAACTGCGCGAACACCTCCGGCATCGCCTCTTCCATCGAGGGGGCGACATCGCCCATCTCCTCGCGGGCGACCTTGGTCAGGGATTGCGGCGTGCGGATGCCGGCGACCACGTCCTCGCCCTGGGCGTTGATCAGGAACTCGCCGTACAGGCGGTTTTCGCCGTTCGACGGGTTGCGGGTGAAGGCCACGCCCGTCGCCGAGGTCTCGCCCATGTTGCCGAACACCATCGACTGGATGTTCACGGCGGTGCCCCAGCTCTCGGGGATGTCATGCATGCGCCGATAGAACTTGGCGCGGTCGTTCATCCAGCTGGCGAACACGGCGCCGACGGCGCCCCACAGCTGCTCCTGGGCGTCCTGCGGGAACGGCTTGCCCAGGTGATCCTGGACGGCGGCCTTGTAGTCCTTGATCACCTCGGCCCAGTCGTCGGCGGTCAGACCGGTGTCGACATGGACATCCAGGCGATCCTTGTGGTCGTCCAGGATCTCCTCGAACATGTGGTGCTCGAGGTTCAGCACCACGTTCGAGTACATCTGGATGAAGCGGCGGTAGCTGTCGTAGGCGAAGCGGCGGTCGCCCGACAGCTTGGCCAGCCCCTCGACGGTCTCGTCGTTCAGGCCCAGGTTCAACACCGTGTCCATCATGCCCGGCATCGAGGCCCGGGCGCCCGAGCGCACCGAGACCAGCAGCGGGTTGGCCACGTCGCCGAACGTCTTGCCGGTGATTTCCTCGACCTTGGCGAGGCCCGCGGCGACCTGTTCGGCCAGCTCGGCCGGGTACTGCTTGCCGTTCGAATAGTAGTGGACACAGGCCTCGGTGGTGATGGTGAAGCCTGGCGGCACGGGCAGGCCCAGGGCCGACATCTCTGCGAGATTGGCCCCCTTCCCGCCCAGCAGGTTCTTCATCGAGGCGTCGCCGTCAGCGCCGCCTCCACCAAAAGCGTACACCCAACGGGCCTTGGTCAACGTCTCAACCGGCATTTGTTCTCACCCTGCGATCAGTGAAAAAGGCCGCGCCTCTCTGATGGAGGTCGTCTCGCCTTGGAACAGCGCTGCTTTGTCGTGATCCCGCAGTGCAATATCCGGGCGTCTCAGTAGCACTTCGTCCAAGAACGCGTCCACTGGCGCTTCGCGTTCCGAGTGATAACAAGAGAATTCGGTAAATAATTCCAATGACAACGTTGTCCGCTCGACGGACTTGGCCAGTTTTCGACCAAGGGCGCGGCAAAGCCGCGACTAAGGCGGAAAGCGGACGATTGAGACGGCTTGTCTTCGCACCGCGAAACGCTTCCCATACCCTGCATGCAGCCCGTCCTCGCCCGACTCGGCCATGTTCTGGGAGCGTCCCGAAATGACGCGGACGCCCTCGCCGACCTTCATACCCGCAGTCGCCAGATCGCCTATCGCGGACTGTATGGCGACGCCTATCTGGACCATGAGCTGTTCGAGGTTTCGCGGGCCAGCTGGCGAGACCGGTTCAGCAACTTCGATCCAACCACCGACCTGGTCCTGGCCGCCATGGACGGCGCGACGCCGGTCGGCCTGGCGTACGCCTCGTTCCGGCTGAAGTCCGAGGTCGGCGCCCTGCTCGACAACCTGCACGTCGCGCCCGAACGCAAGGGCGGCGGCCTCGGCACGGCCCTGCTGGCGGGCGTGGCCCGGTGGCTGGTCGAGGAACACGGCGGCGCGCCGCTGCACCTGGAGGTCTATGCGCCGAACACTGCGGCGCTGGACTTCTACATCCGCAGGGGCGGCGTCGAGGTGGCGCGCTACCGGGAAACCGTCCCGGGCGGCCGCGAGGTCGACGTGGCCCGGTTTCGATGGGCGTGGCCGGCAGCCCTGCTCGACTGATCCGGCCACGCCTATAAGAAAGCGGCGAGCGACCGTCCCCGGTCCGCCCGCCGCTCGCCCCCGTGA
Source organism: uncultured Caulobacter sp. (assembly GCA_966211605.1). Classification (GTDB taxonomy): domain Bacteria; phylum Pseudomonadota; class Alphaproteobacteria; order Caulobacterales; family Caulobacteraceae; genus Caulobacter. The sequence continues at coordinate 16,862 of CBIHOB010000014.1, forward strand.
AGGGCTCTCCGTCGTCGGCTGGAAGCCTTCGTACGGGCTCTTCACTGTCCCCACCGGTCCGACTCCCACAAGAAGCAGACCAGTTTCGTCTAAGGCCAAGGCGCGGATCGGACTGTGACGATCCGCACACTCGGTGAAATGGCCATTTCCCTAGAACGGGATCTCGTCGTCCAGGTCGGCCGAGAAGCTTTCGCGCGGGCCGCTGGGCTGGCTGCGCTGACCGCCGCCGAAGCTGGAGCCGCCGCCGCCCGAATAGCCGCCGCCGTACTCGTCGCCGCCGCCCGACGAGGCGCCGGCGCTGTCGCCGCGACCGCCCAGCATGGTCAGCTCGCCGCGGAACTTCTGCAGCACGATCTCGGTCGAGTATTTTTCGACGCCGGTGTTGTCGGTCCACTTGCGGGTCTGGATGGCGCCTTCGATGTAGACCGTCGAGCCCTTGCGCAGGTACTGCTCGGCCACCTTAACCAGGTTGTCGTTGAAGATCACGACGCGGTGCCACTCGGTCTTTTCCTTGCGCTCGCCGCTGTTGCGGTCGCGCCAGGTCTCGGAGGTGGCGATACGGAGGTTGGCGACCCGGTCGCCCGAACCCAGGCTGCGGATCTCGGGATCGGCCCCGAGGTTGCCCACCAGAATGACCTTGTTGACGCTGCCCGCCATCGCTTGACCTTGCTCTCGCCCGGCGACCCTCGCGCCGGAATCTGAGGGCGGACGTTAACGAGAGGCTAACGCGGATGCAAGTTTTGTTCCCATAACGTTCTTGTGGATGGGCGATACGGCTGTGGACGGACAAATCGCCCCGCCCGCCTCCGCCGAACGCTACTGAGCGGGTTCGCGACGAATGGCCCCCGGCACGGCCAGGCGGCCGTCGCCGGTGCGGACCAGCGACATGAAGCGCGGCCCTTCATAGGTTTGGCCGACATAGATCCCCTCCTTCTCGAGGAAGAGGAACGAGCCCTGATAGGCCCCGACCATGCTCTTGCTGTTGGACTGGCCCATACGGACAAAGCGCAGGCGCGCGCCTTCCAGCGCTGCGGCGCAGAGCTCCATCTGGGGCACGTTGCGTTCGAGCGGATTGAACCGCAGCGTGCCGTCCTTGTTCGTCGCCACCTGGAAGCAGACGCCCTGCTCGAACGGCGCCTTGGTCTGCTTCTCGCAGGCCGAAAGCCCAAGTGCGGAAACGGCCAGGACGGCGGCGACAGCGAAGACGGTCTTGCTCATGGATTACACTTATAAACCAATCAGCCGTTCGGGATAGAGCAGTTCGGGCCCTGATCGAACGCGGTGTGGAAGCTGCGGTTGTCGGACGAGATCTCGACGCGCCCCGGAACCAGGCGCAGGGTTTCCTCGCCCCACCGCCCGTAGGTGGCGCCGCCGGTGCGCTCGCAGCGGCCGGCGAACAGCTGCTGGGCGCAGGCGTTCAGGGTGATCTCGCCGGGCAGGCGCCGCCACTCGTTGCCGGCGTAGCGCCAGCAGGCGCCGAGGGCCACGCCGGTCGACGTGCTGGCCGTCGTCGAGGGCGCGGCCGGGCTCGTCGGCGCGGTCGCCGCCGGCGCAGTGACCGTCGGGGTCGGCGGCAGAGGGGTCAGGACGGTGCCGGCCTGGTCGGCGGCCGCCAGGGCGCCGGTTTCGTCGACGCCGACATCCAGGGCGCCCGTCGCGACGCCGTTCTTCTTGGCGCATTCGGCCAAGGTGATCTCGCCGACAAAGCTTCCTCCCACGAAGCAGCGCAGCGGGCGCGCCGGGTCCAGCTTGCCGTCGTCGTCGCGTCCGGTTTCGACGATCAAGCCCGCACGCGAGGCCGGCGGCTCCTCGGCCGGCTTCTTGTCGTGACCCGACATCAGGGTCACGGCGATGCCCAGACCGGCCAGCAGCGCGAGCGCCGCGCCGCCGCCGAGGATGATCCGTCGATCTTTCAGAAAGTCCATGCCCCTGGCTACGACGCGTCGATGACGCTTTCAAGCTCGGCGGCCGTAAAAGCGGCCAGAGCGCGTCAAGTTAAGTGCAAGCGTCTGAACCGCCCGAACACACCCCAAGTCCAGGAAGATGGCGCTGATCATCCGGCTTGGATGGCTCCATCCAAACCCAGGCAGGCTCTAGCCGCCGCCCGTCAGGCGGTTCAGCGCCGCCTGGTAGTTGGAGATCTGGTTGGTCAGATAGGTCGGCACCGTACCGCCGCTCTTGCCGGACGTCGCACCTGTGTCGCTCTTCACCCCCATGGCCGCATCGGCGATCTCGCGATAGGCGCTGCGCACCTGCGACAGGGCGCGCGTGATGACCACATTGGCGTTCTTGCGGCCGGCTTCGCTGGTCAGATCCAGTTCCGGCGGCAGCTGCAGGCCATAGACCGGGCCTTTGCCGTCGGCCGAGACCGTCTTGCCGTTGTCGGTCTTGGTGTTGCGAATGACTCCGCCCGCCAGGCCCAGCGAGGTCAGCACGTCCGTGCCGCCCTTGCCCGCCACCACCTCGATGGTGGACGTGTTCGAGGCCGGACTGATCTTCAGCACGCGGCTGTTGCCGTTCGTGCCGACCTCGACCTTCGCGCGGAAGCCCGAAGCGCGCTTGATCTTGTCGGCCAAGGTCTCGAGCGTATCGTTGGCGTCGATGGTGATGGTGGTCAGCGCGCCCCGTTCGCGGGTGCGGATCTGGAAGGTGTCGCCGGCCCGGGCCGCGGTCGCCGAAACGATACGGTCCGACTGGGTGAAGTCCATCTTGCCGCTGGGCAGGCCGAACAGGTCTAGGGCCGAGGCGCCGGACGAGGAGACCGCCACCGAGGTCGGGGTGGCGTAGCCGTCCTTGCCGGTCAGGCGCTGGCTCCAGTCCACGCCCCCCGTGCCGACATTGACCTGGGCGACGTAGCCGTCCTTGGTTCCGACCGTCGTCTGGCCGTCCAGGTTGGCGCCGGCCGATCCGACCAGCCACGCCGTGCCGTTCTTGACGTCGAAGCCGGTCACGGTGTCGTCGCCGGTGCCGCCATAATAGGTCAGGGCGTCGGCGCTGTTGCTGGAGATGTCCAGCGACATCCGCCCCACGAAGGCGTCCATGCCGCCTGACGGCGCGGTCGTCGCGCCGTTGATCGACATGAGGTTGTTGGCCGTATAGCCGCCGACGTACAGCTGACCGCCGTCGATCTTGAGGCCCACCAGCTCGCCGCCCTTCAGCGACCCCAGATCCCGCGTCGCGCCCGCGGTGACCGTGGCGGTCTTGGTGTAGGTGACCGGCACGCTTTGATAGGCGCCATACTGATCGAGCTTGGTGACGTTCTCAGTCACGACGTTGGCCGCGACATCGAAGCTGCGCAGCATGGCCTCGCCGTTCTCCTTGGAGCCGACGATGACTTGCGAGCCGTTGACGACGATGTCCGAGACGGAGTCGTTCTCGGTCGTGCCGAACTTCTGGGTGAACAGGGCCTTGGGCTGGCCGTTGGCGTCCGTGGCGAAGGCCGACAGATAGGCGTCCCAGCCGCCGCTCGGATCGCTGCCGACGGAGCCCGGCAGGTCGGACTTGCTGCGCCCGCCCACATAGAGAACGCCGTCCGAGCCGAAGGCCAGGGCCGTGGCCTCGTCGTCCTGCAGGCCGCCGCGGCGCACCGTCCACTGCTCGTCGCCCTTGGCGTCATAGAGCGTGACGAAGCTGTCCGTGGTCGAGGAGGTGTCGCTGTTGTTGATGGGACCGTTGACGGCGCCGGCCAGGCGCCCGCTGACCGAGCCGGCCACGGCGACGCCGCCGTCATCGGCGACGGCCAAGGACAGGCCGCTGGCGTCGTCGGTCGCGCCCAGGGTCCGGGCGTACAGCAGGTGGCCGGCGCTGTCGTACTTCAGCAGCGCGACATCGCTCTCGCCCTTGATGATCTGGCCGTTGAGATCGGTCTTGCCTTCGACCGCGGTGTCGACGTCGGCCAGCATGTAGACCGAGCCGTCCACCCCCGTCACCGACTTGCGCACGCCCGAGATCGTGCCCTGCAGGGTCTCGGTGAAGACCTTGCCGCCAGGCGCGCCAGCCCCCGCGCCGCCGCTTGCGCCGGCGGCGCTGTACTTGGTCAGGGTCGTTTCGTAGACGGCGTCGTCGGTGGTGGAATCCTTGTCCGGATCCGGATTGCCCGCCTTGGTCGTCACATAGACGGCCGGCGCCGCGGTCGGAGCCGTGAAGGTCAGCTGCTCGGCGGAGTCGCCGTTGATCTTCAGCGCGAAGTCGTCGCCGGTCGCCGGCAGGGTCACGGGCTTGCCGCCCACCTGGACGGTGCGTTCCTGGCCGGTCGTGCGCTGCAGCGAGATGGTCGTGTTGAAGCCGGCCGACTTCAGCTTGCCGTTCATGTAGCTGACGACGTTGGACATCGTCCGGGGCGTCGAGCCCATCTCGGACAGGTCCATGGTCACGTTCGAGGTGACCCCGAAGCTCTTCACCGCGACGTTGAACGAGACGGCGCCCTGGAACTTGGGCACCTCGTCGTCCATCTGGCCGCTGTAGATCGTGTCGGTCGTGTAGCTGTAGGTCGCCTTGGGCACGCCCACGGTGCTCTTGGCGCTGGTCGTGACCGTGCCGGTGGTCAGGCGCGCCTGGTCCAGCGACATGTTCTGGACATAGGCGCCGATCTCGCCCAGCCCCTTGGTCAGGGCCGTCTGCAACCGGAAAATCTCACCTTCGGTGACGCCCTTCTCGCCGGCGCGGTTCGCCAGCGCCGACAGCGTGTTCAGGGCCTGATAGGTCGCGAACAGCTTCTTGTAGTCGGGGCTGGCCCCCTTGAGCGTGGTCGCGTTGGCGCCTTCATCGACGAACTTGCGCCCGTTCAGGGCCGAGCGGACCAGCTCGCTGGCCGCCGGCGCCGCTCCGCTGAGCCAGGGCGCGGTCGGCACGACGGCCTTGGAGCCCGAAGAGGACGCCGTCGAGCTGGCTCCAGACGCGGCAGCGCCCGTCAGGCCCGATCGGGCCTGATAGTAGCTGAGCAGGATACTGGAATCGAAACTGATCACGGTCCGTCCTGGTCGGGAGGCGCAGTCCCCCGCTGGTACCTTTGCCAGACCTTCGCTGACGACTCGTTAACAGTTGGGATCAGGCAGCGATGAGATTGGCGTCGGAAAGCGCCCGGCGGGCGCCCTCGCGCAGATCGGCCCATTCCGAGGCCAGGATGCCCAGCAGCACCACGTCGCGCGGCTGGCCCTCCTTCAGGACGTGGCCGCGCAGATAGCCTTCGCGCCGAAAACCGGCCGAGGACTGGGCCTTCAGGGCCGCGTCGTTGTCGGCCATGACCTCGGCGAACACCTTGTGCAGGCCCAGTTCGCCGAAGGCCCGGTCCAGTCCCAGAACCTGGGCGGCCCGGCCGACACCCCTGCCCCGCGCCTCGGCCGAGCCCAGGAACCAGTTCCAGCTGGCCCGGCGATGATGGCTGGTGAGGCCGGTGAGCGTCAGCAGCCCCATGGACGCCCCGCCGCGGATGATCATCCAGCCGCGCATGTCGGCATCGGTCCGCAGCGCCTGGAACCAGGCGGCGTGAGCCTCTCGGCTGGGCAGGTCGGCGTCCGACATCCAGCGGTCGACCTCGGGTTCGGAACGCCACTGAAAGAGGACCGCCTCGTCCTCGTCCCGCAAGTCGCGCAGCTCGATCATGCTCGTCGCCGAATCCCCAGTCAGCCCGGGCGTAGCTTAGCCCGAGCATGGCCCGCGACCTAGCGTTACGAGCCCTTGAACAGGGACAGGATGATCTGCGGCGCGCCGTTGGCGATCGACAGGGCCTGGGCGCCCAGCTGCTGCTTCACCTGCAGGGCTTGCAGGCGCGCGCTTTCCTTGGCCAAGTCGGCGTCCACCAGGTTGCCGACGCCGGTCTCGAGCACGTCGTTAAGCCGCGAGACGAAAGAGCTGTGGGCGTCGATCTGCTTGGCCTGGGTGCCGATGTTGCCGACGGCCTGGTTGACCGAGCTCATCGTCGCGTCCAGGCGCGTCAGGACCGCCGTGGCGTTGGCCGGCGTCAGGATATCGTCCGTGGCGGTCAGGGTGTTGATCGTGCCGCCCAGCGACAGGTTCTGCAGGCTGAGCGTGATGGCCTGGGCCGCGTCGGCGTCGGCCAGGAAGGTCATGTCGGCGGGCTGACTGCCGTCCAGCAGGTTGGCGCCGTCGAACACGGCGCTCTTGATCACCTGCTGCAGGTTCTTCAGCAGCCCCTGGAAGTCGCTGTTCAGCGATTGCAGCGAGGTCGTGGTCAGCGAGGTGTCCTTGGCGGCCACCACCTTCTCGCGCATCAGCTTCAGCAGGTCGGAGACCGATTCACCGGCGGCCAGGGCCACGTCGGCGATCGAGGTCGCGCGATCCAGGCTCATCTTGACCGCGCCCAGCGCGCTCATGTCGGCGCGCTGCTCCTGCGCGATCGACCAGACGGCGGCGTTGTCCTTGGCGGTGGAGATCGACTCCCCCGTGTTGATGCGGGTCTGGGTCGCCTGCATCTGATCGTTGGTGCGATTCAGGTTCTGCAGTGCGATCAGCGCGGGCTGGTTCGTATTGACGCTCAGCGTCATGCGCGGCCTCCGATCGGCGATTTTGCCGTTGGTTGCGACCGCGCGCGATTCGGCGTGCGATCCGTTCGCCGCCGAAATTGAGGTCAGAAGGTAAGATTATGGTTAACGCTTATAAACCATGTCTGTTTACGGGTGCGGCTCGCCGTCGCACCCACCCTTCCCATAGACAATCCGGCCCTCAGGCCTGGCCGTCGAAGACGTCGCCGGACGCGTAGTTGGCTTCCTCGCGCAGCTTCAGGATCTGCTCGCGCGGAAACTGCTGCAGCGTCTCGCCGGTGCGACGGTCGACCGTCTTGTAGACGTACTGCCCCGTGCCATCGTCCTGCTCGATCACCAGACGCAGATCACCCGGCTGGGGGCCATCGTCGACCGGTTGAGCCGGTTCGGCCTCGCGCGCCGGTTCCGGCGTGGCGATCCGGGCGGCCTCGTTCGAAACGACTTTCGCGCCCTCGGACGGGTCCGGGGCGTTCGAAGGCGCGACGGGGGCGATAAAGTCTCTGATGGCCGACAAAGCGGCTTTTGGTTCCATTTTTCAATTGCCGGCGCTTGTGGGCCGACCCTCCTCTTCTGCTTGGAAGACCTTGTCCGACCGAGCCGGAAGGAAAGACGGAGGCGGGCCGTCCTGGCCCGCCTCCCGCCCGTCCCTTAGCGGAACAGGCTCAGGATCGAAGACGTGGACTGGTTGGCGATCGACAGCGCCTGCACGCCCAGTTGCTGCTTGGTTTGCAGCGACTGCAGCTTGGCGCTTTCCTTGGCCAGGTCGGCGTCCACCAGGTTGCCGACGCCGGCGTCCAGGCTGTCTTGCAGCTTGCCGACGAAGGTCAGGTGGGTGTCCAGGCCCGTCGAAGCCGTACCCAGCGAGGCCAGCTTGTTGGTCGCGGTGCCGATGGCCTTGTCGATGAAGCCCAGCGCGGTCTTGGCCGCGGTGGCCGAGGTGAACGACAGGCCGGCCGAGAGGCCGATGCCCAGCAGGGTCAGCGACTGGGCGTTGACCGTGAAGCCCGAACCATCGGTGTTGGCCAGGAAGGTCAGCTTGTTGGTCTTGCCGTCGGCCAGGCTGACGCCGTTGAACTTGGCGTTGCTGGCGGCCTTGGTGATCTGGTCGCGCAGCGAGTCGAAGTCGGCCTTCAGGGCGTTGAACGACGCGGTGTTCAGCGAGGTGTCGGAAGCGGCCAGGGCCTTTTCCTTCATCTTGCCGAGCAGGTCGGTGATGGTGTCGCCGGCGGCCAGGGCCACGTCGATGGTCGACTGACCGCGTTGCAGCGAGTCCTTCACCGAATTCAGCGATTGGGAGTTCGACGATTGGTTCTTGGCCATCGCCCAGATCGCGCCGTTGTCCTTGGCGTTCGCGACCTTCTTGCCGGTGTTGATGCGCTGTTGGGTGACCTGCAGCTCGCTGTTGGTGCCGTTCAGGTTTTGCAGAGCGATCAGAGCGCCAGCGTTCGTATTGATGCTGTTCAGCGGCATACGAATAGAGTCCTTTTCAAGGTGTCCGACGCCATTTTGGCTGCCGGGAGCGTTTTGCTCGAAAAGGTCTGTAGCAATTGCCGGGCCAAAAATTCCTAGCTGCGACAATCTGTCTAAAGTACTGAATTTACTACATTATAGATCCATTAACGACGAAGGCTCCCGGCAATTTCTGCCGGGAGCCTTTCGCCATGGGCAATTATTGCCGGGCACATAATGCGCACCCAGCTGGAAAGAGGCGCCGGACGGCTTTTGACGGCCGTCCGGCGTATCGGGCTCACCCCTTGAACAGCGACAGGATCGACTGCGGCGTCTGATTGGCGATCGAGAGAGCCTGCACGCCCAGTTGCTGCTTGGTTTGCAGCGACTGCAGCTTGGCGCTTTCCTTCGCCAGGTCCGCATCGACGAGGTTGCCCACGCCGGCGTCCAGGCTGTCCTGCAGCTTGCCCACGAAGGTCAGGTGCGTGTCCAGACCGGTCGAGGCAGTGCCCAGGGAAGACAGTTTGTTCGTCGCCGTTTGCAACGCGCTCGTCAGAACAGCGATCATGCTCTTGGCATTGGTCGCCGAAGTGAACGAACGGCTGGCCGACAGACCGATACCCAGCAGACCCAGGTTCTGGGCGCTCACCGTGAAGTTGCCACCGTCAGAATTGGCCAGGAAGGCCAGGCTGTTGGTGCTGCCGTCAGCCAGGCTGACGCCGTTGAACTTCGCGTTGTCCGCGGCCTTTTGGATCTGGTCGCGGAGAGAATCGAAATCGGCCTTCAGCGCGTTGAACGAGGCGGTGTTCAGCGAAGTGTCGGAAGCGGCCAGGGCCTTTTCCTTCATCTTCGTGAGCAGATCGGTGATGGTGTCGCCTGCCGCGAGAGCAACATCGATCGTCGACTGACCGCGCTGGAGCGAATCCTTCACGGCGTTCAACGAGCTCGAGCTCGCGCTTTGCATCTTGGCCATCGACCAGATCGCGCCATTGTCCTTGGCGTTTCCGACCTTCTTGCCGGTGTTGATACGGCTCTGGGTGGTGGCGAGCTCCGTGTTGGTGGCGTTCAGATTTTGGAGCGCGATGAGCGCACCAGGATTGGTGTTGATCGAGTTCAGCATTTGATACCTACCGTTTTGGTGGGATTTATCCGGCCTATTGCCGAGCGGGCGTTTTGCCCGTGCGAACCATCGCAAGCGGCGGGCCAGACGGGCCGCGCCGACAGGAAAATTACAAGCAATTGTTTTGTTTGAGCTTTTTCTTGAATTCGGCCCAGAAATGAAAACGCCCGGCGAATGCAACATTCGCCGGGCGGCAGGTTTTTCCGGGGGCGGGTAGGCAAGACGTTCAGTCTTGCGAAACCCCAAGAATCAGGCGGCGTCGGCGCGGCCGGACAGCCCCTGCATGATCATGCGGTTGATCTCGATCAGGGGCTCGAAGTCCTCCTCCTTGCGCATCACGGCGCTGGAGTGGCGGCCGACCCAAAGGCTCAGCGAGATGATGCTGGCGCGCAGCTCCATCGGCAGCTGATTTTCCGGCAACGAACAGTCGGTCGCCAAGGCCGACCAGACCTTGCGATTCCAATCCAGTGCGTCGATCCGCGTGGCGATGTCGTCCACCGAGGCCTGCGACGCGTCCATGAGGGCGCGCGTCACCTGACCGAACAGGCGGTACTCCATTTCACGGGGATTCTCAGCCCGCGTCGCCGCCTGCTGATACGCCCGAAGAGACATGCCCCAACCTCTCGTCTTCGTATTCAATCAACTTACGGCTCAACATCAGAGCCTTGTAGTACTCGCGCGCCATGACGTGCTTCGAAATGGCGATGCAGTCCTGAAGGACCGCAGGATTACGCACAACACCCATAAAATCGTTAAGGCGCGTCGCGAATTCCTCGTAAAACTTCTCTGCGGCGCCCTCTTCGAGGTACATCATCATCACCGGAAAATAGATCCGACGCGCGGGCGTCGTGACCTGGTCCGGCTGCATGATGTCCTTCTCGCGAAGAACCGAGGCCTTGTTCTGGAGCACCAGAACACCGCGCCGATCTCCGTTCTGGACCACGGCGCCGTTGAGAACGAATTTTTCGCCGGGCTTCAGCGACAGCTTCAAAGGCACTTAAGGCCGCTCCCTTGTTGACGCCGCTTCGCCCGGTCCCGCCGAATGACGACGGATCGAAGGCAAGCTAGACGCGCACGTGTTAACGCTGTCTTGCCGCCCTTGCGACCGTGAGCCGCAGCTTAGGACTCAATTAAGCATAGCGCCTCAAAACATGGTTAACACCAGAGTCTAAGGTCCTCGCCCGCATGTCCCGCAAAAGCGCCCTGGAAGCCTCCGCCAGCATCCTCGCCCAGCCAGACATGGGCGCGGCCCCGGTTCACGCAGGCCAGATCGGCGGCGCCATCGGCGACTCGGCCTCGAACGAATCGATCGAGCGCCTGAAGCGCGCCACACAGGACATCAAGAATGCGGAGAACGCCAAGGTCCTGAACCAGGCGGTCCAGGCGGTGCACGCCGCCGACTACGCCAAGGCCCAGAAGCTGGCGCTGAAGCTTCTCAAGAAGGACGAAATGCTGGGCCTGGCCTGGCACATCGTCGGGATTGCTCGCGAAAAGCTGGGCGACTATGGCAATTCGATCCGCGCGTACGAGGCGGCGCTGAAGCTCCTGCCCGATCACGCGGCGGTCGCCGGCGACCTGGGCCGCCTCGCCTTCCGCATGAACATGCCGGAGTTCGCCGCCAAGTTCTTCGCCCACTTCCGCCTGGCCCGTCCGAACGACCTGGAGGCCGCCAACAACCTGGCCTGCGCGCTGCGCGAGCTGAACCGCGAGGACGAGGCGATCGAGGTGCTGAAAGCCGCGATCGCCACCTATCCCGAGGCGCCCGCGCTCTGGAACACCCTGGGCACGGTGGTCTGCAACCGAGGCGACGCCGAGGGCTCGATCATCTTTTTCGACGAGGCGCTGCGACTGGGGCCGCAGTTCAGCAAGGCCTGGCACAATCGCGCCTTCGCCAAGTCGGACATGGGTGACGTCGCCGGCGCCCTGGTCGACATCGACCACGCCCTGCTCGCTCCGGACAGCAAGAGCGACGAGGCGATCATGCGGTTCGCCCGGTCGACCATGCTGCTCGCCCTGGGCCGCATCGACGAGGGCTGGCGCGACTACGAGGCGCGGTTTTCGCCCGAACTGCCGGAAGCTCCTCTGTTCCAGATCTCCGGGACGCGCTGGTCGGGCCAGGCCCTGAACGGCAAGTCCCTGATGATCTGCGCCGAGCAAGGTCTGGGCGACGAGGTCATGTTCGCCAACATGCTGCCCGACATCCTGGAAATGCTGGGCCCCGAGGGCAAGCTGACCCTGGCGGTCGAACGGCGCCTGGTCCCGATCTTCGAGCGCGCCTTCCCGGGCGTCGAGATCACGTCCCACCGGACCATCGTCTACCAGGGCCGCGTCTTCCGGGGAGCGCCCGATATCACCGATTGGGAGCGTTTCGACTATTGGGCCGCCCTGGGCGACTTCCTGCCCAGCCTGCGCGGCGCGATCGAGAACTTCCCCAAGACAGCCGATTACCTGACGCCTGATCCGGAACGCGTGGCGCATTGGAAGGCCGAGTTGGAAAAGCTGGGCCCCGCCCCCAAGATCGGCCTGCTGTGGAAGAGCCTGCGCCTGAACGCCGAGCGCGGTCGCCAGTTCTCGCCCTTCGAAGCCTGGCGAGCCGTGCTGGAGACGCCCGGCGCCGTCTTCGTCAACCTGCAGTATGGCGACTGCGAGGAGGAGATCGCCTACGCCAAGGAGGTGTTCGGCGTCGAGATCTGGCAGCCGCCGGGCATCGACCTGAAGGCGGACCTGGACGACGTGCTGGCGCTCTGCTCGGCCGTCGACCTGATCGTTGGCTTCTCGAACGCCACGACCAACCTGGCCGGCGCGGCCAATGCGCCGATCTGGCTGCTGACGGCCCCGGCCGCCTGGACCAAGCTGGGGACCGACCGTTATCCCTGGTACCCCCAGGCGCGGGTGTTCGCCCCCGCCGACTACAGCGACTGGAACCCGGTCATGGCCGAGGTGGCCGCCGCCCTCGCCGATCGGCTGGCCGCCGGACGATGACCCTCGCCATCCTGCAGGCTCGCATGTCCTCGAGCCGCCTGCCCGGCAAGGTCCTGGCGGACGTCGCCGGCGCGCCGATGATCCTGCGGCAGATCGAGCGCGTGCGTCGCGCCGGGCAGGTGTCACGCCTGATCGTCGCGACCTCGGTGCGCGCCGATGACGACCCGCTCGCCGAGACCCTGATCGGGGCGGGCGTCGAGGTGGTCCGAGGCGATCTGGACGACGTCCTCTCGCGGTTTATCCTGGCGCTGGACGCGGCGGGCGACCAGCGGGTCGCGGCGCGCCTGACGGCCGACTGCCCCCTCGTCGACCCGACGGTGATCGACGCCACCATCCGACGATTCCGCGACTCGGGCGCCGACTACGTCACCAGCGGCGGCGACACGCGCACCTTTCCCAAGGGCCTCGACGTCGAGGTGTTCCGGACCGACGCCCTGCGGCAGGCCCACGCGGAAACGCGCGATCCCTATGATCGGGAGCACGTGACCCCGTTCATCTATCGCCACCCCGAGCGCTATCGGCTGGCGGCGCTGACCCAGGATCGGAACGAGGCCGAGGTGCGCTGGACCGTCGATCGCCCGGACGACCTGGAATTCGTGCGCGCGGTCTATGACGCGCTCTACGCCACGCGACCCGACTTCAGCTCGGACGATGTGCGGGCCTTCGTCGCGAGCAGGCCCGACCTCAAGACCCTGGGCGGAGACCCCCGCGTATGAGCACGACCGTAAGAATGCGCGACGTCGCCGAGGGCGACCGCCGGCAATTGCTGACCTGGCGCAACAGCCCGGACGTCGCCGCCTACATGTATTCGGACCACCCGATCTCGCCTGACGAGCACGATCGTTGGTTCGACTCCATCCGCACGCGACGCGATCGCCGGTACTGGATCATCGAGGTCAATGACGCGCCCGTCGGCCTGATCAACCTGACCGACATCGACGAACCCCACCGGCGCTGCGCCTGGGCCTACTACCTGGCCAACCCCAGCGTGCGCGGCCTGGGCGTCGGCTCCTATGTCGAGTTCTGGGCGATCGAGCATGTGTTCGCCGCCCTTGGCCTGAACAAGCTCTGGTGCGAGGTCCTGCTTTCGAACGAGGCGGTCTGGAAGCTGCACGAGGCCTATGGGTTTAAACGCGAGGCTCTGTTCCGCGACCACGTGATCAAGAACGGTCAGCCGGTCGACGTGGTCGGCTTGGGCCTGCTGGCGCGCGATTGGGCCGGCAAGCGCGACGAGATGGCGGCCCGCCTGCGTGGCAAGGGCTACGACATTCCGGCCTGATCCTTCCCGCGACGCGCCGAACCTCTTGCCAAGCGCGCCCGCGCCGGTAGTTTGATCCGTTCAATTTGAACAACTGTTCGAACCGGATCCGATTCATGAGCCAGCGCTTCGAAGGCACTTCCGACTACGTGGCCACCGAGGACCTCAAGGTCGCGGTGAACGCCGCGGTGGCCCTGGAGCGTCCCCTGCTGATCAAGGGCGAACCGGGCACCGGCAAGACCGTGCTGGCCTACGAAGTCGCCAAGGCCATGGGCGCGCCGCTGATCACGTGGCACATCAAGTCGACGACCAAGGCCCAGCAGGGCCTCTACGAATATGACGCGGTCACCCGCCTGCGCGACAGCCAGCTGGGCGACGAGCGGGTCAAGGACGTCAGGAACTACATCAAGAAGGGCAAGCTCTGGGAGGCGTTCGAGAGCGAGGTTCGCCCTGTGCTGCTGATCGACGAGATCGACAAGGCCGACATCGAGTTCCCGAACGACCTCCTGCAGGAGCTCGATCGCATGGAGTTCTTCGTCTACGAGACCGGCGAGACCATCAAGGCCAAGGTCCGGCCGGTGATGATCATCACCTCGAACAACGAGAAGGAGCTGCCGGACGCCTTCCTGCGCCGCTGCTTCTTCCACTACATCCGCTTTCCGGAAGAGGCGACGATGCAGGCGATCGTCGACGTCCACTTCCCGGGCATCAAGCAGAAGCTGGTCGCCGAGGCGCTGCGCATCTTCTACGACATGCGCAAGGTTCCGGGCCTCAAGAAGAAGCCGTCCACGTCCGAACTGCTGGACTGGCTCAAGCTGCTGCTGGTCGAGGATATCGACGAGTCCACGCTGCGCGAGAAGGACCCGACCAAGCTGATCCCGCCGCTGCACGGGGCGCTGCTGAAGAACGAGCAGGATGTTCACCTGTTCGAACGGCTGGCCTTCCTGGCGCGTCGCGAGGGCTCTGGCGCGCGCCCGGGGCAGTAACCCCGCGCTGCGGCGAAAAGGCCGTTACTTTGTTTTCACTGGACGCGCGCGCCGCGCACGACCACCTTCCCGCGCATCGAGGGAAGGCCTAGGGAATACCATGCGTCATTCTAAATGGCTGGTCGCGGCGCTGATGATCGGCGCCGGCGCGGCGGCTCTGACCGCCTGCCACCGCACGCCGTCGGACTCGCAGGATCACCACGAGCGCCGCCTGGGTCGTCGCGAGCCGGTCCGGGTCATCGACAAGCTGGACTGTCCCGAGCGTCAAGGCGAACTGACCCGCGTCAGCGTCGCGCCGGATGGTCAATCCTGCGCCTATGAATCCGCCGAAGCGACGGTCGACCTGCGCCTGGTCAAGCTGAACGGCGGCGACGCCGAGGCGGCCCTGGCCCCGATAGAGACCGAGCTCAAGGCGATCATGCCCACGCCGCCCGCCGCGCCGAAACCGGTCCAAGGCAAGGGGAAAAGCGGCAAGAACCACACCAGCATCAACCTGCCCGGCGTCAAGATCGACGCCAGCGACAACGGGGCCGACATCCGCATCGGCCACCTGACCATCAACAGCGATGGCGGCGCCGCGGAGGTGAAGGTCAACAAGAACGTCAACATCCGCGGTGACGATGCGCACGGCGCGGTCAACGTCTCGGCCAATGACGAGCATGAGGGCGACGTCACCATCAAGGCCGACGACCATGGCGCCGAGATCCGCGCCAAGAAGGGCGGCGACGTGGTGCGTTCGACGCTGATCCTGGCCAACGACAAAGCGCCGAAGGGCTATCGCCTGGCCGGCTACGAGGCGCGCGGGCCCAAGGGCGGCCCGCTGGCCGTCGCTGTCGTCAAGGCCAAGACCCGCGACACCGACGACCACGACATCTTCCGGGACATGAAGGCCCTGGTCCGCCACAACGTCGGCGGTTGAACCCCGAAGCTATTGGGCGACCGGCTCGACCTGCATCACCTTGTAGGTCAGGGGGCGGCCCTCTTCGTCGGTGACCGTGACGTATTCGCCCAGCGCGAAGCGATGTTCGCCCAGGCGGTGCAGCGGCTCGTCGTCGGCGACGTCATCGCCGTCATAGTCGAAGAACCACCGCGCGCCGCGCTTGTTCAGGCGGCCGTCCACCGCATCCTCGTCGGGCGCGAAGCGGCGCACGCTGCACGCCGCCTTCAGCTTGGCGTATTCGCCTTCATCGATGTGACCATCCTCGGTCAACGGCGCCGTCAGGGCGTAACCGCGGTGATCGTCGCCGCCGGCGAATTCCGTACCGGGATTGCGCGCCAGGCGCATGACGATGCGGGACAGGGACATTCAGCGTCTCCCTTCCTTTCGAAGTTTCAAGACTTAGTGCGACAGGAACAGCGAGGGCCCGTCGCTGTTCAGCAGCGTGCGGGTGGTGCCCCCGAAGATGAATTCCTGCAGCCTGGGATGACCGAACGCGCCCGCGACCAGGAGGTTCGCGCCAGTGTCCTTGGCGGCGCCCAGCAGCAGGCTGGCGGCGTCGCCATTGCCTTCCAGGATCTTCACGGTCGCCTTGACGCCGCGTGCGCCCAGGAACTCGACCAGACGCTCCAGCTCGAAGGCTCGCGACGAGGCTCCGGGCGCGCCGGCGACGATCACCGCCTTGGCCTTCTGCAATAGCGGCAAGGCCGTGCGCATGGCGCGGCTGGCTTCCTTGCCGCCATCCCACGCCACCAGAGCCACGCCGTCCACCGCAAAGCCGGGGCGAGCGACCAGGGTCGGCCGCTGTTCGTCCGCGACCAGCTGTTGAAAAGCTTCCGCCAGCGGTCCCCTGCCCCGCGCCGAGGCGTCGTCGAAGACGATGACGTCCGACAGGCGCCCCTCCATCGCCAGGCCGGCCCAGACCGGAGACTCCAGGCTGATCACCCGAGTCCGCGCATAGCCGGCGTCGGCGGCCAGCTTGCCGCAAGCCTTGGCGCCTTCCTGGGCGGCTTCCTTCAGACTTTCCAGAGCGGTGACCTGCACGCCGCCCATGAATCCCTCACCCATCCAGGGCATCAGGTCGGCCATGTCGGCGGGCGCATGAACGCAGGCCAACTCGGCCTGGAAAGCCCCGGCCAGCGCCGCGGCGGAGGCGATAACGCCCTGGTCGTTCGGGGTTCCGGCCAGCGGAACCATAATTCTCGCCCAACTCATGATCGAACTCCCTTCAAGGGCATTTCCACAGATGACGGCGACGGCCACATTGATCTTTCTCAACCGATGCGCCAGTCAACCACCTTCACCGTAAGGAACGATCTCGTGGCCAAAGGGCTGCATAGGGGCGGACCGCCCCGCGCGTGGCAAAGGATGCTCTCCGGACGTCGGCTCGACCTGCTCGATCCGTCGCCGATGGACATCGAGATCGAGGACATCGCCCATGGCCTGGCCCGCGTCGCGCGCTGGAACGGCCAGACGGTCGGCGACCATGGCTTCTCGGTGGCCCAGCACAGCCTGGTGGTCGAGGAGATCGCAGCCCACATCAAGCCGGACCTGGAGCCCAGGTGGCGCCTCGCGGCCCTGCTGCACGACGCCAGCGAGTATGTGATCGGCGACATGATCAGCCCGTTCAAGGCGGCGCTGGGGGTGAGCTACAAGGATTTCGAGGCTAGGCTGGAGGACGCCATCCACATCCGCTTCGGCCTGCCCGTGAAGACTCCCGCCCCGATCAAGAAGCTGATCAAGCAGGCCGACCGCGCCTGCGCCTTCTTCGAGGCCACGCAACTGGCGGGCTTCGAACACGCCGAGTCCCTGGCGATCTTCGGCGCGCCGCCGGCCGGCTACGACCTGCGCATTACGCCCCTGCCCCCGTTCGAGGCCCAGGCGCGCTATGTGCAACGCTTCCACGTGCTGTCACGCGCGGCGGGCTTCGAGTCCGCGCCAGGCGCGGCGTTCGAGACCGAATGAGCATCTCGGTCGTCATCGGCCTGTCGGCGGTCGTCGTCGCAATCCGCGACGGCGAGGCCGTCGTCCTGACCGTGCGACCGCACGACGCCGTCACCGATATCGCCTCGTCCCTCTCCGGCCTGCCGTTCGGTCCGTTCGATCCCGAGGCCCACCGCACCTTCGAGCTGGGCCTGCGCGCCTTCGTGACTGCCCAGACCCGGTTTCAACTGGGCTATGTGGAACAGCTCTACACCTTCGGGGACAAGGGCCGCGACGCCCCGCGCGCCGAGGTCGGGGCTGGCGCCGCGCGCGTGGTCTCGGTCGGCTATCTGGGCCTGACGCCCAAGGCCGTCGACACTGACGCCCCCGACACCGCCTGGGCGCCTTGGACCCGGTTTTTCCCTTGGGAGGACTGGCGCGCCGGCCGCCCGGCCCTGCTGGACGAGGCCATCGCACCGGCCCTGCGCCGCTGGGCCGGCGAGGACGCCGCCAAGTGGTCGCGCGCCCGCCTGGCCTTCGCCCTGGACGGCGCCCCGTGGAACGAGGAGCGGGTGCTGGAGCGCTACGAACTGCTCTACGAGGCGGGACTGGCGCCCGAGGCCGGCCGTGACCGGGCCCGCGCCGACGGTTATGACCCGGCCGAACCCGAGGCGCTGTCGGCGGCCCTGGGCGAGCCGATGATTTCGGACCACAGGCGGATCCTGGCCACGGGCCTGTCGCGCCTGCGCGGGAAGATCAAGTATCGACCGGTGGTGTTCGAGCTGACGCCCGAGGAGTTCACGCTCTCGACCCTGCAGCGCACGGTCGAGGCCATCGCCGGCGTCCAGCTGCACAAGCAGAACTTCCGCCGGGTCGTCGAGCGCGAGGAGCTCGTCGAGGGCCTGGGCCGCCTGGACGCCGAGACTGGCGGGAGACCGGCCGAGCTGTTCCGCTTCCGCCGCGAGATGATCGCCACGCGCCAGGCGACGGGCCTGTCGCTCCCGCTGCTGCGGGACTAGCAGCACGCAATCTTGGCGCAACAATCGCCGCGCAACCTCCGGGCGCTTCCCGACCTCGGAGATCGATCGTGCGGTCCAAACTCCTGATCCTGACCAGCCTCGCCGCCACCGTCGCGACCGGCGCGGTCGCCCAGGTCCAGCGCTATCAGGTGACGGTGTCCCCGGTCGCCAAGCGCTCAGGCTACGAGAAGCTGCATGTCGACAAGGCCGCCATTGGCAGCACGCCCATCCGTCTCTGGGCCAACACGGCCATCGATCCGGACTGCACGGCCCACCAACCGGGTGCGACCCTTACCGTTCTGGAGCCGCCGGCGCACGGCCTGGCCGAGATCAGGAGCGAGCCCTACTACGCCGCCTTCCCGCCGGCCAATCCGCGCTCGGCCTGTAACGCCCGCAAGGTGCCTGGCAATCAGGCGTTCTACACGGCGACCCCGGGCTACACAGGCCACGACCGTTTGGTGCTGCAAGGCTCGTCGCCCGACGGCGCTGTTCGACGGATCACGGTCGACCTGACGGTGCGCTAAAGTCCTCGTCCGCCGCCATCCGCGCCCGCCATCTGGCCTTCAGCGTGTGGGAGGTGTCGCGCGAGCCATCGGGACTCCAGCCCGGCGGGCCGAAAATATAGCCCAGCGCCTCACGCGGCGACCTGCTGCCGGCCACATCTCTGGCGATCCCGACCCACTCATGGAAGACGTTGTGCAGCAGGTTGAAGTTGCCCAGGTTCTTTACCGTGCCATAGCGGCAGGGCTCCTCGTCGACCTCGGGGAGAAAGGTCCCGAACAGCCGATCCCAGATGATCAGGATGCCGGCGTAGTTGGCGTCCAGATAGCGGGCGTTGCGGGCGTGATGCACGCGGTGATGCGAGGGCGTGTTGAACACCGCCTCAAACCAGTGGGGCATGCGCCGGATCACCTCGGTGTGGATCCAGAACTGGTAGACGAGGCTGATCCCCTTCTGGATCGCCACCATGGCCGGCGGGAAGCCCAGAAAGGTCAACGGCAGCCACAGCAACCATGTGCCGGCCACCCCGCCCGTCCAGGTCTGGCGCAGGGCGGTGGTCAGGTTGTAGTGGGTCGAGGTGTGATGGTTGACGTGGCTGGCCCACCAGAAACGACGCTCGTGCGACAGGCGGTGGAACCAGTAGTAGGTCAGGTCCTCGGCCAGGAACAGGACGACCCAGGCCCAGACGGCGGTCATCGGGATGGTGAAGATCCTATGCTCCCAGACCCAGACCGTCGCAGCGAAGATCACACCGCCGAACAGCAGACCCGCCACGGTGCTGCCAAAGCCCATCGACAGCGATACGGCCGTGTCGCGGGTCTCGTAGTTCGCCTTGGCCCTGGCGAAGCGTCCCAGCAGGATCTCCAGGATGACGGCCAGCACGAAGAACGGAATGGCCATCTGGACGGGATCGAACGCGGCTTTCAGCATCAGGCGAGCTCTTTCGGCGGCCAGGCGTCGTCGTTGACGGCGAAGACGGGACGGGCGTCGGCCAGGCGCACCTTGAGCCGGCCGTTGGTCGGTTTCAGGGCGGCGATCCTGCTCCAAGGCAGGTCTCGGGCCACATAGCCGTCACCGCGTCGATACAGCACCAGGGCCAGCGCCCCCTCGCGGGCGATCAGGCCCGCGCCGTCAGCCGCGATCCAGACGCCATCGGGGCGATGGTCGGGAAACTCGATGGTCAGCAGCGTCTGAGCCGCTTGGGCGTCCAGCGGCGGGGTCGGCCGCGCCACGCCGATCCACGCCGCGAACGCCACGAGCAGGACCACGCCGGCCAGCGAGCCGCCCAACTGAATCAGCAGCGTCTTGTCCAAACCCGCCGCGTCCCCTCCGCACAACTTATTGCCGTTCAGATTGCCGAGCGGGCGGCGGCCGTCAAGCCGTTCCCGGGCGGGTGAACAAATCGCGCGCCGCACGGTTTGATCCTCATGACCAAGCCCTCGCATCGCCTGACTCGCGCCGTTCCGATGGAGGCGGCGTCGGCGGAAAGCCTGCCGGAAGGACCGGACTGGTGGTTCGAACCCAAGTGGGACGGCTTTCGCTGCCTGGCCTTCCGCGACGGCGGCGACGTGACCTTGCAGGCGAAGTCGGGCAAACCGCTGACCCGCTATTTCCCGGAAGTGGTCGCGCGGCTGGCCGATCTTGCCGAGGACGGCTTCGCCATCGATGGCGAACTGCTGATCGCAACGGACGGCGCCTATTCCTTCGAGGCCCTGCAGATGCGCCTGCACCCGGCCGAGAGCCGCATCCGACGGCTGGCGGCCGAGATCCCGGCGGTGCTGGAGGTCTTCGACATGCTTCAGGCGCCGAACGGCGCAGATCTCCGCGACGCGCCGCTGATGGAACGGCGAGCGGCGCTGGCGCGGTTCATGGCGCGCCACGACGAGCCTGTCCTCCGGTTGACGAAAGGCACGGAAGATCGAACCCTGGCCCAATCCTGGCTGGACGCCGGCGAACTGGAAGGCGTCATCGCTAAACGCCTCGATGGTCCCTATGCCGAAGGCGAGCGGGCCATGGTCAAGGTCAAGCGACGAAGGACGGCCGATTGCGTGATCGGCGGCTTTCGCTACGCCCAGGGCGGCAGGCTGGTCGGCTCGCTTCTGCTCGGGCTCTATGACGACGCCGGCCGGCTCAATCACGTCGGCTTCACCTCGGGCCTCCCGGCCGCCGACAAGCCGGCGCTGACCCAGCGCGTGGAAGCCTTGGCCGGCGGCGCCGGCTTCACCGGCGACGCGCCCGGCGGGCCCAGCCGCTGGTCGACCGAGCGCTCCAGCCGATGGACGCCCCTAAGGCCTGAACTCGTGGTCGAAGTCTCGTTCGACCACGTCTCCGGCGGCCGGTTCCGTCACGGGACCAAACTGCTACGCTTCCGACCCGACAAGGCGCCCCGACAGTGCCGCATGGACCAGATCGCATGATCGACCTCACCCGCCCCTCGCCCGAGGTGGCGCGCAGCCTGATCGGCGCTCTGCTGACCTTCGACGGCGTCGGCGGCGTCGTGGTCGAGACCGAGGCCTACGACATCGACGATCCCGCCTCACATGCCTTTCCGGGCCCGACGCCACGCAACGCGCCGATGTTCGGCCCCGTCGGCCGAGCCTATGTCTACCGCTCATACGGTCTGCACTGGTGCCTGAACCTGGTCTGCGGCCCCCACCCGGGCGCGGCGGTGCTGTTCCGCGCCCTGGAGCCGACAGAGGGACTGGAGCGGATGATCGCGCGGCGCGGCCTGATGGACGCGCGCAAGCTGGCCGCCGGTCCCGGCCGCCTCTGCCAGGCGCTGGGCGTCGACGCCGCTCAGAACAACCTGCCGATGACCGCGCCGCCGTTCCGTCTGGAACTCCCGCTTGAGCCCGTCCCCGTGATCGAAGGTCCTCGCATCGGCATCACCAAGGCGGTCGAGCTGCCCTGGCGCTACGGCCTCGCCGGATCGCGCTTTCTGAGCCGCCCTTTCCGGTCGATCGCCTGAACCCCGACCACGAAAACGGCGCGCCTCGCGAGAGGCGCGCCGCCATTCGGTTCGGCGGATCAGCGCCTAGAAGTGGCGCACGTAACCCACCGACACGGTGTTCGAGCTCAGATCACTCTTGGTGTACTCCGACTTGGTCCAGTCGGCTCGGATCCCGTTCTTGCCGTCCAGCTTGTACTCGGCGCCCACGCCGTAGTTCCAGCTTTCGCGGCTGCCGTCGAGCTGTGGCGCGGCCGGATTGTTGGTGTCGAACTTGGTCGTGCCGTAGCCGACGCGGCCCAGGAGGTCGAGATTGGGGGTCACCGGCAGGTAGCCGACCGCATAGGCAGCGGCCTGATGCTCGACCTTCACCTTGGCCGGACCGCCGGGCGTATAGGTGGTGTCGCTGTCTACGCCGCCGGCCACTTCGGCCTCGACACCGAAATTAGGCGTAAACTTGGCGCCGACGCGGCCTTGAATAGCGCCGGTGTCAGCGCCTCGCGTCCGAGTTTGGCCATAGTTCACCGAGCCATAGACATCCGTCGAATTCTGAGCCTGAGCAACGAGCGGAGCCGCGAGAACCGAACCAGCGACCAGGGTGGTGGC
This sequence comes from uncultured Caulobacter sp., assembly GCA_966211605.1. GTDB lineage: Bacteria > Pseudomonadota > Alphaproteobacteria > Caulobacterales > Caulobacteraceae > Caulobacter. Next base: position 39,090 of record CBIHOB010000014.1, read on the forward strand.
GATGAGAGTCTTCATTGTTGTACTCCTATTCTACTCGTAGTCTTCAGCTCCCTCAGCCAGCCTAGGGCTAGACGGATAACGCGGCGGGCATGGGGCGGTTCACGGCCGCGTTTGAGGCCATTGCGTGTCGTGACCCAAAAGCCGCAGTGATGACGCCGCCCCCATCCATGCTATCTACGGATCCAAACAAGCGTCAGAACGTGGGCTCCAGTCGGCCCGCGCGCATCATCGGGACCGTCGTCTTGCCGCAAGCCGTCATCGCCGCCACGGGGCTGTTCACCCCGCCCCACAGCATTTCCAACGCCGAGCTGGTCGAGGCCTTCAACACCTTCGTCGAGCGGTTCAACGCCGCCAACGCCGAGGCCATCGCCGCCGGCGAGGTGATCGCCCTGGCCCCCTCCTCGCCCGAGTTCATCGAGAAGGCCTCGGGCATCAAGTCGCGCTTCGTGATGAACAAGGACGGCATCATCGATCCCGACCTGATGCGTCCGGTGATCCCCGAGCGCTCGAACGACGAGCTGTCGATCCTGGCCGAGATGGCGGTCAAGGCCGCCGAGCAGGCCATCGCCCGTTGGGGCAAGCCGGTCAGCGAGATCGGCGCCGTGATCTGCGCGGCCTCGAACATGCAGCGCCCCTATCCCGCCATGGCCATCGAGATCCAGCAGGCCCTGGGCGTGGAGGGCTTCGCCTTCGACATGAACGTCGCGTGCTCGTCGGCCACCTTCGGCATCAAGACCGCCGCCGACTTCGTCACGACCGGCAGCGCCAAGGCCGTGCTGATGGTCAATCCCGAGATCTGCTCGGGCCACCTGAACTTCAAGGACAGGGACAGCCACTTCATCTTCGGCGACGTGGCCACGGCGGTGATCGTCGAGGACGCCGATCAGGCGAACGACGGCTGGGAGATCCTGGGCACGCGCCTGAAAACCCAGTTCTCGAACAACATCCGCAACAACTTCGGCTTCCTGAACCGCGCGGCTCCCGAAGGGATCGGGGCCAAGGACAAGCTGTTCGTCCAGGAAGGCCGCAAGGTCTTCCGCGAGGTGGTGCCGATGGTCAGCGAGATGATCGTCGAGCACGCCCAGGATCTGGGCATCGATCCGTCGGGACTAAAGCGCCTCTGGCTCCATCAGGCCAACATCAACATGAACGAGCTCATTGGTCGAAAGGTGCTGGGCCGCGATCCGGCGCCTGGCGAGAACGTCATCATCCTGGACGAATACGCCAACACCAGCTCGGCCGGCTCGATCATCGCCTTCCATACCGCGAACGACGACTTCGCGGCGGGCGAGACCGGCCTGATCTGCAGCTTCGGCGCCGGCTATTCGGCCGGCACGGTGTTCGTGCGCAAGCGCTGATCGCGCCTCGGCTTCGGAAAGGCCTCGCTCCGCCGAGCGAGGCCTTTTTCATGTCAGGGCTTCGGGTGGACCGCCTTCCACTCCATGGCGCGCCTGATGCGCACGCCCACGGCAGGATGGTCGTAAAACAGCGCCTCCTCCAATTTCGAGGGGGTGGCGGCGCGGTACTCGATCGTCTTCACCAGAGCCTTGGCCAGGCCATCGGGCTCGTTGAAATGAACCAGGCTGTAGCGGTCGGCGTCGGCCTCGGTCGTGCGGATCAGGCTGTTGGCGACCGGCCCGCCGACCAGGCCCAGCACCGCCATGATCACCGCCAGCACCGGCAGGCCGGCCGGATCGGCGATCCCGGTCACGCCCTTGGCGTCCAGCAGGCCCGCGAACCACGGGAACGTCCGGTCGACGACGAAGAAGGCCGCGACCGCGAGGCCGCTGAAGATGGCGACGATCCAAAGGGCGTGCTGGTGGGCGTAGTGGCCCATCTCGTGGCCCACGACGCCGCGCACCTCGGCGATGTCCGCACCTTTCTTGAACATCACGTCGCTCATGGCCACGCGGGCCGAGCCGCCCAGGCCCGAGACATTGGCCGTGTAGGCGTTGGACTGCTTGGAGCCGTCGTAGACGAAGATCTTGTCGCTGGGAATGCCGACGGACTTGGCCATGGCCGCGACCTCGTCGCGGACGGGACCGGCCGGAGCCGGCGTATACTTGTTGAACAGCGGCTCGACATAGATCGGCGCGATCAGCAGGCCGAACACGATGAACGCCGCCGTCAGTCCGCCGGCCCACAGCCACCAAAGGCGTCGAGCCCGCCGGATCAGCAGATAGAGCAGCGCCAGGAACAAAGACGTAAAAACCACCGAGATCGCCGTCGCCATCAGGTTCTCGCCCATCCAGCCGCCAAAGGCCTGGCTGGTCAGACCGTACTGCTTCTGCCGCAGCCAGTCGGCATAGATCGACCAGGGCAGCTCCAAGGCCCAGCTGACCAGCAGATAGACCGCGCCCACGGCCAGGCTGGCCAGGAACGGTCGTCCCTTCTTGCGCTCGACGCCCTGCTCCACCCGCGTCAGGATCCCGGTGCGGATGATGATCCAGGACGCCGCGACGGAAACGATGAAGCCCCACAGCAGCAGCCAGTGGCCGCCTTGCGTGTAGTGCTGAGCCTTCAGATGCGCTTCCGGCGGCAGTTGCGCCAGATAGGCGGCCGTCGCGGCGGCCGGATCGAATGCGTGAGCCATGTCCCCTCCAAGGCTGAACCTTGGAGCAGGCCCCGAGTCCGCCTCCCCGTCAGCTTAAATCGCGGTCACCTTCGGGCCGCCGCGCCATGTTCGGACTAGCGAACGATGCGGCTCCGTATAGAACTGGGCAGGATTGTTTCGTCCCAAGGTCCGTCCGATGCGATTCCCTGCCCGCCGCGCCGTCCTTTCCGGCCTCGGCCTTGCCCTGATCGCCGCCTGCGCCAAGAAGCCCGCGGCCCAGGGCGGCGCCTGGGACAGGATAAAGGCGTCGGGCGTGCTGCGCGTCGGACTGGAAGGCACCTATCCGCCGTTCAACTTCCAGGACAAGACCGGACAGCTGGCAGGGTTCGAGGTCGATTTCGCCAAGGCCCTGGCCGCCCAGCTGGGCCTGAGGCCCGAGTTCCATCCGGCCCCGTTCGCCGGCCTCCTGGGCTCCCTGGAGTCAGGCCGCGTCGACGTGGTCGTCAACCAGATCACCATAACGCCCGACCGCCAAGCCAAGTACGACTTCTCCGAGCCCTATACGGTCTCGGGCATCCAGATCATCAAGCTCAAGGATCGGCCCGGCCTGGAAAAGCCGGAGGACCTGGCCGGCAAGAAGGTCGGCGTGGGCCTGGGCACCAACTACGAGCAGTGGATCCGCGCCAACGTCCCCAGCGCCGACGTGCGCACCTATGACGATGATCCGACCAAGTATCAGGATCTTCGCGCCGGCCGCACCGACGCCGTGCTGAACGACCGCCTGGTCGCCGCCGATTTCGTCAAGACCTCGCCCGAGTTCGTCGCTTCTGGACCGCCGTTCGCCGCCCAGGGCGCGGGCGTGGCCATGAAGAAGGATCCGGGCCTGAAGGTCGTCATCGACCAGGCCATCAACGCCCTGCGCGCCAACGGCAAGCTGACGGCGATCTCGCAGCAGTGGTTCGGCCTGGACGTGACCCACTAACCCATGGAAACCGGCCTGGATCTGCTGCGCCAATCCGCGCCCCTTCTGCTGAAGGGGGCAGGCTATACGGTTCTGCTCAGCCTCCTCGGCATGAGCGCGGGCGTCGTGCTGGGCTTCGGCCTGGCGCTGATGCGCTTGTCGCGCACGGCGCTGCTGCGCTGGCCCGCCGCGGCCTACGTCTCGGCCTTCCGGGGCACGCCGCTCCTGGTGCAGCTGTTCCTGATCTATTACGGCCTGCCGCAGTTCGGCCTGGAGATGCCGCCGCTGGTCGCCGCCGGCATCGGCTTCTCGCTGAACGTCGCCGCCTACGCTTGCGAAATCCTGCGCAGCGCCATCGCGGCCGTCGACAAGGGACAATGGGAAGCCGCCAGCGTGCTGGGCATGAGCCGAGGCCAGGCTCTGCGCCGGGTGATCCTGCCCCAGGCCGCCCGCACCGCCGTCGCGCCGCTGTCCAACAGCTTCATCGGCCTGGTGAAGGACACCTCGCTGGCGGCCACGATCCAGGTGCCCGAGCTGTTCCGCCAGGCTCAGCTGATCACCGCACGCACCTACGAGATCTTCACGATGTATCTGGCCGCGGCGGCCATCTACTGGATCGTTTCGACCATCCTGGCGGCGCTGCAGCATCGCCTCGAGCGCCGCGCTTCGGAGGGCCGCCGATGAGCGCGATCGACGCCAAGGGCCTGAAAAAGAGCTTCGGCGAAACCCCCGTCCTGGCCGGCGTCGACCTGACCGTGGCCGCCGGCGAGGTCGTGGCCGTCATCGGTCCCAGCGGCTCGGGCAAGAGCACCTTGCTGCGCTGCCTGGCCGGCCTGGAGCCCCTGAACGCCGGGGACCTGACGATCGCGGGCGTCACCCACGGCGGCAAGGTTCCGCTGGCCAAGGCGCTGAACGGCCGGGTCGGCTTCGTCTTCCAGAACTTCAACCTGTTCCCGCATCGCACGGCGCTGGAGAATGTGATCGAGGGACCGATCGTCGTCCGCAAGGCCGATCCCGGCCAGGCCCGCGCCAGGGGCGTCGCCCTGCTCGAGAAGGTCGGCCTGGGCGGCCGCGCCGACGCCTATCCCGCCGCCCTGTCCGGCGGTCAGCAGCAACGCTGCGCCATCGCCCGCGCCCTCGCCATGGACCCGGAGGTCATCCTGTTCGACGAGCCGACCTCGGCCCTGGACCCCGAACTTGTCGGCGAAGTCCTGGCGGTGATCCGGGACCTGGCGGCCGAGAAGCGCACCATGGTCATCGTCACGCACCAGATGGATTTCGCGCGAGATGTGGCCGATCGCACGATTTTCATGGACGGCGGCGTGATCGTGGAGCAAGGACCATCCGGTCAGCTTCTCGCCGCGCCGCGCGAGGAGCGGACCCGTCGTTTCCTGGCGAGGTCAGGTGTGCTGCAGTAGTCTCTCGGCAGCCATAATTTGGCCCCCGGGACACGGCACGTCCTGATCGCGCGTCAGGCGAATGCGTAGGCGGCCTCGCTGCTCAGACGCGATCTAAACAATTGAATCAAAAGCCCTACGCCGGGTGGCTTTTTTTTGGCGAGGACAGCGTGAAGCCTTACATCGAACTCAAGGGCGCATCGGGCGCCGTGTACCGCTACAAGCTGGCTGAGAATGGCGATCCGAACACCACGATCGCCGGCAACTATGTCTATGTCGACGCCAAGGGCGCTGTCGTCTACGCCGGTGAAGCCAACAACCTGATCGACTCCAAGACCCGCTGGTCGGAAGCCTATGCCCGCTATGGCGCGACTTGGCTTTACACCCGCCTCAACGTCTCGGGCGCGTCGCGCGCCGACGAGTATTCCGACATCGTGATCGCGCTGCAGCCGATCATGAACAACGCCGACTAAGGCGTGCCTTCCGGGCGCGGACGCGGCTAAGGTCGCGGCGGATGCGCCCGGAGATTCTTTTTCCCCTCTTCACCTCGGTGTCCACGCTCAAGGGCGTGGGCCCACGCGTCGCGCCCCTGGTCGAAAAGCTGGCCGGACCGATCACGCGCGACGTGTTGTTCACAGCGCCCACAGGCCTGATCCGACGCGGCGTGACGACGCTGGACCAAGCGATCGAGGGCCAGGTCCAAACCTTCATCGTCACCATCGACGCCCATTTCCCGTCGCTGCGTCCCAGTCAGCCGTGGAAGATCCGCGCCTGGGACGGCACGGGCTTTCTGACCCTGATCTGGTTCAAGGGCCACGGACCGCACCTGGAGCGCCAGCATCCCAAGGGCGCCCGCCGAGCGGTGAGCGGCAAGGTCGAACGGCCGGATCACTACGCCTCCGAACTGCAGATCGCCCATCCGGACTACATCGTCGCCGAGGAGCGCGCCGGCGACATTCCCGAGATCGAGACGGTCTATCCGGCCACGCACGGCTTGCCGTCCCGCACCTTCCGCAAGTTCGCTCTCGAGGCCCTGGACCGCGCGCCCGAACTGCCGGAATGGCAGGACGCCGCCTGGCGTGAGCGCGAGAAGCTGCCCGGCTGGCGCGACGCCCTAGCGGGGATGCACGCGCCGGCCAGCGAGGCCGATCTCTCGCCCTTGGCGCGCCCGCGACGTCGCCTGGCCTATGACGAGCTGCTGGCCCACCAGCTGGCCCTGGCCCAACGCAAGGCCTCGCGCCGCGCCTCGCCCGGTCCGCGCATCCCCGCCGGCCCGTTTTCGGAAGCCGCCGAGAAGGCCCTGCCCTTCAAGCTGACCGGCGCCCAGATCCGCAGCCTGTCCGAGATCCGCGGCGACATGGCCTCGGGCGAGCGGATGAGCCGCTTGCTGCAGGGCGACGTCGGCTCGGGCAAGACCGTGGTGGCCATGCTGGCCATGGCCGACGCCGCCAGCGCCGGCTTCCAATCGGCCTTGATGGCTCCGACCGAGATCCTGGCCCGCCAGCATTTCGAGACCATCGCCGCGCCCCTTCAGGCCTTGGGCCTGTCGGTCGTGCTGCTGACCGGCCGCGACAAGGGCGCGACGCGTTCGGCCAAGCTGCTGGGCCTCGCCGACGGGACACACCACGTGGCGGTGGGCACCCATGCTCTGTTCCAGGACGACGTCGTCTTCGATTCCCTGGCCCTGACCATCATCGACGAACAGCACCGCTTCGGCGTCAACGAGCGTCGTCGCCTGCAGGACAAGAGCGCCAACGGTGGCGAAGGGGCGCACCTGCTGGCCATGTCGGCCACGCCGATCCCGCGCACTCTGGAGCTGACGGTCTTCGGCGATTTGGACGTCTCGCGCATCGACGAGAAACCGCCTGGCCGCACGCCCGTCGCCACCCGCGCGGTCCCGACGCCGCGCGTGCCCGAGATCGTCGAGCGCCTGCGCGTCGCCATCGCCGGCGGCGCCCAGGCCTTCTGGATCTGCCCGCTGGTGTCGGAGTCCGACAAGGTCGACCTGCGCGCCGCCGAGGACCGCGCCGCCGACCTGGCCCGCCACCTGCCCGGCGTCGGCCTGGTCCACGGCCAGATGCCGCCTGCCGAGAAGGACGCGGTGATGCAGCGTTTCGTCGACGGCGAGGTCAGCGTGCTGGTCGCCACCACGGTGGTCGAGGTCGGGGTCAACGTTCCCAACGCCAGCATCATGGTCATCGAGCACGCCGACCGCTTCGGCCTCGCTCAGCTGCACCAGCTGCGCGGGCGCGTGGGCCGGGGCGCGCGGGAGAGTTCCTGCGTCCTGCTGTACGATCCGCCGCTGTCGGAGACAGCCCAGCAGCGCCTCGACATCCTGCGGCGCAGCGACGACGGCTTCGAGATCGCCGAGAAGGACCTGGAGCTGCGCGGCGGTGGCGATCCCTTGGGCCTCAAGCAGAGCGGCTTCCCGGCCTATCGTCTGGCCGACCCGGCAGCGCACCGCGACCTGATCGCCGTCGCCGCCGGCGACGCCCGGCTGATCCTGGCGCGAGATCCCGCCCTGACCTCGCCGCGCGGCCAGGCGTTGCGGGTGCTGCAGGCGCTGTTCGACTGGAAACCGGCCTCGCCGCTGAACGAGGCGGGCTAGTCGGCCATCAATGCGCCCCCGCGCCCTTGCGGTGGTGCCAGAGATGCATCACGCCGGCCAGGACGCCGCCGATGACCAGGCCGACCACGGCCGACCCGAGCGCGAAGGCCAGCCAGCCGGTCAGGGCGCCGACGCCTGGAACCTGCCCGGCCCAGTGCGAGAAACCCTCGACCCAGTGCGGAACCGGGGTCAGGTGGAACTTCTCCAGGCCGTGGACGATAATGCCGCCGCCGACCCACAGCATCGCGGCCGTGCCGATCACGGTCAGGGCCTCCATGGTCCAGGGCATGGCCTTGACCAAGCCTCGCCCGAAGCCGCGCAGCCCCTTGGACTTGCCCCGCGACAGGTGCAGGCCGATGTCGTCCATCTTCACGATCAGCGCCACCGCACCATAGACGCCGATGGTCAGCAGCACGCCGACCAGGGCCAGGGCGCCGGCCTGGACCGCCAGCGGTTCGCTGGAGACGTCGGCCAGGGCGATGGCCATGATTTCGGCCGAGAGGATGAAGTCGGTGCGGATCGCGCCGTTGACCTTGACCTTCTCCAGCTCGGGGCCGCTGAGCGCCAGTTCCTCGACGGCCTCGCCCTCGCTCTCGGGCGTGAAGGCTTCGAGCACCTTTTCGGTGGCCTCGAAGGCCAGATAGGCCCCGCCGATCATCAGCAGCGGCGTCACCGCCCACGGCGCGAAGGCGCTGAGCAGCAGGGCGCCGGGCAGCAGGAACAGCAGCTTGTTGCGCAGCGAGCCCAGGGCGATCTTCCAGACGATCGGCAGCTCGCGGTCGGGCGTGAAGCCCATGGCGTAGCCGGGCGTCACCGCCGTGTCGTCGACCACCACGCCCACGGCCTTGGATCCGGCCTTGCCGGCGGCGGCGCCCACATCGTCGAGCGAAGCGGCGGCGAGCTTGGTGATGCCGGCGACGTCATCGAGCAGAGCGGCGAGACCGGAGGGCATTGGATATCCTGAAAAGCGAAAGACAGCCCGTGTTGCGTAAGGCGCGCCGGGCTCGCCGTAAAGGCGCGAGAGGTCTTGCCTGACGCCGGGGCAAGGCTGGAAGCTTCCTGCATGGACGTCGCCGCCGCCCTCGATCGCCTCGCCCCGCGTCTGTCGCCGACCGCGACCGGCGCGCGGAACGTCCGACGGCTGTCGGGCGGCGCCAGCCTGGAGACCTGGGCGTTCGATCTGGACGACGGCGCGCCGCTGATCCTGCGCCGCCGCCCAGACGGTGCGGCGACGCGCGAGACCGCCCTGCCCCTCGCCTCCGAGGCCGCCCTGATCCGCGCGGCCGATCAAGCCGGCGCGCCTGCGCCCCGCGTGACCCATGTCTGCGCGCCCGAGGACGGCCTGGGCGAGGCCTATGTCATGCATCGGCTGGAGGGCGAGACCCTGGGCCGTCGGATCGTCCGCGACGAAGCCTTCACCGACGTCCGCTCCGGTCTGGCGCGGCGCTGCGGCGAGGCGCTGGCCCGAATCCACGCCGTTCCGACCGAGAACCTGCCGCCGCTGGCTACATCGGACGCGCGGGGCGAGCTCGCCCGCTACGAGGCCGCGTATCGAGCGCTGGGCGCCTGCCGACCGATCCTCGAGGCCGCTTTTCGGTGGCTGGGGGGCATCGCGCCTCCGCCGCCCGAAAGGCCGGTGCTGGTGCATGGCGACTTCCGGAACGGCAATCTGATGATCCATCCGCGCGAGGGGCTGGTCGGCGTGCTGGATTGGGAGCTGGCCCATCTGGGCGATCCGGCCGAGGATCTGGGCTGGATCTGCGTCAACTCCTGGCGCTTCGGCGAATGGAAGAAGCCCGTCGGCGGCTTCGGCGGCTATGTCGAGCTGCTGGCGGGCCACGGCGGTGACATCACTCTGGACCGGATCCGCTTTTGGCAGGCGCTGGGCTCGCTCAAGTGGGGCGTCATGTGTCTGATGATGCACCAGAGCTTCGCGACGGGTCAGGACCGCTCGATCGAACGCGCCATGATCGGCCGCCGCGCCAGCGAGGCCGAGATCGACCTCGTGGCCCTGATGGAGGCCGCATGATCAGCCATCCGACCGCCGCCGAGCTGTCTGAGGCCATCGCCGCCTTCGAGGCCGAGCCCGCCATTCCCGGCGACTCCCGCCACGCCTTCCTGGCCCGGGTCGCCGACAACGCGCGGGCCACCTTGAGTCGTGAGGCCCGGCTCGGCGCCCGGCTCGAGGCCGGAGCGAGCCGACGCCTGACGGCGCTGCTCGGCGAGACCGGAGACTTCGAGGCGCTGAACGCCAAGCTGTGCGCCGCGATCAGGACAGGAAGGATCGATCCCCAGGAGCCCGCCCTCCTGGCCCATCTGCGCGCCCTGGCCATCGACCAGATCGCGATCGACCAGCCGGGCTATGGCGGCTTAGCGGCCTTGCTCGATCGGCACGACGGCTAAGGCCCGGCCTGTCACGGTCGCCACCCGCGCCAGGGCGTCGGTCTCAAGGTCGGCGTAGAACAGGTTGTAGGCGTCCACCTTGCGCCGATCCGCCCACGACCCGCTGTCCCGCAGGGCGCTGGACTTGGGCCGGCTGGTGCGCAACACGCCATTCTCGCAGCGGGCCGAAACCTGGCGTTGCAGGAAGGCTGGCCGTGCGCCCCACTCCAGCCCGGTCGCGTTGGTCGCGCCCAGGTTCAGCCGCGCCGGCGCGCGCTCCGGCGAGACGGCGCCGAGCAGCGGATTGAAGCACAGCGGTGTGCGCCCCTCCAGGTTCACCAGTTGGTCCGAATTGTCCCAGATCAGCGAGCGGCCAATCAGCTCCTGCACGCGCTGGAAGTCTCCTTCCGGCGCCGAGATCCAGGCCGCCACGCACCCCGTCTCGGCCTTGCGCTCGCAAGCCGGCAACGCCGCGTCAGGGGCGTACTCGTCGGCGGGTACGGCGGTCTCGATCAGGTAGGCGGCGACTAGGCGCTGTTTGAGCTCGGGCTTGGCGGCGATCTCCTCGCGCAACAAGCGCGCGGCCAGCGAGCCGCCCTGCTCGACCCCGACGATCACAAACGGCCGGTCGTGGCCGTACCGCACCAGATAGGCGCGGAACGCCTGAAGCACGTCGCCATAGGCGAACCGCCGCGCCTCGCGGGCGTCGTCGCGCAGAGTCAGGTAGGTGTAGAGGCTGGCCTGACGATAGCGCGGCGCAAACACCCGGCCCACGCGGTCGAACGGACCGGCATAGTTCGGGATCACCACCCGCGACAGAAACCGCTGGGCCTTGGGCTGGTCGATGCCGCCGTTCCAGTCGCGACCGCCGTCGAAGGTGGTCGGATGGACGAAGAAGACGTCGACGGGTCGGTCAGCCGGGGCCGGTCCGGCGGCGTCCCTAGGCAGCAGCGCCCAGGACGCCTGCTTGCCGTAGTCGGGCGCGGGCGGCGGATGATAGGTCAGGAATGGAACCTTGGGATCCAGCGCGTTGCTGAGGATGTCATAGCGCCAGATGAAAGCCGCCCCGAGGATCAGCGCCAGGAACAGCACCGCCCCGGCGAAGATCCAGCGCTTGAAGCCTTTGAACTGACCGCCCATGCGATCTTGGGTACACCAAGGCTCGCGCGGCTTTAAGCCCCTTTCCTAGGCGCCCTCTTGGCCGATGATGGCCACCGAGCAGACATTGCTGGCCGGCGCGCCGCCCAGGTTGTGGGTCATGCCGAAGACGGGGTTGGAAAGCTGCCGCTCGCCGGCCCGCCCCTGCAACTGCAGGTACATCTCGTACAGCATCCGCAGACCCGAGGCGCCGATCGGATGGCCAAAGCACTTGAGGCCGCCATCGATCTGGCACGGCACCCCGCCCTCCGCGTCATAGAAGCCGTCCAGCACGTCGCGCCAGCCCTGCCCCTCCGGCGAGATGAACAGATCCTCCATCGTCACCAGCTCGGTGATCGAGAAGCAGTCGTGCACCTCCATCATCGAGATCTGTTCGCGTGGCCGCTCGATGCCAGCCTCCTTGTAGGCTTTGCGAGCCGCAATGCGCGCCGTGTGGAAATGGCTGCCGTCCCAGCCGTTGTACTGGCTCTCGTAGCCATTGGAGACCGACAACTGGAGGGCCTTCACGGTGACCAGATCGTGCTTGCCCAGGCTGCGGGCGATTTCCGGCGTGGTGACGATCGCCGCCGCGGCGCCATCCGAGACGCCGCAACAGTCGAACAGCCCTAGCGGCTCGGCGATCAGCGGCGCGTTCAAGGCCTGCTCGGCCGTGATCGGCTTGCGCAGATGCGCCTTGGGGTTCTTGGCGCCGTTGGCGTGGCTCTTGACCGAGACATGGGCGATGGCGCGCTTTAAGTCGTCCTTGGAAACGCCGTGCTTGGCGCGATAGGCGCTGGCCAGTTGGGCGAAATTGCCCGGCGCGGAGCCGTTCGGCATGACCTGCGGATTGAGCGTGCCGGGATTGGCGACCGGCAGGCCGCCATAGCCGGTGTCCTTCAGCTTCTCGACGCCCACGGCCAGCGCGATATCCGCCGCGCCCGCCGCCACCGCGTAGACCGCGCCCCGGAAGGCCTCCGAGCCCGAGGCGCAGAAGTTCTCGACCCGGGTGACGGCGATGTTGGGCAGCCGCAGGGCGATCGACAGCGGCGTGCCGCCCTTGCCCGAGCCGATCTCGTCGATGTGGGTCGAGAACCAGGCCGCGTCCAGCTGGGTCGGCTCGATGCCGGCATCCTGCATGGCCTCGAGATACGCCTCGACCATCAAGTCGTCGGGCCCAGCGTCCCAGCGCTCGCCGAACTTGGAACAGCCCATCCCGAGGATGGCGACCTTGTCCCGGATCCCCTGCGGCATGGCGGTCTCCTCTATTCGGCGGCCCGAACGTCGTCGGAATGAGCGGTTTGGGAAGCGATGGCCGCGCGATCCGGCGCAGCCTTCCAGAAGTAGCGGACGAAACCGCGCTTCTCGTCGATCTCCTTGATGCGAAACACCATCCGCACCGCCAGGCCCGTCTCGACATCGCCCGGCGCGACGTCGGTGATGTCCATCATGATCCGCCCGCCGCCCTCGAAGACGATCATGCCGTAGTGGTTGGGCGGAGCCATCGAGAAGGTCAGGTAGTCGGCGGAATAGCTGAGCACCGAGGCGCGCCGCTCGGCAAAGCGGTACGGCTCCTGGGTGTCGACGGCGGGGTTGTTCGGGGCGACCGAGATGCGAGTGCGCGGGAACTGGACGACGCCGGTTTCGCGACAGCGCCCGCCGACCAGGCCGAGAATCATGTCCTCGTTGCGATACAGCGTGGTCAGAGCCGTCTTGTTGTCCTTCTCGGCCCGCATGCCCCTGTCCCACTCGACCAGGCCGTTGAAGGTCAGGAACTTCAGGTAGTTGGTCTCTTCCTGGCGGTCGGCCAGGGACCCGGTGACGCCGCGCGCGGGCCGACGGCCGCCGCCGGTAACGCGGAACGCCAGCGCCTCGGCGCCCTGGCCAAACTGGGCGACCAGAATGACCTCGCCGGCCCTGGCCTCCTCCAGGGCGTGCGCCAGCATGATCGGACCGTGCGCGCAGCCGGCTTCGCCCATCACGGCGGCGAGGTTGTCACGAACCGCCTCGGGCTTGATCCCGATGCTCTTGGCCAGGCCCGCAGCCATGCCGGCAAAGGTCGACGGAAAGCAGAAATGGTCGACGTCCGAAGGGCTTAGGCCGGCGACCTCCAGCGCCTTGCGGACGGCCGGCGGAACCAGCTTGACGATGCCCTCGTCGCGTATCCAGCGCTCTTCCCAGTAGTAATCGAATCCGCCGTCGCCGCCGCGAAAGTGATCGACGAAATCGTCGGTGACGCTGCCGCGCCCCAAGAACTCGGCCGCGCCCGGACCGTCGGTGACCACGAACGCCGCCGCGCCGTCGCCGAAGTCCAGTTCCTGCGTCGAGACTGCGCGAGCCTTGCGGCGTTCGCCGACGGCCACCAGCGACGTGCCGCCCGCCGCCAAAGCCTGGCCCAGCGCCGTCAGCCCGCAGCGCTGCGAGCCAGTGACATCGCTGGCCGCGATCGACTTCTCCAGGGTCAGGGCGGCTGAAACGATCCCCGCGTTCAGCCGGTCGGCGAACGGTGCGGTCGTGGAGGCGAAGTAGAGGCTGTCGACGCCGGAGCGGTCATCTTCGGGACCCAAGGCGTCGCGGGCCGCCTCGACCGCCATGGTCAGGGCGTCCTCATCCCAATTGGCCATCGCCCGCTCGCCCTTGCCCTTGACCTTAAGGTTCGGGGCGACCCAGGCGTTGGCCTCGGTCACCGCCTTGCGGCTCAGACGCAGACGCGGCGCATAGGCGCCCCAGGCGGCGATGCCGGCCATGGCAAACTCCCTGACGTCGAGGTTCGCGCCTCGATCTCAGGCGGCAGCCTACGCCCGCCTTCAGGGTCGGCAACGGTGCCCTGACGTCAGCAGCCAATCCTCAGCGGAAAGGGTCGTCGGTGTTGAGGTAACCCGCCACGTAGTCGGCCACGCCGTCCTCGAGCGCGGTCATCGGCGCATTGTAGCCGGCGGCCCGCAGCCGGCTCATGTCGGCCTGGGTGTAGTACTGATACTTGCCGCGCAGCACGTCGGGCATGTCGATATAGCTGATGTCCGGCGTGCGCCCCGCCGCCTCGAAGGCCGCCACGGCCAAGTCGCGGAACGAACGCGCGTGGCCCGAGCCCAGGTTGAAGACGCCGTTCACGGCCGGGCTCTTGGCCAACCAGGCGATCACGTCGACCACGTCGCGGACATAGACGAAGTCGCGCAGCTGGCCGCCGTCCTCGTAGTCAGGATGGTGCGACTTGAAGAGCTTCACGCCTTCGCCGGCGGCGATGCGCGGCCAGATCTGGGCCACGACCGACTTCATGCCGCCCTTATGGCCCTCGTTGGGGCCATAGACGTTGAAGAACTTCAACCCCGCCCACTGGGTCGGCGCGCGACCGCGATGGGCCTCGCGCACGGCGTAGATGTCGAACAGCGCCTTGGACCAGCCATAGGCGTTCAGCGGCCGCAGGGCCTGGAGACTATCCAGATCGTCCTTGCCCTCGAAGCCCAGGGTCCCGTCGCCATAGGTCGCCGCCGACGAGGCGTAGATCAGGCGCTTGCCGTGCTGGACGCACCAGTCCCACAGATCGCGCGACAACACGAAGTTGGACTGCACGATCTTGTCGGCGTCCTGTTCGGTGGTCGAGGACACCGCGCCCATGTGGACGATCAGCTCGACCTCGGCGCCGCGCTTGGCCAGCCAGTCGAAGAGCTGCTCGGGCGCGACGAAGTCGGCGATCGGATGCTTGGCGATGTTGCGCCACTTGCCGCTGGCGGCGTCGCGCAGGCGATCGCAGACCACCACGTCCAAGGCCGGATCCTCGCACAGGCGGGCCACGACGTTGCTGCCGATGAAGCCCGCGCCGCCGGTGACGAGAACGATGCGACGGGTCATGACCTACGCCGCCTTGGTCAGGGCGTCGTACTTCAGCAGGTTGGCGACCAGCGCCTCGAACTGGTGCATCGGCACCATGTTGGGACCGTCCGACGGGGCGTGGTCCGGATCCGGGTGGGTCTCGATGAAGACGCAGGCGACACCGACCGCCACGGCCGCGCGGGCCAGGGTCGGGACGAACTCGCGCTGGCCGCCCGAGGACGTGCCCTGTCCGCCCGGCTGCTGGACGCTGTGGGTGGCGTCGAAGACCACCGGACAGCCGATCTCCTTCATGATCGGCAAGCTGCGCATGTCGCTGACCAGGGTGTTGTAGCCGAACGAGGCGCCGCGCTCGCAGGCCATGACATTGGGGTTGCCTGCACCCGTCACCTTGGCGACGACGTTCTTCATGTCCCACGGCGCCAGGAACTGACCCTTCTTGATGTTGATCGCCCGGCCGGTGTTGGCGGCGGCGACCAGCAGATCGGTCTGGCGGCACAGGAAGGCCGGGATCTGGATGACGTCGACGGCCTGCGCCACGACCGGACAATGGCTGGTCTCGTGCACGTCGGTCAGGGTCGGCAGGCCGGTGACCTCGCGGATCTCCTGGAAGATCGGCAGACTGTCGTGCAGGCCGATGCCGCGCTGGGCCGAAGCCGAGGTGCGGTTGGCCTTGTCGTACGAGGTCTTGTAGATCAGCCCGACGCCCAGACGAGCCGCCATTTCCTTCAGCGCGTGAGCCGTCTCCAGCGCGTGCTGGCGGCTTTCCATCTGGCAGGGGCCGGCGATGATCGACAGCCTTTCGCCATTGCCGATGCGGACGGGCGCGCCGTTAGGCGTCTTCACTTCGACGACGGCGTTCGGGGCGACGGCTTGCGGCTGATCCAAGGCGAGTATTCCAGCGTATTAGGACTTTGGGCGCCCAAGAGGTGACCCTTCGGGCAGGACGGTGCAAGTGCAGAACAAGCGTGACGACAGCAAGGCCGCCGAAGGGGCCGTCATCGTCTGGTTCCGCAACGACCTGCGCATAGCCGACAATCCTGCCCTGCGCCATGCCGCGGACAGCGGCCGGCCGGTGATTTGCCTCTACATTCTCGACGAAACGCCCGGCGTTCGCCCGATGGGCGCAGCTTCGCTTTGGTGGCTGGACAAGTCGTTGAAGAGCCTGGCCGAAAGCCTTGAGAATCTTGGCAATAGACTGGTTCTGCGCAAAGGTGTCGCCGCCGAGGTGCTGGACGATGTGCTGGAACATGCCGGCGCGACCTGCGTGCTTTGGAACCGTCTGTACGACAAGGCCTCGATCAACCGCGACGCCGCGATCAAGGCCCGCCTCAAGGACGTCGGCGTCGACGGCCAGAGCTTCAACGCCGGCCTGCTGAACGAGCCCTGGACCGTCAAGAATGGTTCGGGACAGCCGTACAAGGTCTTCACCCCGTACTGGCGGGCGGCGCGCGAACACCTGACCCAGGTCGTCGCAGAACCCGCTCCCAAACATTTGAAATCGCCTGAACATTTCCCGCGCAGCGAAAACCTGGCCAGCTGGAGCCTGCATCCGGCCAGGCCGGACTGGTCCAAGGGCTTCGATATCTGGACGCCCGGCGAGGCCGGCGCGCTGGAGCGGCTGGACGATTTCCTGTCGGGCCCGGTCGAAGGCTACGGCGCGAAGCGCGACTCGCCCGGCGTCGAGGCCACCTCGCGCCTGTCGCCACACCTGCATTTCGGCGAAATCGGCCCGCGCCAGGTCTGGCTGGCCGCGCGCAACGCCGCCGAGCATGGCGACGCCCCGGCCGGCGAGGTCGAGAAATTCCTGTCCGAGGTCGGCTGGCGCGAGTTCAACCACGCCATCCTGTTTCACTGGCCCGACCTGACGACCAAAAGCTTCAAGCCCGAGTTCGACAGGTTTCCATGGGCTCGGAACGAGGCATGGCTCCGGGCCTGGACCAGGGGCGAAACCGGCTATCCGATCGTCGACGCCGGCCTGCGCGAGCTGTGGGCGACCGGCTTCATGCACAATCGCGTGCGGATGATCGTCGCCTCGTTCCTGGTCAAGCACCTGCTGGTCGACTGGCGCGAGGGCGAGGCCTGGTTCTGGGACACCCTGGTCGACGCCGACCTGCCCAACAATGTCGGCAACTGGCAGTGGGTGGCCGGCAGCGGCGCCGACGCCTCGCCCTATTTCCGCATCTTCAATCCCATCGCCCAAGGCGAGAAGTTCGATCCCACGGGCGTCTACGTCCGACGATGGGTTCCGGAACTGGCGAGCGTTCCCGACGATGTTATCCACAAGCCTTGGACCTGGGCCTTGCATCTGCCGGCGCACGCCAAACGTCTCTATGGACAGCCGATCGTCGACCACGCCAGCGCCCGCGAGAAAGCCATGGAGGCCTATCGCGGACTGTAGCTGAGCCGGGGCTTTACGAGGCGGCGGTTAACGGCGTTAATGAACGCGTCACCGGATGCGAGGCCCCGCCTTGGATACTGTGCTCTGGAACGACCCCGACCTGAAGGCCGCGCCGACGGCCTTCCGCGCCGCCCTCCGGGTGGTGGCGACCAATTGGGACAGCGGCTCGATCGCCTGGATCCTGCCGACCGGAAAGGTCGTCCGGATCACGGGCGAAAACCCAGGCCCTGAAGCGATCGTCAGGATCAAGGACTACAACTTCATGCGGCGCGCCTTCGCCGCCGGCACGATCGGTTTCGCCGAGGGCTTCATGGCCGGCGAGTGGGAAACCCCCGACCTGTCGGCGGTGCTCGAAGCCTTTTCGCTGAACTTCGACCGGCTGTCGGCCCTGTTGTCGGGCAATCCGATCATGAGGGCGGTCAACGTCTTCTATCACCTGCTCCACAGCAACAGCCGCGCCGGATCCAAGCGCAACATTCACGCCCACTACGACCTGGGCAACGGCTTCTATTCGCGCTGGCTGGACCCCAGCATGACCTACTCCTCGGCGCTGTATGAGCGCCCCGGCCAGCCGCTGCCCGAAGCGCAGGCGGCCAAGTACGCGGCCCTGGCCCGGACCATAGGCCTCTCACCCGGCAAGCACGTGCTGGAGATCGGCTGCGGCTGGGGCGGTTTCGCCGAGTTCGCGGCCAGAGAGGTCGGCGCCAAGGTGACAGGCATCACCATCTCCCACGCCCAGTACGACTTCGCCAGAAAGCGCCTGTTCGACCAGGGCTTGGCCGAGAAAGCCGACATCAGGCTGGTCGACTATCGCGACGTCGAGGGCGCGTTCGACGCCGTGGCCTCGATCGAGATGTTCGAGGCGGTGGGCGAAGCCTATTGGCCCGCCTATTTCGACAAGGTTCGCGAGGTTCTGAAGCCCGGCGGCCGCGCCGGATTACAGATCATCACCATCCGCGACGAACTGTTCCCCAAGTACCGCGGCAGCACCGACTTCATCCAGCGATACATCTTCCCGGGCGGCATGCTGCCCAGCGAGGCTCGCCTCAGGGAGGAGACCGAACGCGCGGGCCTGGAATGGAGCGATCTCAAGCGCTTCGGCCAGAACTATGCCGACACCCTGGCCGAATGGGGACGCCGCTTCGAGGCCGCCTGGACCGATATTCGCAAGGACGGCTTCGACGAGCGCTTCCGGCGGCTGTGGCGGTTCTATCTCAGCTATTGCGAGGCCGGCTTCCGGACCGAGCGGACCAATGTGATCCAGCTGGGCCTCAGCCGGAGCTAACGCAGAGCCTTTTGGCTCAGTATCCGACGCCGGCGATTGTGGATAGGTCGGCAAGCCCATGGCCCAGCTCAGGGTTTGTCGCCCGCTCTCACCCGCCTTCAGGAAAACTGGGGTTGCGCGAGCCGGTCGCCGCACGATCTACCAGCGATCCAGACGTCCCTCTCGAAGGCCCGCCATGACCGCCCTGCCCAGCGTGCTGCCAAGCGTCCTCGACGCCATTGGAAACACCCCGCTGATCCGTCTCCAGCGCGCCAGTCAGGTGACGGGCTGCGAGATCCTGGGCAAGGCCGAGTTCATGAACCCCGGCCAGTCGGTCAAGGATCGCGCGGCGCTGGGCATCATCCGCGACGCCGAGGCCAAGGGCCTGCTGAAACCCGGCGGTCGCATCGTCGAGGGCACGGCGGGCAACACCGGCATCGGGCTGGCCATGGTCGCCTCGGCGCTCGGCTACAAGACGACGATCGTCATCCCGCGCACCCAGAGCCAGGAGAAGAAGGACGCCATCCGCCTGCTGGGCGCCGAGCTGGTCGAGGTGGACGCCGTCCCCTACTCCAACCCGGACAACTATGTCCGCTATTCCGGGCGCTTGGCCGAGGAACTTGCCAGGACCGAGCCCAACGGCGCGATCTGGGCCAACCAGTTCGACAACATCGCCAACCGCGACGCCCACTATCGGACGACCGGTCCCGAGATCTTCGAGCAGACCGGCGGCAAGGTCGACGGCTTCATCTGCGCCGTCGGCTCGGGCGGCACCCTCTCGGGCGTCGCCGCGGCTCTGCGCGAGCGCAAGGCCGGCGTGAAGATCGGCCTGGCCGACCCCTACGGCGCCGCGCTCTATAGCTGGTACAAGGACGGCGAACTGAAGTCCGAGGGCGCCTCGATCAGCGAAGGCATCGGCCAGGGCCGCGTCACCGCCAATCTCGAGGACCTGAAGGTCGACTTCCCATTCCGCGTCACGGACGAGGAGATGCTGGAGGTGATCTTCGACCTGGTCCAGCACGAAGGCCTGTGCATGGGCGGCTCGACGGGCGTCAACGTGGCGGGCGCGATGAAGCTGGCCAAGGAACTGGGCCCTGGCCACACCATCGTGACCATCCTGTGCGACCACGGTTCGCGCTATCAATCCAAGCTGTTCAACCGGCAATTCCTGGCGGAAAAGGGCCTGCCGACGCCGCCCTGGATGTAAGGTCGCCGGCGAGTCAGATTCCGAAAGGCGCTTCCATGAGCACTCCGTCCGATCCGCTGGTCTCCACCGCCTGGCTGGCTGACCATCTCGACGCACCGGACGTCCGCGTGGTCGACGCCTCGTGGCACATGCCGGCCGCCCAGCGCGATCCCGCCCAGGAGTTCCTGGCCGCCCACATCCCCGGCGCGGTGTTCTTCGACATCGATGACATCTCGGACGAGACCAGCGACCTGCCGCACATGATCCCGACGGCGGTGAAGTTCGCGTCGAAGGTCAAGAAGCTGGGGCTGGGCGACGGCTCTCGGATCGTCGTCTACGACACGACGGGCATCCTGCCGGCCGCCCGCGCCTGGTGGCACTTTCGCACCATGGGCCACGAGGACGTGGTGGTTTTGGACGGCGGCCTGCCCAAGTGGCTCGCCGAGGGCCGCCCGGTGGAGGACGGCCCGGCCTCGCCGCAGGAACGTCATTTCACGCCCCGCTGGCAGGCCGACATCTATCGCTCGCTCGACCAGATGCGCGAGATCGTCGACAGCGGCCGCGAGCAGATCATCGACGCCCGCGCCGCCGGCCGCTTCGAGGGTCGCGATCCCGAGCCCCGCGCCGGCCTGCGCGGCGGCCACATGCCGGGCGCCCGCAACATCCCGCTGTCGGCTCTGCTGGGCCCCGACGCCACCATGCTGCCGCCCGAGCAACTTAAGATCGTGTTCGAGAAGGCCGGCGTCGACATCGACCGGCCGATCGTCTCGACCTGCGGCTCGGGCATCACCGCCTCGGTGGTGGCCCTGGCCCTGTTCCGCCTGGGGAAGCCGCGCTCGGCCGTCTATGACGGCTCGTGGACGGAATGGGGCGGCCTGGCCGACACGCCGGTGGCGACCGGCCCCGCCGCCTGATCAGCGCATCGGCGGCGCGTACAGCAGGCCGGGCTTCTGGGCGTTCCACAGGGCGTTCAGGCCCCGGTCCAGCTTCAGCGCCGAACCGCCGCCGATGTCGCGATCGAAGATCTCGCCATAGTTGCCGCCGGCCGTGATCGCCCGATAGGCCCAGTCGCCGTCCAGGCTCAGCATGGCGCCGTAGCCGCCCTCGCCCAGCAGCCGCCGGGCTTCGGGATCGGCGCCGTCCTTCATGGCCTTGGCGTTCGCCTTGGTCACCCCATGCTCCTCGGCCAGGATCAGGGCGTACAGGGTCCAGCGGACGATATCGGTCCAGGCCGGGTCGTCCTGGCGCACCAGCGGTCCCAGCGGCTCCTTTGAGATGGCGTCCGGCAGGATCACGTGTGCGCCCGGGTCGTCCAGCACCGACCGCGCCGCCGCCAGCGCCGAGATGTCGGCGGTGAAGGCGTCGCACTTGTCGGCCTGGTAGGCCGCCCGCGTCTGTTCCTCGCTGTCGAACACCATGGCCGTATAGGCGATGCCGCGCGAACGGAAAAAGTCCTCCAGGTTCTGGGCCGAAGTGGCGCTGCCCTGGACGCAGATCTTGGCCGTATTCAGCTCGACCGCGCTGGTCAGGTTCAGACTGCGGCGGACCAGGAAGCCCTGGCCATCGAAATACGAGATCGCCGCCATGTCCAACTGATCGGCGGCGTCGCGCGAAAAGGTCCACGAGGTGTTGCGCCAGAGGACGTCGACCTTGCCCGAACGCAGGGCCGTGATCCGCTCATCGTTGCCCAGCGGCACGAAGACGACCTTGTCGGGCTTGCCCAGCACGGCGGCGGCCAGGGCGCGGCAGAAGTCGACATTGAAGCCGCGCCAGCGTCCGCCGTTGTCCTGGAAGGCGAAGCCCGGCAGCTCCGGATTGACGCCGCAGCGCAACGCGCCGCGCGCGCGAACGGCCTTCAGCGTCGGACTCGGTGCGGCCGCCTTTATCTTCAACGGCGCTTCGACCGGTCGAGGAGCGGGCTTGGACACCGGACGGTCGCAGCCCGCCAAGGCCAGCGCCGCGAAAACTGCCAAGCTGAAACGCACCGACACCGATCGCTCCTTGAACCGCCCGCCCGGAGCCTTAAACCACAAGGCTTGGATTGCGTCGCCGAAGAGTGCCCCCATGGATGAAGAAACCCGCCTGATCCGCAAGGGCTCCGAGCCGACGCAGCTGGCGCGCGTGGTCAATCCGCCGATCCAGCGCGGCTCGACCGTGCTGCTGCCCAACGCCGAGTCGCTGTATGACGACGACCAGATCACTTACGGCATCACGGGCCTCTCGTCGCCCGCCGCTCTGCAGCGCGCCCTCGCCGAGCTCGAGGGATCGCCGGACGTCACGCTTTACCCGTCGGGCCTGGCGGCGATCACCGGCGCCATGTTGGCGGTGCTGAAAGCCGGCGACGAGATCCTGGTCGTCGACAGCGCCTACAAGCCGACCCGCCGGTTCTGCGACCGCGTCCTGACCCGCTTCGGCGTCTCGACGACCTATTATGATCCGGCCCTGTCGCCCGACGCCCTGATGGCGCTGACCACGGCCAAGACCCGGCTGATCCTGCTGGAGGCGCCCGGCTCCCTGACCTTCGAGATGCAGGACGTCCCGGCCATCGCCAAGGCGGCCAACGATCGGGGCGTCATCACCCTGATCGACAACACCTGGGCCGCCGGCCTCTATTTCAAGCCGCTGGCGCACGGCGTGACGATCAGCGTCCAGGCTCTGACCAAATATGTCGGCGGTCACTCGGACTGCTTCATGGGCTCGGCCACGACAATGGACGAGACCATCGGCAACGAACTCGGCAACGCCATGTGGGATATCGGCTGGTCGGTGTCGCCCGACGACGCCTACACCATGCTGCGGGGCCTGCGGACCCTGTCCACTCGTCTGGCGCGCCACCAGGCGAGCGGCCTCGCCGTCGCCCGCTGGCTGCAGGACCGGCCGGAGGTGGCGCGCGTGCTGCACCCCGCCCTGCCGGGCGATCCCGGCCATGCCCTGTGGAAGCGTGACTTCACCGGCGCCTGCGGCCTGTTCGGCGTGGTGCTGAAGCCTTGCGCCCAACGCGCCGTCCACGCGTTCCTGGACGCCTTGCAGTTGTTCGGCCTGGGCTTCTCGTGGGGCGGCTACGAAAGCCTGGCCATTCACTGCGACCCGCAGCTGAAGAACCGCACCGCGCCGGTGAACCTGGAAGGCCCGTTGCTGCGCTTCCATATCGGCCTGGAAAACGTCGACGACCTGAAGGCCGACCTCGACCAGGCGTTCGAGAAACTGGTCTAGACGACCGCGCCGTCTTTCCAGTCGCGAGCCATGAACCGCCCCTCCGCGCCGCCCAGCACGCTGAGGGCGGCTTCGATGTTCCGCGCCTTGGCGGCCTCGGACTTCACGCTGTCGAAGCGGCGCAGCACTTCCTTGCGCAGGCTGGGCGCGAGGGCGTCCCAGGCGGCCGCCGCCGCCCGGTCGCGCTCCAAACCGTCGGTGAAGGCGTCCGGCATCGGATGGGCTGGGCCGCCGCGATAGTCCTCGTCGAAGGCGACCGTCACCTCGACCGTGTCGCCTACGCCGACACCGCCCGCTGCCTCACGAACGACGCCGTGCAGGTAGAGGAAGAAGCCGCCGTCGCCGCGCGGCATCAGGTTGATCCGCCACGGCTCGGCCGGGGCGCCGTCGATCTGGATCCGCACCGGCATGGGCTTGCGCCAGCCTTCGCGCAAACGCGCGGCCTGCTCGGCATCGACCGGCACGTACGGGTTGATGCCGTTGATGTCGATCCGGGCCTTGAAGCGAAGGCTGGTCATGGGGGCCTTAGAGGTAGCGCATTTCCGCCGCGCTGGGCTGTTCCCACCAGAGATTGTCGCGACCGTTGCCGTAGTTGATCGGCGCGGCGGCCAGCTCCTCGGGCTCTGCGTCCAGCGTCGCCACCTGGACCGAGACGACTTCGCCGCCCAGTTGTTCGACATTGGCCTCGCCATACACCCGCACCCCGCAGGTCGTGCAGAAGCGGTGGTCGCCGCTCATCGTGCCAAACTGATAGGCGCCCAGGTTCTCGCGGCCAGCCAGCAGGCGGAAGGCGTCCGGCTTCAGCAGCGCGCCCCACGAGCGGGTCTTCGCGCAGATCGAGCAGTTGCAGCGGCCCGTACCCGCCGCCAGGTCGATGTCGGCTTCATAGCGGACCGCGCCGCAGTGGCAGCCGCCGGTGTAGGTCTTCAGCATGGGAGGTCCCTCTCTCGATAAGCGTCGTTGAACGCTGTTCTAGCGGAACCCTGCTGCCACCTGCTGTCAGTATCAAGCTTGGCTTCAGGCCGTGCGGCGCGATTGTTCGACGATCTCGGCGACCGCGTGGGCCTGGGCGGCGACCTCGCCCACGACGATCAACAGCGGCCCGTCGCCCGCCTCGGCCACACGCTCGGCCAGGGTGGCCAGGGTGGCCGGATAGAGCCTGGCGTCCGCGCCGCCGGCCTTCTCAACGGCGACAGCCGGGGTGTCGGCCGGACGGCCGGCGGCGATCATCCGCTGGGCCAGATCTCCGGCGACATCGCCGCCCATATAGACCGCCAGGGTCGCCTCGGGATCGGCGGCGGCGCTCCAGTCGCCCGACAGCTTGCCCGCTTCCAGGCGCGCGGTGGTGAAGACCACACGGCGAGCCTCGCCGCGATGGGTCAGGGGGAAGTTGAACTGGGCGGCGGCGGCGCAGGCGGCGGTGACGCCGGGCACCACCTCGGTCTCGACGCCGAAGCCGTTCAGGAACGCGGCCTCTTCGCCGACGCGGCCGAAGATCGACGGATCGCCGCCCTTCAGGCGCACCACCCGCAGGCCCTTGCGCGCCAGACGCAGCATCAGACGGTTGATCTCGTCCTGCTTCATGCTGGGCTTGCCGGCCCGCTTGCCGGTCTGGATGCGGACGCAGCCGGCCGGGGCCAGGGCGATCGCCTCCTCCGAGCAAAGGGCGTCATACAACAGCGCCTGGGCGCTCTCGACGGCCCGGAAGGCTCGAACGGTCATCAGGTCCACCGGCCCGGGACCGGCGCCGACCAACAAGACCTTGCCGAGCTTGTTCTCAACCGACATGGGCGAGTTCCTTAGACGTTGCGGACAAGGCTTTGATCATGCGCGCGATTTCCGGGCGGCACGACCCGCAGTTGGTTCCCGCGCCCGTGGCGGCGCCGACAGCATCCGGCGTATCGGCCCCGGCGGCGATGGCGGCGTTGACAGCCTTGGCGCCGACCTTCAGGCAGGCGCAGACCATGGGTCCCTTGTCGACGGGCGCACCGGGCGGACGTCCGAACAGCAGGGCCGAGCGCGCCTCGGCCGACAGGGTCTCTTCGCCGAACAACTCGGCCAGCCACTCGCGCGGCGGCAGCCGGCCGGTGGAGGTCTGGTAGAGCACCGCGACCAGCTTGCCGTCCTTGATCCAGGCCTCGCGACGCGCGCCCGTGGCGGCGTCCTCATAGGCGACGACCTCGCCGTCCAGCTTCCTGGTCAGGACCTTGCGCAGGGCGTCGCGCTGAGCCTGTTCGCCCCGGCCGGCGAACTCGTGCTGCTGGCAAGCGTCCTGCGGGACTCGGCGCCAGACTAGGTCCAGCCCCGGCGCGGCGACCGCGTCGCGGCTGAGGAAGAAACCCTTCCAGGTCTCGCGATAGGCGCGGACGCGGGCCGGCGTGTGCTTGAACTCCGGCTGGCCCGAGGTCGGGTCGGTCATCGGCGCGACCAGGGTGTTGGCGCGTCCCGATGGGGCGAAGGCGTCGGTCCAGTGCATCGGCATGAACAGCGAGCCGCGACGCTGGCGGTCGCTGACCTTGGCGATGGCGACGGCCTCCGCGCGCGAGGTCGTCACCCGCGCCAAGGCGCCGTCCTTTAGACCCACGGCCTCGGCGTCGTCTGGATGGATCTCGACGTAGGGCTCGGGCGCGTGACGGCAGAGGTCCGGCGCCAGGCCGGTGCGGGTCATGGTGTGCCATTGGTCGCGAATGCGGCCGGTGTTCAACGCCATCGGGAAGGCGTCGCCCGTCGCTTCGGCCGGCCCCTTCGGCTTGACCGGGACCATGCGGGCGCGGCCGTCGGGCGTCTGGAACCGCCCGTCGACAAACAGGCGCGAGGTCCCCTTGCCGTCGGCCCTGACGGGCCACTGAATCGGCAGGAGTTCGTTGTAAGTCTCTGGCGTCAAAGTCGAAAGGCCGGACAGATTCAGCAGACGGCTCTCGTTCTCGTAGGCCGTCAGGCGGGCCCATTCGCGGAAGACGCTGGCGTTGTTGGCCCAGCCGAAGCCGCCGAAACCCATGGCGGCCGCCACGTCGGCCATGATCTTCCAGTCGGCGCGCGCTTGGCCCGGGGCCGGAAACAGGGCCCGCTGGCGCGAGATCCGGCGCTCGGAATTGGTGACCGTGCCGTCCTTCTCGCCCCAGCCCAGGGCCGGCAGCTTGACGTCGGCAAAAGCGGTGGTGTCGGTCTCGACGCAGTCGGAGACCACGACGAACGGGCACTTGGCCAGGGCTTCGCGGATCGCGCCGCTGTCGGGCAGGCTGACCGCCGGATTGGTGGCCATCACCCAGATCGCCTTGATCCGCCCATCGCGAACGGCCTCGAACATCTCGATGGCCTTCAGACCCGGCGCGCGGGCCGTGTCGGGCGCGCCCCAGAAACGAGCGACGCGGTCGCGGTCTTCCGGTGCGAAGTCCATGTGCCCGGCCAGGGTGTTGGCCATGCCGCCCGTCTCGCGGCCGCCCATGGCGTTGGGCTGGCCGGTGATCGAGAACGGGCAAGCGCCCGGCTTGCCGATCCGGCCGGTGGCCAGGTGGGCGTTGATGATCGCGAGGCCCTTGGCCACGCCTTGGGCCGACTGGTTGGCGCCCATCGAGAACAGGCTGACCGTCCGCTCGTGCGCGGCGAACAGGTCGTAGAAGGCTTGAAGATCCGCGATCGCCACCCCGCAATCGCCGGCGACGCCCTCGACGGACTGATCAAATTCCGCAAGCGCAGCGGCCACTTGCTCGAAATTGTTCACATTCCGGGCGATGTAGTCGCGATCGATCGCGCCGCGCCGGATCATGTCGGCCAGCAGGCCGTTCCACAGGCGCACATCGCTCTGCGGGGCGATCGCCAAGTGCAGGTCCGCGCCTTCGGCCGTGTCCGTGCGGCGCGGGTCGATGACCACGTGCTTCTGGCCGCGCGCCTTGGCCGCCTCCATGCGGCGGAACAGCACCGGGTGAGTCCAGGCGGCGTTGTGGCCGCTGAACACGACCAGATCCGCCAGATCCAGGTCCTCGTAGCACCCCGGCACCAGGTCGGCGCCGAAGGCCTGCTTGTGGGCGGCCACGGCCGAGGCCATGCACAGGCGGCTGTTGGTGTCGATGTTGCCCGAGCCGATGAAGCCTTTCATCAGCTTGTTGGCGACGTAGTAGTCCTCGGTCAGCAGCTGGCCCGAGACGTAGAAGGCCACGCTGTCGCGGCCGTGGCGCGCGATGGTGTCCTTGAAGCGCTTGGCCACCAGGGCGGTGGCCTCGGCCCACGACGCGGTCTTGCCGTTGATCGTCGGCTCCAGCAGCCGCCCCTCCAGACCGACCGTCGCCCCCAGGGCCGAACCCTTGGAGCATAGCCGGCCCAGGTTGGCCGGGTGGACGGCGTCGCCGGCGACCGACACCGACCGTCCCTGCCCGATGGCGCCCGTCACGCCGCAGCCGACGCCGCAATAGGCGCAGGTTGTCTTGACGGTCTTCAGGGCTGCGGAGCCGTCGGCCATGCGGTCAGTCCGCCATCGCCGGCTGGGCCAGCAGGACGCGGCCGTCCTTGACCAGCACCGGCACCACGGGCGTGCAGCCCTTGCCGGCGTCGGCGCCCGTGGGCTGGCCGGTCGCCAGGTCGATGACCCAGCTGTGCAGCGGGCACGTCACACCGTGGCCGTGGACGATGCCCTGGCTCAAGGGACCGTGCTTGTGCGGGCAGCGGTCGACCAGGGCGAAGACCTGGCCGTCGCCGGTGCGGAACACGGCGACGTCGCCCTGGGCCGTGGCCACCCGGCGCGCGCCGCGCTCCGGGATGTCGGTCACGGCGCCGACGTCGCGCCAGTCGGGGTCGATATGGGCTTGCACGGTCATTCGGCCGCCATCTCCAGGGGAAGGGTCGCCATCGGGGTGAATTCGCCGGCCGCCACGCCGCCGGTGGCGCGCTCGGCCCACGGGTCGATCTGGGCGGTTTCCTGCGACTTCACGAAGCGGAGGAAGAGCGCCGCGCGGTTGTCCAGATCATCCACGGTCGCGGCGCGGATGGCGTCCAGGCCCACCCGGGCCATCCACTTGTAGATCCGCTCCAGGTACCAGCCGCCTTCGCGATACATCTGCATGACCGCCGAGATCAGCTCGATCGCCTCCTGCTCGGTGGCGACCTTGGTCAAGAGCTCGGTGCCCTGGATGTGCAGGCCTGCGGCGCCGCCGATATGGATCTCATAGCCGCTGTCGACGCAGATCACGCCGATGTCCTTGCAGGTCGACTCCGCGCAGTTGCGGGGGCAGCCCGACACGGCCAGCTTGACCTTGGCGGGAGCCCACGAGCCCCACATGAACTTCTCGAGCTTGATGCCCAGGCCCGTGGAGTCCTGCGTGCCGAAGCGGCACCAGTCGCTGCCGACGCAAGTCTTCACCGTGCGCAGGCCCTTGGCGTAGGCGTGGCCACTGACCATGCCGGCCTTGTTGAGGTCGGCCCACACGGCCGGCAGGTCGTCCTTCTTGACGCCCAGCAGGTCGATACGCTGGCCGCCCGTCACCTTGACCGACGGGATGTCGTACTTGTCGGCGACGTCGGCGATCGCGCGCAGCTCGTCGGGCGTCGTCATGCCGCCCCACATGCGCGGCACGACCGAATAGGTGCCGTCCTTCTGGATGTTGGCGTGCACGCGCTCGTTGATGAAGCGCGACTGGCTGTCGTCCACGTACTCGCCCGGCCAGGCGCACAGCAGGTAGTAGTTCAGCGCCGGGCGACACGAGGCGCAGCCGTCGGGCGTCGTCCATTCCATGGCCTGGAACACGGCGGGCATGGACTTCAGCTCGAGCTCGACGATCGCCTTGCGCACGTCGCCATGCGGATGATGCGTGCACTTGCACATCGGCTTGGGGCCCGTCTGGGCCTTGAAGCCGTCGCCGAGGGTCAGGCGGATGACCTGCTCCACCAGCGGCGTGCACGAACCGCAAGAAGCCGAGGCCTTGGTGACCGCGCGGACGTCGTCCAGCGTGGTCAGGCCCTGGGACGTGATGGCCGAGGTGATCGCACCCTTGCAGACGCCGTTGCAGCCGCAGATTTCCTGCGTGTCGGGCATGGCCGCAACGGCCGCGCTAGGGTCCAGGCCAGACAGGCCCTCCGTGATCGCTTGCCCGAAGATCAGGGTCTCGCGGATTTCCGCGACATCGGTCCCCGCCCGCATCAGGTCGAAGTACCAGCCGCCGTCGGCCGCGTCGCCGAACAGCACCGCGCCGGCCACCTTGCCGTCCTCGATGACCACCCGCTTGTAGACGCCGCGCGCGGCGTCGCGGAACACGATGTCCTCGCAGCCGTCGCCGCCGGCGAACTTGCCGGCCGAGAACACGTCGACGCCGGAGACCTTCAGGCGGGTCGAGAGCACCGAGCCCTCATAGCCGCCCTGCCCGTCCGTCAGCTCGTCGGCCAGGGCCCGGCACATGTCCCAGATGGGCGCCACCAGGCCATAGCAGTTGCCGCGGTGCTCGACGCACTCGCCGACCGAGAACACGGCCGGATCCGAGGTGCGCATGGCGTCATCGACGATGATGCCGCGATTGACCTGCAGGCCGGCCGCCTTGCCCAGGGTCGCGTTCGGACGGATGCCGACGGCCATGACCAAGAGGTCGCAAGGCAGGACCCGGCCATCCTTCAGCTTCAGGCCGGTGACCTTGCCGTCCTCGCCCACGATCTCTTCGGAGTGGGCGCCCAGCACGGTCTCGACGCCGCGTTCGGCCAGGGCCTCGCGCAGCAGGTAGCCGGCGCTT
Source organism: uncultured Caulobacter sp. (assembly GCA_966211605.1). Classification (GTDB taxonomy): domain Bacteria; phylum Pseudomonadota; class Alphaproteobacteria; order Caulobacterales; family Caulobacteraceae; genus Caulobacter. The sequence goes on from CBIHOB010000014.1 coordinate 68,728, forward strand.
TCGTCCAGCTGGCGCTCCATCAGCACATCCATCAGGTGGACGACCGTCGCGCTCATGCCCCGCCGCGCCAGGCCATAGGCCGCTTCCAGGCCCAGCAGGCCGCCGCCGATGACCACGGCGCGCGCGCCAGGCTTGCCGGAGGCTTCCAGCATGGCGTTGACGTCGTCCAGGTCGCGGAAGGTGACCACGCCCTTCAGATCGCCGCCCGGCAGCGGCAGGCGGAACGGATCCGAGCCAGTGGCCAGGATCAGCTTGTCGTAGCCGACTTCCAGCCCGCCCTCGGCGAGCACCTTGCGGCCTTCCAGGTCCACCGCTGTGACGGCGCGGCCGGCGTGCAGGGTGATGGCGTTGTCGCGGTACCAGGCTTCGTCGTTGATGACGATGTCGTCGAAGGTCTTCTCACCCGCCAGCACCGGCGAAAGCATGATGCGGTTGTAGTTCACCCGCGGCTCGGCGCCGAAGATGGTGACGTCGTAGCGGCTGGGGTCGCGCTTCAGCACTTCCTCGACCGCCCGGCAGCCGGCCATGCCGTTGCCGATGACGATCAGACGTTCCTTGGATTGGGTCATGGTGGACAATCTCGTTCGTCGAAGCGGAGGGATCAGACGCGGACCGAGGCGGGGTCGCCGTGCAGGGTCGGCCAGATCGCGCGCCAGCGAGCCTTGAGGCCGTAGAGGGCGAAGAAGGCGAACAGCGCCAGCAGGGCGAAGCCGATGAAGCCGGACTGGTAGGAGCCGGTCATCTTCTTGGCCATGCCAAGGGTGGAGGCCAGGTAGAAGCCGCCGATGCCGCCGGTCATGCCGATCAGGCCAGTCATGACGCCGATCTCCTTGCGGAAACGCTGCGGCGCCAGCTGGAACACCGCGCCGTTGCCCGCGCCCAGAACCAGCATCGAGAAGAGCAGCACGCCCAGGGCGAGATAGGCCGAGGGCAACTGGAAGCTGGCGATCGCCAGGCCCAGAGCGGCCAGGATGTAGACGAAGCTCAGAGTGCGCACGCCGCCGAAGCGGTCGGCCAGCGCCCCGCCCACCGGGCGGATGAACGAGCCGGCGAAGACGCAGGCGGCGGTGAAGAAGCCGGCGATGACCGGGTCCAGGCCGTATTCCGAGTTGAAGTACATGGTCAGCGACGAGGCCAGGCCGACGAAGCCGCCGAAGGTCACGCCGTAGAGCAGCATCAGCCACCAGGCGTCCGGGACCTTCAGGACGTCCAGGTACTCGGCCAGCTTCTTCGGGGCGGGCTGCTCGGGCGCGTCCTTGGCCAGCAGCATGTAGACGACGAAGGCGATGGCCAGCGGGATGGCGGCCAGGCCGATCACGGTCTGCCAGCCGAACATCTTGGCCAGGCCCGGCGCGAACAGGGCGGCCAGGGCGGTGCCCGAATTGCCGGCGCCGGCGATGCCCAGGGCCAAGCCCTGGTGCTCGGCCGGATACCAGCGCGAGGCCAGCGGCAGGGCGACGGCGAACGAGGCGCCGGCCACGCCCAGGATCACGCCCAGGGCCAGCACCTGATGATAGTTGTGGATGCCGACCGCCCAGGCCAGCCCCAGGCCGGCCAGCACGATCAGCTGACCGATCATGCCCGTCTTCTTCGGACCGATCCGGTCGACCAGCACGCCATTGACCAGGCGCAGCAGCGCGCCGGCCAGAACGGGGATGGCGACCATCAGCCCCTTCTGGGCCGGATCCAGGTGGAAATCCTTCGCGATGGCCACACCCAGCGGACCCAGGATCACCCAGACCATGAAGCTGAGATCGAAGTACAGGAACGCGGCGAACAGGGTCGGCGTATGACCGGCCTTCAGGAAGTCGCGGGAAAGCATTGTCGGCCTCGGGTTTTGCGTGTCTGCGAGAGCGGAGCGCCGTCGCCCCGGGTGGCTGACCGCATCCGAGCGGTCCTCTGGCAGCCGCGAACGCCGTTGTTCGTTGGCCTTGATCCTATTGGAGACAGGTGACGCGCTTGATGTCACTGCTCATGCCGCGCTGCGGCGCCAAGGACGTGTGCAGCGCACGCTTGCTCAGCAAAGAGGCGCCACAGGCGCCTAGGAAGCGTGCAGATCAGGCGATGATCCGCCCGATCGCGAAGCCGGCGGCATAGGCCCGCGCGGCCTGCGGATCAAAGGCCAGGCCGTCGAACAGCCGCGCCTGGGCGGGACCGGCGCCGTCGGCGAACGCCAGGGCGGGCTCCAGAATCGGCCCCAGCGACAAGGCCGCCTCGCGATAGAGGTCGGGGCGGTAGACGCGGTCGACCAGCGCCTGGAGATCGTGCTCGGCGCCCAGCTGCCCCCACCGGGTCATCTGCGACAGAAACCACAGGCCATGCTCGCGCCGCGGCAGGCCCGCGGCGTCGCGATGGAAGACGATCTCGCCGCGCAAGGCCCGTGCGATGGCGGTCGCAGGCGCGCCGACACGATCGGGACGCGCTAGAAGTTCGACCAGCGCTTCACAGTTCTCGGGCTCGTCCGCCCAGGCCGCGCCGCGCATCACCGCCCGCAGGCAGGCGCGCAGTTCATCAGGCCTATGCGTCGCCAGATCGGCCGTCACGCCCAGAACCTTGTCCGGACCGCCCGGCCAGAACTGCGACGCCGCGACCAGGATGTGGCCGATGCCTTCGGCTTCGGCCACCGCGTTCCACGGCGCCCCGACGCAGAAGCCGTCGACCTCGCCCGCACGCATCCGCTCAACCATGCGCGGCGGCGGAATCACCACCAGCCGCACATCACGATCCGGATCGATCCCAGCCTGCGCCAGCCAATAGCGCAGCATGTAGTTGTGCATCGAATACGGGAAGACGACGGCGAAGGTCAGCGGCCCCTGCCCGTTTTCGCGGCGCGCGGCGACGACCCTGGCCAAGGCGGCGGCCGTGACGGGATTTTGTGACAGGGCCGCCGGATCCGCGGCGCCCATCGCCTCGGCCAGGGCGATCGACACCGTCACGGCGCTGCCGTTCTGATTGAGCGCCAGCGGCGCCAGGATTTCGCCCTCGCCGGCGGCGGTCGCGGCTAGAGCCATGGGCGCCAGCATGTGGGCTGCGTCGAGAGCCCCCACCGCGACCTTGTCGCGGATCGTGGCCCATGACGCCTCGCGCTCGAGCACGACGTTCAGACCCTCCTCCTCGAAGAAGCCCAGGGCCTGGGCGGCGGCCAGCGGCGCGCAGTCGGTCAGCGGGATGAAGCCCAGGCGCAGGTCCGACAGGCCGCTCATTGGCCGTCTCCCTTCAGCACCCCGGCGAAGGCCAGAAGATCGGCAGCGACGGCGCCGATCGGCTTGCCCCGATCCATGGCCAGCTTGCGCAGCAGGCGATAGGCGCCGTCCTCGTCCAGGCCGCGCTCCTTCATCAGCAGCCCCTTGGCCCGCTCGACGGTCTTGCGGGATTCGAGATCCGCCTTGGCCTTGGCCAAGTCGCCGCGCAATTGCTGGGTCAGGGCGAACCGGCTCATGGCCACATCGAGGATCGAGCGCACGCGGCCCGGCGCCAGGCCGTCGACGACATAGGCCGCGACGCCGGCGCGCACCGCCTGCTCGGCCAGGCCCGGCTCGGAGCGATCCACGAACATCACGACGGGATGTCCGGCGCTGGACTCCCGCAGGCTGTCGAGCGTGTCGCGATCGGGACTTTCGGCGGCGATGACCACGACGTCCGGCGCGAAGGCCAGCACCTCGGCCTCATCGTAGACGGCCGAGCGCCGCACCTCTAGCGGCTGCACGCCCTCCAGCCCCTGGGCCACGAGAGCGGCGCGCGCTGCATCTGGATCAATCACGAGCACCCGCATCGCCTCCGTCCTAAGCGGCGCCGGGGCGCGCGGGGGAACTTTCCCCCGCCAGGGGCGCCCATGTCGAAAATTGCGCAGAAAGCAGGCGCCGGCGATCGTTCCTTGAGCGAAACGGCAAGCCGTACCGGCCCAGCGGAATAGGCCGCATCGCCCTGTCCCGGGGCTCGCCGACCGGGCAAGACCTTGCCGCCCGAGGGACCATCCGGTCGCCCCGCGCGACCGGAACGTGCAAGACAGGCATTCGACCTTGCGTTGTCGTGCGAGGACGCGCCAGATCGGACCGAGCCTGGCAAACCGGAACTCGTCATGTCCCTCTACCTGTTCGCCCTGCTGATCGGCGTAATCGCCGGCCTGCGCGCCATGACCGCGCCGGCGGCCGCGGCCTGGGCTGCTCGCCTGGGCTGGTTGCCTCTGGCCGGATATCCGCTGGCCTGGCTGGGCGGGTGGATCCCGGTCATCGCCTTCACGCTGCTGGCCGCGCTGGAATTGGTCGCTGACCAGCATCCCAAGACGCCCAGCCGCAAGGTTCCCCACCAGTTCGCCACCCGCGTCCTGACCGGCGCGTTCGCCGGCGCGGCCCTGATGATGCCGGCTACCCACTGGGTGCGCGGCGCGGCGCTGGGCGCGGCCGGCGCGGTGATCGGCACCCTGGCCGGCGCTGCGCTGCGCGCCCGCCTGGCCGCCAGATTCGGCAACGACCGTCCGGCGGCCCTGATCGAGGATGCGATCGCCGTGGTCGGCGGCCTCTTGATCTTTGCCCTGGCCCGATGAGCGCCTCGGCTCCCCGCACCTTCGACGCGATCATCATCGGCGCCGGTCAGGCCGGGCCTTCCCTGGCCGGCCGCCTGACCGCCGCGGGGCAGACGGTGGCGCTGATCGAGCGCAAGGACTTCGGCGGAACCTGCGTCAACACCGGCTGCATGCCGACCAAGACCCTGGTCGCCAGCGCCTACGCCGCCCACCTGGCCCGCCGCGCCGCCGACTACGGCGTCACCCTCTCCGGCGAGGTCGGCGTCGACATGAAGCGGGTCAAGCAGCGCCAGCAGACCGTCGTCCAGAATGCACGGGGCAATGTCGAAACATGGCTGCGCGGCATGCCGGGCATGACCGTGATCCAGGGCCACGCGCGGTTCGAGGGCGCCAACATCGTGCGTGTGGGCGACGAGTTGCTGACCGCGCCGAAGATCTTCCTGAATGTCGGCGGTCGCGCCAACGTCCCGGACATGCCGGGGATCGGCGACATTCCCTACCTGACCAATGTCGGCATGATGCAGCTGGATGCCCTGCCTCAGCACCTGGTCATCGTCGGCGGCAGCTATATCGGGCTGGAATTCGCCCAGATGTTCCGCCGTTTCGGCAGCCAGGTGACCGTCGTCGAGATGGGCCCGCGCCTGATCGGGCGTGAAGACCCCGAGATCTCGGACGCTATCCGCGAGATCCTGGAGGCCGAAGGGATCAGCATTCGCCTCAACGCCGAATGCATCAGCTTCGCCCCCGCCGACGGCGGCGTCTGCGTCCACGTCACCTGCGAGGCCGGCGCGCCGCAGGTCACCGGTTCGCATGTGCTGCTCGCCGTGGGCCGCAAACCCAACACCGACGACCTGAACCTGGCCGCCGCCGGCGTCGAGATCGACAAGCGCGGCTATATCGTCGTCGACGATCAACTGCGAACCAGCGCGCCAGGGATCTGGGCGATGGGGGACTGCAACGGCAAGGGCGCTTTCACCCACACGGCCTATAACGACTTCGAGATCGTCGCCGCCAACCTGCTGGATGACGACCCGCGCCGGGTCAGCGACCGGATCCCCTGCTACGGCCTGTTCGTCGACCCGCCGTTGGGACGCGTCGGCATGACGGAGGCCGAAGCCCGAGCTACGGGACGCCCCCTGCTGATCGGGCAGCGGCCAATGACCCGGGTCGGTCGCGCCGTCGAGAAGGGCGAGACCCTGGGCTTCATGAAGGTGGTGGTCGACGCCGAGAGCAGACAGATCCTCGGCGCCGCCATCCTGGGCCTGAACGGCGACGAGGCCATCCACGGCATGGTCGACCTGATGTACGCCAAGGCGCCCTACACGGTGATCTCGCGGGCGGTGCACATCCATCCGACCGTCTCCGAACTGATCCCGACGATGCTGCAGGAGCTCAAGGCGGTCTAAGCCGCGCGCCTCGCGTAGAGGAACTCGATCACCGCCGCCCGGGCGTGGACGTAGGTTGGATGCTCGGCCACGGCCAGCCGGTCGCGCGGCCGGGCCAGCGGCACATCCAGCACCTGGCCGACGCAGGCGCGCGGACCATTGGTCATCATCACGATGCGGTCCGACAGCAAGGTCGCCTCGTCCACGTCGTGGGTGATCATCAGCACGGTGTTGTTCAGCGCCGCGTGGATCTCCATGACGCTGTCCTGCAGATGGGCGCGGGTCAGGGCGTCCAGGGCTCCGAACGGCTCGTCCAGCAGCAGCACCTTGGGCTCCATCGACAGCGCCCGGGCGATGCCGACCCGCTGTTTCATGCCGCCCGAGATCTCGGACGGCCGCTTGTCCAGGGCGTGGGTCATCTTGACCAGTTCCAGATTGTGCAGCGTCCACTCGCGGCGCTCGGCGGCGGACTTGCTGCCGCCGAACACCTTGTCGACCGCCAGCGAGACGTTCTCGCGCACCGACAGCCACGGCAGCAGCGAGTGGTTCTGGAAAACCACGGCGCGGTCGGGACCGGGCGCGTTCACCTCCTGCTTGTCCAGGATCACCGCGCCGGTGGTCACGGGCGTGAGGCCCGCCACCACGTTCAGCAGCGTGGACTTGCCGCAGCCGGAATGGCCGATGATCGAGACGAATTCGCCCTTCTCGATCTTCAGATCGACACCGCTGAGAACCTCGGTGCGGGCCGCGCCCTTCGAAAAGGTGACGCCGACGTTCTCGATGGAAAGATAGGCCTTGGCCATGTGCTTGGCTCCTCAGCTAGCGGCGTTGCCGCGCGAGACGAAGTGGCCGATCAGGGCCACCAGGCGGTCGAGGAAAAAGCCCGTCATGCCGACCCAGGCCAGGGCCACGATGATGTCGGCGATGCGCGAGGCGTTGTATTGGTCCCAGATGAAGAAGCCGATGCCGACGCCGCCCAGCAGCATTTCCGAAGCGACAATGGCCAGCCAGCTCATGCCGATGCCGATGCGCAGCCCCGTGAAGATGTAGGGCGTGGTGGCCGGCAGCAGGATCTTGAAGAAGTACTCGACCGGCGACAGGCGCAACACCTTGGCGACGTTGACGTAATCGCTGGGAATGTTTCGCACGCCGACGGCGGTGTTGATGATGATCGGCCAGATGGCGGTGATGAAGATCACGAACAGGGCCGAAGGCTGAGCCTGGTGGAAGGCGGCCAGCGAGATCGGCAGCCAGGCCAGCGGCGGCACGGTGCGCAGGACCTGGAAGATCGGGTCCAGCCCCCGGTGCGCCCAGCGGTTGGAGCCGACGAAGACGCCCAGCAGGATCCCGCAGACCGCCGAAACCGAAAACCCGATCCCGACGCGCTTGAGACTGGTGAAAACGTGCCAGAACAGGCCCTTGTCGACCCCGCCGTTGTCGTAGAACGGCTTTAGGATCAGATCCTTGGACTCCAGCCAGACCTGCTTGGGCGACGGCAGTCCCGCATAGGGGTCGCCGACGATAGCTTGCCAGACGGCCAGAACCACCAGCAGGGTGAACAGCGGCGGCAGGACGACGCCGGCCGCCGCCTTGGCGCGGCGGCCCAGCTCGGGCAGCGCCGAAGGCTTGGACGCCAGGGTCGCCGGGGCCGAGACCACCGGCGCTGGGGCCGGGGTCGCCGGGGTGAACGACGGCTTGGGATAGGTCATGACGCGCCCTCCCCTCAGACCAGCTTCTTGATCGGCTGGCTGGCCAGGTAGGCGCCCGGATTGGCCGGGTCGAACACCTTGCCGTCGAAGAACCGCTCGACGCCGCGGCTGTCGCCGGCCGGGCCGTTCTGGCCAATGCTCTTGGCCGCCGCGCGCCAGATGTCCGAGCGGTTGACCTTGTCGATCAGGGCCTTGGTGTTGGTCTTCTGCGGCAGCACGCCCCAGCGGATGTCCTCGGTCAGGAACCACAGGTCGTGGGACTTGAACGGGAAGCTGGCGTTGTCGGCCCAGAACTTCATCCGGTGCGGCGAGTTCTTGAGCGTTCGGCCATCGCCGTAGTCCACCGTGCCCTGCAGCCGAGGCAAGATGTCGCCCATCGGCACGTTGACGTACTGGCGACCCGAGACGATCGAGCACATGGCCGGCAGGTTCGAGGCCTTGTCACACCAAAGCTGAGCTTCCTGCACGGCGGCGGTGATGGCCTGGGCGGCGCGCGGATACTTGTCGACCCATGCCGCGCGCATGCCCAGCGCCTTCTCCGGGTGGTTCATCCAGAGCTCGGAGGTCAGGCAGGCGGTGTAGCCGACGTGCTGGTTGACCAGCTGGCCGTTCCACGGCTCGCCCACGCAGAAGGCGTCCTGGGTGCCGGCCTTCATGTTGGCCACCATCTGCGGCGGCGGGATCACGATGGTGGCGACGTCGACGTCGGGATTGATGCCGCCGGCCGCCAGCCAGTAGCGAACCCACAGGTCATGGGTGCCGCCGCGGAACGTCATGGCGACCTTGGCGATGTTGCCGGCGGCCTTCAGCTGCTGGAACTTGGTCTTGGCGCCGGCGCTGTTCAGCCCGACCTTGACCGCCTTGAGATCGTTGCCGACCGAAATGCCCTGCCCGTTCGTGTTCAGACGCGCCAGGATGTACATCGGCGTCGGCGCGCCGTTGGTGATGGCTCCGGTGGTCATCAGATAGGGCATCGGCGACAGGATGTGCGCCCCGTCGATGCCGCCCCGCTCGGAACCCAGCACCAGGTTGTCGCGGGTGGCGGCCCACGAGGCCTGCTTGACCACCTCGAGGTCGGGCAGGCCGTATTTGGCGAACAGGCCGCGCTCCTTGGCGATGATCAGCGGCGAGCTGTCGGTCAGGGCGATGAAGCCCAGGCGGGCCTTGGCGATCTCCGGACCCGCGCCGGCGGCGTGGGCGCCGGACGGGAACGCGGCCTTCACGGCGGCGACCGTGGCCGCCGCGCCCACCAGGGCGTGGCGACGGGTCAGGCCGGACTTTTGGGTGTCGGTCTTGCTCATGGTCATGCGTCCTGAAGGGCTAGAATTTGTATTCGAGGGTGAGCCAGGTCTTGGTCCGCGAGGCCGGCGGCGCGGCCGTGCCGACCGGGACGGTCTTCACGCGCTGGAAGTCGGCGTACTTGAGCTGGACCGAGAGTTTGGCGGTGATCGCGGCGGTGAACTGCAGGTCCCACTCGTGACCCAGGTCCGCGCCGGTCCGCTGATCGTCGAAGTCGTGATAGCGGGCGACGATGTCGGTGTTGAAGAAATAGGTCGCCCGGAAGCGCGGCTTGACGTTCACGCCAAGGTTCAGGTCCTTGATCCCGTCGACGAAGCTCTTGTTGCCGCCCGGCGAGACGAAGGCGTCGGACCAGCCGTTGAAGGCGTGAACCGTGGCCAGGGGCGTCGTGAAGCCGCGCGTCCCGTCCCCCTCCAAGTTCTCGTAGGCGAGCTTGACGGTGTAGATGTCGAAGGTCCCGGCCAGATCGGCGCTGACATAGTCGAGGTCGAAATTCGCCGTGTTGTGGCGATAATCCGACTGGCGGGCGAAGGTGGCGTTGTAGGCCAGCTGGTACAGGCCCAACCAAGTCTTACCCGAGGCCTTCACGCCCTTGGTGATCGACGAGTTGACGGCCGAGTTGCCGAAATCAAGCGCATAGACGAAACCTTCCAGCCTCAGCGCCTCGGCCGGCGACCAGGTGGCGTTGAAGAGATGGCTGTCGCTGTCCCAGTCGCGCAGCTCGCCCAGGATGCGGTTGACGTGGGTGACATAGGCGTAGGTCGCCTTGAAGCGGCCCAGGGCGACGTCGGCGCGGACGGCGTCGAAGGTCTGCTCGTCCTGGCGCCAGCCGACGTTGCCGACGAAGCGCTGGTCGTCGATCAGGATCCGCTGGCGGCCGGCGGTGACCTGCAGAGCCGCGCTGGGCGTCCAGGTCAGCTGGGCGCGGTTCAGTTCGGTGACGTCCGGATCGTTGACGATCGGATAGCGGGCCTTGTCGGCGCCATTGAGCGGCGCGGTCGCCGCGCCCGGCACGTTGACGGCGTAGTGCTCGTTGCCGACCTGGCGGACATCCTCGAACTCGACCAGGCCCTTGAACCCGTTCCACTCGGCGGTTTCCCAGCCCAGGCGGGTGCGGACGGTGAAGGCGTCGGCCTTATCCAGCAGCGTGGCGGTGCGGGTCTGGTCGACGGTCTCGTAGCGGGCCCGGACCTCGAGGATCAGCTTTCCGGCCCCGATCTGGTCGCTGATCGTCGGCGGTGG
>CBIHOB010000015.1:0-78056 GCA_966211605.1 uncultured Caulobacter sp.
CGTCAGGCTCATAACCTGAAGGTCACAGGTTCAAATCCTGTCCCCGCACCCAAGGGTCTTACACAGCAAGAGAAGCCGCCTTCGGGCGGCTTTTTGCGTTGTCCTTCATTCGCTGCTGTGGCCTCACCAGAACGGCTTGGCGTCCAGCAGGTCGTCCAGGGCCTCGGCGGCGGCCTTCAGCAGGTCTTCCTCGTCCTCGACCAGGGCCACGCGGGTGGCGTCGCGGGCGGTCGCCGCATCGCCATGGCTCACGGTCTCGATCAGAGCCTGGCGGACATGGCGGTCGTTCAGTGCGCCCAGAACGTCCTGCACCGCCTTCGAGGCCGCAATGAAGTGCTCGGCGCGCTTGGGATGGGCCGGAAACAGCGGCGCCAAATCCTCGGCGGCATAGCGCAGGGTCTTGCCTTTCAGGCGCAGCCGGTGGCGTGCGTGCGCGTCGAGGTCCGTGAAACGCCTGGCGCGCTTCCTGACCTGCTTCAGGCGGTGTTCCAGCACCCCGGCGGCGTACCTGGCGGCCGAGCCGCCGCGGATTTCCGCCAGGTCGGGATCGGTCGTCCAGGCGCCCGCTTCCAGCCATGCCGCCGCTTCCAGCAGCACGTCGCGAGCGCGAGGGCTTTCCAGCGCCGCCTCCATCCGCAGGTAGGCATTGGCGCGAGCGGCCGTCAGGGCGCGCTCGAACGCGTCATGACCGGCAAAGGCCGCGCCGCCGGCGCGGGCGTTCCAGACCTCGCCGACGAACACATCCAGATCGCGGGCGGCGTCGAACTCGCCGGCCAGCCAGTCAAGCTCTTCGTCAAGACGTCGGGCCGCTGGGTCGCCGGCCAAGGGCTTGAAGATCTTCAGCAGAGCCCGCAGCCGCCGGGTCGCGACCCGGGCCTGGTGAACGCCGTCGGGCTCGGGCCGTTCGCGCAGGGCCTCCAGTCCGGCGCACAGATGGGCCAGGTCCGCCTGGCCCAGCACCTGCAGCGCCTCGCCGACGGTCGCCTTGGGATCCAGGGCCGCGGACTGCCGGCGCGCGACCGGCGCGTCGCCGCCGACCGCCAGGCCGTAACCGCGCTCGGCCTTACTGATCAGCGACAGCCGCAGCGGAACGCGTTTGGCCAGCTGCCGGGCCAGATCGAACAGCGCTGACGGCTGACCGCTCTTCAGTTCGAGCTCCAGTTCGCAGACCGGCGCGCGCCGGCCATCGGCGCTGAGTTCGCCGCGGTCGAGCGCCGCCTCGATGACGGCCTCGCCGACATGGACGATGCGGACGACCCGTTCGACCCGGGTGGTGAACACCGGCGCCAGGATTTCGCCGTCCAGCATGGCGGCGGCGGGGGTGCGCGCCAAGGCGTCGCGATCGGGACCGGGGCCGGCGATCGCCGTCTCCCACTCGCCGCGCGAGAACACCCCGCCGGCAGAGGCCGATTTCAAGGTCTGTTTTCGGCCGCCCTCACCGTCGCGAACGCGCAGGCCGAAGCCCGCCTTGCGCAGGGCGTGGTCGGGCGTATCGAAATAGGTGGCGTCCAGCTGGCGCACCGCGCCCTCGCCCTGCAGCTGGGCCAGGGCCGAGGCCGCCGCTTCCGGCGGGATCAGGAATTTCAGCTCGATCTCGCGATCCATGACCTGACCAACTCCAGAGCGCCTGCGGGCCCCCGCCCTATGACCTGTCTCCAACGTCTTGCCAAGTGTATGGCGCGGGTCCAAACGTGCGCGCCATGAGCCAGATCAACGCCGCCGCCCCTCGCCATGATTGGACCCTCGCCCAGGTCGAGGCCCTGTTCGAGCTGCCCTTCATGGAGCTGGTCTTCCGGGCGGCCAACGTGCACCGGGCCTGGTTCGATCCGTCGGAGGTGCAGCTGTCGCAACTTCTCTCGGTGAAGACCGGCGGCTGCGCCGAGAACTGCGGCTATTGCAGCCAGAGCGCCCACTTCAAGACCGGTCTCAAGGCCGAGAAGCTGTTGGCGACCGAGGACGTCGTCGCCAAGGCCCGGGCGGCGCGCGACGGGGGGGCCCAGCGCTTCTGCATGGGTGCGGCCTGGCGCGAACTGAAGGATCGCGACCTGCCCAAGCTGGCCGCGATGATCGGTGAGGTGAAGGCGCTCGGCATGGAGACCTGCGCCACGCTCGGCATGCTGACCGCCGACCAGGCCAAGGCCCTGAAGGACGCCGGCCTCGACTACTACAACCACAATCTCGACACCGGTCCGGACTACTACAAGGACGTGGTGACCACCCGCACCTATCAGGAGCGGCTGGACACCCTGGCCCACGTCCGCGACGCCGGCATGAGCACCTGCTGCGGCGGCATCGTGGGCATGGGCGAGAGCCGCCGCGACCGGGCCGGTCTGCTGCATCAGCTGGCCACCCTGCCGGCCCATCCCGACAGCCTGCCGATCAACGGCCTGGTGCCGGTGAGCGGCACGCCGCTGGGCGACAAGGTCCTGGCCGACGGCGGCAAACAGATCGACTCCATCGAGTTCGTCCGCACGATCGCCGTGGCCCGCATCGTTTGCCCCAAGTCCATGGTCCGTCTCTCGGCCGGCCGCGAGGGCATGAGCCGCGAGCTGCAAGCCCTGTGCTTCATGGCCGGCGCCAACTCGATCTTCGTCGGCGGCAAGCTGCTGACCACGCCGCTGCCCGGCATGGATGAGGACAGCAAGCTGTTCCACGACCTGGATCTGAAGCCGATGGGCGGCAAGGTCCATGTCGAGGCTCACGACCACGCGCACGAGATCGTCGCGGCGGAGTAGACCAGGTCTCTGCCCCGCGGGCCGAGCAGGATCTGGCGCACACCTTGAATTCGCGCAGCGTCTCGGCTGAGTCCACGAGGCGCGCCGTCAGCACTCGCGCCGGATATCAGCGGGTCGGCGGGCGCATGTCGTGCTCGCCCAGGAGCGTCGTCACCGTGTCGATCAGCGCCAACTCGACATCGTCATTGCTCTTAGACGACGTCGGCGGCGGCTAGCCGCTGAAGGCCTGTGAGAGGCGGCGGAGCGGCGGGGCGACCCTGGAGACCGTTGGGGCGCATCCAAGCGCAATCCCCATGAGGTGGATCCATGGGCGCGGTCCCGCCGACTACTGAGCCTCGCGCGTGTTCGTGACCTTCCCGAAGATCGGCGCCTGCACGGTCGCCAGACGGTCGGTGGCGTCGCCCGTCAGGTCGAAGAAGACAATCCGGTTGGCGCCGCGCTGCATCCACGGCGCGGGGGCGTACAGCGTGTGCACCGGGCCGATCGACCAGAAGCGGCCAAGATTGTACGCGCCGAGCCACAACTGGCCTTTGTGCAGGCCCCGCACGTCCAGATAGGTGTCCGCCGGTTTGTCCACCGTCATCTCCGCTTCGTAGAAGCAGGGACCGACACAGGGCTGGGAAGACAGGCGCAGCTTGGACAGGTCGTCCATCGGCAGGCGGAACATGTTCCAGTCGTCCAGCGGCGCGCCGTCCAGGCTGACGGGACCGGTAAGTCCCGCCTGCTCGCCGCGGATCGCGTGCGAATAGTTCACGCGGCCGGTGTTTTCGACCAGGATATCCAGAGTGGCCGGGCGGTCCTGCCGGGGCAGCTCGACTGTCTCCTGGTCGAGGCGGCGATCGAGCGTCCCGACTAGCTTCTGGTCGATATAGACCTGCGCATAGCTGTGCATGCCCTTGAGGACCAATGCGCCGCCTTTGCCCTTGGCGAGGTGGACCCGGTAGAGAACGTAGCCGTAGTTCTGGCCCAACTCCTCGAACGTCAGCGGCCGCTTCGCGCGAACGGGCTGCGGAAGATTCTGCCATAGCGAGGCGCTGCGCTTGATCGCCGAGATCGGGAAGGCGGCGGCGCGGTTGGCCTGAGGCGTCGGGGCCGCGGGCTTGCCCGTGACGTCGGCGATGACCGAGGCCAGCAGGGCGTATTTGTAGCGGGGGTTACCCGCCTCATCGAGCGGGGCATTGTAGTCGTAGCTGGTGGTGTCGGGGTGATAGTCCTTGCCGGTGTGCGAATCCGCCCCGTTCATCCAGCCGAACGTGGTGCCGCCGTGGAACATGTACAGAGACACCGAGTAGCCGCGCTGCAGCATGAAGCGCAGTTCGTCGGCCTCCTTCTGGCCGTCGGTTTCGTGATGGTCCTCGCCCCACTTGTCGAACCAGCCGGCCCAGTACTCGCCGACCATGCGCACGCCGTCGGGGCGGAACGCCTCCAGCTTGGCGACCGACTTCTCCGCGCCGCCGGAACCGAAGTTCACGACCGACGGCAGATTAGGCAGGGAGCCCTTGGCGAGATCGGACGCCTGGTTTGATGTGAACAGCACGCCATCGGCCAGGCCAGCGCGGCGGTAGGTCGCTTCCAGTCCCTCCAGATAGGCCTTGTCGTCGCCGAACGCGCCGTATTCGTTTTCAAGCTGCACGGCGATGATAGGGCCGCCGTTGCGAAGCAGCAGCGGTTTCACCTCCTGGCCCAGCCGCGACATCCAGCGGTCGACGGCGGCCGTGTACTTGGGATCGGTCGAGCGCAGGACCAGATTGCGGTCCTTCAACAGCCACGACGGATAGCCGCCGAGCTCCCACTCGGCGCAGACATAGGGTCCAGGCCGCAGGATCACGTCCAGACCTTCGGCCTGAGCGGCGCGGATGAACGCGGCGATGTCGTTCTGGCCCGTGAAGTCGTAGACGCCGGGGCGTGGCTCGTGCGCGTTCCAGAAGGCGTAGGTGGTGATGGTGTTCAGGCCCATCGCCTTGGCCTTGCGCAGGCGATCCGGCCAATAGGCGCGCGGGATACGGACATAGTGCATCTCGGCCGAGATGATCTGGTAGGGCTTGCCGTCCTTCAGAAACTTGCCGCCGCCGACCTCGAAGCTGTGCGCAGGCGGGCTGGGTTCGGCCGCGGCCGGTAGGGCCGACAGGGCGGATGCCGAAGCAAGGGCGCAGAGCATCGATCGAACGGCGAGCTTCACATGTCTCTCCCAGACGCGGTCCCGTGATCCGGAATCCAATTGTACGACAATTCCACTTAACCTACCGAGATGGGCGTGGCCAGACCTCTTTCATCCACGAGACACGGTAATTATCGATTGACAGAAAGTTCTTTCTGTCCGAGCGTAAGCTCAGGAGGCGCGCATGGCGACCGTTCTGCATCTGAAGTCCCTGTATCGCGCGCCTTCCGCGCCCGCGGAGAGTCCGGCGCAACGCCGGGTGCGATTGGGCAGTCGGGCGGCCGTCTGGCTGTTCACCGGCTTGTTCGGTCTGGCCGCCGCGACCCTGGCCGCCGCGATCGCGGTGATGCTGTTCTACAAGGGCGACCTGGTCAGGATCGGGCCGGAGAACTGCTACATCGGCGAGGCGCCGGCCAATACGGTGGCGTTCGGCTCGCTGCCGCTGCTCCACCGCCTGGTCTATGTGGTGGTGGGCGTCGTCAGGGCCGCGCCCATCCTGATGATCTTCTGGAGCCTGCGCGCCTTGTTCGGCGGCTATGCGCGGGGCGAGGTGTTCTCGCCCGACCAAGCCCGCTGCTTTGGCCGTGTGGGCGTCTGGCTGTGCGCCTATGCAGTCTCGCCGCTGCTGTGCCATCTGGCCCTGTCCGCGACGGGCTACGAGATCGACCGGAACTGGGCCCACATGGCCAGCCTGCAGGCCTTCATCCTGGGGCTGCTGGTATTCGTGATCGGCCAGGTCATGCAGGTGGGCCGCGAGATCGATGAGGACCGGGGAGCCTTCGTCTGATGCCGATCGTCTTGCGCCTCGACGTGATGCTGGCCCGGCGCAAGGTGCGCTCGAACGTGCTGGCCCGCGCCATCGGCATCACCGACGCCAACCTGTCCCTGCTGAAGTCTGGCAAGGTCAAGGGCGTGAAGTTCGAGACCCTGGAAGCGATCTGCGACTTCCTAGACTGCCAGCCGGGCGACATTCTGGAATACCAGCCTGAGCAGCCGCCCGACGTGATGGACGACACCGTCAAACGCGCCGGCTGACGGCGCTCTTTCCTGGAGACCAAGCCATGAGACTTTCAACGCCCGTCCGGGCGATCGCAGCCGGCTGCCTGTGGTTCTGGGCCGGGGCGGTCCAGGCCCAGGCTTTCGTCGAGGCCGAGGGCGGCAAGATCGCGTACGAGGCCTGCGGTTCCGGCGACAGGGCGATCATACTGCTCCACGACGGCATTCTGCATTCGGCGGCCTATGATGACGTCTGGCCGAGGTTGTGCGAGCGGTTCCGGGTCGTGCGCTATGATCGGCGCGGCTACGGTCAGACGCCGGTGGCGACCGCGCCGTTCGCTTCGGTCGACGACGTCGCGGCGGTGATGAAGGCGGCAGGTGTTCAGCACGCCACCGTGGTCGGCTCGTCGTCAGGTGGCGGGATCGCGGTCGATTTCGCCTTGGCGCATCCCGGGGCTGTCGACGGCCTGGTGCTGGCCGGGCCGTGGATCAGCGGCTTCAAGCCTTCTGCCGGCTTCATCGTCCGGTCGCTGAAGCTGGTCGCCCTGATCAAGACCGGCCATCTGGAGGCGGCGGTCAAGGACCCGTACATCCTGAGCAAATCCGCCGACGCCGGGCGGGCGCGGGTAGCGGCCTTGCTGAGAGCCAATCCGCAGAACCTGAACGGCGCTCCCAGCGCCAAGCAGGAGCGCGCCGGTCCCGACGCCAAGGATCACCTCTCCGAGATCCATGTCCCGACCCTGATTCTGGTTGGCGAGGTCGATATCGGCGACGTGAAGGATCAGGCCCGGGCGGCGGCCGGCGCCATTCCAGGCGCCAGGCTGGAGATCGTGCCGGCTAGCGGTCACTTCATGTATCTGGAAAAGCCTGAGGACTTCGCGGCGCGCGTCGCCGGCTTCGTCGATGGGGAGCAGCGCTAGAGCCCGCTTCCACGTCGGGCGCGCAGCCTAGCGTTCCTCATCGAACCGGTTCTCGACCAGTTCGCACAGGGCCTGGAGGGCGGCTTCGGCCTCGGGGCCTTCGGCGGCGATGTCGATGGTCGAGCCGATGCCGGCGGCCAGCATCATCAGGCCCATGATCGAGCGGGCGTCGACCGACGAGCCGTCTCGGCTGACCGTCACCTCGGCGTCGAAGCCGGAGGCCATCTTCACGAACTTGGCCGAGGCCCGCGCGTGCAAGCCGCGCTCATTGATGATCTCGACCGTCCTAGACGTCATGCGCGTTATTTTTCCCCGGCGAGCACGTAGGAGGCCACGGAGATGTACTTGCGTCCAGCCTCCTGGGCGTGGGCGACGCAGGCTTGCAGGGTCTCGCGCTGACGAACACTGGCCAGCTTGATCAGCATGGGCAGGTTCAGGCCGGCGATGACCTCGGCCTTGGTCTGCTCCATCACCGAGATGGCCAGGTTGCTGGGCGTGCCGCCGAACATGTCGGTCAGGAGGATCACGCCCTCGCCGTCGACGTCGACGGCGGCGCAGGCCTTCAGAATGTCCGAACGGCGACGTTCCATGTCGTCTTCCGGACCGATGCAGATCGCCTTCACGGCGGCCTGCGGTCCGACCACATGCTCCATGGCGGAGACGAACTCTTCCGCCAGACGCCCGTGCGTCACGATCACGAGCCCGATCATGCCTTCTGTCTCAAACGGGATCCCCATTCCCGTCGCGACCGGGAGAACGTCGCGCGGGCGGCCTTGATACGCCCGTTAGGATGGGACTCCAAGAGACTGCATCATGCGTCGGAGTTTCGAGGGCGCGGAGGGTTCTCGCGGCCACAGGTCGAAGGCGGGGACGGACAGGCCCAGAACCGTGGCGTACCGGGCGTCCGGCAGGCGTTCCACGGCTTCGGGCTCGGCGACGCAGCGGACGACAAGGCCGATCGCGCAGAAGGGCAGGGCGGGCTCGGCGACCACGCCCAAGCCGCGCGCCTCGACCAGGCCGGCCAGGGTTTCGGGCGCCTTGCCATAGAGGCGGCCAGCAGAGATGAAGACCACGACGCGATCGTCGGCGACCAGGCGAAAGCCGGTCTCGAGCGCGCGCAAGGCCAGGTCGCTCTTGCCTGCGCCCGACGGGCCCTCGATCAGGGCGCCGCGCCAGAAGCCGTCATGACGCAGGGCGAGCAGGCCCGCGTGGCGGACCTCGAACGCGGTCATGCGTGGGCCTCGGGCAGGTCGACGATGAAGCGGGCGCCGATGACCGCGCCGTCGGCGGCCTGGCGATTCTCGGCGCGAATCACGCCGCCATGCGCTTCGACGATCTGGCGGGCGATGGACAGACCCAGGCCCGAATTGCTTCCGAACGCCCGGCCCTTGGGCCGCGAGGTATAGAAGCGTTCGAAGATGGTCTCGAGATTGTCCGGCGGAATTCCGGGGCCGTCGTCCTCGACCGTGGCGATGATTCGGCCGCGCGAGCGAACCAGGTGCAGGCGGACCTCGCCCTCGGCCGGGCTGAACGAGCGGGCGTTGTCGATCAGGTTGCGGAACACTTGGCCGATCGGCGTCTCGCGGGCCAGGATCACGGCCGGGTGGGCGCCGTCGGCGACCCGCAGGCTGACCCGCACGCTGCCCGGCGCGTCGCCGGGGCGCAGCTGGGCCTCGTACAGGCCGGTGACCTCGGTGAGCAGTCGGATCAGGTCCAGCGCCTTGGGATGCTCGCGTGACAGCTCCGCGTCCAGGCGCGAGGCGTTGGAGATGTCGGTCACCAGGCGGTCCAGGCGGTTGACGTCCTGCTGCAGGATGGCCAACAGCCGCGCCCGGGCCGCCGGCTCGCTGACCAGGTCCAGGGTCTCGATGGCCGAGCGAATCGAGGTTAGGGGGTTCTTGATCTCGTGGGCCACGTCGGCGGCGAAGCGCTCGATCGCGTCCATGCGCTCGGACAGCGAATGGGTCATGTCTTCCAGCGAACGAGAGAGATCGCCCACCTCGTCCCGGCGTTCTGAGAGGTCGGGCAGTGAGATGGCGCGTGCGCCCTGCAGGCGGACGTGGTCGGCGGCGCGGGCCAAGCGCAGCACCGGCACGGCGATCAGCCTGTGCAACAGCACGCTGGACACCAAGATCGCAATCATGGCCACCACGATGAACGGCAGCAGGGCCTTGCGCTCGGCCGAGATGATCTCGTCGACGCCGCCGGCCTCCAGGGTCAGGACGCCCAGAACCGCCTGGACGCGCTGGATCGGCAGCGACACCGACACCACCCGCTCGCCGTCCTCGGCGATGCGCATGCCAGTGACCGCGTGGCCGCTGCGCATGGCGCGGGCGACCTCGTCCGCGAGGGCCTTGCGGGCTTCCTCGGCCTGGGCGGCCTCTCGCGGACCCAGGCCTTCGCCATCGATCTTCTGGTCGGGCTTTCGGGCGGGGGGCAGGACCTTCCAGTCCACGCGGTCGGCGACCACGAAGGAATCGGCCAGCACCTTGCCGCGCGCATCAAACAACCGGGCCCGCTGGTTGTGCGGAATGAACAGCACCTGCAGGATCTGGCTGGCCGTGATCGGATCCAGGGACGGTTCGGGATTGGTCGCCAGGTCTTCCATGACCCGGCCGATCAGCTCGCCCTGGGTCGTCAGGCTGTCGATGCGGGCGTTGATCAGGCCCGAGCGCAGCTCGTTCAGCACCAAGGCCCCGACGATCACGATCGCCAGGGCCAGGACGTTCAGGGTGATGATCAGCCGGCCCAGCCGCGAGCCGCGCGGCCAGGCGAAGCGCCGCCTGGGTTCCGGCGTCGCTTCAGGCTTCGCGGTATCGGTAGCCAACGCCGTACAGGGTCTCGATGGAGTCGAATTCCGGGTCGACCTGACGGAACTTCTTGCGCATGCGCTTGATGTGGCTGTCGATCGTGCGGTCATCGACATAGACCTGATCGTCGTAGGCGGCGTCCATCAGGTTGTCGCGGCTCTTCACGAAGCCCGGGCGCTGGGCCAGGGCCTGCAGCAGCAGGAACTCGGTGACGGTCAGCCGCACCGGGCGGCCGTCCCACAAGCTGTCGTGGCGCGCCGGGTCCAGCGTCAACTTGCCACGCTTCATGACCTTGGAGCCGGCGGCCCCGGCCGCCGAGGCCGCGCCGCCGAGCTCTTCTTCTTCGGGGCGGGCGCGGCGCAGCACGGCCTTGACCCGCTCCAGCAGCAGCCGCTGGCTGAACGGCTTGTGCATGTAGTCGTCGGCGCCGAGGTTGAAGCCGAGGATCTCGTCGATCTCGTCGTCCTTGGACGTCAGCATGATCACCGGGATCTCGGAGGTCTGGCGCAGGCGGCGCAGCACTTCCATGCCGTCCATGCGCGGCATCTTCACGTCCAGGATCACCAGGTCCGGCGGGCTGGCCTCGACGGCCTCGAGGCCCGAGGCGCCGTCGTAATAGGCCTTCACCGCGTGGCCGTGGCTCTCCAGCGCCAGCGAAACCGAGGCGACGATGTTCTCGTCATCGTCAATGAGGGTGATGGCGGCCATTCGTCGTTCTAGTCCTTCGCCTTCCTTAGTCGATCACGATCTTATCGAGCGACCGATCCAGCTTCAACGCGTGGCGCGGCAAAGCTTTCCCTGGCGTTCTGGCGGGGCTTTGCGGCGGGGCGAAGGCGCGATTGGGGCGTGTTCGCCCGGCTCTGTATCGAAAACCTGCGCCTCAACCTCACCTTAAGGCTTAACGCCCCATAGTGGGGGCTATTGGAGTGGGATGGGCATGAGCCAAATCCATTACGAGCTTTTTGTCCGGCGGAAGGCCGGTGCGCAGTGGACTCTCGAGATCGCCTCGGAGAACCGCGCGCACGCCCTTCAGACGGCGGAAGACGTCCTGGAGCAGGGCCGCGCCGTCGCCGTGCGCGTCAGCAAGGAAACGCTGGACCCGGAGACGGGCGAGTACAAGTCGATCGCCATCTTCACCAAGGGCATGGTCGACGGCGGCAAGCCCAAGAAGGAGGTCGAGGACCGCGACCCGCTGTGCGTCCAGCCGGCCGACCTCTATACCGCTCACGCCCGTGACCGCATCGGCCGTCTGCTGGAAGGCTGGCTGAACCGGCACAAGGCCACGCCGTTCGAACTGCTGCACCGCCCCGACCTGGTGGAACAGCTAGAGGCGTCCGGCACCGACCTGCAGCACGCGCTGCAGAAGATCGCCATTCCGGAAGCCGAGGCGCGCGGCCAGACCGTGCACGAGGTCATCCGCCACTTCCAGGGCCTGGTCGAGCGCACCGTCGCCAACCTGATGAAGGCGTTCAAGAAGGGCGACCTGCCCGACCTGGACAAGGAAGGCTTTGCCAAGGCCGCCGAACGCCTGGTCGCCGATCCCGACCGCGGCTTCCTGCTGGGCGCCGGCGTCGCGGCCTCGATCGCGCCCGCCACCTCCTGGTCGGACAAGATCGCCCGCCTGCTGGACCTGGCCGACGCCGCGCCGGAGGAGCCTCGCGCCCGCGCCGCCGCCCTGGCCGCTATCGAGCAGCCCCTGGCCGAGATCATCGGTTCGCGGGCCGGCATGGCCGACCTGCTGAACAATCAGGACGACCTGGGCTCGACCCTGGCGGCCATGACCCGGATGACTGGCGGCAGCGCCGTCGAGGCCCTGATCCGCATCGAGGCCAGCGTTCGCAACTGCATGCCCGAGCTGTCGGGCGTCGCCCGCCGCCTGAGCGACTGGCTGGCGGGTGACGACTTCCCGACCGTGCGCAAGGCCATCGCCGAGCGCGTGCTGACCGAGCTGAATGGCGTGCGTCGCCTGAAGCCGGCCGACGCCGAGGGCGAGATCGAATATCTGCGCGCCCTGGCCATGAGCCTGACGGCCGCCGCCGGCCGCATCTTGCAGGCCGAGGACATCCAGGGCGCCTTCACGACCCGCTCGAAGACCCTGCTGAACGGCGACTTCATCGACTCTCTGCTGGGACGCGATCGCTCGGCTCACGAAGAGATCAAGATGCTGATCCGCCTAGCCGAGAACGTCATGGGCGCGGTCAACAAGCGCAACGCCGCCCGCTGGCTGAACGCCAACATCAGCGCCATGCGCTTCGAGAAGGAACTGCGCCAGGGGCCGGATTCGCCGGTCGCCAAGCTCAGTCATCTGGCGACGCTGCAGCGCGCGCTCCAGCGGTCGGGTCTCGTGCGCGAGGATTTCGAGCCGCTGTGCGCCAAGCTCGGCGACATCGGCGCCTTGATCGAGGGCGACTCGCGCCTGCTGACCATGCTGGTCCGCGCCCCTGCGCCGCTGCCGCATCGCCTGACGCTTCTGGCCAAGCTGGCCATGGGCGAGGCCGGTCCGACCGGGCCGGTCGCCGACAAGGCCCGCGTCGAGGCCCTGAAGTTGGCCCGTGACCCCGGTTCGCGCGAACAGCTGCAGGGATCGCCCCAGACCATGGATCTGATCAAGACTCTGGTCGGCCAAGCCGCCTAATCCGGCAATCGCGCCTGCGCCGTTGCGCTCACGGTGAAGTTTCCGAGGCGGGCTCGACATTCGCGCGCGACTCGATTTCTTTTCCCTTGTCAGTTGAATCGGCGTGAGCCGAAACGATGGGACAGCTCACAACCCCAATCGAGAGAATGACCATGGCGACCAAAAGCGTGGGCGACCTGATCGCCATTGCGCGCGTGGGCGGCGGCTTCGAACTCAGTGCCAATGACTACACGCCCGACGAGCTGGCGGCCGTCGCCGGCAAGCTAGTGAACGGCGCGCGCCTGACCCTGCGCGACGCCAATGCCCTGGAACTCAGCCAGCTGACCGCCATCGCTCAATCCGGCCCGCCCGGCTCGGTGTTCCTGATCTTCTGAAACGACCTTTGACTCTTCCCCGACGGCGCCGGGTAGATTGAACACCGCGCGGCCGTCGGGCCGCCTTCGCTTCCCCTGCCGGGAGATCGCCATGGCCGTGTTCACTGTCCTCTATCCCGCGGTCGACGGGGCGAAGTTCGACCTGGACTATTACGAGGCGACGCACATTCCCTTGGTGAAGGACGCCTTCGCCGCGACCGGACTGGAAAGCGTGCAGGTGCTGAAGGGGGTGGCGGGCGCCGGCGGCGCGCCCCCGCCGTATCTGATGATGGTCAATCTGACTTTCCGCGACGCCACGGCGTTGCACGCCTCGCTTGGCGGCCCGCGCGCCGCCGAGGTGATGGCCGACGTCGCCAACTTCACCGACATCCAGCCGATCGCCCAGATCAGTGCGGTACGATAACTAACCCAAGATCGTCGCCAACGCGCCGACCACCCGTTCCACATCGTCATCCGCCATGGCGGGATACAACGGCAGGGTCAGGCAGCGGGCATACCAGGCGTCGGCGCCGGGCAGGTCGGCCAGGCCCTGGCGGTTGACGTAGTAGGGCTGGCGGTGGACCGGGATGTAGTGGACCTGGGTCCCGATCCCTTGCGTCTTCAGGCTCTCGACCAGGATCCTACGCGACAGGCCTTCGGCCTCGAAGTCGATCAGCACGGTCAGCAGATGCAGGGCCGGGTTCGAGTGGGCGGGGCTGGACGCCAGCCGGACGCGCGGCGTGTGCTCAGCCAGCAGCCTGGCATACAGCGCTGTGAGTTCACGCCGACGGGCGACGAAGCGGTCCAGCTTGGCCAGCTGTGACAGGCCCAGGGCGCAGAGGACGTCGGGGATGCGGTAGTTGAAGCCCAGCTCCGGCATCTCGTACGACCAAGGATCGCCGCCGCTGGCGCGGACCATGCCGTGCGAGCGAAGCAGCCGGGCCTTGGCGGCCAGATCGGCGTCATTGGTGGTCAGCATGCCGCCCTCGCCGGTGGCCAGCGTCTTCACCGGGTGGAACGAGAAGCTGGCGAAGCTCGAATAGGCGCCGTCGCCGACGGGATGCTCCACGCCGCCGAAGGTCCCGATCGAGCCCAGGGCATGGGGCGCATCCTCCACCAGCACCGCGCCGGAGGCCGCCGCCATGGCCTTCAGGGCCGGCAGGTCGCAGACGTCGCCACGTAGATGGACCGGCAGCACCGCCTTCACCCGCTTGTCGCGGGCCCCGCCCAGGGCGCGGGCCAGGGTGTCCGGGGTCATCAGGCCGCTTTCGGGATCGACATCGGCGAACACGACCTCGGCCCCGACGTAGCGGGCGCAGTTGGCGGTGGCCAGGAACGTGACCGAGGGAGCGATGCAGACATCGCCTTCACCCACGCCTAGCGCCATCATCGCCAAATGCAGGGTCGCCGTGCCGTTCGAGACGGCGATGGCATGCCTTGCGCCGACCTTTTCGGCGAAGGCGGTCTCGAAGGCCTCGACCGTCGGGCCGGTGGTGAGAAAGTCGCCGCGCAGGGCCTCCGCGACGGCCGCGATGTCGTCGTCCTCGATCGTCTGGCGGCCGTAGGGGAGGAACCCGCTCATCGCGCGGCCTTCTCCTCCAGCATGGCCAGCAGACCCTCGGGCGAGAGCCAGTCGTGGTTGTTGTCGCTGCTGTACGAGAAATCCTCGGCGACTGGCTTGGCGCCGTCCGACGCGGCATAGGGCGTGCGGCCGAACTCGGCGAAGTTGGGCTCGATCGCGAAGCGATCCTCGAACTCGACGGTCGAGCGCGCGTCGTCGGCGCTGATCATGATCTCGTGCAGCTTCTCGCCGGGACGGATGCCGATCACCTTCATGCCGGCGTCCGGCGACATGGCCCTGACCAGGTCGGGCATGGCCATCGAAGGAATCTTGGGCACGAAGATCTCGCCGCCGCGCATCATGGTCAGGGATGACAGCACGAAGTCGACGCCCTCGTTCAGAGTGATCCAGAAGCGGGTCATGCGCGGATCGGTGACGGGCAGCTCGGTCGCGCCTTGGCTCAGCAGGCGACGATACAGCGGCACGACGCTGCCGCGCGAGCCGACCACGTTGCCGTAGCGCACGACACAGAAGCGCGTGCCGATGTCGCCCGACAGGTTGTTGGCGGCCACGAAGGTCTTGTCCGAGGCCAGCTTGGTTGCGCCATAGAGGTTGGTGGGATTGCAGGCCTTGTCGGTCGACAGGGCGACCACCTGCTTCACGTGGTTGGCCAGGCTGGCCCAGACCACGTTCTCGGCCCCCAGCACGTTGGTGTGGATGCACTCCGACGGATTGTACTCGGCTGCTGGCACCTGCTTGAGGGCCGCGGCGTGGATGACGATGTCGACGCCGCGCAGGGCCAGGGTCAGGCGCTCGCGGTCGCGGACGTCCCCCAGGAAGAAGCGCATCTTGCTGACGGTCTCGTCGTCGAACTGCTCGCGCAACTCGATCTGCATATCGCTCTGCTTCAATTCGTCGCGGGAATAGACGATGACCTTTCGCGGGGCATAGCGGCGCAGGACGGTCTCGATGAAGCGCCGGCCAAACGAGCCGGTGCCGCCCGTGACCAGGATCACCTTGCCGTCGAGGTCGAGGGATTTGGGGGAAAAGCGGCCCAAGGTCTGCCTCCTGCGATGTCCGCCGGCTTTCGGAGCGCGGCGACGAATCGTGGTTAACACTTCTTGATGCGCGCAGAGACGTAAAGAGGACGTCAACCACGCTGCGGTAGCAAGGCCTCATGCGCCGCCATCGCCTCCTGCCGCTCGCCCTGGTCGCCGCCCTCGCCGGCGGTCCGTCGCTCATGCCCTCGGCCGCCTTCGCCGGACATGGCGGGGGCGAGGAGAAGAAGGCTCCGCCGACCTATTTCCAGCTGGATCCGATCAATGCGGTGGTCTTGCGTCGCGACGGCCGCCGGGGGGTGATGACCGTCGAGACTGGCATCGAGGCCAAGGATCCCAAGCTGATGGCGCGGGCCCAAGCCTCGACGCCGCGCCTGCGCGCCGCCTTCTCCCAGGTGCTGATGGTCTACGCCGCCGGCCTGCGGGGCGGCGTCGCGCCGGACATGGATTATGTCGGCCGCGAGCTGCAGAAGGCCTGCGACCAGGTGCTGGGGCAGCCCGGCGCCCGCGTGTTGATGGGCTCGGCCCTGCTCAGCTAGACTTCTTGCGGCGAGCGCGAAAGAAGCTGCGCAGCAGCTCCGCGCTCTCCTCGGCCAGCACGCCGCCGGTGACTTCCGGCCGCCAGTGGCAGGTGGGCTGGGCGAAGAACCTCGGGCCATGGACGACGGCGCCGCCCTTGGGATCCTCGGCGCCGAAAACGACCCGTCCGATCCGCGCGTGGCTGATGGCCCCGGCGCACATGGCGCAGGGCTCCAGCGTCACGACCAGGGTCAAGTCGGTCAGCCGATAGTTCTCCAGCTTTGCGGCGGCCGCTCGCATCGCGGCGATCTCGGCGTGGGCCGTGGGGTCGTGGGCGGCGATCGGGCCGTTGCCGGCCGTGGCGATCACCGCGCCGGTCCTCGGATCCAGGATCACCGCGCCGACCGGGGTTTCGCCGGCCTCGGCGGCGGCGCGAGCCGCGTCGAGCGCGAGGCGCATCATGGCCTGATCTTGATCCTCGCCCTGATCGGTGTGCATTACGCTTCCAAAGCCC
This sequence comes from uncultured Caulobacter sp., assembly GCA_966211605.1. Lineage (GTDB taxonomy): Bacteria > Pseudomonadota > Alphaproteobacteria > Caulobacterales > Caulobacteraceae > Caulobacter. The sequence goes on from CBIHOB010000015.1 coordinate 16,260, forward strand.
ATCGAGAGATGCGCCCAGCCCGAGAAGGACGCCGAATGACCAAACCTCACGATCCCCTGTACGAGCCTCACCTGGACGGTCAAGACGGCGAGCTCGACAGCGGCCCCGGCGAGCGGGTCGCCAAGGCCCTGGCGCGAGCCGGCGTGGCCTCGCGGCGCGAGGTCGAGCGGCTGATCGAGGCTGGTCGCGTGGCGATCAATGGCAAGGTGTTGACCACCCCGGCGGTCAAGGTCGCGCCGGGCGATTTCCTCACCGTCGACGGCCAGCTGGTGGCCGAGCGCGAGCCGACGCGGATCTTCCGCTACCACAAGCCCACCGGGCTGATGACCACCCACAGCGATCCCAAGGGCCGACCGACGGTGTTCGGATCGCTGCCCAAGGACCTGCCGCGCCTGATCTCGGTCGGACGCCTCGACTTGAATTCCGAGGGCCTGCTGCTTCTGACCAATGACGGCGAGCTGTCGCGCGCCCTGGAGACGCCCAGCAACGCCTGGGTCCGCCGCTATCGCGCCCGTGCCTTTGGCGACACGACCCAGGCCAGGCTCGACAAGCTGAAGGACGGCGTCACGATCGAGGGCGTCAAATACGGGTCGATCGAGGCCAAGCTGGACAAGGCCCACGAGAAGGCTGGCGGCGGCAAGAACGTCTGGATCACGGTCAGCCTCTCCGAAGGCAAAAACCGCGAGGTCCGCAAGGTGCTGGAGTCGATCGGCCTCAAGGTCAATCGCTTGATCCGCCTGTCCTATGGCCCCTTCGCCCTCGGGACGCTGGCCGCCGGGCAGATCGAGGAGGTCGGACCGCGCGTGATCCGCGAGCTGCTGGAGGGTGTGGTCCCCGAGGAGAACATGCCGACCGGCGATCGGCCGAAGTTCGGCGGGATCGCCAACGCGACCAAGGCCCCGGGCACGGAAGGCGGCGGCGATCTCCAGCGCCGGGGCGCGCCGCGCGCCGACCGGGCGGCGGTTCTCGACAAGCCGGAAAAGCCCGAGAAGCCGGTCTACAAGGCCGGCTGGGCCAAGCCGAAGAAAAAGGCCGCGCCGCACGGCCAGGCCAAGGGCGCAGCCAAGCCCAAGCGTCCCGGCAAGTCGATCGAGAGCAAGTTCATCGATATCGGCAAGCCCGCCGCGCGGGGCAAGCCGGCGGCGACGCGTCCCGGCTCCAAGCCGGTTGAAGGCGCGGCGCGTCGGGTGGCGGAGAAGCCGGGGGCCGCGCCGCGCCCTGGCCCGCGTCCCGGTCCGCGTCCGGGGGGCAAGCCCTCGCGCGGTGGCCCCAAGCGCTAGGCCGCCGCCGGGCGTACGCCCGTCCAGCGACGCAGGGCCGGCCAGCGGACTGACAGCTCGGCGACGCCGATGAAGCCGGCCAGCACCAGCAGCGCGCTGGCGATCAGCCCGGCCTTGAACTCGTGCGGGGCGTCGGGACGGGTTGTCATCGGCCGTATCAGCAGCAGGATCACCGCGTTGTTGGCCGCGTGGGCGCCGATGCCCAGTTCGATTCCGCCCAGGCGCAGCGCCATCCAGGTCAGGCCCGCGCCCATCGCCGCGCGCACCAGGAAGGCGTCGATGTTGGGGTCCAGGTGGATGGCGGCGAACAGCAGGCCGTTCAGAACCATCAGCACGACGGGGTCGCGGACATAGGCGGCGCTCTGCTTCAGCAGCCAGCCGCGGAACACCAATTCCTCGGCGGCGGCCGCCAGGATCAGCAAGCCCACGGCCAGGAGCGCGTACAGGGTGCGGCCGACCAGGTTGGGCGAGACCTTCCACAGCGGCGGATCCAGCGTCTCGCCGGTCAGGGCCGCACCGGTGGTGACCGCGATCATCACCGCCCCCACCAGGATCAGCCCGCCGAGCAGCAGGCGCCAGCGCACCGGCTCGCCGCGATTGACGTAGTCGGTGATCTTGCGGTGGTGGATGGCGCCGGCGGCGAACACGAAGCCCACGGCTGCGCCCAGGTTCACCCCGGCCAGCACCGCCAGGATGAACAGCGACTGCCGCGCGCTGGGCTCGGCCAGGTTCGGATCGGAGAAGACGGCGAACAGGTCGCCGGCGGCGGGGGCCCCGTCCAGGCCGCTGACGATCAGCATGACGGCCAGGATGGCGATGGCCCCGCCGGCCAGCGCCGCCACGGCCCCCGCCAGGACCCCGACGGGCACGGCGAACGCGGTCCGCCAGGGGTCGCGGTCATAGGGCGACAGGTCGGCCAGGAAGCGCGACCGCCTCACCGCCTCCATCAGCTCGCCCACGCGCATCGCCTCGTCGTCCCTTGCCTTGGCCCTCGGCCATTCCCGCGACTAAGAGGGCGCGGGCGCGATCTTGTAAAGCGCGCGCTTGCCCCGCCGCCCTGGGGACGGCACACATCCGGTTACGGGTTGTAAGGGGCGGTAAGGGGATTGGGCATGAGCGACGCGGTTTCGGGCAAGACGGATGCGGGCGGCACGCATCTGCATCGGCTGGTGCTGTTCTCGGACGCCGTCTTCGCCATCGCTATCACCCTGCTGGCCATCGAGATCCACCCGCCGCATCACTGGACGTCGATCGGCGACCTGTTCGCCCAGATGAACGAAAAGCTGCTCGCCTACGCGATCAGCTTCGCCGTGATCGGCATCTGCTGGATCAGCCATCGCCGCGTATACGGCCGGATGATCAGGGCCGATGGCGCGCTGGACGTGTTGAACTTCCTGGTCCTGGGCCTGATCGGCCTCCTGCCGCTGGGAACGGAACTGCTGTGGGAGCAACAGGGCAGAGCCCTGGTGGTCTATGTTTCGCAGGTGGCGTTGATCGGCGTTTTCATGGGCCTGTTGTGGGGTTATGCCGCTTTCATCGGCAAGCTCACCGAACCTATGTCGAACGGCGAGGCGATCTACGTGCTGTTGCGCGTAGCCTTGCTGCCGGGACTGATGTGCACCCTGACTTTCCTGAGCATGGCCAAGCCGCCCTTCGCCCTGCTGTTCGTGGCGCTGTTCGGCGGCCTGTCGTTCCTGGGGCGGCGCGTGACCGCGTCGGCGAAGGCGGCCAACACCGGGGCCGCCGCCTGATGCGGATCGTCTCGGGCCAGTTTCGCGGCAAGGCCATCGCCGCTCCGCCGGGCGACGCCACCCGCCCCACCTCGGACCGCGCCCGCCAGGCCGTGTTCAATATCCTGGAGCACGCCGCCTGGGCGCCGGAGCTGCATGGCGCGCGGGTGATCGACGTCTTCGCCGGCTCGGGCGCCCTGGGCCTGGAAGCTCTGTCGCGCGGAGCCGGGTTTTGCCTGTTCGTCGAGACCGACGACGCGGCGCGCGGCGCGATCCGCGAGAACATCGACGCCATGCACCTGTTCGGCGTCACCCGCGTGCACCGCCGCGACGCCACCGACCTGGGTCCCCGCCCGGCCAGCGCCGGCGCGCCTTTCGACATCGCCTTCCTGGATCCGCCCTACGCCAAGGGCCTGGGCGAGAAGGCGGTGGCCGAGCTCAGGAGCCACGACTGGCTGGCCCCCGGCGCAATCCTGATGTTCGAGCGCGGCCGGGGCGAGACCGACCCCGTGCTGGATGGTTTCGAGCAGATCGACGCGCGCGACTACGGCGCCGCGCGCGTCCTCTTCTACAAGTTGGCTTAGCTCACCACGCCTTCGCGCCCACCCGGTTGTCGAGCTGGGCGCGCAGGTTGCCGAGCCCCAGCCGGGTGATCCGGTAAGGGCCGCCGTCCTGACTGGCGATCAGCCGCTTGCGCTTCAGAGATTGGAAGACGCCGACCGTACAGTCGGTCAGCGCCCAGCCATCGCGGGTGATGCAGTCGGCCGAGACGATCTTGCCGTTGTCGTCGCGTTCGAGTTCGATCCGGCCGCCTTGGGCCAGAGCGTGCAGCGTGCGTTGCTGCGGTTTGGAGATGTTCAAGGGAATGTCCGAGAGATCGAGGCATACGATCGCGCATCCGGCCAGCGGAGCGCGGGCGGATGGCGGGCCTACGGACTTTCGAACCGAGGTTCGGAGCCTGTTAGGCCCGCGCCTCGCGCACAATCTCGGACATGAACCACACAAGAGAAGTTGGTGTGGAGAAGATGGGGCAGGATGCGGCGAAGCTCAAGGCCGGCCGCGTCCGCTGAGCTTACGGCGCCTTGCTGACGCTGTTGTCGACCCCTGACACGCTGACGCGGGGAGGCTTGGCCGAGCGCCAGCGGACCGACTGGTCCGTGCCATTAACCTCGACCACGGCGCCCGGCTTCAGGTCGATGACGATCTTGCTGCCGCTGCCGGACAGCGTCAGGCTGGCGCAGGCCCCCGTGAAGGTCAGCACGTGATCCACGCCGTCGACGACGACGTCGCGTCCCTCGCAGTCGATCGAGCGCTGATGCTCCACGCCGCTGATTTCGATCGGCCCCCTGGCCGGACTGGCGGTGAGGCCGGCGACGAACGCAAACGCGGCGAACGAGGTCATCATGGCGGTCCTTGAACTGGAGGCGCAGAAACGCACCGGACTTCGAGGTCCGGCGTCAGCTCGAGTCTAAATGCGTGACCTGCGCGAAGGCTCCGCCACAGGTTGCGTTCCGAGCGTCTTTATTTCTTCGCCGCCGTCGGAGTCGTCTGCGCCACCTTCACGGGGGCTCCGGACTGACGGGCTTCGCTGACCAGACCGGCGCAATCGGCGTCCTTGGCTTCGCCGGTAGTGACGAAGGGCAGCAGGGCGGCGATCGGGTTGATGATCGAGCCCAGCGCCGCGGCGATGCCGCCCTGGCCGACCGCCTTGCTGGGATCGAGCCCGACCTTGGGCGCCAGGAACGGCCCCTTGATGGTGATTGGGATGAACAAGCGCACCAGGCGCGGCTTCTTGCTGTCGCCCTCGATGCGGAAGTCCATGCGCTCGGTCTCGAGGTTGATCGTACCGCGCCCCTTGGCCAGCACCACGCCAGTATCGGCGACGAGGTGATTGGTGGTCATGACGCCGTTCTTCACGTCGAAGTCGGCGACGGCGCAGCGGACCGGCGTCTCCTTGTTGCTCTTGGACAGCAGCAGGATCAGGCCCTTGGAGGCGTTGACGCCCAGCAGTTCGGCGAAGGCCTGGCGGATCTCGCCGCGCGGGGCCACCACCGTGACCGAGCCGTTGGCCGACGAGGCGGCGCGGTGGACGCTATTGCCGGTCCCCGACAGCTTGGCGCGGGCCATGACCGGGCCCTCGATGGCGCGCTTGCCGTCGCTCATGATCGGGATGAAGTCTTCGAGCCGGGCATTGGTCAGGCGCAGATCGACGTCGGTCTTGGGCGTGGCCGGGCGGGCGTCCAGCCGCACCTTCCCGCGTAGATCGCCGCGCGAGAACGTGAAGGCCAGCGGGTCCATGGTCAGCACGCCCTCGTCCAGGGTCAGGTCCATGCTGACCTTGCGCAGAGGCAAGTTCGGAGCGTTCACGGCCTCGGCGCGATAGGTGACCTTGGCGTCCATGGCCCGGACGCGGTCCACCTGCAGAGTGGCGTCGGGCAGCAGCCGCTGGGTGGCGTCGCGCTGGGCGGCCTCGACCTTTTGGCCGGCCGAGGCGGTTTCGCCGCGCCCGGTGGCCGGGGCCGCGCCGACCAGGCTGCCCAGGTCGTCGAAGTCGAGGCGGCGCGACCGCAGATCGGCCTCCAGATAGGGTCGCTCGCGGCCGGTCAGAACGAACAGGTCGCCGCGAATGTCGCTATCGCCGATCCGACCCGACAGCTTTTCGAAGTCGTAGCGGTCGCCTTTCCGCACCAGGTGACCCGAGACCCTGTAGGGCGGGGTGTTGGGCAGGGTCAGGCCGGTCAGGTCGTGCAGCCGGTTCAGGTCTGCGCCCGAGACGGTCAGCTGGGTCTCGAAGCGGCCCAGGTCGAACGGCTTGGTGACATTGCCCGCGGCGGTGATCCGGGTCGATCCGGCCTGGATGTCGGCGTCGAACGGATAGGGTCGACGGGGCGAGATGTTGAGGAGCGGGCCGCCGGTGACCTGGGCGACGAAGACCGAACGGTTTAGGCTGCCCTTGCCTTCCAGCACGAAGCGGCCCCCCCGTTCGCCGGCCCGCTCCTGGGCGTTGACCGTGCCGACGAACAGCGCGCCGCGCGAACGGTCATCGACCCGCAGCTTGCCGTCATTGATCACGAAGCGTTGGATGGCTGGCAGCTTGAGCGGCTTGTCGCTCTTGCGCGCGCCGAAGGTCCAGTTGGCCTTGCCGTCCTTGTCACGCAGCAGGCGCACATCGGCCTTGTCGATGGCCAGGAACGGCAAAATCACGTCGCCGCGCAGCAGCGGCAGAATCTTGATCTGCGCGGCGATGCGCTGGACCTGGGCCATCTGGCCGGCGTCAGGATCGACGTCCTTGGCCCAGCCAGGCTGGCCGATGCGGACGCCGTAGGCCTCGGCCTTGGGCGAGAACGACCAGGGATGGACGCGCAGGTCGCCGGTGATCGCCACCTCGCGCTGCAGCTGGGCCGAGGCGTAGCGGCCGATCGGGCCGCGCAGCCAGTTCCAGTCGAAGATCACCAGGAAGGCGATGATCGCCGCCACCAGGGCCAAGGCTGATCCAATGCCGATCCGCGCGCGCCGCGACAGGCCCCGGAAGGGGTTCCGGGGCGGCTTGGGCGCTGGAATGACGTCGGCGGTCGACAGGGTCGTGGCTCCGGTTGAACCCTCACAACGCGCGAGGACGCCCAACCTGTTCCACGACGGGTCTGTTTCAATTCGAGGCGAAGAGGCCTTGAGCCGGTGTCGTCAGTAAACGAGGCCGATCCGGCAGACGACCACCCCCGCGACGATGAATACGGCGATGGCCACGAGTTCATAGGCCTTGAAAAACGGCCGGCTTGGCGTGCGCATGGTTATTGTTCCCCCGTCCCATTTTGGTGCGTGTAGACGCGTCCGGCGCAAGGGCGGCGCCACCCGGATTGGGTTAGGGCGTCTTTCCGGGCCATACCAGGTAACCGGCTTCGTCGCGCCCGGCTGCGACGTAACCGTAGTAGGCGTAGGGCGGCGGATAGTTCACGCCGGGGCCCCCACGGCCCCGATCGTAACCTTCGCCATACGCGCGAACGTGTTCGTACTCGTACTGATCAATCTGGCGGTCGTAGCGCGACTCGCGCCGGCGTTCGCCATAGCGATCTCCGGCATAGCCGCCGCCATAGGGCGTCTCATAGACCGGGCCGCCCAGCAGGGGCGGACGGCCGTCGTCGCGGGTCTGAACGTCCAGGCGCCCCCGGCCATAGCCCCACTGATCGTAGTTGGCCCAGCCGCGTTCCGCGTCGCACTCGACGCGATCCCAGCGATAGGCGCCGCCCGGGCCGGTGACGCGTCGAACGACGCAGTCGCCCGGCGCGGAATTGTCCGGCAGCAGCTCCGGGTCCATCGGCAGTCCGACGCCGCCGCGCGGACCCGCCAGCGCCGGCGCGGCGAGGCTCAGCAAGGTCAGGGCGAGGACGGGAACGAGGCGGGACGCGATCATGGGGTTAACAAAACATTTCCGCCACGCCTGCGACCGCGGTTTCACCCAATACGCGAGCTTGACCATGGGCGGCGAAGGCGCGGCTTTCCCTGCGGCTCCGCCGACGCTAGCGTGTGTCAAACGCATGTTTGAGGCGGCCATGGCGATCGAGGCGGTGATTTGGGATTTCGGCGGGGTGTTCACGACCTCGCCGTTCGAGGCCTTCCGCCGCTATGAGAGAGAACATGGCCTGCCCAAGGACTTCATCCGAATGGTCAATGCGACCAATCCCGACGTGAACGCCTGGGCCAGGTTCGAGCGCGCCGAGATCGACGCGGCGGCCTTCGATGCGCTGTTCCTCGAGGAGGCGACCCGCCTGGGCAGCGCCGTGCGCGGGGCCGAGGTGCTGCCGCTGCTCTATGGCGACCTGAGGCCCCGGGTGATGGCGGCGCTGAAGGCGTGCAAGGCGCGGTTCAAGGTCGGTTGCATCACCAACAACGTCCCGACCGGCCACGGGCCCGGCATGGCCCAGAGCGCGGAAAAGGCCCTGGTGGTTGGCGAGATCATGGCCCTGTTCGACGCGGTGATCGAAAGCTCCAAGGCCGGGGTCCGAAAACCCGACCCGCGCATCTACCAGATGATGTGCGAGTTGTTGGACGTGGTTCCGGAGCGATGCGTCTATCTCGACGACCTGGGAATCAACTGCAAACCGGCCGCGGCGTTGGGCATGACGGCGATCAAGGTCTCGAGTGAGGAACAGCTGCTGGCCGATCTTGCCGAAGCGACCGGATTGGCGTTCTGAGAGGACAAGGCTCTTTCGGAGATTCCCATGTCCCGCCCCCGCATCGGCGCCGCCGCGGCGATCGCCCAGCTCGACGGCTGGAGCGTCGCGCCTGACCACAAGGACGCCATCGCCAAAACGTTCAAGTTCGGTGACTTCAATGCGGCCTTCGGCTTCATGACCCGCGTGGCCCTGATGGCCGACAAGCTGGATCACCACCCCGAATGGTTCAATGTCTACAATCGCGTCGAGGTGCTGCTGACCACGCATGATGCCGACGGCGTGACGGAACTGGATGTCCGGCTCGCGAAGTTCATGGACAGCGCGGCCTGAAGAATTCAAACTCCCGTTTGAATTATGCGGGAGGACGCCGAAATGGCGCAGAGCACGGGCCGGGTCGCCGGCAAGAAGGCCTTCATCACCGGCGGCGCCCAAGGTCTGGGCGCGGCGGCGGGACGGATGCTGGCCGGTGAGGGGGCCAAGGTCGCCCTGGCTGATCTGAACCTGGCCGGCGCTCAGGCCGTCGCCGACGAGATCAACGCCGCCCACGGCGCCGGTACGGCCTTCGCCTTCCAGCTGGACGTCACCCAGGAAGATCAGTGGATCGAGGTCCTGGAAAAGGCGACGGAGGCCATGGGCGGCCTTTCGGTGCTGGTCAACAACGCCGGCATCGGCGGCGACGGGCCGATCGAGAGCCTTGATTTCGGGCTCTGGAAGAAGGTGATGTCGGTCAATGTCGACTCGGTGTTCCTGGGCGCCAAGCACGCCCTGACACACATGCGGGCGCACCAGCCCGGCTCGATCATCAATCTCTCGTCGATCGCCGGCCTGATCGCCAACGGCAATTCGCCGGCCTACAACGCCTCCAAGGCGGCGGTCTGGCTGCTCAGCAAGAACATCGCGCTGTACTGCGCCAAGATGAAGCTCGACATCCGCTCGAATTCGATCCACCCGACCTTCATCGACACGCCGATCCTCGACGGCTTCTCCGCCCGGTTCGGCAAGGAGGAGGCCTTCGCCAAGCTGGCCCGCCAGGTGCCGATGGGCCGCATCGGCGAGCCGAACGACATCGCCAACGCGGTGCTCTATCTGGCCAGCGACGAGAGCAAGTTCATGACCGGCGCCGAGATCAAGGTCGACGGCGGCATCTCGGCGATGTGACCGCAATTCTTCTCCCCCGCGCCGCGGGGGAGGCGGTTCTCTACCGCGGCGCGCGCTTGGCCAGGATCCGCTGCAAGGTGCGACGGTGCATGTTCAGTCGCCGCGCCGTTTCCGAGACGTTGTGGCCGCACATCTCGTAGACGCGCTGGATGTGCTCCCAGCGGACGCGGTCGGCGCTCATCGGGTTTTCCGGCGGGGCCGGAGCGGCGTCCTTGGCGGCCAGCAGGGCCCGGGCCACGTCGTCGGCGTCGGCCGGCTTGGAGAGATAGTCGACCACCCCCGCCTTCACCGCCGCGACGGCGGTGGCGATGTTGCCGTAGCCGGTCAGCATGATGACCTTGGCGTCTGGCCGCGCGTCGCGAACCGCCTCGACCACCTTCAGGCCCGAGCCGTCCTCCAGCCGCATGTCCAGCACCGCATGGGCCGGCGCATTGCCGCGCAGGATGGTCAGGGCCTCGGCGACGGAGGCGGCCAGCGTCACCTCGAAGCCGCGCTGCTCCAGGGCCCGTCCCAGTCGGGTCCGCAGCGGACCGTCGTCGTCCAAAAGCAGCAGTGACTTGTCCGGCAGCGCCGAAACCAGCTCTCCGATATCCGCCATAGAAGTCAGCCCCTCCCCGGGCCAATACTTAACCGGCCAAATAACAACCCATAGTTTCCAGCATTAGCAACGTACTTCAAGCCCCGATAAAACCGGGAGCTTCAAGCGCGGGCCTCGGCCAGCGGGCCGACACGACCGCGCCGCCCCGGCGACCATTGCGGAAATCCACGGTGGCGCCGGTTCGTTCCAGCAGAGTCTTCGCAATGAAGAAGCCCAGCCCCATGCCGATGTGGCCGGTGCGGGAGCCCTCCGCCCCCGGACGGGTGGTGACATAGGGCTCTCCCAGCTTGGCCAGCACCTCCGGCGAGAAGCCGGCGCCATCGTCGCGGGCCTCGATGACGATGTAGCGAGCGTCGAAGCGGGCGATGACGATCACCTCGCTGCGCGCGAAATCGACTGCGTTCTCGACGATCGAGGTCATGGCGTGGATGATTTCGGGCCGTCGCCAGATGTCGGGGGCGGTCTCGCCGGCCGGGCCGTTGACCACGGCCTCGACACGGATGCCGTGAACCAGGTGAGGCTCGATCACGTCCTGGACCAGCTGGACCAGGCTCATGCGCTCGTGCACCGCGTCCTTGGCCTCGGGCATTTCGGTCAGGCGCTGCAGGATCTCACGGCAGCGGGCGGCCTGGCCGATCAGAAGCTCGGCGTCCTCGCGGATCTCCTCGCTAGGCGCGTTGCGGGCCATCTCGCGCGAGACGACCGAGATGGTGGCCAGCGGCGTGCCCAGTTCGTGGGCCGCGGCGGCGGCCAGAGCCCCCAGGGCCGACAGCCGCTGCTCCCGGGCCAGCACGGTCTCGGTGACGTTCAGGGCCAGCTCCATCCGCGCGGACTCGCTGGCTGCCTGCCAAGCGTAGGCAGCCGTGATGACGATGCCGAAGATTCGCGCCGTGACGATGGTCCACAGCATCAGCGGGCTGGGATCGGGCGTCGACGGCGCGCCGGCCGGGGCGGGCAGGGGCAGGTGGAACAACGCCAGCACCACCGACGAGGCGATGGCCAGCAGGCCCAGGCCCAGGGCGTAGCGGGCCGGCAGGGTGGCCGCCGCCAGGGTCACCGGCGCGATCAGCAGCAGCGAGAACGGGTTCAGCGCGCCGCCGGTCAGGTACAGCAGGCCCGACAGCTGCAGGATGTCCCAGGCGATCTGAGCGGTGGCCTCGCCGTCCCGCGCCAGCCGCTGGCCGCTGGACGCCAGCCCAAGCAGCACGTTCAGCCAGGCCGACAGGGTGATCAGCGTGAAGCACATGGCCCACGGCACTTGCAACTTAAGAACGAGTCCTGCGATCAGCACGACCGAGATCTGGCCGACCACCGACAGCCAGCGCTGGGCCAGCAGGGTGCGAACCCTTAAGCGTCCACGGCGAAGCCCTGGCGCGGTCCAGGACCAGGCGTCGTCTTGCGCCGGTTCTTCGCCCGGCTTATCGAGCCCCTTATGACGTTGATCGTCGGGCGCTCTCGCGAACGAAACGTCAGTCATGACCGCAAGATTGACCATAATCTCGCGCCTGGCGAGAGTAAAAGATCGAGCGGGCGCAAAAGGATGAAATGCACATGCCGCGTCACCGCCTTGCTCTGATCCTGGCCTGCGTCCTGGGCCTCGTCATCGTCGCGGGCCTGGCCTGGAACGCCGGTGTCTTCAAGTCGCGGCAGACCGCCGCCGTCGGCGGGCCATTTCAGTTGGTCGACCAGAACAACGCCCCGGCGACCGAGAAGGTCCTGAAGGGCAAGTGGAGCGCCGTGTTCTTCGGCTTCACCTATTGCCCCGACGTCTGTCCTGGCACGCTTCAGGGCCTATCGGCGGCGACCGACCAGTTGGGTCCCAAGGCCAAGGACCTGCAGATCGTCTTCATCTCGATCGATCCGGCCCGCGACACGCCGCAGCAGATGAAGACGTATCTGTCGGCGGACTACGTTCCGAAGTCGACCATTGGCCTGACCGGAACGCAGGAACAGGTCCAGGCGGCGGCCAAGGCCTACAAGGTCTATTACGCCAAGGTCGGCGACGGGCCCGGCTACACCATGGACCACTCGACGGCGATCTACCTGATGGATCCCAAGGGGCGCTTCAAGACGGTGATCCCCTACAACCTGCCGCCCGAAGACATCGCCCGCCGGATCAGCGACGCGATGCGGGAGGGGTAGGCCGAATGAGCGCCGGCTCGCCGGCGCTCATCGCGCCGCCTTTCAGTAGGTGACATTCTGGGCTTCCAGGAAGCCCGCGGCGTCCAGATCGTTCTTGATTTCGCGGTCCCACATCCGCAACTGGCCACAGGCCAGAAGGAACTCGGGAACGTCGTCGGGACCTTCCAGGAGGATGATGCCGTCGTCGGCCTGCTCAACGCCGGCCTTCTGAAACAGAGGCGTCGCCGCGGCTGTGTGACCGATGAACTTGCCATGCGCGAAGGCGTCGTTGACGAAGTCGAGCGCCGTCTTGTCCTTGGCCAACGTCTTGGCGCCGGCTTCGGAGGCGACCACGGCCACCGCGTCGTAGAGCACCGACGGTCCGCCATCGATCTTTTGCTTGGCTTCGACAATCGTCCCATCGTCCAGTTCCGCGCCCGCGATGCGCGGCGCGACGATCTCGTAGACGGCGTTGATCGCCTTCACCTTGTCGATCAGAGCGCCGATCAGGGCCGCCGACGCACCGTCGGTCACCAGGATGCCGAGCTTGCGACCCTCGAACGATCCCGTGATGCGCTTGACGATGCTGAGCGCGTCGGAAGGCGGCAGGTCCATGCGGGTGGGTTGCTGGGCGGGCGCCGGCGCGGGGAGGACCTTCATGCCAAGGCCGCTGGCCACCGCCTTGGCCAGGGCTTCGTCGATGTTCAGCAGGTGGCTCACCATGCGCTGACGAATGTCGACGCGCTCGCATTTGGACAGTTCGAACACCAGGGCGTCGCCGATGTGCTTTTGCTCGATCGGCGTCTGGCTGATGACGAACTGCCGGGCTTGGCTATAGTGGTCGCCGAACGACTCCGGACGCAGCTGCGCCTTGGGGCCGGTCACCTGTTCCGCGTAGTGCTTGTAGCCGGTTGTCGGACTTTCGCGAGGGCCGCCCCAGGTGTTGGGCTCATAGTTGGCCCGACCCGTGGGGTTGCGCATGGCCATGTGGCCGTCCTGCTGAAAGTTGTGCACCGGGCAGCGTGGGGCGTTGATCGGGATATGCGTGAAGTTGGGGCCGCCCAGACGCTTCAGCTGCGTGTCGAGATACGAGAAGTTGCGCCCCTGCAGCAGGGGATCGTTCGAGAAGCCGATGCCAGGGACGACATTCTGGGTGCAGAAAGCCACTTGTTCGGTCTCGGCGAAGAAGTTGTCGACCCGGCGGCCCAAGGCGAAGCTGCCGATAATCCGCACGGGCACCTGCTCTTCAGGGATGATTTTTGTCGGATCCAGCACGTCGAATTCGAACTGGTCGGCGAAGGCTTCGTCGAAAAGCTGAACCCCCAGATCCCACTCGGGCGCGGCGCCCAAATCGATGGCGTCCCAGAGGTCGCGCCGGTGATAGTCAGGATCCGCGCCATTGATCTTCACGGCCTCGTTCCACATCACCGATTGCAGGCCAAGGCGCGGCTTGAAGTGGAATTTGACGAAGGTGCTGACGCCCGCGGCGTTGATCAGCCGGAAGGTGTGGACGCCAAAGCCTTCCATGAACCGGAACGAGCGCGGGATGGCGCGGTCGGACATGATCCACATGATCATGTGCATCGACTCTGGCGTCAGGGTGATGAAGTCCCAGAAGTTGTCGTGCGCGGTCTGGGCCTGGGGGAACTCGCGGTCCGGCGCTGGCTTGGCCGCGTGAACCAGGTCCGGGAACTTGATCGCGTCCTGGATGAAGAACACCGGGATGTTGTTGGCCACGATGTCCCAGTTGCCCTCCTTGGTATAGAATTTGGCGGCGAAGCCCCGTACGTCGCGGGCCAAGTCGAATGAGCCCTTGTTGCCCGCCACGGTCGAGAACCGCACGAACATCGGGGTCTGCTCTCCGACCTCGGTCAGCACCTTGGCCGTGGTGTAGGGAGCGAGGGACTCCTTGAGCGTGAAGACGCCGTGAACCCCGTAGCCGCGCGCATGCACGACCCGCTCGGGAATCCGCTCGTGGTCGAAGTGAAAGATCTTCTCGCGGAAGTGGAAGTCCTCGAGAAGCGCGGGGCCGCGTTCGCCGGCGCGCAGCGTGTTCTGGTCATCAGCGATGGGCGCCCCTTGCGATGTCGTCAGGATCTCGCCCCCTTCCGGGGCGATCTGATGGGGCTCGCCAGCCGCGCCGGGCCGGTTCTCGAAGTCGCGCGCATGGGAAGCCGCGCCCTTGTCGGCGCCCAAAGTCTTGGCCATCGGTCCAGTCCCTCAATGATCAGCGGGACATCAAGCGCCGTGTACGCCCCGAGTTTCCCAAGGTGTCCTATGATGCGCGGCGGTGAGCTGCCGTTCAGCGGGTTGCAAGCGACGCCATGACGCGGCGCAAAATGTCGTGAAAGAGTAGACTTTCTTAGCCCTGGCCGTGTTATGTTGCGTTGCAACATCGCGGATGCGCCATGCTCTACGCCCTGCACGAGGCTTCATACTACGCCTCCACCCCTCTGCGCCTCGCGGCGCTGGCGGCCCGGGACTTCTGGGGATCGCCGCTGAACCCGGCCGCGGACTCAGCCGTCGGACGCCGCATGCACGCCGGCGCGGACCTGTTCGCCAACATCACCCGCCGCTATGGCAAGCCCAAATGGAACATCGACACGGTCAAGGTCGGCCAGGTCGACGTGCGCGTGCGCCCGACCGTGGTCTGGGAAAGCCCCTGGGCGCGGCTGGTGCAGTTCGACCGCGACATGGCCGACATGCGCCGGGCCGGAAAGTTCTCGCTGGACCCGGCCGTGCTGATCGTCGCGCCGCTTTCGGGCCACTACGCCACCTTGCTGCGCGGCACCGTCGAGGCCTTCCTGCCCGACCACGCCGTGTTCATCGTCGACTGGGTCAACGCCCGCGAGGTCTCGGTCCTGGAGGGCCGCTTCGACTTCCACGACTATATCGACCACATCATCCAGATGCTGTCGGTGCTGGGTCCGCGCCCCAATGTCGTCGCCGTCTGCCAGCCCGGCCCGCCGGTCCTGGCCGCCGCCGCCCTGATGGCCGAGCAGAACCACCCATCGCGTCCGGCCAGCATGACCTTCATGGGCTCGCCGATCGACGCGCGGCTGTCGCCGACCGTGACCAACCAACTGGCCGAGGAAAAGCCGTTCACCTGGTTTCAGTCGAACATGATCTACACGGTGCCGCCGCCCTATGCGGGCGCGGGGCGGCGCGTCTATCCGGGCTTCGTCCAGCTGGCCAGCTTCATGAGCATGAACGCCGAGCGTCACCAGGAGGCTCACCGCCGCTACTTCAACGACCTGGTGAAGGGCGATGGCGACAGCGCCGACAAGCATCTGGAGTTCTACGACGAGTACCTGTCGGTCCTGGATCTGACGGAAGAGTTCTATCTCCAGACCATCGACATCGTCTTCCAGCAGTACTTACTTCCGAAGGGCGAACTGATGCATCGCGGGATCCGGGTGAAGCCCGAGTCGATCACCGACATCGGCCTGATGACGGTTGAAGGCGAAAACGACGACATTTCCGGCATCGGCCAGACCCAGGCCGCCCACGGCCTGTGCTCAAGCCTGCCGGAGGACCTGAAGCTGGACTATGTCCAGCCGGGCGTCGGCCACTACGGCGTGTTCAACGGACGCCGCTTCCGGGAGGAGATCTATCCGCGCGTGCGCGGCTTCATCCGCAAGTGCGATCCGAATTTCGCCGAAGAGGCATAGAGCTTGCGGCCGGGCGCGGCGCGCACGATCTTAGGGTCTGATGTTCGCGCGCTCCGCCCAACGCTTTTCCGACGGTGATCGACTGGAGATCGGCGGCTGGCCGGTCCGCCTGCGGGTGGACGGCCGGGCTCGGCGGATCTCGCTGCGCGTCGACCGGGCCAGGTCCGAGATCGTCGCCCTGGCTCCCAATCCCAAGCGCCTGAACGAGGCCGTCGCCTTCGCCCAGGAAAAGTCCGGCTGGATCGCCAAGCAGCTGGCGGCCCTGCCCGAGCGGATGAGCCTGGCGCCCGGCGGGGTCCTCCGCCTGAACGACATCCCCTATCGGCTGGAGGTCGGTCCCGGCCGCGCCCGCATCGAAGGCGACCGGATCGTGGCTCCTGACGACGCCAACTGGGGAATGAAGGTCATTCGCCTGGCCAAGCGCGAGGCGCTGGCCGTCCTCACCGAACGCACCGCTGTCCACGCCGCCGCCCTGAACCGGCCGATGCCGTCGGTGGCCGTCGCCGATCCCAAGGCGCGCTGGGGCTCGTGCCGTCCGGCCACGCCCCGCGCCCCGGCGGCGATCCGCTACAGCTGGCGGCTGATCCTGGCCCCGGCGGCGGTGGCCGACTACGTCGCCGCCCATGAATGCGCCCACCTGATCGAAGCCAATCACGGACCTCGGTTCTGGGCGCTGTGCGAGCGGCTGGCGGGCGATCCCGCGCCTCACCGGGCGTGGCTGCGGGCCCACGCGGCCGAGCTGCACGCGATCGGGGCCTAGAGAAAGACTTCCCCGCATCGCGGGAAAGCCTCTCTCCGTCCGTTACCTAGTAAGGCAATTGATCGGCCGGCGGTGCCGCGCCCGCGGGGGTCTCGGCGGCCGGACCTTCCGGCGTGGGCGTCGGATTGATCAGGTCGCCGATCGGATCGGTCGGGGCGACGGGCGGAGGCTCGACGACCCCGCCCGGGATCGGAGTGGCCTTCAGGCGCGGCAGGGCGGCGGCCATGAAGGTGCGCCAGATCTCGGCGGGGGCGCCGCCCCCGGTGACCCGCTTCATCGGCGTGTTGTCGTCCTTGCCGGTCCAGACGGCGGTGACGAAGCCGCCGGTGTAGCCGACGAACCAGGCGTCCTTGTAATCGCTGGTCGTGCCGGTCTTGCCGGCGATGTCGTAGCCGGCGACCTTGGCGCGAGCGCCGGTGCCTGAAGCGACGACCTCGCGCATCATCTGGTTCATGTATTGCAGCGCCGGCGATCCGATCACGGCCGAGCGGGCGGTCTTCTCGACGCCATGGTCGTACAGCACCTTGCCGCTGGCGGTGCGGATGCGCTCGATGCCGTAGCCCTTGGCCAGGAAGCCGCCGTTCGAGAACGGGGCGTAGGCCTGGGCCATTTCCATGGGACTGACCTCGACCGCGCCCAGGGCCATCGACGGGTCCAGCTGGATCTTGCTGGTGATGCCCAGGCGGCGGGCGGTGTTGGCGACGTTGCTGGTGCCCACCTCGTTGGCCAGGCGGGCGGCGACCGTGTTGATCGACTGGGCCAGGGCCGTCTGCAGGGTCATCGGGCCCAGGTACTTGTTGGTGTAGTTCTTGGGCTCCCAGTTGCCGATCTTGACCGGCTCGTCGACGACCATGACGGAGGGCGTGCGGCCCTGCTCCATGGCGGTCAGGTAGACGAACGGCTTGAAGGCCGAGCCGGCCTGACGGCGGGCGGTGGTCGCGCGGTCGAACTGGGTCTCGGCGTAGTCGGCGCCGCCGACATAGGCGCGGATGCGGCCCTCGCCGTCGATGGCGACCAGAGCCGCCTGCTGCACGCCCTGGGCTCCATGGCCCTCGACGCCCAGCTTCACGGCGCGCTCGGCCGAGACCTGGATCGGCAGATCCAGCGTGGTCTCGACGACCAGGTCCTCGGTCGGTTCGCCGACCAGCGAGCGCACCTGGGCGTCGATATAGTCGGTGAAGTACTGGGCGCGCTGGTTGGCCAGGGTGGCCGACACCTGCACCGGCGTCTTGAAGGCCTCGTCGCGCTGCTCGGCCGTGATGGCCTTGATGCGCACCATCTCGTCCAGGACGATGGTGGCGCGGCGGGCGGCGCGCTCCTTGGCCGAGACGGGCGAATAACGGGCCGGTCCCTTCATCATGCCGGCCAGCAGGGCCGCCTCGCCGATGGAGAGGTCCTTGGCGGGCTTGTTGAAATAGCGCTGCGAAGCCGCCTCGATGCCATAGGCGCCGGCTCCGAAATAGACCCGGTTCATATAGAGGGCCAGGATCTGCTTCTTGCTGAACTTCAGCTCCAGCCAGACGGCCAGGATCAGCTCCTGGGCCTTGCGGCGGTAGTTCTGGGCCGGGCTCAGGAACAGGTTTCGGGCTAGCTGCTGGGTGATGGTCGAGCCGCCGCGCTGAGGGCCGCCGTCATGGGTGGCGTTCCACACCAGCGACCGGGCGATGCCCCAGGGGTTGAAGCCGAAGTGGTGGTAGAACTGGCGATCCTCGATAGCCACGAAAGCGGCCGGCACGTATTTCGGCAGGGCGTCGATGTCGACCGGCGGCGCATATTGGCTGCCGCGCACCGCGAGCAGGGCGCCCGAGCGGTCCAGATAGTTGATCGAGGGCTGGCGCTTGACGTCATACAGCTTGGACGTGTCGGGCAGATCGCTGGCGAACACCGCGAAGAAGGCGACGACGAAGATCAGGCCCCACACGCCGATCACGGTCCCCCAATAGACAAGGGCCTGGAGCGGGGTGCGCTGCGGCCTGGCCGCCTTGTTCCCGCCGAAGGGTCCGTTCGCCATGGTCGTCCTGTCTCAGATCGCCGCCCGGGGCGCGTGAAAGCGCGCCCATTTCCCACGGAAGGGCGCGCGTTCCGTTTAGCCGAAGCCCACAGAACGCGCGACAAGATTGACGAGATATGAACAGGGCGGATTTCAGGCTCGCCAGGCTTCAGGTGCGGGCAGGGTCGGTCCGCCAGACCCGCCAGCTCTCGTAGATCGGGAGGACGCCGGCGACGATCGTCCCGGCGGTCACGACCGAGGCGGCGACTGGCGGTGGCGCGGCGGCGGCTGCGATCAGTCCGGCGATTCCGGCCAGCGAGAACAGGCGCCCGGCCAGGCGGTTGGACTTATCCCACGAGAGACGGCTGCGCAGCGACCAGTAGGTGCGCACCCCGACCAGCGGGTTGGGCTTGGCCCGGCCGACGAAGGCGCCGATGCCCAGGAACAGCAGGGAGACCCCGCCCAGCACGAGGCGCGGCCCTGCGTTGTGGCCGTCCAGCCGACCGAAGGCGACCAGGGTCAGCAGCAGCGCCGCCATGCCCGGCGCGGCCAGTCCGATGATCCGGCCGAACCGATAGGTGAAGCGCTCGGCCGGGTCACGAGCCCTGCGTTCACTGACGACGAAGAGGGCGGCCATGCCGGCGGTCAGGACGCCGATCATCGTGAGGACCAGGGCCATCTCGTTGCGGTCGCCCCACCGATCGACCTGGCCGGCGGCGTTGAAGTGCATGGGCATCGGCCCGGTTGGCGCGACCTGCCAGACCAGTAGCGCCGCACCCACGATGGCCGCGACCACCGTGATCGAGGCCAGGTCGATCAGCTTCAGGCCGGTGTTGGTTCCGCGGAGGTCGTCACTCACGTCTTGCTCTCCTTCGGGTTCGCCGCGCCCAGAACGGTCGCGGCCTCGCCCGTTCCCATCAGGTCCATCATGAAGGCCAGGGCCTCCTCGACCGCGGAGATCACCAGGCGGTAGCGGACGGAAGCGCCGTCCCTTTCGGTCTCGACCAGGCCCGCCGCCTTCAGGGCCGCCAGGTGGGCGGTCACCGTCGGCCAGGCCATGTCGAAGCGCCGGGCGATGTCGCCGGACGCCAGCGGCCCCTCGCGCAGCATGGCGACCATGCGGCGGCGGGCGGGGTGCGACAGCGCCTTGAAGACCTCGTTCATGGAAAAATTAGTGAATTAGCTAATTACCTAAGTCAACAGAAACAGGCGTGACTTCGCTTGGCGCGGCGGCGGCGGGCCGTCATAACATCCCGCGTGTACGTTCCTCCCGAATCCCCAGCTCTGAACCACGCGCGCGACGTCCTGCGGCGCACGTTCGGCCATGCCGATTTCCGGGGGATGCAGGCCGGGGTGATCAACGAGATCCTGGCCGGCCACAGCGCCATGGCCGTGCTGCCGACCGGCGGCGGCAAGTCGCTGTGCTACCAGATCCCGTCGCTGATCCGGCCCGGCGTGGGCCTGGTGATCTCGCCGCTGATCGCGCTGATGGCCGATCAGGTCCAGGGCCTACGCCAGGCCGGCGTGGCGGCCGAGCGGCTGGACAGCAACGTCTCGCTGGACGAGCGATCCGACATCTGGCGGCGCATCGACGCCGGCGAAGTGGACATGCTGTACCTCTCGCCCGAAGGCCTGATGCAGCCGTGGATGCTGGATCGCCTGGGCCGCACGCCGCTGGCCTTGATCGCCGTCGACGAAGCCCACTGCGTCAGCCAGTGGGGCCACGACTTCCGGCCCGAATACCGGATGCTGGGCCGCCTGGCCGAGCTGTTTCCCGACGTCCCGCGCCTGGCGGTCACCGCCACCGCCGACGCCCGCACCCGCGACGACATCCGCGCCGAGCTGCGTCTGCAGGGCGCGGCGGAGTTCGTTGACAGTTTCGCCCGCCCCGAGCTGGCCCTGTCGGCCGAACGCAAGCGCGGCAAGGGCCATGACCGGGTGGTCGAACTGGTCCTTGAGCGGCCGGGCCGTTCAGGCGTGATCTATGCCGGATCCCGCGACGGGACCGAAAAGCTGGCGGAAAAGCTGAATGCCGAGGGTGTGCCGGCCCTGGCCTATCACGCCGGGCTCGACAAGGCCGTCCGCGCCCGCCGGCTGGAGGACTTTCTCGAGGCTGACGCCGCGGTGATGGTGGCGACGATCGCTTTCGGGATGGGCGTCGACAAGCCCGACGTCCGCTACGTGATCCACGCGGACCCGCCGGCCGCCATCGAGGCCTATTGGCAGGAAGTCGGCCGCGCCGGACGCGACGGCCAGCCGGCCGAGGGCATCACCCTCTACGGCTCGGCCGACATGGTCTGGGCCGGCCGCCGGATCGAGACCCGCGAGGCGCCCGACGAGGTCAAGCAGGTCCAGGCGCGCAAGTTGCGCCAGTTCTACGCCATGCTGGAAGGCGTCACCTGCCGGGCCGCCGCCGTTCGCCGCTATTTCGGCGAGGACGGTGTGGCGCGTTGCGGGGTCTGCGATGTCTGCGTCTCGCCGCCGACCGGCGTCGACGCCACCGAGGCCGCCCAGAAGGCCCTGTCGGCCGTCCACCGCATGGGCGGGCGCTACGGGCGCGGCCGGATCATCGACCATCTGCTGGGCAAGACCAAGGACGTCACGCCCCAGGAGGCCCAGCTGCCGACCTTCGGCATCGGCCGCGAGTTCAGCCAGCCGGTCTGGCGCGATCTGTTCGACACCCTGATCTTTGAGGGCCTGCTGCGCGAGGACCCCAATGATGGGCGGCCGCTGATCGGTCTCGGCGACGTCGAGGGCGTCCGCCAAGTCTATCGCGGCGAGCGCCGGGTGGCCCTGCGCCAGATGGCCGAGGCCCCGGAAACCGGCCGCGCGTCCAGCGCCCGCAAGCGTCGCGAGGGCAAGGCCCTGACCGTTCCGCTCGAGAACCAGCTGCTGTTCGAGGCCCTGCGCTCGTGGCGCAAGGAGCAGGCGCAATTGCAGCACGTTCCGCCCTACGTCATCTTCCACGACGCCACCCTGGCCGAGATCGCCGCCGCCCGGCCGGCCACCCTGGCGGCGCTGGGCAAGGCCGGCGGGGTGGGCCAGGGAAAGCTGGATCGCTATGGCGAGGCGGTTTTGAAGGTCGTGCGGGAGAACTAAACGCGGTTCCGCGAGTTAGCTTCCGGTCAAGCCGAGGAGCCTCCCCCAATGACTGACATCAGCAGCTTTACGCCCGACACCTCCGCCGCCGCGGCGGTCGACGGCGCCAGGACAGCCGCCGCCGAGAAGACCAAGCGCGCCAAGGAAGCGGTCAGCAAGGCCATGAAGTCGGCCCGCGAGACCGCCACCGAAGTGGCCGCCCAGACCCGCACCTTCGCCAGCGAGAAGGCCAAGGTCGGCGCCGCCTGGACCCGCGACAAGGCTCAGGTCGCTCACGCCGCCGCCGAGGAACACCCGATCGGCGTCGCTGTCGGCGCATTCGCCATCGGCCTGGGCGTCGGGTTCCTGATCGCGCGGAATCTGGACTAGGGCCTGGATACAGTCCTTTCCCCTCCGGCCCTCCGGGAGAGATGGCCCGGAGGGCCGGAGGGGGCAGCTCGGCCTAGGTCGTATTAGCCCCCCTCAGCCGCTCCGCGACAGCTCCCCGATGGAGAGCAGAGGCGTACTCAAATCGCCAGCCGCTCGGCGTTCACGCCCGCCGCGCGCAGGGCCGCGAGGCGGGCGAAGGCCAGGGTCAGGGCCTTGCGACGCGCCGGCGCCAGCGGTGCGACCGGCGCCTCGCGCACGACCGCGCCGCCAAACCCGTCGCAGACGACCAATCCCGGCTCGTCCGGCAGGATTCCGTCCGGAAAGCTGGGCGCGACGGCGAAATAGAAGGCGTCGCAATAGGGCGCGTACTCGCCCCACTTGCGGTCGACCCGGAAGTCCTCCAGCCCAGACTTCACCTCGACTATCAGCACATCCCCTTTAGGACCGAGCGCCATCAGGTCGGCGCGCCGACCGTTGGGCAGGGTCACCTCCGCCAAGGGCGCGTAGCCAAGGTCCACCAGCAGACGCGCCGCGCCGCGCGTCACGGTCAGGGTCGTCTCGGGGCGGCTTTGAAGTTCGATGATCACATCCACGGCGCGATCATGTTCCAGCTTTGTTCGCGGGGCAAGCGCCTTGCTGGAACGGTCTTTTACGGAGTTGCCGGATCGCGGCGTCGGCTGTTCAACACGGCGATCAACTCCCTGGAGGCAGGATGCGCGTCGCCGTTTTTTCGGCCAAGGCCTATGATCGCCGGTTCCTGGATGCGGCCAATGGCGCGTTCGGGCATGCGCTCGACTATTTCGACGCCCGCCTCGATGCGGCGACCGCGCGCCTGGCCGCCGGCTATCCGGCGGTCTGCGTTTTCGTCAACGACCGGCTGGACGCGGAAGCTCTGAACGCTCTGGCGGCGGTGGGCGTGCGGACCATCGCGCTGCGCTGCGCGGGCTTCAACAATGTCGATCTGGCGGCGGCCGACGCCTTGGGCCTGACCGTCGTGCGGGTGCCGGCCTATTCGCCCGAGGCGGTGGCGGAATTCAGCCTCGGCCTGATGCTGGCCGTCGATCGCAACATCCCCCGCGCCTGGAACCGCGTTCGGGAAAACAATTTCGCGCTGGACGGCCTGATCGGACGCAACCTGTCAGGCCGCACGGCCGGCGTGGTCGGCACGGGTCGGATCGGCGCCCTGGTCGCCCGGATGCTGCGGCTGGGCTTCGGTTGCGCGGTGCTGGCCAGCGACATCCATCAGGATCCCGAACTGGTCGCGGCCGGCGTTCGCTATGTCCCTGTCGAGACCCTGCTGCGCGAGGCCGACCTGATCTCGCTGCATTGTCCGCTGACACCGGAGACCCGCCACCTGATCGACGGCCCGGCCCTTGCGAGCGCCCGGCCGGGCGTGCTGATCGTCAACACCAGCCGGGGCGCCCTGATCGACACCAACGCCCTGATCGAGGGCCTGAAGTCGCGCAAGGTCGGCGGTGTGGCCCTGGACGTCTACGAACAGGAGGCGGATCTGTTCTTCGAGGACCTGTCCAACGAGATCATCCAGGACGACGTCTTCCAGCGCCTGCTGACCTTTCCCAATGTGCTGATCACCGGCCACCAGGCCTTCCTCACCGAGGAGGCCCTGGGGGCGATCGCCGCGACGACCCTGGCCAGCCTGGCCGAGGTCGAGGCCGGCCGCGAGCCCGCGACGCGGGTGGCGGCGTCAATGGTCGTGAAGGGCTGAACTAGGGCGTCGGCTGTTTGGTTTGCCGCAGCATTCCCACGTCATAGCCCAGCGCCTTGGCCCGGGCTGTCAGGGCGGCGCGGTCGGCGTCGGTGGGAAGCTTGCGCGACAGCAGCCATAGATAGCGGCCCGAACCCTCGCCGACGACCGACCAGCTGTAGTCGTCGGCGTGGTCCAGCACCCAGTAGTCGCCGAAGAAGAAGGGGCCGAAAAAGCTGACCTTCAGTTTGGCGTTGGTCGCTCCATGCCCATCTGGGTCGGCGATCTTGGCCTTGCCCTCGCTGACCTTGGCCGGTCCATCGACAGCGCCCTGGCGGCAGGTGTTGATCACGCGGACCAGGCCGTCGGGGCGCTTGGAATATTCGGCGGTGACGCCCTCGCAGCCCTTCTCGAACCGCATGTCATAGCGGGCGACCTCGTACCATTTGCCGGCGTACCGATCGAGATCGACGGCCTTGGCCGGCTGTGGGGGCTTGGGGTTGCCGACGGGACCGGCCACGCAGGCCGACAGGCTAACCGCGCCCAAGGCGACGGCGAGGAGGGAGGGTTTCAAGCGCCGGCTCCTGGCGGATGTTGAGGAAGTTCCAGTTTCTGGTAGCCCAGGTCCTTGACCCGCTCCATCGCCACGGCCTTCGACGACACGGGCATGTCGGGCGTGCGCGAGATCAGCCAGACATAGTTGCCGCCCGGCGTGGCCATGATCGCCCACGAGCCGTCGGCCGCGCGGTCCAGCACCCAGTATTCCTGCTTCTTCAGACCGCCCAGAAAGCTCAGGGTGAAGCGGGTGTTCTGGCTGCCGGGCAGGATGCGGCCGCTGGTCGTGAAGACCTTCTCGGGGCCGAGAGGCGAGCCCCGGTGACAGACCTGGCGGACGCTGAAGCTGGCGCCGGTCTTGTCCTTGGCGGTCGAGGCGGCGAAGTCGGTCGTCGGCGCCTGGCAGTTGCGCTGGCCGGCGTTTGGCGTGCGGGCGATCTCGTACCAGCGGCCCGAGTAGAATTCGACGGGCACGGCCTTGGCCGGCGGCTTGGCGGCCGCCATGGCGACGCCGCTCATCAGCGCGCTGGCGACCAGAACGCCGAAAATGGTCTTGGAAAAGAGCATGGGCGGACCTTTGTCCCAGGTCCGCCCAAACGCGATGGTCTGAGGTGAAGTTCCGGATTATTCGGCCGCGATGCTGACCGCGCCCACGGGACGGTTCTTGAAGTTAATGGCCTGCAGGTGGCGGATGCCTTCTTCGGCGATGTCGTCGCCGACCATCCGCTCGCCTTCGCCCTTCAGCTCCTCGAGATCGACATACATGGCGTAGAACGCCTTGGTGCGGTCGGTGATGATGCCGGCGTTGAGCAGGGTCTTGACCAGCACCCGGAAGATGTTGGTCTGCTCCTTCATGTTTTCCCGACGCAGGTCGTCGGTCATGATCTTCCCGTACTCCTCGACCACCTTGTCCGGGTCCAGGCCGAACTCGGCATAGAGGTCCAGCTGCTGGTGCGGCGAGACCAGGTTGAACAGCAGGGTCTGGAAGCAGTGGGCCGCCCAGTCCTCGATGATCGCGTGCTCCTCGGGCGAGAGCTTGGGCACCGTACGGTCGGCCCAGATCTTCCCGAACTTGTGGTGGAAGGCTTCGTCGGTCATCACCAGCTGCAGCAGCTTCTTGCCGACCGGATCGTTGATCTTGTTGAAGAAGGTCGCGAAGGCGCCCATGGCCAAGCCTTCCACCAGCATCTGCATGCCGATGATCTTCTTGTAGACCTCGGGCGCGCCGATGATCTCGACCAGAAGGGTCTTCAGGGCCGGACCGCATTCGACAGGCTTGCCCCAGCGCGCCTTGATGTACTTGGCGAAGGCGGTGACGTGACGGGCTTCCTCGCGCGTCTGGTTGGCCGCGTATTCCTGGGCGCCCTGGTCCTTGAGCACGTGGCACAGGCTGGCCGACAGGTTCAGCGCGCCCTGCTCGCCGTGCAGGATCGACGAGAAGCTGCGCAGCACCGACTGATTGATGAAGCGGATGCGCTGCTTGGGATCGCTGAGGTGGTTGGAGACATAGTCGGTCGACAGGGCGATCACCAGATCCTCGGGAACCAGGGCCTGGTTCTCCATGTCGAACGGCTCGTCGAAATCGATGTAAGCCTTGTCGAGCGGATCCCAGAAGTGGTCGTGGGTGGCCGAGATGATCTTGTCGAAGGCCGAGGAGCGGTTGCCGTAGCGGTCCAGTTCCAGCATCGACTCGAAGTCGTCCGGCGCGACCGCGTCGTACATGGCGTCCTTGGTGATGTTCCGATCTCGAGTGACTTGGTCGGTCATGTCGGCGCTCCCTGTCGGCTGTCTTGTATCCCAGGGTCCGTCTTGTGCGGCCTCCGGCTATCTGAACACTGTCAACTCAACTCTTGACGCCGGTCAATGGAAAAATGACGGAGGCGTCACCTTTATCGCCGCGCCATAATCGGGAGACGGAATGAAGATCTTCGTGCTGACCGGAGCGGGTGTTTCGGCCGAGAGCGGCCTGGGCGCCTTTCGCGACAAAGACGGGGTGTGGACCCGCTACGACCTGTCCGAAGTGGCCACGCCCGAGGGTTTCGCGCGCAATCCGGCCCTGGTGCGCGACTTCTACAACGCCCGGCGGGCCAATCTGGCGGGGGCGACGCCGAACGCGGCGCACCGGGCGCTGGCGCGGCTGGAGGCCGAGCTGGAGGCGCGTGGCGGCGAGCTGTTCCTCTGCACCCAGAACGTCGACGACCTGCACGAGAAGGGGGGCTCGCGGCGCGTGATCCACATGCATGGTGAGCTGTCGGTGACCCGCTGCCATCACTGCCAGGCCACCCGACCGGACGTCGAGCCGCTGACCGCCGAGGCTGTCTGCGAGGCCTGCGGCCACGACGGCGGCGCGCGGCCGCACGTCGTGTGGTTCGGCGAAATGCCGTTGTACATGGACATGATCGAGGACGCCCTGGCCGAGGCCGACCTGTTCGTCTCGATCGGCACGTCGGGCTCGGTCTATCCGGCCGCCGGCTTCGTCGCCGAAGCACGGGCGATGGGCATCGCGACCTGCGAGATCAATCTGGAACCCTCGGCGAATGCCTATGTCTTCGATGAGAAGCACTATGGCCCGGCGACGGAAGTCGTGCCGGCTTGGGTGGAGCGGGTACTGACACAAGGCTGACAACGGCTGCTGTACTCCCGCCAGATCGACGACGGAGCCGCTTATGCCCAAGACCCTGAAACCGCCCACCGAGGAAGCCGAGGGGGCATGCGTCTGCGGCGCGGTGCGGCTGGCCATCGGCATCCCGGCCCGGTGGGCCTTCCACGACCACTCGGCGCAGGCGCGTCGCGCGCAAGGCTGCGCCTACGTCACCTATGTCGGCAGCTATCGCAGCCGATTCCGCTGGCTGGCGGGCGAGGACCTGGTCACTTGCCACACTCACGAGGGAACGACGCGCGGCTTCTGCTCCCGATGCGGCGCGCCGCTGTTCATGGAGCGCAAGCGCGCGCCGACGATGATCAACCTGCCCCGCGCCCTGTTCGAGACCCGCACCGGCCGCGAGCCGCGCTATCATACGGCGCTGGACGAGGCACCCGACTGGGCCTATGGCGGCGGCAAGCTGGTCCCGCTGAAGGGCTATCCCGGCGTGATGTGGGAACGCCCCAAGCCGAAGCGGAAGCGGGCGGCGATCGACGACTTCCTCTAGCGGCCTTCCAGCGCCGCCAGCACCGCCGGCTGCACGCGCGCCAGTTCGGCCAGGCGCTCGACCAGGGCTTCGCGGCTGTCCAGGGCCAGACCGTCGCGCAGGCGGGCCATGCGTTCGCGCACTTTCGTGAGGTCAGCCGTATTGGCGGCAGTGACCACGGCCGCCTGATGCTTGCAGGCACCGAACTTCTCGAAGCCGGGGCAGGTGCAGGTTCCTTCGCCGGCCGGCGCCCACAGCTGCACGACATACAGGTCGCCGACGCTGCCGGTGACGTGGGCGGTGACCTTCTCGTCCTCGATCGCCACGAGGTCGACGGCGCCGCTCTCGGCCATGGCCACGCCGCTGTCGAACCAGCGCTCGTCCATGCGCTCGCGCCAAGCCTCTGCCTCGAACACACTCATGCCTCGTCCTCGATGCGGTGGATGTCGTCGTCCGACAGGCCGAAATGGTGGCCGATCTCGTGGACCAGCACGTGGGTGATCAGGTCGCCCAGGGCAACGTCGCCGCGCTCGGCCCATTCGTCCAGGATCGGGCGGCGATACAGGAAGACGCGCGATGGTTCGGTCCCGTAGTCCAGCACCGAACGGCGGCCGAGGTCCACCCCCTGGTAGAGGCCGGTCAGCTCGAAGGCGTCCTCGATCCCCAGGCTGTCCAGCACATCCTCGGAAGGGAAGTCGTCGACCCGGATCACGACGTCGCCGGCCAGCTTGCGAAAGCCATCGGGCAGGGCGTCGAAGGCCTGCTTGGCCAGGACGGCGAAATCGTCGAGCGACGGGGCGGGGCGATCGGACCAGGTCATGGGCCTCCAAATAGAGCGATTGCGGCGTTAAGCCAGCCTTCGCCCCGGCGAAATCGCGACCGACCGCCACACCTTGCCTTGATCGCGCTCTGGTCATGGCCCGACTAATCTGGGATTCTGATTCGACGATCCGCTGGGGACCCGCCGGGGTAAGCGACGCGCCTGATGACTTCGTACGACCTGATCCTCGCGGCGGCGGCCGGCGCGGTTTGCCTGGCCATTTGCGTGGCCTTGTGGTCGCTGGGCCAGCGCCGGAGCTATGAAGCGCGCATCGCGGCGCTAAAGGCCCGGCTGATCCAGCAAGGCGGCGCCGACGACGCGCCGGCCTGGATCGAGGCCTTCGACACCGCCGTGTTGGCCGTCGAGGGCGGCCGCCCGCATCTCGTCGCCGGAGCCGAGGGCCTGGCCGCCTGCGCTCGCGTTCTGGGCGTCGCCACCGACGTCGAGGCGGTGGTCGCCGCTCTGGGCCAGGCCGATCCGGCCCACGCCCACAAGCTGGCCGCCCTGTTCGAACGTGGCGAGGCCTGCGTTTTCGAGGCTCGCGCCGCCGGCGGCTGGATCTCGGTCGAGGGGCGTACGGCCGGGGCCCTGGCCTGGCTGCGCCTCGCGCCCGCCAGCGGCGGCGACGCCGGCTTGCCGTCGGCGACCCGCTTCGCCGCCTTCGTCGACAGCGTCGCCGAGCCCGCCTGGATTGCTGCGGCCGACGGCCAGGCGGCCTGGGGCAACGAGGCCTTCGTCCGGGCGGTCGGCGCCAGCTCGGCCTCGGCCCAGGCCCTGGCTGGCAAGAGCTTCGACCGCGCCGCCGACGCCCTGGTCGTCGAGGCCGCGGAAAAGGGCGAGCGCCGCGAGGCCCTGCGTTGGATCAATCTGGAAGGCCGCCGCCGGGCGTTCCGCCTGTCGGCCCAGCCGCTGGAAGGCGGCGGTGTGGGCGTGTTCTGCGCGGACGTCACGGAAATCGAGGACGTCCGCGACGCCTTCCGCAAGCACGTCGAGGCCCACGACGAGACTCTGAACCACATCGCCGAGGCGGTGGCGATCTTCAGCCAGACTCGGCGGCTGTCGTATCACAACACCGCCTTCGCCGAGCTGTGGGGCTTGGAGCCGGCGTGGCTGGCCGAGCGTCCGACCCACGGCGAGGTGCTGGACCGCCTGCGCCAGCGCCGCCGCCTGCCCGAGACCATCGACTATGCCGGCTGGAAGGCGGCCGAGCTGGCCCGCTACGAGGACCTGGGACCCCAGGCCGACGACCTGTGGCACCTGCCCGACGGCCGAACCCTTAAGGTCGTCCGCCAGCCGCACCCGCTGGGCGGCATGCTGCTGATCTATTCCGACATCACGGGCGAGCTGCGCCTGAAGGCCCAGTATAACGCCCTGATCCAGGTGCAGCAGGCGACGCTGGACAAGCTGAACGACGCCGTCGCCGTGTTCGGCTCGGACGGCCGCCTGCGCCTGCACAACGAAGCCTTCGAGACCTTCTGGAACGTCAGCGCCTTCGCCCTGGAGGCGGCCGGCGACTTCGAGGGCGTGGTCGAGCTGTGCGTGCCGCGCCTGCACGACCTGGCCTTCTGGCGCGAACTGAAGGGACGGGTGGCCGATCCGGATCCGCAGATGCGCGCGCCGACCTCAGGCGAAGTCCGCACCTCGGATGATCGCATCGTTGTCTATCAGAGCCGGCCGCTGCCCGACGGCGCCACCCTGATCGCCTTCGCCGACGTCACCGACACCCGCGACCTGCAGAGCGCGCTCGCCGATCGCTCGGCGGCCCTGGCCGAGGCCGAGCGGCTGAAGCGCGACTTCGTCGGCAACGTCTCGTACGAGCTGCGTACGCCGCTGACGACGATCATCGGTTATTCAGAGCTGCTGGAGCGCGCCGACGGCATTTCCGAGCGCGGCCGCAACCACGTCGCCGCTGTCCGCGCCGCCGCCACCCAGCTGGCCCGCTCGATCGACGACGTGCTGGACATGGCCCAGATCGACGCCGGCGAGATGGCGCTGGAGATCGAGGACATCCGCGTCTCGGACCTGCTGCTGAACGCGCAGGAACGCGCCCTGAAGGACGCCCAACTGGGCGCGGTCACCCTGGCCGTCGAGTGCGACGAGGACGTCGGCCTGATCCGCGGCGACGGCAAGCGCCTGGCCCAGACCCTGGACCACCTGGTCGAGAACGCACTGCGTCAGACGCCGCCGGGCGGCCGCGTCACCCTGTCGGCGCGTCGCGCGTTGGGCGAAGTGCGGCTGGACGTCTCGGACACGGGCCGGGGCGTGCCCTTCCATGTTCAGGCTCACATCTTCGACCGCTTTGTCGGTCGCGACCGCGGCGGGCCCGGCCTGGGCCTGGCCCTGGTCAAGGCGCTGGTCGAGCTGCATGGCGGCTGGGTGGCCTTGGAGAGCGAGCCGGGCGCAGGCTCGACCTTCACCTGCCACCTGCCCGAGACCCAGCAGCCGGGCGCGATGCAGCCGGAACTGGGGTTCTAGGCCTTGCGGCCGCTTGCCGTCCTGCTCGCCGGCCTGGCCGTGGCCGGCGTTGCGAGGGCCGAGGACGCCAGCTTCAAGGACTGGTGGGCCGCCTGCGACAATGTCCGGGTCTGCACGGCGTACGGTTTTCCGCCGGACGCCGAGGAGGGCGCGGTGCTGCGCCTGCGCCGTGAAGCCGAGGCGGACGCCACCGTCAGTCTGGACGTCAATGTCGGCCCCGATCCGGCCAAGGGCGTCGGCGGTCCGCTGACCCTTGCCATCGATGGCAAGGTGGTGACCCGCACCGATCCGCCGGAAGGCGCCGACGACGCGTACCGCCGCTGGCCGGTCGCGGGAGGCGATAGGGCCAAGCTGCTGGCGGCGCTGACGCGGGGACAGGTCCTCCAGGTCAGAGACGGTGAGCGGGTCGTGGCGACTGTCTCCCTGGCTGGGGTGTCGGCGGCGCTGCGTTGGATCGACGACCGCCAGAAGCGGGCCAATGGTGTCACCGCCCTGGTCGCAAAGGGGGCCGCTCCGGCTTCGGCCGTGCCCGCACCGCCGCTTCCGCCGCTGGTCCGCCAGGCCAGACCGGTTGGCCAGGCCGGGCTGACCGACACGCCGCCGATGGGCGTACGAGCCGCGTTGAAGCCGCTGGATTGCCAGGCCGATCCGCCGGACGGGCCGAGCTCCAACCGGCTGGCGTCGGGCGTGGTGCTGTGGGTCGTTCCCTGTTGGTTCGGCGCCTATCAGAGCAGCTCGGCCCTGGTGCTGGCCGACGAGCGGGGCGGTCATGTCCGCCTCGTCGACCTCGGGGGAGGCGGCGACATCCAGGCGCGAGCGCTGGCGACCAATGCCGAATTCGATACCGACAAGCAGCGGCTTTACACCTACGCCAAGGGACGGGGGCTGGCGGACTGCGGCGAGTCGACGACCCACGCCTGGACCGGCAAGGGTTTCGTCCTGGTCGAGCGGACCGAGCTTTCGGTCTGCCGGATGCTGCCGGAAGATTTCTGGGTCACGACCTATCGGACCCGGGACCGCTGAGCGGCGGACATAAAGATATCTTTATGCGTTAATTGCTCGATAGGGCTCGCGGCTGTATAAGCGCGCAAGACCTTCACTCCCCACCCGACGCAGGAGCCGCACGTGGCCGACTACATCGTCAAGGACATCTCGCTCGCCGACTACGGCCGCAAGGAAATCGCCATCGCCGAGACCGAAATGCCGGGCCTGATGGCCACGCGCGCAGAGTACGGCCCCAAGCAGGTCCTGAAGGGCGCCCGCATCGCCGGCAGCCTGCACATGACCATCCAGACCGCCGTGCTGATCGAGACCCTGGTCGCCCTGGGCGCCGAGGTCCGTTGGGCGTCGTGCAACATCTTCTCGACTCAGGACCACGCCGCGGCCGCCATCGCCGCCGCCAACATTCCGGTCTTCGCCTTCAAGGGCGAGAACTTGGTCGAGTACTGGGAATACGCCCACAAGATCTTCGAATGGCATGACGGCGGCTATCCGAACTTGATCCTCGACGACGGCGGCGACGCCACCCTGCTGTGCGTGCTGGGTCCCAAGGCCGAGAAGGATCCGTCGATCCTCGACAATCCGCAGAACGAGGAGGAAGAAGCCCTCTACGCCGTGATGAAGAAATATCTGGCCGAGAAGCCGGGCTTCTACTCGGCCATCCGCTCGGCCATCGGCGGCGTCTCGGAAGAGACCACCACGGGCGTGCACCGCCTCTACCAGATGGCCGCCAAGGGCGAGCTGCCGTTCCCCGCCATCAACGTCAACGACAGCGTCACCAAGAGCAAGTTCGACAACCTGTACGGCTGCCGTGAATCGCTGGTCGACGCGATCCGTCGCGGCACCGACGTCATGCTGTCGGGCAAGGTTGCGGTGGTGTGCGGCTATGGCGACGTAGGCAAGGGCTCGGCCGCCAGCTTGCGCCAGGGCGGCGCGCGCGTGATCGTCACCGAGATCGACCCGATCTGCGCCCTGCAGGCGGCCATGGAAGGCTATGAGGTCCAGACCCTGGGCGATGTCGCCGACAAGGCCGACATCTTCGTGACGGCGACCGGCAACAAGGACGTCATCACGCTGGACGACATGCGGAAGATGAAAAACAACGCCATCGTCTGCAACATCGGCCACTTCGACAGCGAAATTCAGATCGCCGCCCTGCGGAACTACAAGTGGGACGAGATCAAGCCGCAGGTCCACCATGTGGAGTTCCCGGACGGCAAGAAGCTGATCGTGCTGTCGGAAGGCCGCCTGGTGAACCTGGGCAACGCCACCGGCCACCCCTCGTTCGTGATGTCGGCCTCGTTCACCAACCAGACCCTGGCCCAGATCGAACTGTGGACCAACAAGGACGCCTACAAGAACGAGGTCTACACCCTGCCCAAGCATCTGGACGAGAAGGTCGCCTTCCTCCACCTGGAGAAGCTGGGCGCCAAGCTCTCGGTCCTGCGCAAGGACCAGGCCGACTACATCGGCGTGCCGGAGAAGGGCCCGTTCAAGCCGGATCACTATCGCTACTAGGCGTGAGGACGCACGCGCGTGCGCCACGAGAAACATGCGACGTTTCCGTAACGGAAATTGTCTGATTTTCCAAAGGGAAGGCCTGCCAGCGATGGCGGGCCTTTCTCTTTTCGGCGGCTGACCAAAACCGCCCTATTCAAGTCCGCATTGCTCGGCTAATCGCTTTGGCATGCCGCTAGCCTTGATCCTTTCCAGCCATGTCGCCGGCAGCCAGGTGGGCGCGACGGCGCAGGCCACTGCGCTGGCGCAGTTCAAGATCGACTCGCTGGTCGTGCCGACCGTGCTGTACGGCCGCCATCCCGGCTGGGGCATCCCCGGCGGCGCGCCTGTGCCGATCGAGGTGTTCGAGGGCATGCTGGACGGGATCGAGGCCAACGGCCTGTTCGGCCTGGTGGATCTGGTCATCACCGGCTACTTCGCCACGGCCGCCCAGGCCCGGGCCGCCGCGCGGGTGATCGACGCCGTGCGCGAAAGCCCACGTCCGCAGGGCGCGGCCACCCGCCGGCCCGTGGTCATCGTCGATCCGACCATGGGCGACGCCGGCAAGGGCCTGTACATCCCGACGGAGACCGCGGACGAGATCGTCGCCGACCTGATCCCGCGCGCCGATGTCGTGGCCTGCAACGCCTGGGAGCTGCAGAAGCTGACCGGCGCGGATTCCCGCGACCCCGTCTCGGCCATGAAGGCCGCGCGCCTGCTGGGCAAGACCACCCTGGTCTCGTCCGTCCATCGTGGGGCCGAGATCGGCGCCGTGCTGGCCGACAAGAAGGAGGCTTGGCTGGCCGCCCACGCCAAGGCCGAGCGTTCGCCCAACGGCACGGGCGATCTGCTGACGGCGCTGTACGCCGCCTCGATCCTGGAGGGGCAAACCTTTTCGTACGGCCTGGCGCGCGCCGTGGGCGGCGTGGCCGAGACCGTCACGGCGGCCAACATCTGGAACGCGCCCGAACTGCCGATCGTAGCCATGGGCGCGCGCATCAAGCAGACCTCGCCCACCGTGCGCATCGAGCGACTGGCGTAGAGCATGACCGTCGAAATCACCGGCCTGTGCCCCGACCGCTTCGCCCGTGTCCGCGAGGCGTTCGCGGCTAATTTCGAAAACGGCGGCGAACTCGGCGCGCGCTTTTCCTTCGCCATCGACGGCGAGGTCGTCGTCGACTTGATGGGCGGCTTCGCCGACCGCAAGCGCGAGGTCCCGTTCGGCCCCGACACCCTGACGGCCCTGTTCTCGACCACCAAGGCCGTGGCGGCGCTGATGGTCGCGCGCCTGGTCGACGAGGGGCGTCTGGCCTACGACCAGCCCGTCGCCGACGTCTGGCCCGAATTCGCTCAGGCCGGCAAGGGTCAGGTCACGGTCGAGCAGGCCCTGTCGCACCAGGCTGGACTTTCCGGCTTTTCGGACGACACCGACCCCGCCATCTGGTTCGACTGGGGCGCCACCTGCGCCAAGCTGGCCGCCATGGCCCCGCTGTTCCCGATCGGCTCGGCCAGCGGCTATCATCCGGTCACCTATGGCTACATCGCCGGCGAGATCTTCCGCCGCGTTGACGGCCGGACCCTGGGCGTGGCGCTGCGCGAGGACATCGCGATCCCGCTGGGCCTGGATCTCTGGATCGGCCTGCCCGACAGCGAGCATGGTCGCGTCGCCGACCTGATGCGCCCGACGGCCATGCCGCAGTTCGGCGAGATCACGCCGGCGCTACAGGCCGCCTTCCTGAAACCATGGTCTTCGCCAGGCGGACGCAGCGCGGCCGAGTGGCGGCGGGCCGAGATTCCCTCGGCCAACGGCCACGCCACCGCCCCGGCCCTGGCCCGCCTGATGGGCGCCTTGGCCAGCGGCGGGATCCTGGACGGCTGCTCGATCCTGACGCCGGCCGGGATCAACGCCGCCAGCGCCGAGCGTATCCGGGGACAGGATCTTGTCCTCCCCTACGAGATCAGCTGGGGCGCGGGGTTCATGCGCAACGAACCGAACTTCTACTACGGCCCGACGGCCGAGGCGTTCGGTCACTCCGGCTGGGGCGGTTCATGCGCCTTCGCCGACCCGACGCGCGGCGTGTCCGGGGCCTATGTGATGAACAAGCAGGGTAACGCCCTGATCGGCGATCCGCGCGCCGTGCGCCTCATCGAGGCGGCGTACCAATCGCTCTAAGCGCTCGCCTTGGAGCGCGTTGAAGCTTAGCCTGTCGCGTCCTCGACGAGGTTAAAGACGCATGGTCCGCATGGCTTCGATCGCCCCGGTCGTCCTGACCTTGGCCGCCTTGGCGCTGGCCGGCGCCGCGCGAGGCCAGGAGCGCGATTTCTGTCCCGATCGTCCGGGCAAGGGCTCGCCGCCCTGCGTGCTGGACAAAGGGCGCCTCCAGATCGAGGTCAGCGGCGCCGATGCGACCCTGGACAAGAGCGGTGGGGTCTCGACCCGCGACATCGCCTATGGCGGGGTGGAGCTGCGTCTTGGCCTGACTTCGACGGTCGAGGGGCAACTGACCTGGACGCCTTACGAGCGCGTCCGGACCAAGGATCACGGCGTGGTCTCGACGGTCTCGGGCGCCGGAGACATGGGCGCGGCCTTGCGATGGTCGTTGATCAATCCGGCGGGAGACGGCCTGTCGATCGCCCTGCAGCCTTTCGTCGTCGCGCCCTCCGGTGCGGCCGGCATCGGCGGCGACGCCTGGCAGGGCGGAGTGATCGTTCCGGTCTCGCTCCCTCTGAACGGCGATTGGTCGCTGAGCCTGTCGCCGGAACTGGACGCCCGGCCGAACGCCTCGGGCTCGGGCCGTCATGCGGGGTACGCCCTGGCTGGCGGCGTCGGCCGCGCGGTGGGCGCGGTAAACCTGGCTGCGGAGCTATGGATCGATGTCGACGACGATCCCTCCGGTCGCGTCACCCAAACCAGCTTCGACCTGACCGCCGGCTGGACGCCCAAGGGCCTGAAGGATGTCCAGCTGGACGCCTCGGCCTATGTCGGCCTCAATCGCCGGACTCCGGACCTGGAGCTGGTCGTGGGCGTGGCGCATCGGTTCTAGAAGCTCTGATCGTCGCCGCGCCGACCAGACCCGCCAAGATCGCCGCGCCGGCGCTGATCGCCATCACCCAGCGATAGCCCCCGCCGCCGGGGGCGAAATAGATCAGGCCCAGCACCGCCACGGCCAGCAGGCCGGCGACGCGCGCCACGGCGTTGTTGACGCCCGAGGCGACGCCGGCGTGGCTGGAGGGGACCGCCGCCATGACCGTGCTGGTCAGCGGCGCGACGCTGATTGTCATGCCCAGGGCCAGCACCAGCAGACAGGGCAGCAAGCCGGTCCAGAAGTCGCCGCCGATCCAGGGGCCGCCCAGCAGGGCGAAGCCGATGCCGGCCGTGATCGGGCCGACGGTCAGCATGGCGCGCGCGCCGACCTTGTCGGCCAGGCGCCCGGCGAGCCCGGACAGCGTCCCCATCACAGCCGACAGCGGCAGCAGGGTCGCGCCGGCCTCGGCCGCCTTGTAGCCGTGTCGGGCGATCAGCTCGTAGGGCAGGAAGAACATCGCGCCGGTCAGGCCGAAATACAGCGCCAGGGTCAGCAGGTTGGCGCCGCTGAAGGTTGGCGAGCGGTAGAGAGACAGCGGCATCATCGGGCGCCTTTCCCGCGCCTGGAGGACGACGAAGCCGACCAGGGTCGCCGCCCCGCCGGCCAGGGCGATCCAGACCGGCGGGCTGGCCCAGCCGCGCTGACCAGCCGCCGTCAGGCCCCAGGTCAGGATTCCCAGTCCTGAGGCCGCCAGGACCGCGCCGCGCCAGTCCAGATGGTCGACGTCGGGGTCGCGGCTCTCGGGCACGGCCTTCAGGCTCAGCCAGATGGTGGCGACGGCGACGGGCAGGTTGATCAGGAAGATGGCGCGCCATGAGACCGCGTCGACCAGCCAGCCGCCCAGCACCGGGCCCAGCGCCCCGGTCACTGCGGCGAACCCGGCCCAAGCCCCGATCATCGGGCCGCGACGGGTCTCATCGAAGGACGCGCTCAGAATGGCCAGGCTGGCGGGCGCGACGAAGGCGGCCGCCACGCCCTGTACGGCCCGGGCGGCGACCAGCAGCTGGACGTTGGGGACCAGCGCGCAGGCCAGCGAGGCGAGGGCGAACAAGCCGACGCCGGCCACGAACATGCGTCGCCGCCCCCAGCGATCGCCGGCCGAGCCGCCGATCAGCACCAGCGAGCCGAGCAGCAGGAGATAGGCGTTGACGATCCACTGGATCTGGTCCGGCCGCGCCTTCAGCGCCTGGCGGATCGCCGGCAGGGCGACATTGACTACCGAGCCGTCGATGAAGGCCAGGCTGGAGCCCAGCACGGTCGCGGCCAGGATCAACCGGCCCCGTTCCTTGGAGATCGTCTCGCCCATGGCTGCGACCATGGCCCGGTCCTCAGGCCGGCGCCAGGGCTCGCGTCTTCTTCCAGGCGCCGTAGGCGAAGGTCGCCACGCCCAGCCAGATGAACACGAACGACAGCGCCCGCAGCGGCGTGAACGGCTCGCCGAACGCCACGCCCAGCAGGAACTGCAGGGTCGGGGCGATGAACTGCAGGAAGCCCACGGCGCTGAGCGGCAGGCGGCGGGCCGACCAGGCGAACAGGGCCAGCGGGACCACGGTGGCTGGGCCGGCCAGAGCCAGCAGGCCGGTCACGCCCGCCCCGTCGCCGAAATGGCCCTGACCGCCGTGCTGCAGGGACAGCACATAGGCCAGACCCGGCAGGGCCAGATAGGCGCATTCGATGAAGAGGCCCGTCTGGGCGTCGGCCTTCACCTGTTTGCGCAGGATGGCGTAGGCGCAGAAGGTGAAGGCCAGGCCCAGCGAGACGACCGGCAGGTGGCCTAGGGCGATGGTCTGGATGGCCACGCCCACGGCGGCGAAGCCGATGGCGACCTTCCCTTCGCGGGTCATGCGCTCGCGGAACAGCAGAGCGCCGGCGGCCATGTTCATCAGCGGGTTGATGTAGTAGCCGAGGCTGGCCTCGATCACGTGGCCGGCGTTGACGGCGAAGACGTAGATCGTCCAGTTGCTAAAGATCGCCAGGGTCGACAGCAGCAGCACGCCCAGGGTGCGCGGCTGGCGCAGCACCCGAGCCACCTGACCGCCTTGCCGGGCGATCAGCACCAGCCCCAAGGCCCAAAGCACCGACCACAGCGAGCGGTGAGCGATCATCTCCCAAGACGAGACGCCCAGGTTCGACAGCAGGTGGAAGTAGAGGGGCAGGAAGCCCCAAAGCACGTAGCAGCCGACACCGGCGGCGTAGGCAGAGCGACTCTCGGTCGAGGAACTGGGCGGCATGGTCCAAACCTTTTCGGGCGCTTCTGTCAGTCAGGAAGCTGTCCGTCCGTCCGCATCTTGCGAAGGTCTGGCGCTTGGCCCTGGGGCCGGATCCGTCGTCCTCCGCTCTTGCTGGCGAAGGACGACGGGGCAGGGTCGTCTTAAGCCAGGGTCTTCTGCTTGATCAGGCCCTTGTCGTGCAGCAGTTGGGCGATCTGCACGGCGTTGAGGGCCGCGCCCTTGCGCAGATTGTCGGCCACGCACCAGAGAGCGATGCCGTTCTCGACGGTCGGGTCGGTGCGGATGCGCGAGACATAGACCGGGAACTCGCCGGCGCTTTCCTTGGGCGTCATGTAGCCGCCGTCCTCGCGCTTATCGACGACCTGCACGCCGTCGGCCTCGCGCAGGATCTCACGGACGTCGTCCTCGTCCAGCGGAGTCTCGAACTCGATGTTCACGGCCTCGGCGTGGCCCACCATGACCGGCACGCGCACGGCGGTGGCCGTCAGCTTGATCGACGGGTCCAAGATCTTCTTGGTCTCCGCCATCATCTTCCACTCTTCCTTGGTGTAGCCGTCCTCCATGAACACATCGATGTGCGGGATGACGTTGAAGGCGATCTGCTTGGTGAACTTCTTGGCCGGCGGGGCGCCCAGGACGAACACGCCCTTGGTCTGTTCCCACAGCTCGTCCATGCCTTCCTTGCCGGCGCCCGAGACCGACTGGTAGGTCGACACGACCACTCGCTTGATCTTGGCCTCGGCGTGCAGCGGGGCCAGCACCACGACCAGCTGCGCCGTCGAGCAGTTGGGGTTGGCGATGATGTTCTTGGGCAGCTTGTCGACAGCGTTCGGGTTCACTTCCGGCACGACAAGCGGCACGTCCGGATCCATCCGGAAGTGGCTGGAATTGTCGATGACGATCGGGCCGGCCGCGCCGATCTTCTCGCCCCAGGCCTTGGAAATCGCGCCGCCCGCGCTCATCAGCACGAGGTCGACGGTCGAGAAGTCGAACTGCTCCAGGTCCTCGCAGCGGACGATCTCGCTGCCGTACGAGACTTCCACGCCGATGGATTTGCGGCTGGCGATGGCGTGCATCTTGTCCACGGGGAATTTCACTTCCTCGAGGATATTGAACATCTCGCGGCCCACATTGCCCGTGGCGCCGACCACGGCGACCCGGTAACCCATCGCGCTCTCCTGAAGACTGCCAAAAACGGCTGACGCTCCGCGTATCGCGAAGCGTCGTTCCCGTACGCCTCATGCCCTCGGCGCGCAAGGCGAGGAAAGTTGGCGCGGGTGTCAGTCCTGCTTGCCGGCGGGCGCCGCCGGCGTGTCGTCCTCCAGGGTGAAGGTGATGGGCAGGGTGATGACCAGGCCCTCGACCGTGTCGCCCTCCTTGGTCCACGGGTTCATGCGCATGACCGCGGCCGCCTTGACCGCCGCCGCGCCGAAGTCGAGCCCGGCCGGCTTTTCGCGAGCGGCCTGGCAGTTTGTCAGCTCGCCCGTCGCCGTGACGGTGCAGGTCGCCGCGGCCTCGCCGGTGCGGACGCCGGCCTTGACCGCCGCTTCCGGATAGACCGCCGCCATGCCCTCGGGCGTCAGGGTGCGGATCCAGCGCGGCTTGGTCAGCTTGCGCGCATCCGGCGTCGCGGGATCGCGGAAGCGGATGGGCACGTCGATCTTGAGATCCTTCACCGCCTTGGCTTCTTCCGGTGCGAAGGTGATGCCGAAGGCCGTCGACAGCGATTGGGCCGCCTTGCCGAAACCCTTGCCGCGGGGGCTTTCCGAGATCACCTCGCAGCTGCGCAGCCGTCCTGTGCGATCGAGGCCGCAACGCAGGGCCGCCTGGCCAGACGCCAGTCCCGCCGCCTCCTTGGGCCAGGCCGCGTTGACCTCGGCGTGCGTCGGAACCCGGGTCCACGGCGGATCAAGCACGATCGTGGTGCTGTTCATCATCGCCGAGCGATTGGGCGCCTCCCAGTTGATCGGGATCGACACCGAGCCGCCCGGCACGGCCCTGCCGCCGCGGATCTTGGGGGTCATGCGCAGCTGCGGCGTCAGCTGCAGGCCGGCCGCGCCGAAATTGTAGTCCTTGGGCGACTCGCTCAGCACCTTGCAATTCTGCAGGAAGCCCTCGGTCGTCACCTGGCAGCCGATCGTCGCCTTGCCGGCGACGCCATCCTCGATGGCCTTCTTCGGGAAGACGTTGGCGATGTCCCTGCCGGTCGGCTTGCGCAGCCAATTGGGGTTGGCGTCCCCAGGGGCGAGGAACTCGAAGCTGGTCCTCACCGGTCGGCCGGCGACAGCGGCGCCGGTCTCGTCCGTGGGCTTGATCCGCTCGAAACCCACCACCGACAGCGCCGCCTGGCCGAAGCCCTGACCGGCCGGATCCTCCTTGGCGATTTTGCAGTCGACCAGCCTGCCGCCCTCGGCCGCGACGCAGTCCAGGGCCGCGCTCCCGGTGACCGTTGCGCCCTTGGGGAAGGCCGCCTTCATCTTGTCCGCGGGAACATGCACGACGAAGCGCGGCTTCCACGCGCCGGCGCCGGCCGGATCATCCTCGTCGTCGGCCCAGGCGCCCTGGGCGAAGGCGAGCGAGAGACCGGCGGCCAGCAGGGCCGGCAACAGCTTAAGCTTACGCAACACGTGGCGATCCCGAGCAAAAGGTCCGCGCGCGACCCCTTCGGCGCTCGACCCTAGGTCGAGGATAAGTCAGTCGTTCGTCGACCGCCAGAGGGTTCCCGACACACCTCGCGCCCCCTATGTTGCCCGCCATGACCGACGTCGCCGCGCCCCCGCTTCCGAACGCTTCCGAACTCACGCAGGACGGTCCCGCCGTCCGGCTTTTCCTGGTCGACGGCTCGGCCTATCTGTTCCGCGCCTATCACGCCCTGCCGCCGCTGACCCGAAAGAGCGACGGCCTGCCGGTGGGCGCCGTCCAGGGCTTCTGCAACATGCTGTGGAAGCTGATGCGCGACATGCAGGGCGACACGCCCACCCACCTGGCGGTGATCTGGGACCACTCCGAGAAGACGTTCCGCAACAGCCTGTACGACCAGTACAAGGCCCACCGCCCGCCGCCGCCGGAAGACCTGATCCCGCAGTTCCCGCTGGTGCGCGAGGCGACCCTGGCGTTCGGCGTGCCGGCCATCGAACTGCCGGGCTACGAGGCTGACGACCTGATCGCCGCCTACGCCTGCAAGGCCCGTGAGGTCGGCGGCGAGGCGGTCATCGTCTCGTCCGACAAGGACCTGATGCAGCTGGTCGGGGACGGCGTCTCGATGTTCGACCCGATGAAGGGCGTACGCATCGAGCGCGAGCAGGTGTTCGAGAAATTCGGCGTCTATCCCGAGCGGGTCGTCGACGTGCAGGCCCTGTGCGGCGACAGCGTCGACAACGTCCCGGGCGCGCCGGGCATCGGCATCAAGACCGCCGCCCAGCTGATCACCGAGTACGGCGATCTCGACACGCTTCTGGAGCGGGCCGGCGAGATCAAGCAGCCCAAGCGCCGCGAGACTCTGATCAACTTCGCCGATCAGATCCGACTGTCGCGGGCCCTGGTGAAGCTGGATTGCGACACCCCGCTGCCCCAGCCGCTGGACGAGCTGAAGGTGCGCGAGCCGGACAAGGAGGTCCTGGCCGCCTTCCTCGAGCAGATGGAGTTCCGCACCCTGGCGCGCCGGGTCGGCGACGGTTCAGCCGCGGCTGCGCCCGGGACTCTGGAGCGCGCTCCGGCCCAGCCCAAGGCTCCGGTCTCGACGGTCTCGTACATGGGCGCGGCCGCCCGCGCGGCGGCCAATCCGGTGGCCGAGCCGATCACCGTCGACCACGCGGCCTATGCCTGCGTCCGTGACGTCGAGACCCTGAGGGCGTGGGTGGCCAAGGCGACCGCCAAGGGCGTGGTGGCCTTCGACACCGAGACCGACGCCCTGTCGTCGGCCACGGCCGGCCTATGCGGCGTCTCCCTGGCGATCGCGGCGGGCGAGGCCTGCTACATCCCGATCAGCCACTGCGAGAAGGCCGACGGCCTGGCCTTCGAGGCTCCGGCCGACATCGAGCAGATCCCGCTAGCCGACGTGATCGCGACCCTCAAGCCATTGCTGGAAGACCCGGCGGTGCTGAAGGTGGCCCAGAACGCCAAGTACGACATCGCCGTCCTGGCCCGGCACGGTATCCAGGTCGCGCCGATCGACGACACCATGCTGATCTCGTACGTGCTGGAGGCTGGCGAGCACGGCCACGGCATGGACGAGCTGTCCGAGCTGCACCTGGGCCACAAGCCGATCCCGTTCAAGCAGGTCTGCGGCGCGGGCAAGGGCCAGATCAGCTTCAAGCACGTCGCCCTGCCCGAGGCCACCGCCTACGCCGCCGAAGACGCCGACGTCACGCTGCGCCTGTGGGAGATCCTGAAACCCCGCCTGGCGCGGGCCGGTCTGTCGACCGTCTACGAGACCCTGGAGCGTCCGATGCCGGCGGTGCTGGCGCGGATGGAGAACAACGGCGTTCGCGTCGACCCCGAGGCTCTGCGGCTGCTGTCCAACGAGTTCTCCCTGCGCATGGCCGAGTTCGAGGCCCGCGCCACCGAGCTGGTCGGCCGGCCGTTCAACCTGGGCAGTCCCAAGCAGATCGGCGACGTGCTGTTCGGCGAGATGAACATGAAGGGCGGCAAGAAGACCGCCACCGGTCAATGGTCGACCGACAGCGACGTCCTGGAGAGCCTGGCCCTGGAGCACGAGCTGCCGCGCGTCCTGCTGGACTGGCGCCAGCTTTCCAAGCTGAAGGGCACCTATACCGAGAACCTGATCGCGGCGATCTACGAGGGGACGGGGCGGGTCCACACCTCTTACGCCCTGGCCGCGACGACGACGGGGCGGCTGTCCTCGTCCGATCCCAACCTGCAGAACATCCCGGTCCGCACCGAAGAAGGCCGCAAGATCCGCAAGGCCTTCATCGCCGAGCCGGGCAAGGTGCTGATCAGCGCCGACTACAGCCAGATCGAGCTGCGCCTTCTCGCCCATATCGGCGACATTCCGCAGCTGAAGAAGGCTTTCCAGGAGGGCCTGGACATTCACGCCATGACGGCGTCGGAGATGTTCGACACGCCGATCGAGGGCATGGACCCGATGATCCGCCGCCGGGCGAAGGCCATCAATTTCGGCATCGTCTACGGCATCTCGGCGTTCGGCCTGGCCAATCAGCTGGGCATCGGCCAGGGCGAGGCGGGAGCCTATATCAAGACCTATTTCGAGCGCTTTCCGGGCATCCAGGCCTATATGGACGCGACCAAGGCCTTCGTGCGTGAGCACGGCTACGTCACGACCATCTTCGGCCGCAAGATCAACATTCCCGAGATCCAGGCCAAGTCGGTCGGCCAGCGGCAGTTCGCCGAGCGCGCGGCGATCAACGCCCCGATCCAGGGCGCCGCGGCCGACGTCATGCGCCGGGCGATGATCCGCATGCCCGCCGCGCTGGAGGCCGCCGGTCTCGAAGCCAAGATGCTGCTGCAAGTGCACGACGAACTGGTCTTCGAGGCGCCGGAGGGCGAGGCGGACCGCGCTTGCCAGGTGATCCGCGAGGTCATGGAGAGGGCCGCCGAGCCGGCCGTAGCCCTGTCGATTCCGCTGACGGTCGAGGCGCGCGCGGCGAGGAACTGGGACGAGGCGCACTAGAACCGTCCGGGTGCGGATCATGTAGCGGCGGAGCCGGCGATGCTCCGCCCGCGGCCTTGCGTGTCGGAAGCGCTTCCACAACCCGAAGCAAGTCCTTGAGATCGCGACAGATTCTCAAGTTCTGGTCCTGCGAC
Organism: uncultured Caulobacter sp.; assembly: GCA_966211605.1. Classification (GTDB taxonomy): domain Bacteria; phylum Pseudomonadota; class Alphaproteobacteria; order Caulobacterales; family Caulobacteraceae; genus Caulobacter. The sequence goes on from CBIHOB010000015.1 coordinate 60,487, forward strand.
ATCAGGTCACAGCACAGTTAACAGCCCAGCAACCTTGATCGTCCCAAAGATGCGGACGTGATCGGCTACGCGCGCTCTTGCGCCGAGGTTTCGCCGACACGCGAACCTAGGAGGCTGTGGTGAAGTTCGGCAATTTCAGGATCCCCACGAAGCTGCTGGTCGTGTTCGGCGTGCTGCTCGCGACGATCGCGACGATGGGCCTGGCGCTCTTCATCAACTCGATGGTGCTGGAACAGTCGGTGGCGCGGTCCGAGCGCGCCTACAAGGTGATGCAGGCGGCCGACACGGCCACCTATCGCCTGACCCGTCAGGAGAACTCGCTGCGCGGCTACCTGCTGTCGGGCGACGACTACTACGTCAAGCGCATCGAGACCGTCCACAAAGTCAAGTTCTTCGGCGCCCTGGACAAGCTGGACAAGCTGGAGGCCGACCACGCCCAGGTCCAGGCCATCCGTGACGCCTATGCCGGCTACCGCAAGGAGGCCATCGACCCGGCTCTGCGCCTGGGCGCCGATCCGGCCACCCGCCCGCAGGCCGTCGAACTGGTCCGCAACGATGGCGTCGCCGACAAGGCCGTGGTGCCGGTCGAGGACGCCTTGGACGCCATCCAGGCGTGGGCCCAGAAGCAGATCGAGGCCGAAGCCGCGGCCCAGGCCAAGGCCCAGGCCTTGTCGAACCTGGTGCTGGTGATCGGCATCGCGCTGAGCGGCGCCATCGCCCTGGGCGGCGGTCTGCTGCTGTCCAGCTCGATCGCCAAGCCCGTCGCCGCCATGACCGCGGCCATGCGCCGCCTGGCTTCGGGCGATAACGCCATCGAGGTTCCGGCGACCGATCGCAAGGACGAGGTCGGCCAGATGGCCGCCGCCGTGATCCACTTCAAGGAAGCCGCGATCGCCAAGATTCGCGTCGAGAAGGACGCCGAGAACACCCGCACCGCGGCCGAAGCCGAGCGCGCCGCCAATGACGACGAGCGCCGCGCCGCCGCCGCCGAACAGGCCGAGGTGGTCGAGGCCCTGGCCTCAGGCCTGTCGCGCCTGGCCGGCGGCGACCTGACCGCCCGCATCGACGCGCCGTTCGCCGGCCGCTATCAGCAACTGCGCGAGGACTTCAACGAGGCCGTCGCCAAGCTGCAGGAAGCCATGAAGGCCATCGTCTCGGCCACGGGCGGCGTCAACGCCGGTTCGGACGAGATCGCCGAGGCCTCCAACAACCTGTCGCGCCGCACCGAGCAGCAGGCGGCCGCCCTGGAAGAGACCGCCGCGGCCCTGGACGAGATCACCGCCACGGTTCGCAAGACCGCCTCTGGCGCCAAGGAGGCCTCGCAGGTCGTGGCCACCGCCCGCACCGACGCCGAGCGTTCAGGCCGTATCGTCAGCCAGGCTGTCTCGGCCATGACCGAGATCGAGACCTCGTCGAACCAGGTCAGCCAGATCATTGGCGTGATCGACGAGATCGCCTTCCAGACCAACCTCTTGGCCCTGAACGCCGGGGTCGAGGCCGCCCGCGCCGGCGAAGCCGGCCGTGGTTTCGCGGTCGTCGCCCAGGAAGTCCGCGCCTTGGCCCAACGCTCGGCCGACGCGGCCAAGGAAATCAAGACCCTCATCTCGACCTCGACCGCTCAGGTCGAGACGGGCGTGGACCTGGTCGGCCAGACCGGCGAGGCGCTGAGCCGCATCGTCGAGCAGGTCGCCTCGATCGACGCCCTGATGCAGGAGATCTCGGCCTCGACCACCGAACAGGCCACCGGCCTGAACGAGGTCAACACGGCCGTGAACCAGATGGACCAGGTCGTCCAGCAGAACGCCGCCATGGTGGAGGAGGCCACGGCCGCCACCCACTCGCTGAAGAACGAGGCGGGAGCCCTGGCCAGCCTGGTTTCGCGTTTCAAGGTCGGCGCCGAGAACGCGGCCATCGCGCCCGCCGCCCGTCCGGGCCAGCGCCCGGCCGCGCCGATGGTCTCCAAGACCAAGCCGGCCTCGCGCCCGGCCGCGCCGGTGTCGCGTGGCAACACCGCCGTGGCGGTCAGCGAAGACTGGGAAGAGTTCTGATCGCGCTCTTCCAGGTGACTGAGCTTCGAAAGGCTCTCCGGGAACCGGGGAGCCTTTTTGCTTCAGCCCTTGTTCAGGGCGATGGTCTCGAACGCCGACTTGGTCGGCTGAGGCGAGTGGCTCGCACCGGGAGTCGGCAACGCCAGGCCGATAGCGGCGGCGATGAGGAGGGCGACGGCGAAAAAGGCCTTGCTGGCCATGGTCTGTCTCTGGTCTGCGTCGTGAAGCGACAATCGCGGACGCCGGCGGAGGCTGAGATGGCCCCTCGCGCGCCGGGTTCAAGAGCTTCGCGTACCCAGGGTTTCTGAGTGCTCCGTGAGGCGTCCTGATCCAACAAGAAAGGCCGGAAACCGCCTTGACGGTTCCCGGCCTTTTCAAGTGTCCCTAGGGGGAAATCAGAAGATTTCGAACAGGCCGGCCGCGCCCATGCCGCCGCCGATGCACATCGTGACGACGCCCAGCTTGGCCTTGCGGCGCTTGCCTTCCAGCAGCAGGTGGCCGGCGCAGCGGGCGCCGGTCATGCCGAACGGGTGGCCGATGGCGATCGAGCCGCCGTTGACGTTGTACTTCTCCGGATCGATGCCCAGGCGATCGCGGCTGTAGAGGCACTGCGAGGCGAAGGCTTCGTTCAGCTCCCAGATATCGATGTCGTCGACCTTCAGGCCGTGACGTTCCAGCAGGCGCGGCACGGCGAAGACCGGGCCGATGCCCATCTCGTCAGGCTCGCAGCCGGCGATGGCGAAGCCCTTGAACAGGCCCAGCGGCTCCAGGTTGCGCTTGGCGGCTTCCTTGGCCTCCATCACCACGACGGCGGCCGCGCCGTCCGACAGCTGGCTGGCGTTGCCGGCCGTGACGAAGTTGCCCGGCCCCTTGACCGGTTCCAGCTTTGCCAGGCCTTCCAAGGTGGTGTCCGGACGATTGCACTCGTCCTTGGTGACCACGTAGTCGACCAGGCTCTCTTCCTTGGTCTCCTTGTTGACGACCTTCATCTTGGTGGCCATCGGCACGATCTCGTCGTCGAACAGTCCGGCGGCCTGGGCGGCGGCGATGCGCTGCTGGCTGCGCAGCGAATATTCGTCCTGGTACTCGCGGCTGATGTTGTAGCGCTTGGCGACGATGTCGGCTGTGTCGATCATCGCCATCCACAGGGCCGGCTTTTCCTTCATCAGCTTGTCTTCGGTGATGTGGAAACGGTTCATGTGGCCGCCGCCCTGGACCAGCGAGATCGACTCCACGCCGCCCCCGACCGCGACCGGAGCGCCGTCGTTGCGGACGTAGTTGGCCGCCGTGGCGATGGCTTGCAGGCCCGAGGAGCAGAAGCGGTTGACGGTCTGGCCCGAGGTGGTGACCGGCAGGCCGGCCCAGATGGCGGCGTTGCGGGCCACGTTCATGCCGGTGGCGCCTTCGGGACCGCCGCAGCCCAAGACGACGTCCTCGACCTCGGCCCCTTCAAGGCCCGCGCGCTCAACAGCGTGCTTGATGGCGTGGCCGGCCATGGCCGCGCCATGGGTGTTGTTGAAGCCGCCGCGGTTGGACTTGGCCAGGCCCGTTCGGGCGTAAGAGACGATGACCGCTTCGCGCATTGAGGCGCACTCCCCGTTAAACGTTAGTTTGAATTGGCCCCACCCTAGAGCCTTTCTGGGTCAGATGGAAACATCTGACCCAGATAAAAAGGCGCCATCTTTTTGGTGAGAGCGCGCCGGGCCGGGTCAACCGCGCACACTTGACCCTAGTCCGCTCGCCCGGCTTTTCGCGACGTGAAAGGTCACGTGCGCGTAAAGGGAAATGGGACCGGTATCGCATACGACCCTTTCGAAAGCCTGCGACACCGGTGTCTAAAACACTGATTTCTCTGATCTTCGTTTCGCGTTGACTTTCCCCGATTCCGGGATGAACGCTGAGATTGCGTCGCGGGCTCGACCTCGCGCCGCCAAAAAACGAAGTCCGGGAGGTTAAAATGACCATCGCTACACCGCGCCGTCGGGCGCGTCGCGCGCTGCTGGGCGCCACCGCGCTGTCCAGCCTGATCCTTGTTCCCGCCCTGGCGGCGGCCCAGCAGCAGGCCGGGCCCACGGCCGTCGAGGAGATCATCGTCACTGCCACCAAGCGCGACGCGTCGATCCAGGACATCCCGTTCTCGATCAACGCCCAGACGGAAAAGGACATCCAGCGCTCCGGCGCCGTCACGCTGGAGGACCTGTCGCGTAACGTCGCCGGCCTGACCATCCAGAACCTCGGCCCCGGCCAGAGCCAGGTGTCGGTGCGCGGCGTCTCGGCCGGCCAGGTGGTTCGCGACCAGCCGGGCGTCAAGGAGCAGGTCGGCGTCTATCTCGACGAGTCGGTGATCTCGCTGTCGCTGTTCACGCCGGACATCGACCTGTTCGACCTGAACCGTGTGGAGACCCTGCGCGGCCCGCAGGGCACGCTGTTCGGTTCGGGCTCGGTGGGCGGCACGATCCGCTACATCACCAACCAGCCCAAGCTGGACGTCAAGGAAGGGGTCTTCGAGGCCAACGCCAATCTGGTCGGCGGCGACGATTTCGGCGGCCATGTGAAGGGGGCGGTGAACATCCCCATCTCCGATAAGGTCGCCATGCGCGCGGTCGGTTACCTGACCCGCTACGGCGGGTTCATCGACGCGCTCAAGGAGGGCGGCAAGAAGGAGAAGAACGTCAACGACGGCACGCGGCGCGGCGGCCGGGTCTCGTTCCTGATCAAGCCTTCGGAGAGCTTCAGCCTGACTCCGCGCGTGGTCTATCAGGAGATCCGCGCCCACGGCTTCAATCGCCAGGAGGTGTTCAACCTCTTCGCCAACAACAACACCACCAGCCGGCCCAGGATCCAGCTGGACGAGCGCGAGCAGTACCTGCTGCTGGACGAAAGCTTCGCCGACAACACCCTGCTGGCCGATCTGACCGCGAACCTTGACCTGGGGGGCGCAGCCCTGACCTCGGTGACCAGCTACATCAACCGCGACATCACCGTGAACCGCGACGCCAGCGCCCTGACCGGCAGCGTCTCGGTCGACCTGGGCTTCCCGGCCGCGGCGGTGCTGCTGCCATCCAAGCTGGTCGACACGACCGACCTCGAGCAGTTCACCCAGGAGCTGCGGCTGGCCTCCACTGGCGACGGACCGTTCCAGTGGGTGATCGGCGGCTTCTATTCGAAGGTCGACCGCGTCTACAACCAGCGCCTGCCGACCCCCGGCTACGACGCCTATACCGACGCGGTGCTGGGGGCGGGGACCTCGGCCGCCGTCGCCAACGGCTTCGAGGCCAATTCGCCGTACGACGCCTACCTGCCCTACGACATTAAGCAGAAGGCCGTGTTCGGCGAAGTGAACTACACCCTGGGCAAGCTGACCGCGACGGCGGGCGGCCGCTACTACGACTTCAGCGAGACCCGGCAGTTCAAGTCCGGCGGCCTGTTCGCCAACGGCGACAACCGCACCGACAAGACCTCGTCAGACGGTTTCACGCCGCGTTTCCTGCTGAGCTACGAGGCGACCGGCAACGTCACCTTCAACGCCCAGGCCTCGAAAGGCTTCCGCCTGGGCGGGGTCAACGACCCGCTGAACCTGCCGCTGTGCTCGGCCCAGGACCGCGCGATCTTCGGCGGCTACCAGAGCTATAATGACGAGACGCTGTGGAACTACGAAGGCGGGGTGAAGTCGCGCTTCGGCGGCGTTCGCTTCAACGGCGCGGTGTTCTACACCGACATCAAGAACCTGCAGACCACACTGGACGCCGGCTCCTGCAGTTCGCGCGTGGTTTTCAACGTGCCCAAGGCCCATACCAAGGGCGTCGAGGCCGAACTGACCGCCCGTCTGGCCACGGGCCTGGACATCGGCTTGTCGGGCAGCCTGCTGGAAGCCGAATTCGACTCGACCGTGAAGGACGGAACGGGCGCGGTGATCGGCGGCATCCGCGAAGGCAACCGGCTGCCGTCCGTACCCAAGTTCCAGGTCTCGTTCGACGTCACCTACAACCACGAGATCATGGGTTCGAACGGTTACCTCAAGGCCTCGATCCAGCACGTCGGCAGCCGCTTCACCCAGGCCAGCGACCAGGAGAACAACCCGCGCTCGTTCGTCTCCAACCTGCCGTTCGGCGGGGCGACGGGCCTGGTTCCCACGGTCGTGAATCTGAAACTTCCCAGCTACGAGATCGTCAACCTCAGCGCCGGGGTCGAGATGGAGGGCGGCGTCGACATCACCCTCTACGTCAACAACCTGTTCGACGAGAACGCGTTGCTGTCCTTCGACCGCGAACGTGGCGGCCGTGCGCGTCTGGGCTACTCGGTGGGCCAACCTCGCACGGCGGGCGTGACGGTGCGCAAGTCGTTCTAGAGACTCAAGGGAGCGATTGTCGCCAATCGCTCCCTTCGACGCCCAGGCGAGGGAAGGGCGCCAGGCCTATCGCTTCGACAGTCCGCCCTCTCCTCTAAGCGTCCTTGTACTTGACCGAGCAGCCGTAGGGCGGCGCGAACGGCGTGGCGACCTTCCGCCCGGCCTTCATGTCGGCCAGGGCGGCGGCGATCAGGTTTTTCGCCTTGGGCAGGTCCTCGACCTTGGTTGTAGGAATGTCGTCGATGGCGCCCTCGTAGACGATCTGGCCGACCTTATCGATGACGAACATGTGCGGCGTGGTCTTGGCCCTGTAGGCCGTGGCGATCCTGTTATCGGAGTCCAATAGCAGCGCCGTCGGCTTGGCGCCCTTGGCCGCCATCCAGCTCCTGGCGGCCGGTCCGTCGGGGAAATAGCCCTGCTTGCCCGGCGCCGACGAGGCGATGGTCAGCCACACCACGCCGTCGGCGCGAGCCGCCTGCTGCAGGCCCTGCATGTTTCCAGAGTAGTGCTTGCGGACATAGGGACAGCCCTCGTTGACCCACTCCAGCACCACGGTCTTGCCGCGGAATTCCGACAGTGAGCGGGTCTTGCCGTCGGCGTCCAGCGCGGTGAAGTCGGGGGCGGATTTGGCGTGGGCGGCGGCGGGGACCAAGGCCGCTACGGGCAAACCGGCGGCGACGAGACGGCGGGTGATCGGCATGTCGGTTCTCCAGACCAGAAAGCCCCCGCCGCAGACCTTCTCACGGATCGTCGGTCTGCGAAACGGTCGCAAGGTCGATCGGCGCGCGGCCGAAACTTCGCCATTCTTCCTTGATCCAAGAGACGCTCGCGCTCAGAACCCCCTTCGTCCTCCCCCTGCTTTCTCTCGCTCGATGTCCCGCACCAAGATCCTCGCCGCAGTCGTCGGTTCAGGCCTGCTCCTCGCCGCCTGCGCCAGCGAGACCAACACCACCGTGTTCGTGCCGGTCGTGGCGCCGACGCCGCCAAGCTCGCTGACGCCGCAGCCGATCATGCTGTTCAACCAGACCAAGGACGGCCGCAAGCTGTTCACCCTGGACGCCGAGTTCCCCTATTGCGACGTCGAGACGGGCAAGGTCATCGTCGTGCCGCGCTGGTATGTGACCGACTTCGCCAGCGTGCCCTGGTACGGCCAGGGCTTCGTCGACCCGCAGGGCCCGACGGCGCGGGCGGCCATCGTTCACGACTGGCTCTACACGATCGGCGAGCCCGGCAAGCGCGAGGAGGCCGATCAGATCTTTCTGCGGGCGATGCTGAAATACGGCGTGACCCCGTTCCAGGCCAACATCGCCTATCAGGCCGTGCGGCTGGGCGGGGAGAAGGGCTATGGCCTGCCGACCGACTGGCGCTTCGTCGACCCCAAGCGCCAGAACCTGGCCCAGCCCGCGCCGTTCGCCAAGCCCCGTACCGGCATGGTCCGTTACCTGCCCAAGTGCCAGGGCTTCGGGGCCCTGATCCAGACCGGCTGGCGCGCCTATCCCATCAAGACCGTCGCGCCGGTGATCCCGCCGCCGGTTGTCGTCACCAAGACCCCGATCGACAAGGTCAAGGAACGGCTGCCGTTCGGCGGGGACAAGAAGAAGTAGGCAAGCGCGGCAGCCCAAAGTGGGCGCCGGTTTCGGCCGCCGTCACAGGCCAACAAGACTAGGCGCCCGCCTTCTCGATCGCGTCGATCACCAGCCCCTCGGTCAGGAGTTGGGGCAGGATGACTGGCGCGCCGCCGTTTTTCGGATAAACCACGTACAGCGGCACGCCGACGCGGCCGAAACCGGCCAGGGCCCTGGCGATGACAGGATCGCGATTGGTCCAGTCGGCCTTCAGATAGACCGCGTTCTGGGCCTTGAAGGCCTCGGCGACCTTCGAGCCCGATAGGGCGACCTTCTCGTTGACCTGGCAGGTCACGCACCAGGCGGCGGTGAAGTCGACTAGGATCGGACGGCCGGCGGCCTGTAGGTCCTTGACCTTCTCAGGGGACCAGGTCTCGGCGACCAGGCCAGGACCGGACGGCGCTTCGGCCGAAGCGGCCGTCGGCGGCTTGGCGGTGAGCGCGGCCGAGGCGGCCAGGACGAGGGCGGCGACCACGGCCAGCAGACCGGCGACGGTCGCCACCGCCGAGCGCTCGCCCGCCGCATGGCGAGTCTGCGCCAGGCCGTACAGCCAGGCCCCAAAAGCGGCCAGCACGCCGGCGGCCAACCCTTGGCCCAGGGCGATCGGGCCGACCTGCTGGGCGAACACCCAGGTCAGCCACAGAGCCGCGCCATACATCGGGAACGCCAGGCCCTTCTTCAACAGGTCCATCCAGGCGCCGGGGCGCGGCAACAGCTTGAGGAGGCCCGGGATGAAGGCCACGGCGACAAAGGGCGCGGCGAAGCCCAGGGCCAGGGCCAGGAACACCGCCAGCGCCACGGCGGCCGGCTGGGTCAGCGCGTAGCCCAAGGCCCCCGCCATGAAGGGCGCGGTGCAGGGTGCGGCGACGACCACGGCCAGGGCGCCGGTGAAGAAGGCGCCGGTCGCGCCGCCCTGCGCCGAGGCGCCGCTGCCGACGTTCTGGACCGACGTCCCGATCTCGAAGACCCCTGACATGTTCAGGGCGACCAGCAGCATCAGCAGGGCCAGGCCCGCAATGACGATCGGCGACTGCAGCTGGAAGCCCCAGCCCACCGCCGCCCCGCCGGCGCGGACGGCCAGCAGCAGGCCGGCCAGGGCCAGGAAGGTCGCGACCACGCCGAGCAAGAACACCAGGCCCTGCAGGCGGGTCTTACCGGCGTCGTGGGCATGGCCGGCCAGGCTGGCGGCCTTCATCGACAGCACCGGAAAGACACACGGCATCAGGTTCAGGATCAAGCCGCCCAGGAAGGCGAACACCAGCGCACCGACCAGGCCGCCAGTGACGGCGCCGCCCGCGGCAGGCGCGGCTTCGGCGGGCGGAGCGCCCAGGCCGCCGGCGCTGGCGGGCGGCTCGCCGGCCGTGGCGGTGATCTCCCAGGCCCCGGCCTTGGTGGCGATCACGCCCTGCAGTTCAGCCGGCGGTGTCCCGCCGCTGACGAAGTCGTAGCCGGGCTTCAGCGCCAGGGTCACGCCTTCGGGGCCGCGATCAATCCCCTGCTCAGCGGCGTGCTCGATAGCCTTGGGGGAATAGGGGAAGAAATAGGCGCCGGCCAGATCCGCCCCCTTCAGCTGGCTGCCCGTGACGGCCAGCTTCAGAGTCTGGCCGTCCAGCTTGAAGACGGCCTTCAGGCCGGCGGGCTTGGGCGCCTTGGCCAGCGCGTCGGCGATGACCGGACCCCACTTGGGGTCGGCCGACGGAGCACCGGCCACGACGGGCAGCAGCAGAGTCAGCTTGGCGTCCTCGGGCACGCAGACCTGCTCGCAGACCAGATAGGCGACGTCGGCTGTCAGGCTGATTGTCGCGCCCACCTGGGCGTCGGCCGGGGCGGTGATCGGCACGGGAATGAAGACCTCGCCCTCATAGGCGTAATCCAGCAGCGGACCCAGCCTGGCCTTGATCGGCGTCGGCCAGACCATCTCGCCGGCGCTCCAGCCGGCCGGCAAGGTCCAGGCGATCTTGGTCGCCTCGCCCGCGTCGCCCGGATTGCGCCAATAGGTGTGCCAGCCGGGGATGATCTTCTGGCGCAGGGCCACATAGACCGTGCCGCCCGGCGCGATCCCCGCCTCCTGCGCGACCAGCTCGGACTCGATATGCCCGGAATTGACCACCGGCCCCGCGACGGCCGCGCCGGCCAACAGGGTCGCCGCCAGCAGGGCTTGCAGGGCGAGGACGGCTTTCTTCAGGAACATCGGCGACGGGCTCGGACGAAAAGACTGCGGACGAACACATGGCCCGGCTTCACGCTCTCGACAATGCTCAAGTCGCGGCGGACAGTCGCGAGAGCCTGCCCTGTTCGGGTGATTCACCCGAAACGGGCAAACAGGCTCGTTCTTTTGTTGCAGAGAATGGCGTTCGCCGTTCTCTGGCGGAATCATTCGGAGCCGCCCATGCCCGCCGCATTCGACGACATCGAGATCGGCCAGGTCGTCAATCTGGGCTCACGCGCCGTCGACGCAAAGGCGCTGGAGGCGTTCGTCGGCGCGTTTACACCGGGCTGGCCGGTCGAGAACGGCGCCCCCGACGCCATGATCTTCGCCATCTGGACTCGCCTGGACGTCGAGGCCAGCGCCGGCTGGCCACAGACCAAGCGCCTGGGCGTCGACGCCCTGCGCTGGGTGCGCAATCCGCCCGTCGGCGAGCTGCTGCGCGGTCGCATGACCGTGATGGGCAAGGACCCGGTCGGCGAGGGCAAGGGCATCGTCATCGCCCAGCACGACCTGCTGGACGAGGCCGGCCGGCTGGTCTTCTCGTGCCTGACCCGCAGCATCTTCGCGCGGTAGTCCCGAACAAGAAAAAGGGGCGGCGGAACCGAAATCCCGCCGCCCCCATCGTCTTCAGCTGACGCCGAACCCTAGTTCAGGCTAGCGCCTTGGGCTTGTTTCAGCATGGTCTTGTTGATCAGGCGATCCCAACCGAGCAGCGACACCAGGTGGGCGTAGATCTGGGCCAGAGCGCCGTTTTCCTGCAGCTCCTTCAGCTTGGCGGCCGACAGGCCGTTCAGCTTCTCTTCCGAAACGCCGAAGTATTCGGCGACGGTGACCGGCTCGCCGGCCGGAGCGCCGGTTTCGTCCGACGGCTGGAAGGTGGCCTTCTTCAGCTCGAACAGGTCGTTGTCCTTCAGGATCTGGACGAACGAGTCCGTACGGCGGCGCTCGACTTCGAAGTCGTCGCAGAACTTGATGCAGTTCTGGGTGTATTCGGTCGGCTCGCCCTTGGCGTCGAACAGGGGAGTGTCGCCCTTTTCAGACAGCAGGTCCGAACCGCGGTCGATGCAGACGATCAGGCGGTCCTGCGTGTCGTCATTGGCCAGCACGAACGGATAGCGGCGGATATAGGCCGGGATGTAGACGTTCGGCTCGACCGAACCGTCGGCGTTGATGAACAGGTTTTCCTGCTGGTTCAGGCCCATCACGGCCAGCGGCACCTTGTCGTCGCCGGCGAAGATCACCGGGAAGGTCAGGGCGGCCGGCGCGAACTCCGAGACCGTCAGCGGCACGGCGGTGCCGGCGGCCGCAAAGCCGTACGGCTTGTCCTTGTGGACCAGCGCCAGCTTGGCGTGCTGCTCGCGGTTCAGCGGTTCGGGCGAGTTGTAGAACAGAACGTTGCCGGTGATTTCGCCGGAGGACTGGGTCATGAAGAGCTCTACGACAGAATTAGAAACGGGCGCTCGAACGCTGCAAGACGACCGCAAAGGCTCGGGGTTCTAGCCGATCCCGCGGAACCCGGCAATCTGGGCCGCTGTCATAGCCTGACCATCGGTCTCTGATTCATCCCCCGCGCGAACCGGCAAGCTCAAGAGTCGTCGCGCCAGGCGAAGATCTCAAGCGAGCAGTCCGGGGCCTGGAAGGGGGAGGAAATCCAGGCCCCGGCGCACAACGGGCCGCCCCGGGGGGCTGATGGAGGGGCCCGTATCCGGCCGGCGCTTCCGGTGTCAGAAGCGCCAGGCGAAACCAGCGCGGACCGAGCGCCCCGGCGAGGGCGCGAAGTCCTTCAGGAACGAGGCGTGCTCGCGGATCGTCTCGTTGGTCAGGTTGCGGCCGTCGACGAACAGGCGCAGCGCCGAGGCTTCCAGCGGCTTGAACGTCACCATGGCGTTGACCTGGGTGTAGCCGTCGGTCGGCAGCTCAAAGGTCGCCACGCGGTTCTGGCTGGCCACGCGGCGGACCTCCGTTTGCACTTCCAGGCGCGGCGCGCTCCAGACCAAGCGACCGGTCAGGGCCCACGGCGGTACGCGGGCCGGCACGCCCAGGTCGGTCGAGCCGCGCACCCAGTCGTAGACGCCCTCCAGCTTCAGAGCCTTCTCGCCGCCGCGCCAGGCGACGTACGAGGTCTCCAGTTCGGCGCCGTGGAACTTGGCGTCGGTCTGGCTGTATTGGAACACCGGCAGGTCGTCCCGCACCGCCCCGGTCGGGGCCTCCTCGATGAAGCCGTCGTACCGGGCGCCCCACAAATGGCCTTCCACGCGCAGGCGCTCGCCGGTGTAGCGGTAGGTCGCCTCCAGCGAGGTCACCTTCTCGGATTTCAGGTCCGCGTCGCCGACCTCGTAGCCGCCGGTCCCCGGGTGCGGGCCGTCGGCGAACAGCTCGAACTCTGTCGGGGCGCGGCCGTTGCGCGACAGGGTCAGGGCCACGAACTGGTGGTCTGCGGGCTTGTAGAACACGCCCAGCGAGCCGGAGACGTTGTCGAAGGTCTTGTCGGCGAAGGCGGTCTTCAACTGGCGAGAGTCGAAGCGCAGGCCCGCGTCGATGCCCCAGTCGCCCTTGTCCAGGCGCTGCAGGGTGAAAATCCCGTACTCCTTGATGTCGGTCGAGGGCACGAAGGCCTCGTCGCCGATGGCCGAGAAGTGGCGTTCCAGGGCCTGGAAGCCGACGGCGCCCTGCCAGCCGTCGCGCTCCTTCTGGACCAGCTCCAGGCGGCCTTCCGTGCCGTCCGACAGGAAACGGGTGCCGACCTCGCCGTCCTCGACCGAGACCTCGGCGTGCTGGTACTTGGCGTGTCCGACCGACAGTCGGATCTTGGCGAACGGGCCGAGGTCGATGTCCTGTTCGCCGCGCAGGTCGTAGCGGGTCTGCTGCAGGTGGATCGAGACGGGACCTTCCGCATCCGGATCGATCGGGGCCAGGATCTGCAGATAGGGCACGCCATAGGTCGTGTCGGTCTTCTTGACCGAGACCCCGAAGAAGCCGCTGTCGTGCACGTAGCTGACGCCGGCGCCATAGGCGTCCATCTCGACGTCGGTGTTCTTGACGGTCTTGTCGGGATCTGGCGTCAGGCCGTCGCGGTTGGCCAGGCGGGCCGAGACCGGGGCGGTTGGGACGTCGTAGTCGCTGCTCTTTCGGTGATCGACGTCGATGGCGAACACCAGGGGCCCCTTGCCAAACTTGGCCGAGCCATTGATCGCCTTGCCGTTGTCCACCGACGAGGCCGAGCCGGCGATACGGCCTTCGAAGCCGTTCTCGGCGGGCGAGGACGGCACGCGTTCGTCGATGATGTTGACCACGCCGCCGATGCCCGAGCCGCCATAGGCCAGGGTCGAGGGGCCGCGCAGCACCTCGACGCGCGTGGCCTCGCCCGGATCCGAGGCGACGGCGTGGTCGGGCGACAGCGACGAGGCGTCGACCTGGCCGACGCCGTTTTCCAGCACCATGACGCGCGGGCCCGACAGGCCGCGGATCACCGGGCGGCTGGCGCCGGGACCGTAGAAGGTCGAGCGCAGGCCCGGCTGGCCGTTCAGGGTGTCGCCCAGGCCGGCGGGCGGCGCCACGTCCAGCTGGTCGCGGGTGATGACGTTGACGCTGCTGGTCACGGTGTCCAGCGACACGGCGTAGGGCGCGGCGGTGATGACGACCTTGGAGACTTCGGTCTCGTCGGCCGGAGTCGTCGCGGCGGCGGAGGTCCCAAGAGGAGCCGCGGCGGCGTGAGCGGAAGCGGCGGCGGCGAGCGCGATCAGGCTCGCGGCGGAGAAGGCGACGCGACGAAGCATGGAGTCTCTTGGAACCACTGAAACTTGGCCGGGAGAGCGGCCTCAATGGCTGTTATGAAATAACATATCCGTGCGTCAATCCGCTTTCTCTTGACGGACGAAATTCTCCGCTCTCTGTGAGTGAATGACCTCAGGGACCGCTCCCATGACCCGTTTCGTGCTGATCGCCGCCGCCATGGGCGGCGTGGCGCTGGCCAGCTGTTCGGCCGGCGGCCTGTCTTCTCCATTCAAGGACCATGCGGCCGCCCCGGCGCCGGTAGCCATGACCGCGCCCTCAGCCGGCTGGGTGAAGCCGCCGCCGGGCTATCTGGACGGCGATGGCGGGATCGACGCGAAAACCATCATCGGCCCGCCGCCGGCCGCGGACTCAGCCCGCGGCAAGGCCGAACGCGCCCAGTTCGACGAGACCCGCAAGCTGGTGAACACCCCGGCCTGGACCCAGGCTATCGCCGACGCCGACCTCTCGGGCAAGAACGGGCTGAGGAGCTTCTCGTGCGCGGCCGGCGTCACCCTGAGCGCCGAGTCGACCCCGACCCTGGCCCACATGCTGTTGCGCATGACCGACGACGCAGCCCGGATCTACCAGCCGGCCAAGGCGACCTATCGCCGTCCGCGCCCGCCAGTGGGCAACACCGCCCCGATCTGCGTGCCGCGCGAGGCCTGGATCGAGACGGACGGCTCCTACCCCTCGGGCCACGGCCTGATCGGCTGGGCCTGGGCCTCGGTGATCGCCGAGCTGGCGCCGGACAAGGCCAGTTCGATCCTGGCGCGAGGCAAGGCCTTTGGCGACAGCCGCATCGTCTGCGGCGTCCACTTCCAGAGCGACGTCGAGGCCGGCCGCTACCTGGGCTCGGCGCTGGTCACCCGGTTGCATGACGACCCTGGCTTCCTGGCGGACCTTGCCAAGGCGCGGGCCGAGGTGGCGGCGTCGAAGGCCAAGGGGCCGCCAGAGAACTGCGGGACTTAGGGGCGGGGCTTAAGGCCGCGCCACGAACATCACGTGGGCGCGCAGAGGGTGATCCTGGGCCAGCCCCGGATGGTCGAAGTCGCGCGACGGGTCGGCGACCATGCCGATCCTGCGCATGACCGCCTGGGACGCCAGGTTGGTCCGCGCCGTGAAGGCGATGATCTCGGGCTGCTTCAGGTGGTTCAGGCCAAAGGCCAGCGCCGCCTGCGCCGCCTCGGTGGCGTAGCCCTGGCCCCAGGCGTCGGGATGGAAGCGCCAGCCGATCTCGACCACGCGGCCCAACGCCACTTCCGGCGGAACCCACCAGACGCCGGTCATGCCGAGCACCTGCTGGTCGGCCTGGCGCTCCACGACCCAGAAGCCGAAGCCGTGCTCGAACTCGTGGGCCTGGACCTGGTCGACAAAGGCGTCGCTCTCGGAGCGATTGCGCACGCCGCCCAGCCATTCTCCGACTTTGGGATGGGCGTTCAGCGCGGCGATCGCGTCTCGGTCGGCGTCGACCGCCGGGCGCAGCACCAGGCGGTCGGTCGCGATCATGCGGGGCGGCCGTTGGCCAGAGCCGTGTAGAACTCCGGCCGCCGGTCGCGGAAGAAGCCCCAGGCGGCGCGGTGCGTCGTCAGGAAGTCCAGGTCGAACGTCGCGTTGACCAGCCCCTCGTCGGCGCGGCCCAGCTCGCTGACCAGGTCGCCGCGATGGTCGGCGATGAACGACGAGCCGTAGAAGGTCTGGCCGCCGTTCGGATAGCCGTCCCACGGCTCGAAGCCGATGCGGTTGGCGCCGATCACCGGGATCACGTTCGAAACGGCGTGACCCTGCATGGCCCGCCGCCACGGCAGGGCGGTGTCCAGGCTGGGGTCATGCGGCTCGCTGCCGATGGCGGTCGGGTAGAACAGCGCCTCGGCGCCCATCAGCGCCATGGCGCGGGCGGCCTCCGGGTACCACTGGTCCCAGCAGATGCCGACGCCGATGCGGCCGAAGCGCGTGTCCCAGACCTTGAAGCCGGTGTCGCCGGGCCGGAAGTAGTACTTCTCCATGTAGCCGGGGCCGTCGGGGATGTGGCTCTTGCGATAGACGCCCATCAGCGAGCCGTCGGCGTCGGCCATCACCAGGCTGTTAAAATAGTGCGGCCCCTCGCGTTCGAAGATCGAGATCGGCAGCACCACGCCGAGCTCGCCGGCCAGCGGCGCGATCGCCTTGACCACCGGGTGCTCGCGCCACGGATGGGCCTCCGCGAACCACCGTTCTTCCTGGGCGACGCAGAAGTACGGCCCCTGGAACAGCTCGGACGGCAGGATGACCTGCGCGCCCTTGGACGCGGCCTCGCGGATGAAGCCTTCGGTCTTCTTGATGTTGGCCTGCAGATCCATGCCGTACGAGGTCTGGATCGCGGCGACGCTGAGCGTGCGGGCCATCAGGCGGTCTCCGGCTCTTGTTGCGAGATGCAGTGGAACGAACCGCCGCCAGTCAGGATGGCGGTGGACGGCAGGCCGATGACCTGGCGCTCCGGGAACAGGCCCTTGATCACCTCGACGGCGAAGGCGCCCGACTCCTCGGCGTAGATCGGCACGATGACCGCCTCGTTGGCGATCAGGAAGTTCATGTGCGAGGCCGGAATCGGCTCGCCGTCCTCGTCCAGGATCTTGCCCGGCGAGGGGATGCGGGCGACCTGCAGCGGCGAGCCGCGGCTGTCGGTCATCCCGGCCAGCAGGCGTGCGGTCTCGGCATAGACGTCCGCGTTCGGATCATCGACGCCATAGGCCATCGGGCAGGCGACCAGGCCCGGCGCGACGAAGCGCGCCAGGTTGTCGACGTGGCCGTCGGTGTGGTCGTTCAGCAGGCCGTCGCCCAGCCACAGCACCTTCTTGGCGCCCAGGGCGTCGGCCAGCGCCGAGGTGGCCGACGCCTCGTCCCAGCCGGCGTTGCGGTTGGCGTTCAGCAGGCACTGGCGAGTGGTCAGGATGGTGCCCAGGCCGTCGTGATCCAGGGCGCCGCCTTCCAGGATGAAGCCGTTGCGGACCAGCGGCGCGCCCGAGGCGGCGGCGATCTGCTCGGCGACAATGTCGTCGCCCTCCAGGCTGTACTTGCCGCCCCAGCCGTTGAACTGGAAGCCGGCGGCGCTCGCCGCGCCATTGGCGTCGACGAAGATCGGGCCGGTGTCGCGCAGCCAGATGTCGCCGAACTGGCCGCGGACGATCTCGACGGCCGTGTCGGAGAGCAGGGCGCGGGCGGCGGCCTCGGCCTCGTCGCCGACGACCATGAGGCGCACGCGCTCGCCGCCGGGACCGGCCAGGGCGCGGGCCAGGGCGGCGACCTCGGCTTGCGCCTGCTCCAGGTCCTCCTGCCACAGCTCGGCGTGGCTGGGGAAACCCACCCACATGGCGCGGTGCGGAGCCCACTCGGCGGGAACGGTGATGGTCATCGAAGAGCCCAGGAAAAGCGGTGGGAAAACGAAGGGGGCGCAGATGGCCCCTGTGAGGGCCGGGGTCAAGACGCCTGTGACTAGCAGACGCACATGACAAAGAAAAAGGGCGGCCCGATGGACCGCCCTTCTCCCGTCTTGCTGCGTGAGCCTGTTCTTAGAACTCGGTGCGCAGGGT
>CBIHOB010000016.1:0-70961 GCA_966211605.1 uncultured Caulobacter sp.
TCTCCCGCGCCCTTCAACACTGTCACGGAGTTACGTGATGCGACCGGATGTCGAGGCCGCCGCGGCCGACATCGAGCAGTCCGTGGGACTGCTCAGGAGGCGTCTTTGACTGGGATGTCGCCCTCCGCAAGCTCGATGAGCTGAACGCCCGGGTCGAGGACCCGACCCTGTGGGATCGTCCCTCGGAAGCCCAAGCCGTTTCACGCGAACGCGCCGCCCTGGCCGCCAAGGTCGAGGCCGTGCAGTCGATCGAGCGCGACGTCAAGGACGCGCTCGAATACGCCGAGCTGGCCGAGATGGAGTCCGACGAGGACTCGCTGAACGACGCCCGCGCCCAGCTGAAGGCCATCAAGGAACGCGCCGCCCGCGCCGAACTCGAGGCCCTGCTGTCGGGCGAGGCCGACGGCAACGACTGCTACATCGAAATCAACTCCGGAGCCGGGGGCACCGAGTCCTGCGACTGGGCCGGCATCCTGCTGCGCATGTACACCCGCTGGGCCAACGCCCACGGCATGACCACCGAGCTGATCGAAGAGACCGATGGCGACCAGGCTGGCATCAAGTCCGCGACCCTGCTGGTCAAGGGGACGAACGCCTATGGCTGGCTGAAGACCGAGGCCGGGGTGCACCGTCTGGTGCGCATCAGCCCGTACGACAGCAGCGCCCGCCGCCACACCTCGTTCGCTTCGGCCTGGGTCTATCCCGTGGTGGACGACAATATCGAGATCGAGATCAATCCGTCGGACGTGCGGACCGACACCTACCGCGCCTCGGGCGCCGGCGGTCAGCACATCAACAAGACGGACTCGGCCGTGCGTCTGACCCACATCCCGACCGGGATCGCGGTGGCCTGCCAGGCCGGGCGCTCGCAGCACCAGAACCGCGAGGAAGCCTGGAAGATGCTGCGCGCGCGCCTCTACGAGGCCGAGCTGCAGAAGCGGGAAGCCGCTCAGCAGGCTCTGGAAGACACCAAGACCGACATCGGCTGGGGCCACCAGATTCGCAGCTACGTCCTGCAGCCCTACCAGATGGTCAAGGACCTGCGGACCAACGTCGAGACCTCCGACACGCAAGGCGTGCTGGACGGCGATCTCGACGCCTTCATGGGGGCTTCGCTGGCCCAGCGCGTGGGGCACACCCGCGACGGCGGCGAGGCTTGAGCACTGCGTGGTCCTCGTCCTTCGACGAGCTCAGGATGAGGACCATTGCAAACGCTGGCGACCAAGAAACCTCACCCTGAGCTTGTTGAAGGGCGAGGTTTCCGCCACGGCGTCAGCGGGACATAGGTCGCCGCTTCGGTCGGCCCCAGGCGGCTGACTTCGATCAAGCCCCGTCTTTGCAGATTTTCGATAGCGCTCTGCACCGTGCGTCGCGACTGGCCGGTGCATTCCGCCAGTTGCGCGTGGCTGAAGCTGGCGCGGCCGTTGGCGTGCGCGGCGGTGATCGCCAGATACACCAGGAAGGATGAGGGCCTATGGTCGTGACCGACCAGGTCGGCCATCAGGGTGTCGAGCACATAGCGGTCGATCGCGTAGCTTTGCGCATTCATTGCTATAGCAATGCCTGCACGGCTTCACCGGCGCAAGGCTGGCGCGTTACCCCCTCAACCCATGTGGGCCTGAGCCGAAAAGAGGGATGGGGAGCGCCATGAGCGTGATCAGCAAGGTGAAGTTCGTCAGCATTCCGGTCAGCGACCAGGACCGCGCCCTGGCGTTCTGGACCGAGAAGGTGGGCCTGCGGGTGGCCACCGACCAGCCGATGGGCGCCCAGCGCTGGATCGAGCTCAGCATTCCTGGCGCGGAGACGGGACTGGTGCTGTTCACGCCGGACGGCCACGAGGACCGCATCGGCAGCTTCTTCAACGGCTCTCTGGCTTGCGACGACGTCGAGCACGCCTACCGCAAGCTCTCCGAGAAAGGCGTCGAGTTCGAAGGTCCGCCCGAGAAGCAGCCTTGGGGAACCTTCGCCAAGTTCAAGGATCCCGACGGCAATACGTTCGTGCTGAGCAGCCGATAGCAGAAAGGCCCCGGGTTGCTCCGGGGCCTTCGTGTTTCTGGACGTTTCGAACCTTCAGCCGGCCGGCTTGGCCTGGGCGATCGCCAGCGGTTCGGGATGCGGGGCCGGCTGGGCGACCGGGGCCGGGCGCTGGAACTTCAGGCTGCGGCCCTGGAAGAAGGCGCCAGTTTCCATGGCCAGCTGCTCGTGGGTGATGTCCCCGTCGATATACGAGGTGCCGTACAGGCGGACCTGCTTGGAAGTGATGGCGCCGACCACGCGGCCGCGCACTTCCACGGCCTCGGCATAGACGCTGCCCTCGATGTGGCCGGTCTCGCCCACGGTCAGTCGGCCGACGCGAACGTCGCCCTTGACCACGCCGTCGATCTGCAGCTCGCCCTCGCCGGTGACGCTGCCTTCGATGGTCAGGTCGGCCGACAGCAGGGAGGCCACCTTGGGCGGCGCGCGGCGGGCCTGGTCGACCGGCGCGACGGCGGTCGGGGTGGGCAGGGGCTCGATGCGCGCCGGGGTCTTGCCGGCCGACTTAGCTTGCTTGCTGAACATACTCACCAGCCTTCAAGAAACGATTGGGGTTCTGGGCCTTGCCGTTGACCCAGACTTCATAGTGCAGGTGCGGGCCGGTCGAGCGGCCGGTCGAGCCCATGGCGCCGACGCGCGCGCCGATCGCGACGCGCTGGCCGACCCGGACGCCGATCGTGGCCAGGTGGGCGTAGCGGGTCTTGAAGCCGCCGCCGTGGTCGATCTCGACCGTGTTGCCGTAGCCCGAACGCACGCCCGTGAACGAGATGACGCCGGGCGCCGTGGCCATGATCGGGGTGTAGAAGGCGCCCGGGAAGTCCAGGCCCGAATGGAAGGCCGGCCGGCGCGTGAACGGATCGAAGCGGACGCCGTAGCTGGACGACAGGGCCGGATTGCTGGTCGGGCGGTAGAAGGGCAGCTTCTTGGCCGCCGCGCCCAGGCTGCGCATGTCCGACATGTCGTTGGCGGCGTGCTGGATGCGGCTGGCGAACTCCTCGTCCACGTCCAGCACGGCGGCGAGGGCGCGGGGGTCCTTGGCCTCGATCAGCGGGCCGCCCAGCGACACGCCGCGACCGGTGAAGTTGCCGGCGTCCAGACCCGCCATCCGCATGGCCAGGCGCAGGCGCTCGGCGCGGCTCTTGGCGAAGCTCTCGGCGGCGTCGATCAGTCGCTCCTGGTCCATCCGGGTGGCCTGGATGCGCTGGACCGGGCTGGCGGCCAGCAGGCGCGGCTTGGCCACGGTCAGGGCCTCGGCGGCGCCGGGCACGCCCTTGAAGTCGGACACCAGCAGGGTCAGCGCCGCGTGACGCTTCTCGACCGAGGTCGCCAGGTCGTCCAGCGAGCCGTTGGTCGCCGACAGCTGGGCGACGGCGCTGTTCAGACGCGCCTGGCGGTCGGCGTTGAGGCGCTCGTAATAGGCCTTTTGCTTGATGACCTGCTGGTCAGTCGAGCTGACGGCCAGGGCGTTGACGGCCATGGCCGCGGTGCAGACGCCCATCCACAGCGCGGCGCCCGCGACGGCGGTCGCGCCCAGCAGCTGCTTGTTGGTGGAGAAGACATAGCCGCGCATCTCGCCGCCGGAGCGGATATAGATGTGCCGTTCAGGAAACAACGCTTCGAGAGATTGTCGCAGTCGCTTGAAGCGCTTGATCGCCATCGCCCGAGAACCCCCGTTTCAGGTCCCGGCGATATGCAACGATAAAGCGGAAACGTGCAAGACTCTTCGCGCCCGAAGAGAGCGTGAGTCGCAAAAAGTAACATTGCGCCCCGACCCTTAACGTTTCCTGACCGGCGAAGTCACGCGTTAAGGCTGCGCTTGCGCCGAAAGGTCACAGGTTGAGGCGCGGGTACAACACCCGCGCGACGAACCCGTTCCCGCAATCGGCAAAAAACCGAGATGGAGATTTTACTTGATCGCCTTGGCGGCGTTCATCACGGCCTTGATGTGGCCGGGGACCTTCACCTTGCGCCAGACCTCGCGGACGACGCCTTCACGGTCGATCAGGAAGGTCGAGCGATCGATGCCCATGTACTTGCGGCCGTACATGCTCTTCTCGACCCAGGCGCCATAGGCCTCGACGACGTCGCCCAGCGGGTCGGCGGCCAGCTCGATGGTCAGGTCGTGCTTCTTGCGGAACTTGGCGTGCGAGGCGGCGCTGTCCTTGGACACGCCCACGATCACCGCGCCCAGCTTCTGGAATTCCTCGACTTCCGACGAGAACTGCAGGGCCTCGGACGTGCAGCCGGCGGTGTCGTCCTTCGGATAGAAGTAGAGCACGACGTTCTTGCCCTTGAGGCCGGCGAGGCTGACGCGGCCGGTGTCGGTCGGCAGGTCGAAATCGGGAGCCTTGTCGCCGGGCTGCAGCATCGAACGCTTCTCCACCTTGGGAATCCGTCATCCCGGCCCTTCGCTACGCCAGGGCCGGGATGACAATCAACTCACAACTAAACGGGCTTCACCAAAACGATTTTCTTCTTGCCGGCGGCCAGCTTGACCACGCCTTCGACCAAGTCGGCCGAGGTGATCACGCGGTTGGCGTCGGCCTCGGCCTTGTCGTTGACCTTCAGCCCGCCGCCCTGCGCCAGGCGCCGAGCCTCGCCGCGCGAACCGGCAAGGCCGGCGTCGGCGAACAGGGCGGCCAGCACCACGCCGGCCTCCAGCTCGACCGCCGGGACCTCGAAGGTCGGCAGGTCGGCCGAGAGGGCGCCCTGCTCGAAGGCCTTCTCGGCGGCGTCGCGGGCCTTCCTGGCCTCATCCTCGCCGTGGGCCATGCGGGTGGCTTCGTCGGCCAGCACCTTCTTGGCCTCGTTGATCTGGGCGCCCGGCAGGGCTTCCAGTTCAGCGATCTTGTCCAGTGGCAGGTCGGTGAACAGCTTCAGGAAGCGGCCGACGTCGGCGTCCTCGGTGTTGCGCCAGAACTGCCAGTAGTCGTAGGGGCTCAGCTGCTCGGCGTTCAGCCACACCGCGCCCGACATGGTCTTGCCCATCTTGGCGCCCGAGGCGGTGGCCAGCAGCGGCGTCGTCAGGCCGAAGGCGGCCTTGTGATCGACGCGGCGCGTCAGTTCCACGCCGTTCAGGATGTTGCCCCACTGGTCCGAGCCGCCCATCTGCAGCACGCAGCCGTACTTGCGGTTCAGCTCCAGGAAGTCGGTGGCCTGCATCAGCATGTAGTTGAATTCGAGGAAGGTCATCGGCTGCTCGCGCTCGAGCCGCAGCTTGACCGAGTCGAAGGCCAGCATCCGGTTGACCGTGAAGTGCACGCCGTATTCGCGCAGGAACTGGACGTAGCCGAACTTGCTCAGCCACTCGTCGTTGTCGACCATGATCGCGTCGGTCGGGCCGTCGCCGAAGGTCAGGAACTTGGCGAAGACCTGCTTGATGCCGGCGATGTTGGCCTGGATGTCGGCGTCGCTCAGCAGCTTGCGGCTTTCGTCCTTGCCGGTCGGATCGCCGACCTTGGTCGTGCCGCCGCCCATCAGGACGATCGGCTTGTGACCGGCCTGCTGCAGGCGGCGCAGCATCATGATCTGGATGAGCGAGCCGACGTGCAGGGACGGCGCGGTGGCGTCGAAGCCGATATAGGCCGTGACGATGCCGCCGGCGCAGGCCGCGTCCAGCTCTTCGGGGTGCGTGATCTGGTGGATGTAGCCGCGCGCCTCCAGGGTTCGCAGGAACTCCGATTTGAAGGACGAGGCGGCGGACATGGATCGACTCTCTGATTGACTTGGCGGGCCGTCTAGCACGGCGAGGCCTGAATGTGAGGGTTTCATTTCGGACTCCGGAGGATGCCGGAGCGCATGATCGACTTGGAAGGAAGCGACCCCGGCGAAGCGGGGGGTGCGACGTGTCTGGTCCGCCTCCCGCTATGGCAGCGGGCGGTAATACGGGCGGGCCGGGACGAAAGCGTCGATCATGGGGCCTAGCTACCGTTTCGCGGTCATGGCAGTCAACGTCGCATGCGTATCCTTGGATTCATGACCGGCACCTCGCTCGACGCGGTCGACATGGCGGTGCTGGAGACCGACGGCCACGAGATCCAGGCCTTCGGGCCGGCGGGCGAGCGCAAGCTGCGCGATGAGACCCGGGACCTGCTGCTGGTGGCGACCGAAGTCGCCAGGGGGTGGCCGCGCGACAAGCCCGAGCCCGAGATCTTCACCGAGGCCGCCCAGGCCGTGGCCGACGAGCATTTCCACGCCGCCGAGAGCTTCCTGAGCGAGCATGGCCTTTCCTGGAACGACTTCGACCTGCTCGGCGTCCACGGCCAGACGGTGTTGCACGAGCGCCCCACGCCCGATCGTATCGGTCGGACCGTGCAGCTCTTGGACGCCGAGCGCCTGGCCAAGGCCAGCGGCCGGCCGGTGGCCTTCGATTTCCGCACCGCCGACGTGGCGGCCGGCGGGCCGGGGGCGCCGCTAGCGCCGATCTACCACGCCGCCCGCGCCCGGGCGTCGGGTCTGGCCGCGCCGGTGGCGGCGCTGAACATCGGCGGGGTGGCCAATATCACCCTGATCAACGACGACGAGGACCTGCTGGCCTTCGACACGGGTCCCGGCAACGGCATGATCGACCTGATGCTGCAGTCGCGCGGCCTGGGTCGTTTCGACGAGAACGGCCGCCTGGCCGCTGCCGGGCATGTCGACCAAAAAATCCTGGAGGCCTTCCTGGACAGCGACTACTTCGCCGGCCCGGCTCCCAAGTCGCTGGATCGGTACGACTTCCCGCTTGACCTGGTCGAGCCGCTGTCGGCCGAGGACGCCGCCGCCACCCTGGTCGCCTTCACGGCCGAGGCGGTGATCAAGGCCTTCGACCACGGCGCGCGCCCCAGCGCCCTGATCGTCTGCGGCGGCGGACGCCACAATCCGCAGATCATGCGCTCGCTGGTCGAGCGGGCCCCGGTGCCGGTCAAGACGGCCGAGGACTACGGCTGGCGCGGCGACAGCATCGAGGCCGAAGCCTTCGCCTATCTGGCGGCCCGCACGGCCAAGGGGCTGCCGATCAGTTTCCCCGGCACGACCGGCGTGAAGGCGCCGATGACGGGCGGACGGATCGTCCAGCCCTGACCGGCCGCTGGACTTTGTCACGATTTCGGATTGAGTTCACCTCGGGCTGAAGCTTGGAGGCGAGCATGATTGGGCTCCTGATTGCAGCTTTGCTGGGTGTGAACGAGGCTCCGAGCTTGAGCGCTCGCGCCGCGGAGCTGATCGCACCTGTTGGCCAGGCCCTGGAGGCCGAGCGCAGAGCTCAGGCCGCGTTGCCGCCGCCAGCGAGCGACTCCGAAAGGTTGGAGCGCATGGGGCGGCTGGATCAGGTCGGTCGGCTCGTGTTGACCGGCGTCGACCTGTCGGTCCTGCCGCCCGACGAGATCACGGTCGCGCGGAAGGCGATGTGGGCGCCGGTCGAAGAAGCGGACGCGGAGAACGAGAAGGCCCTGCTGGCCATGGTCCCGCCCGAAGGCTGGTTTCTAAGGAGCCGCTACGGCGACAAGGGGGCGAAGGCGGCGTTCATGATCGTTCAGCACTCCAATCTTGCGCTTTGGCGGCGCTTCGTGCCGGTGCTGGAGCCGCTGGTGGCGAAAGGAGAGGTGGACGGCCAGGACTACGGCTTGATGTACGACCGATTGGCGATCAATGAGGGCCGGCCACAACGCTACGGCAGCCAGATGACCTGTAAGGGCGGCAGATATGTCGTGGATACGCTCGAGGCGCCGGAGACGGTGGACCAGCGGCGGAAGGCCATGGGTTTCACGCAGACCTTGGCGGAATATGAAGCGGTCTTCGCGCAGTACCCGCGCTGCAACTAGATCAGTGCAGCTTCAGTCGCCCCGACACGCGCTGCTGCAGCAGTCGCGCCAGCGCCAGGGTCGCCGTGCGGCCTACGCCCAGGATGGCCCGATGGTGGTCCAGGTGCAGCGACATGTAGGCCCACTTGGCCAG
The DNA here is from genome assembly GCA_966211605.1 of uncultured Caulobacter sp. Taxonomy (GTDB): domain Bacteria; phylum Pseudomonadota; class Alphaproteobacteria; order Caulobacterales; family Caulobacteraceae; genus Caulobacter. Next base: position 7,969 of record CBIHOB010000016.1, read on the forward strand.
CAGGCCCTCGATGAAGAAGTTCGGGCCGCCCAGCCCGCCCATCAGCGAACCGACGCCCTTGTGGTCGCCCAGCGAGACCAGTGAGCCGAAGTCGCGATAGACGAACGGCCGGTCGATCCGCCCCTGGTGCAGCCGCGCGATCAGGGCCCGCTCCAGATAGCTGGCTTGCTGGTGCGCGGCCTGGGCGCGCGCGGGGACGGTCCTGCCATCCTTCCACGGCGCGGCGGCGCAGTCGCCCAGGGCCCAGACGTCGGGGGCGGAGGTCTCCAGCCGGTCGTTGACCACGAACTGGTTGCCGCGATTGGTCTCGAGGCCAAAGCCCGTATTGGCCTCGGCCGCCTTGACGCCGGCGGCCCAGACGATGAGGTCGGCGGGAACCTCACCCTGGCTGGTCTCCAGCCGGTCGGCATGGACGGCCAGCACCTTGGCGTCGGTCTTTACGGCCACGCCCTTGCGCTCCAGGGCCAGCGTGGCCTTGTCGGCGATCTTCTGGGGCAGGCCGTTCAGGATGCGCGGCGCGGCCTCGACCACGGTGATATCCAGGCGAAAGCGCTGCTCGTCGCCGAGACTGTCCAGCAGCTCGCGATGGGCCTCGATCAGCTCGGCCGACAGCTCGACGCCCGTGGCGCCGCCGCCGACAATGGCCACGCGCATGATCCGCTCGGCCGAGAACGAGGCCTTGGTGAAGGCCGCCAGCAGCCGCGCGTGGAAGGCTTCGGCGTCCTCGGTGCGTTCCAGCAGGTGCGCCTTCTCGGCGCCGGGGGTGCCGAACAGGTTCGAGCCGCTGCCGATCGCCAGCACGCCATAGGTGAAGGTGATGGCCCGCTCCGGCGCCAGCACCTCGCCATCCCCGCCGATAATCGCCTTCAGGGTCAGGCGCTTGGCGGTCGGATCGAAGGTCGCCAGCTCGCCCAGCAGGAAGTTGAAGCCGTTCGAGCGGCCCAGGATCGAATACGAGACGCCTTCCTGGTGAACATCCAGGGTGCCGGCCGCCACCTCGTGCAGGGTCGGCTTCCAGATGTGGAAGCTGGAGCGGTCGATCAGCAGCACGCGGCGCTTTCCGTGCCGTCCTCCGAGGCGGCGGCCCAGCCGCGACGCCAGTTCCAGCCCGCCGGCGCCCCCGCCGACGATGACGATGTCGTAGTGCATCACCGCCTCGCTTGATATTCATCAATCGGTGAAAATATAGGCCGCCGACCCATGTTACGCCAGGGCCGCGACGCCGTATCGCACAACGAAAAAGGCCTCCCGGGAGGGAGGCCTTCTGAAGTTCGCTAGATCGGGTTCTCCGCCAGGCGCTTGTCGAGATAGTCGCTGACGCTCTTCTCGACACTGGGCAGGTGCTCGGCCCAGAAGTGGGTGGCCTTGTCGATGACCTCGTAGTCGATCGTGATGCCCTTCTGGGTGCGCAGCTTGGTGACCACGCGCTCCACCTCGACCGGCGGGGTGATGGTGTCGGCCGAGCCAGTCAGGAACAGGCCCGAGGCCGGGCAGGGGGCCAGGAAGCTGAAATCGTACATGTTGGTCGGCGGCGACACCGAGATGAAGCCGTCCGTCTCGGGGCGGCGCATCAAGAGCTGCATGCCGATATAGGCGCCGAAGTCGAAGCCGGCGACCCAGGTCTGGCTGGCGGCCGGGTTCGAGGTCTGCAGCCAGTCCAGCGCCGTGGCCGCGTCGGCCAGTTCGCCGATGCCGGCGTCGAACTCGCCCTGGCTGCGGCCCACCCCGCGGAAATTGAAGCGGAGGGTCGCGAAACCGCGCTTCATGAACAGGTGGTACAGCTGCACCGCCACCGGGTGGTTCATGTGACCGCCGGCCTTGGGATGCGGGTGCAGGATCAGCGCGATCGGCGCCGTTTCGGTCTTGCCCGGAGAGTAGCGACCTTCGATCCGCCCGGACGCGCCGGTCAAAATCACATCAGGCATGTCGTTCCCTTGAGCTCGCCAGCGGTCCGCCATCCGACGATTTGGGTCGCCGAATACTTGACTACTGCGCTTGGTCTTCCTAGATCGCAACCAGTTCGCGGGCTGGAGGGCCCGCGCGCGAAGTCGCGGCTTGTAGCACACGCAAAAGCCGATGCGCGCGGAATCTGCAAGGGGTAAGGCGATGCGCCTGAGCACCAAAGGGCGATACGCGGTCATGGCGATGACCGACCTGGCCAAGCGCCAGGATGAAAGCGAAGGCCGCGCCGTGGCCCTGGCCGAGATCGCTTCGCGTCAGCAGATCTCGCTTTCCTACCTGGAGCAGCTGTTCGCGCGGCTGCGCCGCAAGGGCCTGGTGATCAGCGCCCGCGGCCCCGGCGGCGGCTACCGCCTGGCCAAGGCCTCCAGCGACACCTTCATCTCCGACATCGTGCTGGCGGTCGACGAGCCGCTGCGCGCCACCCGCTGCGGCCTGTCGAAGAACCAGGCCAAGGGCTGCATGGCCGGCGGCGAGCGATGCATGACCCATGGCCTGTGGGAAGAGATGGGGCGCCAGATCCATGGCTACCTCGCCTCGGTCTCGATCGCCGACGTGCTGAAGGGCGAGCTGCGCCCCAACCGTCCTCTGGAGATGGCGGCAGAGTGAGCATCTCCCGCACATCGGTCTATCTGGACTACAACGCCACGGCCCCCCTGCGGCCGGAGGCGAAGGAAGCGCTGCTGCGCGCCCTTGAGAGCCCGGCCAATCCCTCGTCGGTCCACGCCGCCGGCCGCGCCGCGCGCGACCTCGTCGAGCGGGCCCGCGCCGAGGTCGGGGCCCTGGTTGGCGTGCCGGCCGGCTCGGTGACCTTTGTCAGCGGCGGCACGGAAGCCAACGCCCTGGCCATCGAGAGCGCCAAGGTCGCGGGTGTCCAGCGCATCATCATTTCCGCCGTCGAGCACGATGCGGTCACCGAAACCGCCAAGGCTTCCGGCCTGCCGGTCGAGGTCCTGCCGGTCGACGCGAATGGCGTCGCCGACCTGGCCTGGCTGGCGCAGGCGCTTGAAGCGCCGGGTAAGGCCCTGGTCTGCCTGATGCTGGCCAACAACGAGACAGGCGTCATCCAGCCGGTGGCCGAAGCCTCGGCCCTGGTCCGCGCCAAGGATGGCCTGCTGCACGTCGACGCCGTCCAGGCGGCCGGCAAGATCGCCGTCGACTTCTCCGGCCTCGGCGCCGACACCCTGGCGCTGTCGGCCCACAAGCTGGGCGGGCCGCAAGGCGTCGGCGCTCTGGTCGCCGGGACTCGCGCGACCGTCGCCCGCCGCCAGCACGGCGGAGGCCAGGAGCGCGGCCGCCGGGCCGGCACCGAGAACGTGGCGGGCATCGCCGCGTTCGGAGCCGCCGTCACAGCCGCCCAGCAAGGCCTTGCCTCGCTGGCCGAACAGGCCCATTGGCGCGACGCCCTGGCCCAGCGGGTCAAGGCCGAAGGCGCGGTGGTGCTGGGGGAGGGCGCTGATCGCCTGCCCCAGACCTTGTGTTTCGCTGGCGAGGGCTTCGGCTCCGAGGTCCAGGTCATGAACATGGACCTGGCAGGGGTGATGGTCAGCGCCGGCAGCGCCTGCTCGTCGGGCAAGGTCAAGGCCAGCCGCGTGGTGGAAGCCATGGGCCGGTCCGACCTGGCCCCGTTCGCCCTGCGGGTCAGCGGCGGCTGGGCCAGCACGGAAGCAGATTGGATCAAGTGCGGCGACGCCTGGCTCGCCGCCTGGAAGCGTATCGGCGCTCGGCGCCGGGAGGTGGCGTAATGGCCGCGGTCAAAGAAACCGTCGAAACCGTCGCCGCGCTCGAGAAATACGAGCACGGCTTTACCACCGAGATCGACCAGGAGTTCGCCCCCAAGGGCCTCTCCGAGGACATCGTGCGCTTCATCTCGGCCAAGAAGGACGAGCCCGAATGGATGCTGGAATGGCGTCTGGAGGCCTATCGCCGGTGGCTTGAGCTGGACGAGCCCGACTGGGCCAAGGTCAGCTATCCCAAGATCGACTACCAGGACACCTACTACTACGCCGCGCCGAAGGCTAAGGACGGTCCCAAGAGCCTGGACGAGGTCGATCCCGAGCTGCTGGCCACCTACGCCAAGCTGGGCATCCCGCTGAAGGAGCAGGAAGTCCTTGCCGGAGTCGAGGGCGCGCCGCGCTACGCCGTGGACGCGGTGTTCGACAGCGTCAGCGTCGTGACGACCTTCAAGAAGGAGCTGGCGGCCGTCGGCGTCGTCTTCTGCTCGATGAGCGAGGCGATCCGCGAGCATCCGGAGCTGGTGCGCCAGTACCTGGGCAGCGTGGTGCCGACCTCGGACAACTATTTCGCCTGCCTGAACAGCGCAGTCTTCTCGGACGGCTCGTTCGTCTACATCCCGCCAGGCGTGCGCTGTCCGATGGAGCTGTCGACCTACTTCCGGATCAACGCCAAGGATTCCGGCCAGTTCGAGCGCACCCTGATCATCGCCGACAAGGGCGCCTACTGCTCGTATCTCGAGGGCTGCACGGCCCCGATGCGCGACGAGAACCAGCTGCACGCGGCGGTGGTCGAGCTCGTCCTGCTCGAAGACGCCGAGATCAAGTACTCGACCGTCCAGAACTGGTACCCGGGCGATCCCGAGACCGGCAAGGGCGGCATCTACAACTTCGTGACCAAGCGCGCCGACTGCCGAGGCGATCGCTCCAAGGTGTCGTGGACCCAGGTCGAGACCGGCTCGGCCATCACCTGGAAGTATCCGTCCTGCGTTTTGCGTGGGGAAGGGTCATCCGGCGAGTTCTACTCGATCGCCGTGACCAACGGTCACCAGCAGGCCGACACCGGCACCAAGATGATCCACCTGGGCGCCAATACGAAGTCGCGGATCGTCGCCAAGGGCATCAGCGCGGGCAAGTCGACCAGCACCTATCGCGGCCTGGTCTCGGCCCACCCCAAGGCCAAGGGCGCGCGCAACTTCACCCAGTGCGACAGCCTGCTGATCGGCAAGGAGTGCGCGGCCCACACCGTCCCCTATATCGAAGCGCGCAACGGGCGCTCGGTGTTCGAGCACGAGGCCACCACCACGCGCCTGTCGGACGACCAGCTGTTCTACTGCCAGCAGCGCGGCCTTTCCCAGGAAGAGGCCGTGGCCCTGCTGGTCAACGGCTTCGTCAAGGACGTGCTGCAGCAACTGCCGATGGAATTCGCCGTCGAGGCCCAGAAGCTGGTCGCCATCAGCCTGGAGGGCAGCGTGGGATGACCACTGTCACGCTCTACCAGCCGGTGGGCATGGAGGAGCTGCAGGAGATCAAGGCGTCAGGCTGGAAGGCCTTCCCGCCGCACGACATCGAGCAGCCCATCTTCCGTCCCGTCACCAGCGAGGCCTTCGCGGCCCAGCTGGCCCAGACCTGGAACGCCGCCCACACGACCTACCGGCGCGGCTACGTCGTGCGGTTTACGGTGCTGAAGAGCTTCCTGGACGCCTACGAGAACAAGGTCTCCGGCACGCCGGGGCACGAGGAATACTGGATCCCGCCCGAGGATCTTTCGCTGCTGAACGCGGCCATCCAAGGCCATATCACCGTCGCCGGGACCTTTGCGGGCCACGACGCGGAATACAGAAAACTCAACGAGACCCATGCTTAAGATCCAGAACCTTCACGCCCGCGTCGAAGACAAGCCGATCCTCAAGGGCGTCACGCTGGACGTGCCGGCGGGCGAGGTCCACGCCATCATGGGGCCGAACGGGGCTGGCAAGTCGACCCTGTCGTACGTGCTGTCGGGCCGCGGCGGCTATGAGGTCACCGAGGGCTCGGCCAGCCTGAACGGCGACGACCTTCTGGCGCTGGAGCCCCATGAGCGGGCGGCCAAGGGCCTGTTCCTGTCGTTCCAATATCCGCTAGAGATCCCGGGCGTCCCGGCCCTGACCTTCATCCGCACCGCCCTCAACGCCCAGCGTCGCGCGCGCGGCGAGGACGAGATCGCCGCTCCGGCCTTCCTGAAGCTGGCCAAGGAAAAGGCCGCCTCGCTGAAGATCGACTTCGAGATGCTCAAGCGCGGCCTGAACGTCGGCTTCTCGGGCGGCGAGAAGAAGCGGATGGAAATCCTTCAAATGGCGATGCTTTCGCCGAAATTCCTGATCCTGGACGAGACGGACTCGGGCCTGGACATCGACGCCCTGAAGATCGTGTCCGAAGGCGTGAATGCCCTGCGCTCGCCCGAGCGCGGCATGCTGGTGATCACCCACTATCAGCGCCTGCTGGACTACATCAAACCCGACAAGGTCCACGTACTGGCCGCCGGCCGCATCGTCGCCTCGGGCGGTCCGGAACTGGCCCTGCAGCTGGAAGCCGAGGGTTACGACAAGTACGTGGCGGCCGCCTGATGAGCCTGGCCTCCGCCTTCAAGACCGGCGACGTCACGCAGCTGCCTTCGCGACGCGACGAGGACTGGCGCTGGACCGACCTGCGCGGCCTGATCCGCGTGCTGCCGCCGGTCGCACCCGAGCATGACGGCGATGTCCCCGCCGGTCCCTTCGCCGACTTGACCCGCGCCGAGACCATCTTCGTCAACGGCCGCCGCGTCGCCGACGCGGACACGGCTTCCGGCGTCCTGGCCCTGCGTTTCGTCGCCCTGGCCGACAAGGCCTCGCAAGGCGCCAGCCATGCGCTGGTCGTGAAGCCGGGCGAGAGCCTGGTGCTGCTGGAAAGCCACGAAGGCCGCGCCTCGGCCTACGTGTCCGACGTCGCCCTGGACATCGCCGTGGGCGAGGGCGCTTCGCTGGAGCGCATCGTGCTGGTCGAGGACGAGGCCGAAGCGGTCAATGTCGTCACCGCCGAGGTCGCCCTGGCCCCCGGCGCCAAGTTCGCCCAGACCATCGTGACTTCGGGCGCACGCCGCCAGCGGATCGAGACGCGGGTCAGCCATCCCGGCGCCCACGCCGAGGCCCGCCTGGACGGCGCCTACCTGCTGGACGCCCAGCGCCACGCGGACCTGACCACCGTCGTCACCCACGCCGGCGTTGACGGGACCACCAGCCAGCTGACCAAGGGCATGGTCGCCGACCAGGCGCGCGGCGTCTTTCAGGGCCGCATCGTGGTGGCGCAGGGCGCCGACCAGACCGACGCGCGGATGGGCCACCACGCCCTCATCCTGTCGGACAAGGCCGAGATCGACGCCAAGCCCGAGCTGCTGATCTTCGCCGACGACGTCTCCTGCGCCCACGGCAACACGATCGGCGCCCTGGACGAGGACGCTCTGTTCTACGCCGAGCAGCGCGGCATTCCCGAGGTCGAGGCCAAGGCCATGCTGACCGAAGCCTTCGTTGGCGAAGTGGTCGAGCGCATCGAGCACGAAGCCGCCCGCGAGGTCGCCGCCGCCTGGGTCGCCCGCAAGCTGGGAGGCGTCCGATAATGGCTTTCGACGCCCCCTTCGACGTCGCGACGATCCGCGAGCAGTTCCCGATCCTGCAGCGCACCGTGCATGGCAAGCCGCTGATCTATCTGGACAGCGCCGCCAGCGCCCAGAAGCCGAACGTGGTGCTCGACGCCATGACCGACCTGGCGCGCGGCTCGTACGCCAACGTCCATCGCGGCCTGCACACCTTGGCGAACGAAACGACGGAAGTCTATGAAAAAGCTCGTGAAACTGTCTCTCGCTTCATCAATGCGGAAACGAACGAGATCGTCTGGACCAAGAGCGCCACGGAAGCGGTGAACCTGGTCGCATCGTCGTTCGGGCTTGGCCTGAACGCCGGCGACGAGATCGTGATCTCCGAGATGGAGCACCACGCCAACATCGTGCCGTGGCACTTCCTGCGCGAGCGCAAGGGCGTGGTCCTGAAGTTCGTCCCGGTGCTGGACGACGGGCGGCTGGACATGGAGGCCTTCAAGGGCCTGCTGTCGGAAAAGACCAGGATGGTCGCCGTCACCCACATGTCGAACGTGCTGGGCACGGTCAACGACGTGGCTGAGATCGTCCGCCTGGCTCACGCGGTCGGCGCGCCGGTGCTGCTGGACGGCTGCCAGGGCGTGGTTCACACCAAGGTCGACGTGAAGGCCCTGGACGTCGACTTCTATGTCTTCTCCGGCCACAAGCTGTACGGCCCGACCGGCATCGGCGTGCTCTACGGCAAGGCCGAGCGCTTGGCAGCGCTGCCGCCGTATCAGGGCGGCGGCGAGATGATCGGCTCGGTGTCCATGGACCGGATCACCTATGCCGATCCGCCGCATCGCTTTGAAGCCGGCACGCCGGCGATCCTGGAGGCTGTCGGCCTGGGCGCGGCGATCGAGTGGCTGAACGGCCTGGATCGCGACGCCATCTTCGCCCACGAGCACGCCCTGTACGAACGCGTCGCCGAACAGCTGCGCGGCGTCAACGGCGTGCGGATCCTGGGCGAGGCGCCGAACAAGGGCGCGGTGCTGTCGTTCACCGTCGAGGGCGCCCACGCCCACGACATCGCCCAGGTGCTGGATCGGTACGGCGTCGCCGTCCGCGCCGGGACCCACTGCGCCGAGCCCTTGATGCGCCGTTTCGGCGTCACCTCGAGCGCGCGCGCCTCCTTCGCCCTATATAACACCCAGGCCGAGGCCGACGCGTTCGTGGACGCGCTGGCCAAGGCCCGCAGTTTCTTCAGTTGAGCCGACCGATGACCGACGCCGCCCCCGCTCCCGAGCCCGTCTCGGCCCTCTCGCAGGACGAGCTGAACAAGATCACGGACCAGCTGATCGAGAAGCTGAAGACCGTCTACGACCCGGAAATCCCCGTCGACATCTACGAGCTGGGCCTGATCTACAAGGTCGACGTCAGCGACGAGAAGGATGTGGCCATCGACATGACCCTGACCGCCCCCGGCTGCCCGGTGGCCGGCGAAATGCCAGGCTGGGTCCGCGACGCGGTCATGGAGATCCCCGGCCTGAAGTCCTGCAACGTCGAGTTGGTGTTCGAGCCGCCGTGGGACGCTTCGCGGATGAGCGATGAGGCCAAGCTGCAACTGAACATGTTCTGATCGGTTCGAAAGCCATGGAACCCGCCGTCACAGCCCGTCCCCGCCGTCCGCGGCCCAAGGTGGTCACCTTGACCGACGCCGCGGCCGCGCGCGTGAAGGAGATCATGGACCGCGCTGACAAGCCTTATGCGGGCTTGCGCGTCGGCGTGAAGAACGGCGGCTGTGCGGGCCAGGAATACGTCTTCGAATACGCCGCCGAGAAGGGACCGATCGACGAGGTCGTCGAGGACAAGGGCGTCACCATCCTGATCGAGCCCAAGGCCGTGCTCTTCTTGATCGGCACCGAGATCGACTACGAGATCACCAAGCTGTCGTCGAAGTTCGTGTTCCACAATCCGAACGAGACGGACGCCTGCGGCTGCGGCGAGAGCGTGACGATCCAGCCCGCGCCGGAGGCGCCCGAGGAAAGCGAACACTGATGCTGGCCAAGACCCCGTCCTGCGTCGAATGCGGCCTGCCGTGGGGCGCGCCGAAGTTCAAGCACGAGGACGAGAGCCCGCTCTACTGGTCCGACACCGGCCTGCTGTGCTCCAGCGGCTGCGCCCAGACCCATTTCGCCAAGCGGCGGGCCGAGGGCACTTTCGCCGGCGTTCCGGCGGAGTGCCCAGTCGAGGTCTAGGTCGAAGCCTCGGCCACTTTCGGCGCCGCCGCCACGTTCTTCCGCCCGTTCCATTCCACCAGCACCGAAGGCTTCACCGGCTCGCCGCGCGCCTGGGCGATCAATTCATTGGTGCGGCCCTCGATCACCGCTTCCATCCGCTGCATGAAGGCGTCCTTGTCCAGGCCCTGGGGCAGGGGCGGAAGGAACTCGACGGTGGCGGTCCCCGGCGTCTTCTTCCTGTCCTGCTGCTTCCAGAAGCAGCCCAGGTTCGTCGCCACGGGCACGACCGGCAGGCCGAAGTCCTTGCTCATGTAGTACACGCCCGTGCGGTAGCGGAACCGCTCGCCCGGCGCGGCCAGGTGGCCTTCGGGATAGATCAGGATGCGCCGGCCCTCGGCTGCGACTTGGGCGGCGCTCTGGGAAAGGGCCTTGCGGGCCTCGGGCCCGCCGCAGCTGTCGACGACGATGGCCCCGAACTTCTTGAGGATCGCGCCGACCAGCGGGAACTTCTCCAGGTGGTCGCCGGTCACGAAGCTCAGGTTGTCGACATTGGCGAACATCACGAAGCCGTCGCCCCAGCTGTGATGCTTGGCGGCGATGATGAACGGGCCGGCGGGCAGGTTCTCCTGGCCTTTCAGCTCGACCTTCACGTCGGCGAAGAAGCCCAGCGCCCAGAGCATGCGCTTGCTGTAGAGGCGCAGAGCGAAGGCCACCGGCTTGCGGCCCGGCGCCAGGGCGGCGAAGGCCGCCGACAGACCGTAGAAGATCGACAGGACCCAGTAGTAGGCGTTGAAGAGCGCGCTGCGCATCCTGGAGTTTCCCTAGCGGGCGAAGAGCACGGCCTGGACGGCCGCCGTCATGAGGGGAGCGTGCGCCGACAAGGCGTCGTCGCCCAGGCGGCCGTAGGCCTTGTTCTGGGCGGTCTGGCTGATGACGCCGATGGCCATGGCGGCCAGCACGCGCGGGTCGCCCGGCGGCAGTTCGGCGTTGATCATCGCCTGCTTTATCACGGTTTCGACCAGGGTAACCGGGTCGCGGCCGTCCTCCTGGTAATAGGGCAGGAAGTGGTGCAGCTGCAGCAGGTGGAACGAGAACAGCAGCCAGTCCTCGTCGGCCATGGCGCAATAGGCCTTCACGAGGGCGGCCGCCTTGGCCCTGATCCCCTCGGCGGCCATCGCTTCGTCCTCGATCAGCTTGGAGAGGCGGCGATGGCAGTCCATGAAGAGGCCAACCGCCAAGTCGTCCTTGCTCTTCCAATGGCGATAGATCGCGCCTTCGGAGACGCCGGCGCGGGCGGCGATGGTTTTGGTCGTGGTCGCGTCCACGCCTTCGACGACGAAGGCCTCGAGGGCGGCGCGTTCGATGCGAGGCTTGGCGCTCATGGGAAGACCATCGCATGGCCGCGCCAGAATGCAAGTGAGTGTTCACTTACATTTCTGTGATCGACATTGACCCGGTGCGCTTGGACGGCGACACACGGCCATGGTCCAGACGGTTCTGATCTATTCGATGGGCGAGGTCATCGGCGACGGCCTGATCAAGCTGCCCTTCATCGCCGGCCTGCGCGCGGCCTTTCCCGACGCGCGGATCAGCTGGTGCGCGGCCAAGGGTGAGACCGTCTACACGTCCGCCCTGAAGGGCGTGGTGGCCGGCTATGTCGATGAGGTGATCCTCGAGGGCTCGAACGGCGCCGCGCCGCTGGACAGTCTTCCATGGCGCAAGCCGTTCGGTGGTCGCAAGTTCGACCTGGTCATCGACACCCAGGAGAACCTGCGCCGTAGCGGTGTGGCCCGGCGAGGCGCGGCTCCCAACGAAAAAGGAGGCCGCTTCGTCTCGGCCGCCCGCCAGGCACGAACCCAGGGCTGGCCGGTCGCGGTGACCGATCGTCTGGCGCGGCTGCTGAGCCTGGCCACGGACGGGCAGGGGGCGCCTGGACCCCTGGTCCTGGCCAACCCCGACGCCCTGAAGGCCGCCGAGGCCCTGCTGCCCGCCGGCCCGACCTATGTCGGCCTGGCGCCCGGCGCGGGCGGCCAGGACAAGCGCTGGCCGCTGGAACGCTATCTCGAACTGGCCCGCCGCATCGCCGCCAAGGGCTGGACTCCGGTGTTCTTCTTCGGCCCCGACGAGGGCGACGACGCCGCCATCGCCGCCCGCGAGATCCCGCAGGCCTTGCAGCCCGAGCGCAACCGCGCCGACGGCTTCGCCGGCGTGAAGGGGCCGCTGCTGGTGATCGCGCTGGCCGGACGGCTGGCGGCGGGCGTGGCCAACGACGCTGGCCCGGGCCACATGCTGGCGGCCGGCGGAGCGCGCTTGCTCTCGCTGCAGCAGGATCGCCGCAAGTCGGTGAAGTTCCGACCGGCCGCCCGGCGGCTTGAGATGCTGGTCGCGGAGGACTACGGAAGCGGCATGGGCGCCCTGCCGGTCGATGCTGTCTGGGACGCTCTTCAGAAGCTGGTGTCCGGAGTTTCCTGAATGTCCATCCTCGCGCCGATCTCGGCGGGCGAACTGGTCGACAAGATCACCATCCTGCGGGTCAAGGCCCAGCGCATCGGCGATCCGGCCAAGGAGGCCAATGTCCGCAAGGAGCTGGCCCTGCTGGAAGCCACGGCCCGCGAGCACCTGCCCGACACCGCCGATCTCGCCCGCCTGACCGAGGAACTGACGACCGTCAACGCCGCGCTCTGGGACATCGAGGACGGCAAGCGCGACTGCGAGCGCCGCCAGGACTTCGGCGACAGCTTCGTCGCCCTGGCTCGCCGCGTCTACATCGACAACGACCGCCGCGCCGCCATCAAGCGCGCCATCAACGAGGCGGCCGGCTCGGACATCGTCGAAGAGAAGAGCTACAAGCCCTACCTCTAGTCCCGGCGCGCCTTGGGCGGCAGGGCGGGGAGAGCCTCGACCGGGACGGTGTTGGTCGAGGGCGCGCGCAGGCTGTCGGAAAGGGCCAGAAGCTTCATGGCCGCCAAAGGCGCTCAAGCCCGCGCTGAGTCTTACCGCCCCTTGAATGCCGCCACGCGCTTCTGGAGGAAGGCGCTGACGCCCTCGAGGAAGTCCTCGGTCTTGCCGGCGACTTTCTGAGCCTTGCGCTCGGCGTGCAACTGGCCGGTCCAGTCGCTGTCCAGGCTGTCCCAGACCAGCTTGCGGATGGCGCTGAGCGCCGCCGGGCCTCGCGCCAGTTCCTGGGCGAGCGCCGTGGCGGTCCCGATCAGTTCCTCGTCGGGGACGCAGCGGTTGACCAGGCCCCACTGCAGGGCCGTGGCGGCGGGGATCTTGTCGCCCAGCAGCATCATCTCCATCGCCCGGGCCTTGCCGATCAGGCGCGGCAGCAGATAGGTCGAGCCGCCGTCGGGCACCAGGCCGATGCGGCGGAAGGCCTGCAGGAAATAGGCGCTCTCCGACGCGACGATGATATCGCCCATCAGGGCGATCGAGCAGCCGATCCCGGCCGCTGGACCGTTCACCGCCGTCACGATCGGCAGCGGGAAATCCTTCAGCAGGGTCATCAGCGGGTTGTAGATCGTCTCCAGCGCCGAGCCGGCGTCAGGCTTGTCGTCGACGTCCAGCTCGCGTCCGGCCGCGCCGCCGCCCGACAGGTTGGCGCCCGAACAGAAGCCGCGGCCCTCACCCGTCAGGATCACCGCGCGCGCCTCGATCTTGCCGGCGGCGATGGTCGAGAAGGCGCGGGTCAGCTCGCGGGCGAGCTCCAGGCTGGCCGCGTTCAGCGTCGACGGATCGGTCAGGGTGACGGTCGTGACGCCGCCTTCAGTCGAGACACGGATCTTCTGATAGTCCACGGCCGTGGCCTCCCTTGTTCGCTGCAGGGAGTCTAGGCGCCTTTGCCCCTTGGGAAGGCTAGCGGAATCTTCAAAAGGAAACGCCGCCGATCGCGAGACCGGCGGCGCCAAGGGTAGGTCTTCTGCTGAATGGGATCAGGCCGCGTTCGCCGAGGCCGGCATGGATTCCGCCGCCGTGACGCGGTTGCGGCCGCCGCGCTTGGAAGCGTACAGCGCCGCGTCGGCGCGTTCCATGATCGAATGACCGCTTTCGCCCGGCTGACGCTCGGCGAAGCCCGACGAAATGGTGATGGCGCCCAGGTCCTCGTTGGTCGAGCGACGCTTGAGCATGCGCGAGGAGACCTCGACGCGGATCTCTTCCAGGGTGGTGGCGACGGCCGAAGCGGCTTCGCGTGGGAAGATCATCGCGAACTCCTCGCCGCCGTAGCGGGCGGCGAAGCGCGGCGGAGCGGCGACGCGGCCGATCACCGAGGCGACGTAGCGGATGACCTGGTCGCCGGTCTGGTGGCCCCAGGTGTCGTTGAAGCCCTTGAAGTGGTCGATGTCGAGCACGGCCAGGCAGATGGTCGAGCCGGTGTCGTCGGCGTCGGCGCAGGCGCGGTCCAGTTCCTCGTCGAAGGCCTTGCGGTTGGCCAGGTTCGTCAGGCCGTCGGTGGTGGCGTCGCGGCGGACCTGTTCCAGGTGCTCGCGCAGGCGCTCGACCTCGGCGGTGGAGTCGGCCAGGCGTGTTTCCAGCGACTGGTTCTCCTTGTGCACGCGGCGGGTGGCCTCGGCCAGGTTGCCGACCAGGGCCTTGATGGCGTCGACGTCGGGCGACTTGTCCAGGCTCTTGCTGGCGCCGGCCAGTTCCTTGCCGAAGGCGGCGTTCGACTTCTGGGCGTTCTGGATGGCCTTGGAGACCGCTTCCAGTTCCTTCGACAGGATGTCGCCGGCGTCGCGGATCTGTTCGTTCAGGCGGGCCTTGGGCAGATAGGTGGCGGCCAGTTCCTCGCTGACCAGTTCGGTCATCGGCTCGCCCAGCGAGATCAGGCGGGTCAGCTCACGGGCCAGGGCGCCGTCGGGATCGGCCACATAGTGGGTCCACAGCTCGAAATTCAGGGCGGTCGGCCACACCTGGTGCCGCTCCATGAGCTCCAGAGCGCGCGAGGCGATCTTGTAAGCCTCTGGACCGCGCAGCGTGGTTTCGACGTCCGACATCTCTTCTTCCCCCATCGATGCTTTCCCTTGCGGAAGCACCGATCGCTTGGAGCGAGACCTTAGACCTGAGAGTTCTTACGAGGCGTTAAGAACGAACAACGTTCGCTTGCGCGCGGGCTCGGGCTCGACCATGGTGATCAATGATAATCTAGAATGCCGCTTCGTGGAGCGGGCCGTGGGAGGAGCGACAAGGCCATGAATGCACCCGTGAATTTGTCTTTCGAGGCCCACAAGGCGGCCATGAACGACGTCTTGCAGCGCCAAAAAGCCGCGCACCTCCGTGACGGCCCGCCCAGCGTCGAAACCCGGATCGGGTGGCTGGATCGCTGCATCGACCTGCTGGTCGGCCATCAGGTCGAGATCGCCAAGGCGGTCAACGCCGACTTCGGTTCGCGCTCGCCCGAGGCCACGGCCCTGACCGACGTCGCCGGCTCGATCGGGCCGCTGAAGTTCGCCCGCGAGAACGTCGCCAAGTGGATGAGGCCGGAGAAGCGCAAGACCACGCCGGCGATCCTGGGCCTGTTCGGCGCCAAGGCTACGGTGCACTGGCAGCCCAAGGGCGTCGTGGGCGTGATCAGCCCCTGGAACTTCCCGGTCAACCTGACCTTCGCGCCGCTGGCGGGGATCTTCGCGGCCGGCAACCGCGCCATGATCAAGCCGTCGGAATATACCCCGGCGACCTCGGAGCTCTTGAAGGCGATGTTCGCCAAGGCGTTCTCGGAAGAAGAGGTCGCGGTGTTCGTCGGCGGACCCGAGGTCGGCCAGGCTTTCGCGGGCTTGGCCTTCGACCACCTGGTCTTCACCGGCGCGACCTCGGTGGCGCGCCATGTGATGCGGGCGGCGGCCGAGAACCTGGTGCCGGTGACCCTGGAGTTGGGCGGCAAGAGCCCGGTGATCCTGTCGCGCGGCGCCGACATGGCCACGGCCGCGGCGCGGATCATGAACGGCAAGACCCTGAACGCCGGCCAGATCTGCCTGGCCCCCGACTACGTGTTCGCGCCGCAAGAGGCGGTCGAAACCTTCGTCGAGGAGGCCAAGGCCGCGGTCGACCGTTACTTCCCGACGCTCAAGGACAATCCCGACTACACGGCCGTCGTCGCCCAGCGCCACTACGACCGGATCAAGGGCTATGTCGACGACGCCAGGGCCAAGGGCGCGCGGGTGGTCGAGATCAACCCGGGCGGCGAGGATCTGTCGCAGCAGGAGCATCGCAAGATCGCTCCGACCCTGATCCTGGATCCGACCGACGACATGAAGGTCATGCAGGAGGAGATCTTCGGGCCGGTCCTGCCGGTGAAGACCTACAACAGCCTCGATGAGGCCGTGGACTATGTGAATGCTCACGACCGCCCGCTGGCCCTCTATTGGTTCGGCGCGGATGAGGCCGAGAAGGACCGGGTGCTCTCGCGCACGACCAGCGGCGGGGTGACGATCAACGACGTCATCTTCCACGTCGCCCAGGAGGACCTGCCGTTCGGCGGCGTCGGTCCGGCCGGCATGGGCGCCTATCACGGCCACGACGGCTTCCGCGAGTTCAGCCACCGCAAGGCCGTGTTCCAGCAGCTGAAGAAGGACATCGCCCCGATGCTGGGCCTGCGCCCGCCGTACGGGGAGGGGATCCGCAAGTACCTGGCGGGGCAGATCAAGACGTAGCGCTTCCCGATATCCTCCTCTTTTCGGGGGAGGTGGCCCAGCGGGCCGAAGGGGCGCGCTCCGCCCATGCCGCGCTGCCCCCCTTCGTCGCTCCGTGACACCTCACCCAATAGGGAGGAGAGTTTGCGCTCGCCGCCCGCGCATGCTCCAAGCGGCGCATGACCGCGTCGCTTTCCGTGCGCCCCATCGTCGAAGCCCAGGACATGCCGCGCATGCCGGCGGCCGAGTTGCGCGCGCGGTTCGCCCGTGGCCAGGCGGGCGTGGCCTGGTCGCGCGAGCACGACGCCTCGGCCGGCGCGCCTTTGGGAGTCCTGGGCGGGCCCGAGGCCGACGCCTGGCCGCACGACATCGCCGCCGCGCCGCCGGTCAATGTCCCGGCCCTGTGCGCGATCGGCCAGGCCTGGTGGTTCCCGCGTTTCGGGGCGCTGATCGGGGCCGACGGCGCACTCTACAACGCCACGATCGGCGAGGTTCGGCACGGCTCGCAGGACCTCTCGGTCATTCCGGGCCTGCGCGACAACGCTACGCGCTTCGCGCCGCCGTCGGCGGCGCCCGAGCTGGAGGGCGGGGCGGTGTTCCTGCCCTGGGGCGCCACCTTCAACTACGGCCACTTCGTCATCGACGCCCTGTCGTCGCTGTTGGCGCTGGAGCAGGCGGGCCTGCTGGACGACTTGCCGATCCTGGCCCCGAAACTGACCGCCTGGCAGCGCGACCTGGTCGCCATGACCCTTCCTGGTCGCGAGATCCTGGAAGTCGACGCCCCGGTCGTCCGGCTGAGGCGGGCGGTGTTCGCCACCAGCATGGATCATTTCCTGCACCATCCGAACGGCCTCCTGGCCGACCTGTCGGCGCGCGTGCGGGCGCGGGCGCCGGCCGGCAAGGGCGCGCGCCGCATCTATCTTTCGCGGCGCGGTCAATCGATGCGGGTCATGGTCGGCGAGGCGGCGTTCGAGAAGGCGCTGGCCGCGCGCGGCTTCATGATCGTCCGTCCCGAGACGCTGAGCGCCGACGCGCAAGTCGCCTTGATGCGCGACGCCGAGGTGCTGGTCGGGGCCAGCGGCGCGGCCCTGGCCAACGCGGTCTTCCTGGCGAAGGGCGCCCGGGTCGTGGAGATCCAGCCCCTGAACTTCACCAGCCAGTGGGTGAGGGCGGCCTGCCGCCAGGTCGGGGTGGACTGGCGTGGCTATGTCTGCGCGTCGCCATGCCCGGCGCGCGCGGCGCCGCTGCTGGGCAGGCTGCGCAGAGGCTTCAAGTTCGCCTTCAGGCCGCCCTTGGACGACCTGTTGGCGTTTGTGGAGGCGTCGCTCTAGAGGATGCCCTTGCGCCCCGGGACCCAGGGGTCCAGCGGTTGCTGCTCCTCGCGCTTGACCATGCCGTAATAGCCGGCCACCCAGACGATCAGGAAGGTCGCCAAACCGCCCCAGAAGCCGCCGGGCGTCGCGAACCATACCGTCAGGGCGCTGATAATCGAGGCGAGGCTCAGCATCGACCAGCGCAGCAGCACCGAAAAGGCGTGATAGGTCTTCTCGTGCGCGACGAGGATGGCTTCCTTGTCGAGGTCGGGTTCGATGGCGGCCACGTTGCAGTCCTCCCAGTCTTGTTGGGTTTGGCGGACCGGCCGGGCTCCGGCGCGATCGAGCCGAAAACGTGCGGCAGGATAACAGTGTTCCGCCAGCCTGGCCATTGGGTCCGGCCGCGGACGGCGGCTAGAGTTCGATCCTGTTCGTCGCGATTCTGGAGGAGACCGTGCGCAGCCTCCTGAAGCTGCTCCTGCCGGCGCTGATCCCGTCGTGGAATTTCTTCGATGTGATCGCCCCGTCGCCGCGCGTCGAATATGCCCGGCTGCGATCGATTGGCGATGCTCAGGGGGAGTGGCGGGAGTTCCGGCCCAGGCCGCAGCGCCTGGGGCCGCTGGAGTTGCTGAGGCGCCTGGTCTGGAACCCGCATTGGAACGAGAGCCTGTTCCTGGTCAGCTGCGCCGAGCGCTTGACGGATGAGCCCACGGCCCACAGCGAGGACGAGATCTTCAAGCGTATCGCCGCGGACGTTCGGGCCCTGCCCGAGGACGCCGAGCGGCCCTGGCTGTGCTTTCGCCTGGTTTTCATTTGTCGCGAGGTGCAGGCGGTCTCCCGCGAGATCCTGTTCCAGCCTGCGCCGCGCCGGTTGGCCGAGATCGCTGTCGCATGACGCTGACTGACGCTGTCCGCCTGACGCAGACCCTGCTGGCCCTGGCCCTGATCCAGCAAAGCCTCGAACACCTGGTCCGTTTCCGCAACGAGCGATGGCTGTTCGGCGCGCGGATCGTCCTGTGCGGACTGGTCGTCGCCGGGGTCGCCTCACCCTGGCCGCTCGTCGGACTGGCGGGGTTGTCCTTGCTGATCCTGCATCGCTTCCAGGGCCCCTACAACGGCGGCAGCGACCGGATGGGCCTCCTGGCGCTGTGGTGCCTGACCCTGGCGCATCTCCTGCCTTCGCGGCCGCTACAGGAGCTGGCCTTTGGCTATCTGGGCGCGCAATTGACCCTGTCCTACTTCATCTCCGGCGGGGTCAAGATCGTGAACCCCGACTGGCGCTCCGGCCGGGCGCTGGCCGATGTCTTCCAGTTCTCGGCCTATCCGGTCGCCGAGAGCCTGCGCGGCTGGGCGGACAGACCGCGCGTGCTGCGGGCGATGTCCTGGGCGGTGATGCTGTTCGAACTGGCTTTCCCGCTGACCTTGCTGTGGAGGCCGGCTCTGGTCGCCGGGCTGGTCGTGGCCGGGACGTTCCACCTGGCCAATGCGTGCCTGTTCGGCCTGAACCGTTTCTTCTGGACCTGGCTGGCGGTCTATCCGGCTATCCTGTGGCTGCAGGGGCGGCTGGTTCACTAGGCCTGGACAAGCCAAAGGCGCCGGACTCGCGCCCGACGCCTTCGAAGGATCGCTTCCGTGGCCTTACTTGCCGCGCGGCGGGCGCTGCAGGAAGGCCGGGATGTCGTTGCCGAAGCCGACCACGCGGCGATCGTCGTCATCGCGATCGCGGATCGGCTGGACGCCGCGCACCGGCCGCTCGGGACGTTCAGCGCGGGCAGGGCGCTCAGAACGTTCGGCGCGTTCCGGACGCTCGATCTCGACCGTCGGAGCCGCGTCGGCTCGCGGCGCGCGATCGCGCTCACGGCGCGGCTTGCGCTCGCGGGCGGGGCGTTCTTCCGAGGCGGCGGCTTCAGGAGCCTCGACGACGGCTTCGGCGGCTTCGACCGGGACTTCGGCGGCGGTTTCTTCCGAGCGACCACGCCCGCGGCCGCGACCGCCGCGCTCACTGCGCTCGCCACGGTCGCGATCACGGCCGCCCCGCTTGCGATCGCGGTCGCCTTCGCGCTTCACGGTCACGGCGTTGGAGTAGTCGAGCTCGAGCTTCTCTTCGTCCGGCGTCTGGCCGATCAGCTTGACGACCTTGTCGAAGCCCTTGTCGTCGGCCGGGGTCACCAGCATGTACGTCACGCCGGTGCGGCCGGCGCGGCCGGTGCGGCCGATGCGGTGAACATAGTCATCGGCGTGGTGGGGAACGTCGTAGTTGAAGACGTGGCTGACGGCCGGAATGTCCAGGCCGCGCGCGGCGACGTCCGAGGCCACCAGGATCTTCAGCGCGCCCGACCTGAAGTCCGCCAGGGTCTTCATGCGCTGGGACTGGTCCAGGTCGCCGTGGATCGGGGCGGCGTCGAAGCCGTGCACCTTCAGCGACTTGGCGACGATGTCGACTTCGGTCTTGCGGTTGCAGAAGACGATGCCGGTCTCGATCTGGGCCTTCTCGACCAGGGCCCGCAGCGCCAGCCGCTTGGCCTTGGGGTCGGACGAGGGGACCTTGACCATCCACTGGGTGATGTTGGCGTTGGTCGTCGCCGGCTTGGCCACTTCAATCCTGACGGGGTCTTTCAGGAACTGCTTGGTCAGGCGGGTGATTTCGGGCGGCATGGTCGCCGAGAAGAACAGGGTCTGCTTCTTGGGCGGCGTCAGCTTGAAGATGCGCTCGATGTCCGGGATGAAGCCCATGTCCAGCATGCGGTCGGCTTCGTCGACGACCATCATCTGGACGCCGGTCATCAGCAGCTTGCCGCGCTCGAAGTGGTCCAGCAGGCGGCCGGGCGTGGCGATCAGCACGTCGACGCCGCGGTCCAGCTTCTTTTCCTGGTCGCCGAACGACACGCCGCCGATCAGGAGCGCCCACGAGAGCTTGGTGCCCTTGGCGTACTTCTCGAAGCTGGCGGCGACCTGGTCGGCCAGTTCGCGGGTCGGCGCGATCACCAGGGCGCGCGGCATGCGGGCCTTGGCGCGGCCCGAGGCTAGGCGGTCGACCATGGGGAGGGTGAAGGCGGCGGTCTTGCCGGTGCCCGTCTGGGCGATGCCGAGGACGTCCTGGCCCGCGAGGGCGACCGGAATGGCCTGGGCTTGAATGGGGGTCGCAGTGGTATAGCCGGTGTCGGCGACCGCCTGCAGGGTCGTGGGCGAAAGCCCGAGGTCGGTAAATTCGGTCATTACACGCTGGTCTGCTCGGAGCCGCCCGTGCTTGGGCGAGCGGGCGGCGCGGATTCGCCAGACCTGCTCCGAAGCTGGGGATAAATAGGCGGAAAGTCGGCAAAGTCAATCGCCACAAGGCGATACGAGGTATTCGGAAGGTCTTTCGAAAGAACCTCGGCGCGGTGAAAGCCGTTATGCTGGCGCCCCGGCGACCGCCGCTCTATATCCGCCCACACATGAGCATCGACCACGACTCCCGCCTTCGGCGCCTTCGTTTCCGCGCCTGGCATCGCGGCTTCCGGGAAGCGGACCTCATCCTGGGCCCGTTCGCGGACGTCCATGGCCCGCACCTCAGCCCCGAGCAGCTGGACACCCTGGAGACCCTGCTCGAGCAGTCGGATCGCGAGATCTACGCCTGGATCGTCGGCCAGGAGCCGACCCCTGAAAGGTTCGAGACGGACGTCATGGCGCTGATCCGCGCGTTCCGGTTCGAGGCGCACACGGCGCGCCCCGTCGGCGACGGCGCCTAGCAGCACACCAGAAGAGACTTCATGGCCTACGACGCCAAACAGATCGCCAAGGCCGCCGGCGGCCTGACCCTGGCCGGCGCGCCGGAGGGCTTCGACGCGCTGGTGATGGCCGACATCGCCCGGGCGCGCGGCGGGCTAACCGCCTTCGTGACGCGCGACACCGCCCGGGCCGGCGCGTTCATCGACGCCCTGAAGTTCTTCGCCCCCGAGATCGAGGCGGTGCTGCTGCCGTCGTGGGACTGCTTGCCGTACGACCGCATCGGCCCGTCCTCAGGCGTCTCGGCCACGCGGATGGCGACCTTGTCGCGCCTGGCCCGCGGCCTGGGCGAGAGCAAGCCGGCCATCCTGGTCATCGCCGCGCCGGCCCTGCTGCAGCGCGTGCCCACCAAGGACGTGCTGCTGCGCGCCAGCTACGCGGCCAAGGTCGGCGCCGTGGTCGATATCAAGGACCTGGAGCGCTATTTCGCCGTCAACGGCTATGCGCGCGCTTCCACCGTCTCGGAACGCGGCGAGTTCGCGATCCGGGGCGGCGTCATCGATGTCTATCCGCCGGCCGCCGAGGAGCCGGTGCGCCTCGACCTGTTCGGCGACACGCTGGAGAGCATCCGCGCCTTCGATCCCGAGACCCAGCGCTC
The DNA here is from genome assembly GCA_966211605.1 of uncultured Caulobacter sp. GTDB lineage: Bacteria > Pseudomonadota > Alphaproteobacteria > Caulobacterales > Caulobacteraceae > Caulobacter. The sequence goes on from CBIHOB010000016.1 coordinate 29,792, forward strand.
GACCAAGCAGCTGAAGGCGATCGATCTGCTGCCGGTCAGCGAGGCGCTTCTCGACGCCGACGGCATCTCGCGGTTCCGCAAGGGTTATGTCGCCGAGTTCGGCGCGCCCGGCGACGACCCCCTTTACGCCGCCGTCAGCGAGGGCGGCCGCCGCGCCGGCCTCGAGCACTGGCTGCCGCTGTTCTACGAGCGGATGGCGACCCTGTTCGACTATCTGCCGGCCGGCGCCCTGATCGGCGTCGACCACCAGGCCGCCGAAGCGCGCGACGAGCGCCTGGCCATGATCCTGGACGCCTACGAGGCCCGCTCGAACGCCGACCGCAAGTCGGCCTACCGTCCGTTGCCGCCCGAGGCCCTGTACCTGACCGTCGAGGAGTGGGAACGCGAACTCTCCGACCGTCCCCACCGCCTGTTCACGCCGTTCCAGCCCCAGGGCCTGGACGTCGTCGACCTGGGCGCGAAGCTGGGGCGCGTCTTCGCCGCCGAGCGGGCCCAGGACAGCGTCAACCTGTTCGAGGCCACCGCCGACCACGCCAGGAAGCTGGCCGCCGAGGGCAAGCGCGTGCTGTTCGCCTCATGGTCCGAGGGCTCGTCCGAGCGCCTGGGGACCATGCTGGCCGACCACGGCCTGAAGAAGATCCCGTTCGCCGGCTATTGGCAGGCGGCCAAGGCCAACGATCCCAAGGTCCCGCAGCGGGTCGTGCTGCCTCTGGACCACGGCTTCGAGACCGACCAGCTGGCGGTCATCTCCGAGACCGACATCCTGGGCGACCGCCTGGCCCGCCCCCGCAAGAAGCGCCGCGCCGCCAACTTCCTGGCCGAGGCCTCGTCGCTGACTCCCGGCGACCTGGTCGTCCACATCGACCACGGCATCGGCCGCTACGAGGGCCTCAAGACCCTGGACGTCCAGGGCGCGCCGCACGACTGCCTGGACCTGCTGTACGGCGGCGAGGCCAAGCTCTACCTGCCCGTCGAGAACATCGACCTCTTGACCCGCTACGGCGCGGCCGACGCCGAGAACGTTCAGCTGGACAAGCTGGGCGGCGCGGCCTGGCAGGGGCGGAAGGCGAAGGCCAAGGAGCGCCTGCGGGTCATGGCCGAGGGCCTGATCCAGATCGCCGCCGCCCGCCAGCTGAAGACCGTCGAGGAGACCGATCCGCCGTCGGGCGTGTTCGACGAGTTCTGCGCCCGCTTCCCCTACGAGGAGACGGACGACCAGCTCAGCGCCATCCACGACGTGCTGGAGGACCTGAGCTCGGGCAAGCCGATGGACCGGCTGATTTGCGGCGACGTCGGCTTCGGCAAGACCGAGGTGGCCCTGCGCGCGGCCTTCGTGGTGGCGATGAGCGGCAAACAGGTCGCCGTCGTCTGTCCGACCACGCTGCTGGCTCGCCAGCACTACAAGACGTTCAAGGACCGCTTCCAGGGCTGGCCGGTGAAGGTCACCCGCCTGTCGCGCCTGGTCACGGGCAAGGAAGCCGCCGAGACCCGCGAGGGCCTGGCCGACGGCACGATCGAGATCGTCGTCGGCACCCATGCGGTGCTCAGCAAGCAGGTCTCGTTCAAGGACCTGGGCATGGTCATCGTCGACGAGGAGCAGCACTTCGGCGTCAAGCACAAGGAGAAGCTCAAGGAGCTTCGCGCCGACGTGCACATGCTGACCCTGACCGCCACGCCCATCCCTCGAACCCTCCAAATGGCGCTCAGCGGCATTCGGGAAATGTCGATCATCGCCACCCCGCCGGTCGATCGCCTGGCGGTGCGCACCTATATCAGCCCGTTCGACCCGGTGACCCTGCGCGAGGCCCTGCTGCGCGAGAAGTACCGCGGCGGCCAGTCCTACTACGTGGTGCCGCGCATCAAGGACCTGGAGGACATCGAGAAGTTCCTGCGCACCCAGGTGCCCGAGGTGAAGTTCGTCGTCGGCCACGGCCAGATGGCGGCGACCCAGCTGGAAGACGTGATGACGGCCTTCTACGAGGGCCAGTACGACGTGCTGCTGGCCACGACCATCGTCGAGAGCGGCCTCGACATTCCGTCGGCCAACACCCTGATCGTCCACCGCGCCGACATGTTCGGCCTGGCCCAGCTCTATCAGATCCGGGGCCGGGTCGGCCGTTCCAAGGCCCGCGCCTACGCCTATCTGACCACGCCGGTCGAGAAGTCGCTGACCCTGTCAGCCGAGAAGCGCCTGCAGGTGCTGCAGTCGCTGGACAGCCTGGGCGCCGGCTTCCAGCTGGCCAGCCACGACCTGGACCAGCGCGGCGGCGGCAACCTCTTGGGCGACGAACAGAGCGGCCACATCAAGGAGATCGGCGTCGAGCTCTATCAGCAGATGCTGGAGGATGCGGTCGCCGAGCTGCGCCAGCGGCAGGGCCAGGAAGCCCTGCTGGAGGATCGTGGCTGGTCGCCGCAGATCAACACCGGCGCGGCCGTGATGATCCCCGACGAGTACGTGCCCGACCTGAACGTGCGCCTGTCGCTGTATCGCCGTCTGTCCGAAGCCGAGCAGGCCGCCGACCGCGAGGCCCTGGCCGCCGAGATGATCGACCGCTTCGGCCCGCTGCCACCTGAGACCGGGTCCTTGCTCAAGGTCGTGGCCATCAAGGGACTGTGCCGCGAGGCCAATGTCGCCAAGATCGACGTGGGTCCCAAGGGCGCCGTGGCCAGCTTCCGCAACGACAGCTACGCCAACCCGCTGGGGCTGATGCAGTACGTCGGCAAGAACAGCCTGATCTGGAAGGTCCGCCCGGACCAGAAGGTCGTGGTCAAGGGCGAGTGGGACACTCCGGCCCAGCGCCTCGATGCGGCCGAGAAGATCCTGACGGTGCTGGCCAAGCTGGCCAAGGAGTAGGGGGATCTAGGTCGCGGGCGGCTGCGCCGCCTTGGCGCGGATCTTTCGGACCAGCTCCGTCAGCTGATCGCCCGACAGGGCGCCGGGGTACAGGTAGCCGTTGATCACCAGGCCCGGCGTGCCCTGGAAGCCCAGAAGGGTCGCCTCGCGCTCGTTGCGCGCCAGGATGGCGTCGATGTCGCCGCCGTGGGCCTTCAGGTCGTGGGTCAGGCGGGGCCAGTCCAGGCCCGACTGCTTGGCGACGGCGTCGACCATCGCCTTGTCGCTCAGCCGGGTCGGCGACAGGATGAAGGCGCGATGGACGGTCTCGTACCGGCCCTGATACGTCGCCGCCAGCGCCACCCGGGCGGCGTGCTCGGAAACCTCGCCGAAGATCGGCCAGTCCTTGTGGACGACGGCCAGACGCCGATCGCTCTTCAGCGCCTCGGCCAGCACCGGCTCCATGCGCTTGCAGTAGCCGCAGTTGTAGTCGCCGTACACGACGATGGTGACGTCGGCGTCAACAGCCCCGATACGCGGCGCGCCGGGCTCGCGCAGCAGGTCCCTGAACCCGTACTCGGCGGCGGCCGGCCCGCTGAGGGCCAGGGCGACGACGGACGCGACGAGCGCGGCGAGGTGACGGAAGGGCACGGCGGTACTCCGGGGAACTGAAGGCGCAGGCTTTATCGGATTCGGAGGAAGGGGGGCCAACACCCTAGGCCCCCCCTAACCACGCTCCGCGTTGTCGTCCGCCCCCAAAGGGGGCAGACGGTTCACCCCCCGCCCGTCTTCCCCCTCCGGGGGAGGAGCGCCGCAGGCGCGGAGGGGGCGAGTAGGGGGATTGAAGCGCCTGTATCCTCGGAATTCGCGAGATGAACCCGCGTGAAATGAATCGCTTGTCGATTTTATGCGCCGTTGAATGATCCGCGTTCAGCGCCGCTCCATACTCACCTCATCCCCGCCGCGGGGGAGGGCGCTTGGATCCGGCCCAACGGTCTGCTCGCAGACCGGTCTCTCGCAAGGAGCCGCGGCGGCGGGGATAGGTTGAGCGGGGCCGCGTGTGCGCCTCCTCGGTTCGGGTGGTGGTCTGTTCGTTGGATAGATCCGGGACCACACGAAGGCCGAGGGGTTAGCCGAGCGCGGAGCGACAGGACTGTGATCGTACAAGCCGTCTATCGTGGACCGTCGGGCTCGTTACGGATGTAGCCGTTCGAGTTGGTCCGCGCCCGTCAGGGGGCTAGTGGGAACCCGAGCTGAAAGACGCTCACGCCTCCCATCCTCACGGGCAAGAACAGCCTGGCGGAGCGGTCGTCCGAGCCGAAACACACAAACCCCTCACGGTCTCCGGGTTCGCCCGGCCGCTCCGTCGCCTCCCCAACACCTTCAGCGGTTCACCGCGTGAAGCGGCGCAGCCGTGCGTCCCCTAGTCCGCGAAATAGGCCACGTGGATGTGCATGCGACCGATGTCCTTGCCCTGGAAGATCAGGCCGTTGGGGCCGACTTGCACGTGCTTGTCCAGCTCGTCCCGGTGAAGCTCAACCGTTTCGCCGAAGGCTGTGTCAGTCAGGCGGATCACGGCCGGCACCTCGGTGGCCGACGGATCCAGCGCGGTGAAGCCGTTCACGGTCAGGATGCCGAACTGGCGCCACTTCCGGGGACGGGCCTGTTTGCCGTTCCAGTTCTCGCCCAGGCGCGCGCTGGCGATGTGCTGGACCGGGATGTCGCTGATGCCGAACAGGTTGCTGCGCTTCCATTGCTGGTAGAACCAGCTGTCGACGCTGCCGGCCGAGCAGAAGTTCTCGCTGACGATGTTGGGCCAGTTGTCGCGAATGGCGTGGGCGCGGGCGTTGAACAGCTGGAAATAGCCGTTCGGCTCGAAGTTGGTCCGCTCGCTGTCCTTACCCTCGACCTTCTGGCTGTCGACCCGGCCGGTGAAGTACAGCACGCCCGGGTTCCAGGAGTGCGACATGAACAGCTCGTAGAAGCCCTCGAACATGACGATGTCGGCGTCGGTGAAGACGATCCAGTCGGCGTCCTTCAGCGTCTTCAGGCCGTCATTGAGCATCTTGCCCTTGTTGAAGGCGTGATCGTCCTCGAAACAGCGGTCCGAGATGACCAGCGTCGCGCCGTTCTCCTTGACGACCTCCTGGGTGCGCAGGTCGTCGCTGGTGGTGACGACGATGACCTCGTCGAACTCGCGCATGTTCGGCGGCAGGGTCAGGGCCAGGTCGTCGCCATAGCCGACCGAGGTCAGGACGCAGGCCAGCTTGCGCGGCTTGGTCGAGTTGTGGCCGATGCCGACGCGGCGGCCCGAGCTGGCTTCGCCGACATAGTTGTCGCGCGTCTCGACCTGGCGCTTCTGCATGTGCAGTTCCGGATCGAACATCTCATAGGCGCGCTTGCGGATCGCCGGGCTGCCCAGCTTCTTGAGGATCGCCTTGTGCTCGGCCGAAATGATGTCGCGGTCCAGCAAATCCAGCTGCGACGGGCCCGGCTGGGCCAGGCCGCAATAGTTGCAGAGGTCCAGCTGGTCCTTGAAGTCTTCCGGCGTGCGCTGCCACCAGCCGTGCTCGACCGGCCAGGCGCGCTGGCCGTCGAAATAGAGTCGGTCGATCGCCCCGGCCACTTCGCAGAAATAGGCTCCCTTGTCGTTGATGGTCGCCGACCAGAGCTTCTGCACCCAGCAGTTGTCGCGATTGTATTCCCACTCGGCGTCCGACATGCCGGTGGCCTTGGTGTAGTCCTTGCGGCTGATCAGCAGCGCCTGGTGCTGGCCCGCGGTCTCGTGGGTGTTGGTGTTGAAGTGGCTGTAGACCTCCATGATGGTCTCGTAGTTCTTGTAGAACCCGTTCCCCAGGCTGGTCCAAAGCCCGCGGCCGTTCGAGCGGTCGAACAGGCGCTGGGTGGCGAAGTCGTTGAAGTCCTTGATCGGGCCCTTGCCGTTGTCCGTGTTGGGGCCGCCCCACAGCTCGGCGAAACGGCGCGAGATCTGCTCGAAATTACCATGCAGGGTGGGCTCGCCGGCGATGACGCCGATGAGCTTGTTGGGGGCGTTCCAGCCTTCCATGCTCTTCACCGAGCGCTCGAAGGTCTCCAGCTCCATGTCGCGGCGCTGGGTCTGGTGCGGGATCAGCCGCGTGCAGTTGCTGCAGGCCAGGTGGCACTTGGTGCTGATGTCGATCTGGACGATGTCCATGTCGGCGGGCGAGCGCATCGGGATCTCCGTTCCGGTCGCGGCCGATTCGAGGCGCGACGGTTAACGCGGAAGATGCACGCGTTAACCATGGTGGTCGATAACACCGATCGCCGCACCCGGATTCTAGAGGTCGAGGCCGTAGAGCCGCCGGTCCCGGCGCTCGCCGTCGCGATGCACGGCGCCCTTCAGATAGCCTTGCGCCTTGAAGCCCAACTTCTGCAGGAGGTGCTCGGCGCGGTTGTCGCCGACATGGGTGCTGGCCACCAGGCTCTTCAGGCCGCTGCTGGCGCCGTAGGCGAGCAGGGCGCTGACCGCCTCGGCGCCGAAGCCCTGGCCCCAGCCCTTGCGGTCGACCACGAAGCGGATCTCGGCCCGGTCGTGGCGCTTGTCGATGTCGATGAACTCGCAATAGCCCAGAAACGCGCCGCTGGTCGTATGGCGGATCGTCCAATAGGCGGCGTCGCCGGCGGCCATCTCGTCGACCTGGGCGGCCACGCGGCCGGCCACCTCGTCAGGGTCCTCGATCGGCTCCTGGTCGAGATTGGACATCACTTCCGCGTCGCTCAGGAACGGATAGATCAGGGGCGCGTCGTCGACCGTCAGGGGAGCGAGGGTCAGGCGTTCGGTCTCGAGGATCATGCGGTCCGGAGATTGGGCTGGTTTAGGGAGCCTTGGGGGGCTTGCGCCGGGGAGGGCGCTTCCCAGCTATGGCGCGGAGCGTCCTCTAGTGGTAGAGGGGCCGCTTCGTTTTTCGCGCGGCATTTCGCCCGCGCCCGGATCGAGAACACATTCGTCATGCTCATCGGCGTCCTGCTGGCCATCAACATCGTCGTCTGCCTCGGTCTCATCGGGGTGGTCCTGCTGCAGCGCTCGGAAGGCGGCGCGCTGGGCATGGGCGGCGGCAACAGCGGCTTCATGACCGCGCGCGGCGCCGGGGACCTGCTGACTCGCATCACCTGGATCCTGTTCTCGATCTTCCTCGTGATCAGCCTTCTGCTGACGATCCTGACCGGCCGCGCCAACACCGGCGGTTCGGTCACCGACCGTCTGAACATCAAAAGCCTGGACGCCAAGACCTTGAACGCGGCGCCGGCCGCTCCGGCTCCCGCTGGCGCCCCCGTGACCGACGTTTCGCCCTCGACCGCCCAGCCGGGCGCAATCCAGGCGCCGACCCCGCAGATCAACGCCCCGGCCCCGACCGCGCCGCAGCCCTCGCTGCTGACGCCGGCCCAACCGGCCCCGAAGGCGTCGGCCAAGACCGAAGCGGCCAAGAAGACGGCCGCCGCGCCCAAGGCGGCCGCGAAACCCGCGGAGACGGCGCCCGCCACCGCCGCGACTCCGACGGTCGCCGCGCCGCCGGCGGAACAACCGAAACCATAACCGTCTCCAGACGGACCTGAACCGACCCCCGAGGGCGACCTCGGGGGTTTAATCTTGTTGATGAACGCAGGTCTTTTCACCGGCGTCGTCGAATCACGGGTAATCTGATCGCCCATGACGCGGTACATCTTCATCACCGGCGGCGTGGTTTCCTCGCTTGGCAAAGGTCTGGCCTCGGCGGCGCTCGGCGCGCTGCTGCAAGCGCGTGGCTACACGGTTCGCCTTCGTAAGCTCGACCCCTATCTGAACGTCGATCCGGGCACGATGAGCCCGTATCAGCACGGCGAGGTCTTCGTGACCGACGACGGGGCGGAAACCGACCTGGACCTGGGGCACTACGAGCGCTTCACCGGCGTCTCGGCCAACAAGGCCGACAACATTACGACGGGCCAGATCTACAAGACGATCATCGAGAAGGAGCGCCGCGGCGACTATCTGGGCGCGACCGTCCAGGTCATTCCGCACGTCACCAACGAGATCAAGGACTTCGTCCTGTCGCCCGCGATGGACGAGACGGGCCAGAAGCCGGTCGACTTCGTGCTGGTCGAGATCGGCGGCACGGTCGGCGACATCGAAGGCCTGCCGTTCTTCGAGGCCATCCGCCAACTGCGCCAGGACCTGCCGCGCGGCCAGAGCTGCTATGTGCACCTGACCCTGCTGCCGTTCATCAAGACGGCCGGCGAGATGAAGACCAAGCCGACCCAGCACTCGGTCAAGGAGCTGCGCTCGATCGGCATCCAGCCGGACATCCTGCTGTGCCGCTGCGAGCAGGAGATCCCGGCCGAGGAAAAGCGCAAGATCGCGCAGTTCTGCAACGTCCGTCCCAGTGCGGTCATCCAGGCGATGGACAGCTCGTCCATCTACGCCGTGCCGATCGACTATCACGAGCAAGGCCTGGACGCCGAGGTTCTGGATGTCTTCGGCCTGCAGGACGCGCCGGCGCCGGACCTGTCGCGCTGGAAGCAGATCGACGACACCGTCCAGCATCCGGACGGCGAGGTGACGATCGCCGTCGTCGGCAAGTACACTGTGCTGAAGGACGCCTATAAGTCGCTGATCGAGGCCCTGCATCACGGCGGCCTGGCCAACAAGGTCAAGGTCAACCTCGACTGGGTCGAGAGCGAGACCTTCGAGGGCGACGAGGGCGCGGCTGCGGCCCGCCTGGAGAACGCCCACGCCATCATGGTGCCCGGCGGCTTCGGCGAGCGCGGCGCGGAGGGCAAGATCCGCGCGGCCCAGTTCGCTCGCGAACGCAAGGTGCCGTATTTCGGCATCTGCTTCGGCATGCAGATGGCCGTGATTGAGACCCTGCGCAACGTCGCCGGCATCAAGGACGCCAGTTCCAGCGAATTCGGCCCGACAGAGCGTCCGGTGGTCGGCATCATGACCGAGTGGATCAAGGGCAACGAGACGGTGCAGCGCCGCGCCAGCGACGACCTGGGCGGCACCATGCGCCTGGGGGCCTACGACGCCGTCCTGACCGCCGGGTCAAAGGTCGCTGAGATCTATGGCTCGACCGAGATCAGCGAGCGGCACCGCCACCGCTACGAGGTCAATATCGGCTACGTCCACCTGATGGAGGATGCGGGCCTGAAGCTGACCGGCCGCTCGCCCAACGGCGTGCTGCCCGAGATCGTCGAGCGGGACGACCATCCGTGGTTCATCGGCGTCCAGTACCACCCGGAACTGAAGAGCCGTCCGTTCGCGCCGCATCCGCTTTTCGCCAGCTTCATCGCCGCCGCGAAGGAGCACGGACGACTCGTGTAACCGTTTTTCCCCGCCGGACCGGCCTTCAAGGCCGATCCGGCGATTTAAAGTTGGAGCACGTTCGCGCGGCAAAGCCGCTTACACTTTTGCCTAACGCGCTCCCGCTTGCATCTGGGGAGAGACTCGGGCATAAGCCCCCGCTCACGCGGCGGCCTGGGTCGAACCCTAGTCGCCGCTTCCGATTTTCACGCTCAGCGAGCAGAGTCACTTCGATGGCCGTTCCTAAAAGAAAAACTTCGCCTTCTCGCCGGAACATGCGCCGGTCGCACCACGCCCTGGGCGCCAACTCGTTCATCGAGGACAAGGACACCGGTGAGCTGCGCCGTCCGCACCATGTCGACCTGAAGACCGGCATGTACAACGGCAAGCAGATCCTGACGCCGAAGGAAGACTAAGGTCTCCTTTCGCGTCTGACGGCTTGAAGACGCCGCCCGGTTCGCCCGGGCGGCGTTTTTCGTCGTATTTTCGTCGCGCCCTCGCAGAACGGTGTTAGCCTTCCGTACAGGGAGGTACGCCCATGCTCTCACGTCGCAACATGGCGGCGGGACTGGGTCTTTCGCTGGCCGCGCCCTCGGCGCTGGCGGGCGCGATCACGCCGGTTTCGCTGTCCTCCGTCTCGCTGTCCCAGACACCGCTTCCCACGCCCCAGGCTCCAGCCGAGCAGCCGCTGCTGGTCCTCGACGCCTCGCTGGACCAGGACGCTCGCCTGACCGTGCCGGTCATGATCAACGGGCAAGGGCCCTATCAGTTCGTCGTCGACACCGGCGCCGATCGCAGTGTGCTGACGCCGAGCCTGGCCGAGCGCCTGGCCTTGCCGCGCGGACCGGACGTCCTGGTCCACGGCGTCTCGGGCTCGGTGACCAGCGCCACGGCGCGGGTGGCCCAGCTGCGCACCGGCGACGCCAAGCTGGCGGACGTCGTCCTGCCCGTGCTGCCCTATGACCGGATCGGCGCCGACGGCCTGCTGGGCGTCGATATCCTGGAGGGGCGCAATGTCGTCATCGACTTCCGCCGCAAGTTGCTGGAGGTCCGCCGCAGCCAATCGATCTCGCAGCTGGTCCGCTCGTCCCGCGAGGTCTCGGTGGTGGCCGACGAGAAGTTCGGCCGCCTGACCCTGGCCGACTCGCGGATCGCCGGCGCGCGGTCGCTGGCGTTCATCGATTCCGGCGGCGGCGTCAGCATCGGCAACATGGCCCTGGCGCGGGCCATCGCCGCCCGGCGACGCCGATCATCCGACATCGTCCAGCAGGCCCGCCTGCTGACGGCCGGCGGCGAGATGCAGTTGGGCGAGTTCCGCGTCGTGCCCTCGATCCTGATGGGCGAGCTGCGGATCACCAACATTCCTATGGCCTTCGCCGATCTGCATATCTTCAACATCTGGAACCTGAACAACCGGCCGGCGGCGCTGCTGGGCGTCGACGTGCTGCGCCTGTTCGCCCGGGTCGAGCTAGACTTCGGGGCGGGGCGAGTGCTGTTCCGGCTGGGGCAGGGCGGCCTGATGCCGCCCACCTACGACGCCTGACCTGCCGACGCTCGAAGGGAAGTCAAGTTGCGCCCGAGCCGCTTGGGGGCTAAAGGCTGCCGCGCCTTTTGGCCTTGAGGAGCAGTCATGACCGAGATCGTCGACATCATCGCCCGCGAAATTCTCGACAGCCGGGGCAACCCGACCGTCGAAGTCGACGTGATCCTGGAAGATGGCGCCTTTGGCCGCGCCGCCGTGCCGTCGGGCGCCTCGACCGGCGCTCACGAGGCCAACGAGAAGCGTGACGGGGACAAGGCCCGCTACCTGGGCAAGGGCGTCCAGCAAGCCGTCGACGCCGTTAACGGCGAGATCTTCGACGCGCTGTCGGGCGTGGACGCTGAGGACCAGCGTCGCCTGGACAACCTGCTGATCGAGCTGGACGGCACGCCGAACAAGGCCCGCCTGGGCGCCAACGCCATCCTGGGCGTCTCGCTGGCCGCCGCCAAGGCCGCCGCCGAGTCGGCCGGCCTGCCGCTCTACAAGTACGTCGGTGGGGTGAACGCCCGCGTGCTGCCGACCCCGATGATGAACATCATCAACGGCGGCGCGCATGCCGACAATCCGATCGACATCCAGGAATTCATGATCCTGCCGACGGGCGCCAAGGAATTCCGCGAAGGCCTGCGCATGGGCGCCGAGATCTTCCACGCCCTGAAGAAGGCCCTGAAGGACGCCGGTCACAACACCAACGTCGGCGACGAGGGCGGCTTCGCCCCGAACCTGGCCTCCGCCGAGGCCGCGCTGGACTTCATCGTCAAGGCTGGCGAGAAGGCGGGCTACAAGGCCGGCGAGGACTTCGTCCTGGGCCTGGACGTCGCCTCGACCGAGTTCTTCAAGAACGGCAAGTACGAACTGGAAGGCGAGGGCAAGTCGCTGGATCCGGCCGCCATGGTCGACTACCTGGCCGGCCTGGTCGCCAAGTTCCCGATCCTGTCGATCGAGGACGGCATGGCCGAGGATGACTTCGACGGCTGGAAGCTGTTGACCGACACCCTGGGCAAGAAGGTCCAGCTGGTTGGCGACGACCTGTTCGTGACCAACCCCAAGCGCCTGCAGATCGGCCTGGACAAGGGTCTGGCCAATTCGATCCTGGTCAAGGTCAACCAGATCGGCACGCTTTCGGAAACCATCGACGCCGTCGAGCTGGCCCACCGTCACGGCTACACCAGCGTGATGAGCCACCGCTCGGGCGAGACCGAGGACAGCACCATCGCCGATCTGGCCGTGGCCCTGAACTGCGGTCAGATCAAGACGGGTTCGCTGGCCCGCTCGGACCGGACGGCCAAGTACAACCAGCTGCTGCGCATCGAGCAGATGCTGGACGACCAAGGCGTCTACGCCGGGCGCGCGGCCCTGAAGGGTCGCTAAGGCCCTTTCCCCTCGCTGGAGCTATCGAGGCGCGGCTTCCGAAAGGAGCTGCGCCTTTTGCTTTACGTATTCCAGCGGGGCGTCCTTCTTCATCACCATGTAGCCGGTGATGGCGTGATAGGCCGGATCGCCGGCCGTCGTGCTTTCCGAATTGTTGACCTCGTCCACGGTCGGCATGACTGGACGGCCGGGCAGGGCGATGTCTCCTCTCACAAGGTCGTCGTTGTTTCCCGACTTCAGCGCCCAGCCATGGCCTTCGAACCGTTCCAGGCGCTCCGGCGCGAAGGCCAGGGTCAGCAACATCAGCTTCATCTTCCCGACCGCGGCGTCCTCGGCCCGAGCCATGGCGCGGACCTGCTGCCGGGAGAGGGCGTGGGCGTAGGTGATCCAGCGATCCTCGCCCTCCCACAGCGCCTTGAAGATCCGGCCGTCCATAGGGATGACGAAGCCGCCGCCGAAGTCGAGCCGGGGCGGATCGCCCTTGATCATGTCCGGTCCGCCCTTACGGCCCTTCACGATCCCGGTCTCGGCGGCCAGAGCCAGCGAGGGCATGAGCATGCCGCCCGCGAGGCTGAAGACCAGGTTTCGACGCGTCGCCATCGGTTTCATTCCCCCTGAAGCTACACCTCAGGATGCGGTCAAAGACGGCGATTCTTCGACGAACTCCGCTGTATCGGCATCGAGCGAAAAGGTCGCCGGGGCGGTTAACCCACAAATTTTCTAAAAGCTGGGCAGTGGTTTCAAACGAGACCATTTCCGGTTCGTTCGCGGTCGCGAAATGGCTTCGGCGGTGCGGCATCTAGATGCTGGTGAAACTATCTCATCTGAAAGCATCGTTCGCCTAATTCGCGAACCGATGATAACCCTTCTCAACGCCTGGATTTAGAAGGCGTTAAGCACGGTCGGCGATCCTGCGAATCCCCCCTTGGGACGCTCAGATGTTCGCCCGACTGCAACCCTTCCTGCCGACCGCGGCGATCTTTTTCCTGATTTTCTACTTCGCCTTTCACGCTCTGACGGGCGATCGAGGCCTGCTGTCGATCTCGCAGCGCAATGCGGACCTCGCAGCAAAAACAAAGGAACTCAGGAAGATACGCGCGGAGAGGATGGACCTGGAGGCCCGCGCTCGTCTATTACGCAGCGGCAGTTTGTCGGCTGATCTTCTGGAGGAGCGTGCGCGTTCTCTCCTAGGATATGCCGACCCGAGGGACTATGTGATCCGCGTCAAGCGTCCGAGCTGACCGATCCCGTAGACTTCGGAATCGACTGCCGGTCGGTCCAAGGCCTACTCGGTCCTGGATCGGTCTTGACGGTGCATCAGGGTATTTCCTTCGCGGAACCGACGAATTTTCGGCGGAAGCTGCCCTCAGGACGAAGGCCGCGATGAAGATTGGCCAGGGAGATTTGAATGGCGCGTACGCGCAAGGCTGAGGCCTCTGAAGGGAAGGCGCCGGAAACCGGTGTCAATGCCTTCGTCGGCAAGGACGAGCTCCTGAAATTCTATCAGGACATGCTGCTGATCCGCCGCTTCGAAGAGCGCGCCGGCCAGCTGTACGGCATGGGTCTGATCGGCGGCTTCTGCCACCTGTACATCGGTCAGGAAGCCATCGCGGTCGGCATGCAGTCGATCTCGCAGAAGGGCGACCAGATCATCACCGGCTACCGTGACCACGGCCACATGCTGGCCGCCGGCATGGATCCGCGAGAGGTCATGGCCGAGTTGACCGGGCGGGCTGGCGGTTCGTCCAAGGGCAAGGGCGGATCGATGCACATGTTCGACGTCGAGACCGGCTTCTATGGCGGTCACGGCATCGTCGGCGCCCAGGTCTCGCTCGGCACCGGCCTGGCGCTGGCCAACAGCTACAAGGGCAACGGGAACGTCTCGTACGCCTATATGGGCGATGGCGCGGCCAACCAGGGCCAGGTCTACGAGAGCTTCAACATGGCCCAGCTGTGGAAGCTGCCGGTCGTGTACGTGATCGAGAACAACCAGTACGCCATGGGCACGGCGGTGGAGCGCTCCGCCTCGGAGACCGCATTCCACAAGCGCGGCATCTCGTTCCGCATCCCTGGCGAGGAAGTCGACGGCATGGACGTCGTCGCCGTCCGTGAAGCCGGCGCCCGCGCCACCGAGCACGCCCGCAGCGGCCAAGGGCCCTACATCCTCGAGATGAAGACCTATCGCTATCGCGGCCACTCGATGTCCGACCCGGCCAAGTACCGCACCAAGGAAGAGGTCGACGAGGTCAAGACGACCCGCGATCCGATCGACCATATCAAGGAGCGCCTGGCCAAGGCCGGCGTCACCGAAGACGACCTGAAGGGCGTCGACGCGGAAGTGAAGCGCATCGTCGCCGAAGCCGCCGAGTTCGCCCGCACGAGCCCCGAGCCCGATCCCTCGGAACTGTATACCGACGTCTACCTGGAGGCCGCCGAGTGACGGACATCCTGATGCCCGCGCTTTCCCCGACGATGGAGGAAGGCACCCTGGCCAAGTGGCTCGTCAAGGAAGGCGACACCATCAAGGCCGGCGACGTCATCGCCGAGATCGAGACGGACAAGGCGACGATGGAAGTCGAGGCCGTCGACGAAGGCGTGGTCGAAGCCATTCTGGTCCCGGCCGGCAGTGAAAACGTCAAGGTCAACACCTTGATCGCCCGCCTGAAGGGCGAGGGCGAAGCGGCGTCGGCTCCGGCCGCGCCCGCGCAGGCCACGGGCGAGCCGGAAAAGGCGCCGCCGCAAGCTGCCACGCCGGCGCCCGCCGGTCCGATCTCGGCCGCCTCGACCTTCGCCGACCCCGAGATCGCTTCGGGCACGCCGCTGAAGAAGATCACGGTCCGCGACGCCCTGCGCGACGCCATGGCCGAAGAGATGCGCCGCGATGATCGCGTATTCCTGATGGGCGAGGAAGTCGCCCAGTACCAGGGCGCCTACAAGGTCAGCCGCGAACTGTTGCAGGAGTTCGGCGACAAGCGCGTCATCGACACCCCGATCACCGAGCACGGCTTCGCCGGCATGGGTGTCGGCGCGGCGATGGCGGGCCTCAAGCCGATCGTCGAGTTCATGACCTGGAACTTCGCCATGCAGGCGATCGACCAGATCATCAACTCGGCCGCCAAGACGCTGTACATGTCGGGCGGCCAGATCAAGTCGTCGATCGTGTTCCGCGGCCCCAACGGCGCAGCCTCGCGCGTGGCCGCCCAGCACAGCCAGGACTACGCCGCCTGGTACGGCAACGTCCCGGGTCTGAAGGTCATCGCGCCGTACGACGCGGCCGACGCCAAGGGCCTGCTAAAGGCCGCCATCCGTGATCCGAACCCGGTCGTCTTCCTCGAGCACGAGATGATGTACGGCCACGAGTTCGACATTCCGGACGTCGAGGACTGGGTCGTGCCGATCGGCAAGGCCAAGGTCCGTCGCCAAGGCTCGGACGTCACGCTGGTCGCCTACAGCCGCATGGTCGGTTTCGCCCTGAAGGCGGCCGAGGAGCTGGAGAAGGAAGGCATTTCGGCGGAGGTCGTCGACCTGCGCACGATCCGTCCGATGGACCACGCGACCATCCTGGAAAGCGTCAAGAAGACCAACCGCCTGGTCACGGTCGAGGAAGGCTGGGGCCCGATGGGCGTCGGCGCCGAGATCGTCGCCCGGATCACGGAGTTCGGCTTCGACTACCTGGACGCCCCGCCGCTGCGGGTTCACCAGGAAGACGTGCCGCTGCCGTACGCGGCGAACCTGGAAGCCCTCAGCCTGCCCTCGGTCGAGAAGATCGTGAAGGCGGCCAAGGCGGTCAGCTACAAGTGATCCTGATGCCCGCTCACCTTGGCTTCGGCCCGCGTGAGCGGGCGAGGGCGCTCTGATGACGGTCCTGAACGGGTCCTGCCATTGCGGCGCGGTGCATGTGCAGCTCGAACCGGGCAAGTCCGTGGACGAGCTGCCGCTGCGCGCCTGTCAATGCGCCTTCTGTCGCCGGCAGGGCGGACGCACGACCAGTGATCCGGAGGGGCGGCTGCACATCACAGCCGCGCCGGGGTCGCTGCACCGCTACCGGTTCAACCGCCGTCAGGTCGATTTCCTGCTCTGCCGCGAATGCGGCGCCTATGTCGGCGCGATGATCCGGGACGAGGGCCAAGCCTACGCCGTCGTCAATGTCGTCGGGACCGACATGCCCGGTTTCGCCGATCGCGATCCGGAGCGTATGGACTATCACGACGAAACGGACGAACAACGCCTTGCCAGACGCAAGGCCAAATGGACGCCGACCACCTTGGTCGAGGCCGTCCCGAACGCTTGAGGAAGAAGCTCAATGTCGATCGACATCCTGATGCCCGCCCTGTCGCCCACCATGGAGGAGGGAACCCTCGCCAAGTGGCACGTCAAGGTCGGCGACACCGTCAAGGCCGGCGACGTGATCGCCGAGATCGAGACCGACAAGGCGACGATGGAAGTCGAAGCGGTCGATGAGGGCGTGGTCGAGGCCATCCTGGTCGACGCCGGCACCGAGAACGTCAAGGTGAACGCCTTGATCGCCAAGCTGGCGGGCGAGGGCGAGAGCCCCGCACCGGCCCCGAAGGCCGAAGCCCCCAAGGCCGCTGCGGCTCCGGCGCCCGCCGCGCCGGCGCAAGGCGGCGGCGAAACCGCTGCTCCCGCCAAGCCCGCCCCGGCCGCTCCGGTCACCGCCGACGGTTCGCGCGTCTTCGCTTCGCCGCTGGCCCGCCGCCTCGCGTCGGCCGCCGGCCTGGACCTGAAGAGCATCAAGGGCACCGGCCCGCACGGCCGCGTGGTCAAGTCCGACGTCGAAGCCGCCAAGTCGGGCGGCGCACCGGCCGCCAAGACCGCCCCGAGCGCTTCGTCCGCTGCGGCCGCTCCAGCCGCCGAGCCGCGCAAGGTCCAGTCGCTGGAGCAGATGGGCATCCCTGCCGGCTCGTACGACCTGGTCCCGCTGGACGGCATGCGCAAGACGATCGCGCGCCGACTGACGGAAAGCTTCCGCGACGTGCCGCACTTCCCGCTGACGATCGACATCGAGCTGGACGGCCTGCTGGCCGCCCGCTCCAAGATCAACAGCCTGCTGGAAGGCCAGGGCGTGAAGGTGTCGGTCAACGACATCGTCATCAAGGCCGCGGCCGTGGCGCTGAAGCGCGTGCCCGAGGCCAACGCTTCGTACACGCCTGAAGGCATCGCCATGCACAAGCATGCCGACATCGCCGTGGCCGTGGCCATCGACGGCGGCCTGATCACCCCGATCATCCGCGCCGCCGAGACCAAGGGGCTGGCCCAGATCTCGACCGAGATGAAGGACCTGGCCGCGCGCGCCAAGGCCAAGAAACTGAAGCCCGAGGAATTCCAGGGCGGCACCTTCTCGGTCAGCAACCTGGGCATGTTCGGCATCAAGGCCTTCTCGTCGATCATCAACGAACCGCAGGGCGCGATCATGAGCGTCGGGGCCGGCGAGCAGCGTCCGGTGGTCAAGAACGGCCAGCTGGCCGTGGCGACGGTCATGACCGTGACCCTGACCTGCGATCACCGCGTGGTTGACGGCGCGGTCGGGGCCAAGTTCCTGGCGGCGTTCAAACCGCTGATCGAAGAGCCGCTGACCCTGATCGTCTGATCAAGGTCGCGGGGAGGGCGAGTCATGTCGGTCTACGACTATTCGGCCAAGACGCTGGACGGCCAGGACGTGAACCTGGCCGACTATCGCGGCCAAGTGCTGCTGATCGTGAACACCGCCAGCAAGTGCGGTTTCACGCCCCAGTACGAAGGTCTCGAGGCGCTCTACAAGACCTACAAGGACCGCGGCTTTACGGTCCTGGCCTTCCCCTGCAACCAGTTTGGCGCTCAGGAGCCGGGAAACGCCGAGGAGATCGCGAACTTCTGTTCGCTGACCTACGACGTGACCTTCCCGGTGATGAGCAAGATCGACGTCAACGGCGCCGACGCCCATCCGCTCTACAGGTTTCTCAAGAAGGAGCAGAAGGGCGTGCTGGGCACCGAGGCGATCAAGTGGAACTTCACCAAGTTCCTGATCGGCAAGGATGGCGAGGTCGTCGAGCGTTTCGCGCCGACCGTGAAGCCCGAAGATCTGAAGGTTGCGGTCGAGGCGCTGCTTTAGTTTCTCCCAGACCGGTCCACGAACCGGTCGACTGGCGTTGGTCCGCTCCCCCGGACGACGCCCAAGCTAGGGTAAGAAGAACATGTCCACGGAATTCGATGTCGTCGTCATCGGCGCCGGTCCTGGCGGCTACGTGGCCGCGATCCGCGCCAGCCAGCTGGGCCTGAAGACGGCCATCGTCGAGCGTGAGAACCTGGGCGGCATCTGCCTGAACTGGGGCTGTATTCCGACCAAGGCGTTGCTGAAGTCGGGCGAGATCTACGAGCAGCTGTCGCACCTGGGCGGCTACGGCCTGTCGGTCGAGAAGGCTTCGTTCGACTTCGGCAAGATCATCGAGCGTTCGCGCGGCGTGGCCAAGAACATGTCGAACGGCATCGCCTTCCTGATGAAGAAGCACAAGATCGAGGTCATCGAGGGCGAGGCCAAGCTGGAGAAGGGCAATCCGGCGCCGAAACTGGTCATCGCCCTGAAGGCTGGCGGCAGCCGCACGGTCCAGGCCAAGAACGTGATTCTGGCCAGCGGCGCCCGCGCCCGTGAGATCCCGGCCATCGGCGCGGTTTCGGATGGCGACAAGATCTGGACCTATCGCGATGCGCTGGCCCCCAAGAGCATGCCCAAGTCGCTGGTCGTGATCGGCTCGGGCGCCATCGGCATCGAGTTCGCCAGCTTCTACCGCGCCCTCGGCGCCGAGGTGACCGTCGTCGAAGCCATCGATCGCATCATGCCGGTCGAGGACGAGGAGGTCTCGAAGGCCGCCCAGAAGGCGTTCGAGAAGCGCGGCATCAAGTTCCGCGTCGGCGCCAAGGTCGCCAAGGTCGAGAAAACCAAGGACGGCGTCTCGGTCACGGTCGACGTCGGCGGCAAGATCGAGCAGCTGGCCGCCGAGAAGTGCATCGTCGCCGTCGGCATCGCTCCGAACAACGACGGCCTGGAAGCGCTGGGCGTGAACCTGGATCGCGGCCACGTCGCCACCGACAAGCACGGCAAGACCAACGTGGCCGGCCTCTACGCCATCGGCGACATCGCCGGCGCGCCCTGGCTTGCCCACAAGGCCAGCCACGAAGGCATCCACGCCGCCGAGGCCATCGCCGGCTACAAGACCCCGAACGTCCACTCGCCGATCCCGGGCTGCACCTACGCCAACCCGCAGGTCGCTTCGGTCGGCTATACCGAGGCCGGCGCCAAGGCGGCCGGCATCGAGGTCAAGGCGGGCCGCTTCCCGTTCCGCGTCAACGGCAAGGCCGTCGCTGCGGGCGAGGTCGAAGGCTTCGTCAAGACCGTGTTCGACGCCAAGACCGGCGCCCTGATCGGCGCTCACATGATCGGCCACGAAGTGACCGAGATGATCCAGGGCTTCGTCACCGCGATCACCCTGGAAGCGACCGAGGAAGACCTGCACGGCATCGTCTACGCGCACCCGACCATGTCGGAAGCCATGCATGAGGCGGCGCTGGACGCCTACGGCCGCGTCCTGCACATCTAGGACGGACTTAAGGGCACTGGATGGCGCGCAAGGCCGCCGCGACGACGGGTGAAAAGCCGGCCAAGGCTCGGAAGGGATCGAGGACGACCCTTTCCGAGGCCAATCTGGTCGACCTGGGTCCCGAGCGCCTGGCCGCCATCCTGCTCGATCTCTCCAGCGACAGCCACGTCAAGCGCGTGCTGCGGCTGGAGTTGTTCGCCGAGTCGAGCCCCGAGGGCCTGGCGCTGGAGATCAGCAAGCGTCTGGCGACGATCGGCAAGTCCTCGTCGCGTATCCACTGGCGCAAGCGGGCCGCCTTCGCCAGGGATCTGGACCTGCATCGCCGGATGATCGAACGGCTTGCGGATCACGACGCGACCGCCGCCCTGGATCTGATGCTGGATCTGGTGGACCTGGCGACGCCGGTCCTGGATCGCCTCAGCCAGGCCGAAGGTCCGATCGGCGACGTCTTCCTGGTCGCTCGCGACGCCGTCGGGGCGATCGCCGCCCAGGCCTTGCCGGACCCCATCGTCCTGGCCGACCGCGTCACCAAGCTGCTGCGTCGGGATGACTACGCCCAGTTCGGGCCGCTGGTGAACGCGCTCGCCCCGGCCTTGGGCGAGACGGGCCAGGCGCATCTGCGACAGGCCCTGGAGGCCCTGTCGTCGGCGCGTGCGATCCGCGACGCTCGTAGCGCGATCTACAAGGACGCGCTGCGCCGCCTGGCTGACGCCAGCGGCGATGTCGACGCCTTCGAGGCGACGTTCGCGCCGGACCTGCGCCGCACGCCCCTGGTCGCCGCCGAGATCGCTCGGCGACTGCTGGCGGCCGGACGTGCTGAGGACGCGCTCGCGACCCTGCAGGCCGGCGCGCCGGGCGAGTCGCGCGGTCGTCACCAGGGTTCGCGCGAGGAGCGCGCCGCATGGGAAGACGCGATGCTGGATGCTCTGGAGGCCACCGGCCACCACGACGAGGCCCAGCAGCGCCGTTGGGCCGAGTTCGAGCGCACGCTGTCGATCCCGCTGCTGCGTGGCTACCTCAAGGGCTTGCCGGACTTCGACGACGTCGAGGCCGAGGACCAGGCCAAGGCGGTCGCCAAGCGCTTCCCGCGCTTCGACGTGGCCCTGGCGTTCCTGGTGTCGTGGCCTGACCTGCCGGCGGCTTCACGCCTGGTGCTGTCCCGCGCTGGCGAGATCAATGGGGCGGACGACACGTTGATGGCCGAGGCGGCGCGTCGGTTGGAGGGCAGCTATCCGCTGGCCGCGACCCTGCTGCTGCGGGCCTCGATCCAGCATGTGCTGAGCTACGGCGTCGCCACCCGCTATGCCGAGGCGGCGCGACAGTTGCTGGAAGCGGAGTCATTGTCCGCCATGATCGCCGACTATGGCGAGTACCCGGACCACCAGGCTTTCGTCGACGACCTGCGCGCCATGCATGGCCGCAAGCAGGGCTTCCGCGCAGAGCTGGAAGCCCTGGGCGCCACGTTCTAGGGCTTTTTGCGGATCTGGGCGTCGATGCTCCATTCGCCGCCGCCCTGGAACACCAGGTAAAGGAAGATGAAGCAGTAGAGGATCGCCGCCTCGCCGCCGTTCAATGCCGGCCAGAAGCCTTGGCTGCCGTGGGCCAGGAAATAGGCCACCGCCATCTGCCCCGACAGGATGAAGGCGAAGGGGCGCGTGAACAGACCCAGCAGAATGTGCGCGCCGCCAAAGATCTCCAGCGCGCCGGCGGCCAGCAGCAGCGGCGGCAACGGACTGGGCGCGCCCGGTTGAGCGGCTGGGAAGTGGAAGATCTTCATCAGGCCATGCTCCATGAAAAGCAGGGCGGTGATGATCCGGAGCAGGCTGAGGACTCGCGGGGCCCAGACGGCGAGACGTTGGTCCATTCTTCTTTCCTCGTTGTGAACGCTCGTGAGTCGTTAGGCTTGATGCTTGTCGAAAGCCGCGAACCGGGGCAGCGCGTCAGGCGGCCCGGGCGTCCGTCTCGGCCATCCGCTGGATAGCGACGTAGTCTGTCTTGCCGCTGCCCAGCACTGGCACTTCCTGCACCTTGAGGATCTTGCGCGGCACGGCCAGTTCCGGCGCGCCGATGCTCTGGGCATGGGCCACCAGGGACGTCACGGCCGCGTTCTGGCAGTCGGTGACCAGAATCAGCTTCTCGCCTTTCTTCTTGTCGGGCAGCGAGATGACGGCGTGTCGACCGTCGGGCCAGACGGCCGAGGCCAGGTCCTCGGCGGCGGTCAGGGAGACCATCTCGCCGCCGATCTTGGCGAAGCGCTTAACTCGGCCCTTGATGGTGATCCACAAGTCGTCGGTGACCGTGACGACATCGCCGGTGTCGTGCCAGCCGCCGTCGGGCGCGTCGACGCCGCCGTCCTCGCGCAGATAGCCGGACATGATGTTAGGGCCGCGCACCAGAAGGCGACCGCCCCCGGGAATGCCCTCGACCGGCTCGATCTTCCATTCCTGGCCCGGCAGCAGTCCGCCGACCGTGCCGCGCCGATTGTCGTCGGGCTTGTTGACGGCGATCACCGGGGAGGCCTCGGTCGCGCCATAGCCTTCCAGCACCGGCACGCCGCCGAACCGTTCGGCGATCAGATTGTGTGTCTCGTCCCGCACCTTCTCGGCGCCGCAGACGATGAACTTCAGGCCCGACAACTCGTCGCTCTCGGCCGAGCGCGCGTACTGGTTGACGAAGGTGTCGGTCGCCAGGAGCACCGAGGCGCCGGCGTCCTTCAGCAGCGGCGGGATCTGCTTGGTATGCAGCGGCGAAGGATACTGGAAGGCCTTCATGCCGGTGAGCAGGGGCAGGATCACGCCGCCCGTCAGGCCGAAGCAGTGGAAGACGGGCAGGGGGTTGAAGAACACCCAGGACGGATCCAGCGCGATATGGGCGGCGATCTGTTGGGCGTTCGAGACCAGATTGGCCTGGCTCAGCACGACACCGCGCGGTGCGCCGAAGCTGCCCGAGGTAAACAGGACAACGCCCTTGTCCGACGGCTTGGCCGGTGCGCGGAATTGGCGCGGGAACAGGCCCGCGGCCGCGGCGAACAGCTTGTCCGGCAGGCCGATCGCGCCGCGCACATCCTCCAGATAGGTGATCTCGGCGTGCTCGCCGATCGCGTCGACGATATCGTGCAGCTTGCCCAGTTCGATGAACTTGTGAGCGGTGAGCACCCGCTTGACCTGAGCCAGCTTCACGGCCGCCTTGAGGTTCCGCAAGCCCGCCGTGAAGTTCAGCATGGTCGGCGTCCGGCCAAAGGCGTGCAGCGCGAAGAAGGTCACGACCGACCCCGATCCCGAAGGCAGCAGTACGCCGACGTTCTCGCCCGGCTTGGTCATGGCCGCGATCTTGCGGCCTAGCGCGAAGCTGGCCCGGATCAGGTCAGTATAGGTCAGCGGGTTGCGATCCTGGTCCTCGAGGATCGGCTTCTTGGCCCCGTATTTGTCGCGGGCGTCGATGAGGGCGTCGAAGATGGCCTTCTGGCCGTTCCGCACGTCGTAAGCTACCGGCATCCCGGCGAAACCTCCCCGAAGAGCGGAAGCGCGCTCTCGTTCGTTGAACGCGGAGTCTGCCGGGGAAGGTCCGGCTTTGCAAGAAAGAGTCACAATCCGTGAGGCTCAGCCCTTGCCGGGCAGGGCTTTGGCCGCCATCCGCGTGCGGGTGAAGTTGACGATCGCGGTCATCCAAGCGCCGCGGATGGCGTCCGATTCCATGTGCAGATCGTGGCCGGCCTCGGAATAGCGGGTCTCCTTGCAGGCGATCATGGCGGCGCAGAGACGGCCTTGCGGCGTGGACGTCACGACCCCGTCCCGGCCGGCGTCCAGCATCAGCGTCGGAACGGCGGTGTTGCGGATGTCGCGGGCAGCCGCTTCCGAGGCGTCGAAGAAGGCGGCGAACCAACCCAGGCTGCGGCCACCCATCCGCAGGTCGGGATTGGCCAGCATCCAGGCGGCCTGCACCTTGCCGCGCTCGGCGTCATGAGTTCGGCCGGCCTGGAAGCCGTCGGGCGCGTCGCGCCGCCATCCGGCCTGATCTGGCGTGCGAATCCATCCTAGTCGCAGAGCCCTCAGGGCGGGCGCGAAGCGGGCGAAATCCGATCGCGGACGGGGCAGGGCGGTCAGGCCGAACGCTGGCGACGACAGCACCAGCCCGTCCATCGGCAAGCCCCGCTGGGCGGCTCGCAAAGCGACGAGGCCGCCTTCGGAATGGCCGATGACGATGAGCGGCGTATCGCCCTTGGACCGGATCACGCCGTTGACCATCGCTCGCACGACGGCGATGTCGGGATCGAAGCTGTCGACGTGACCGAGGTCGCGCCAGGGCGTCTCGCGCTCGGAGCCGCCCTGGCCCTGGCGTTCCAGGACCCAGACCGTGAAGCCTTGGGCCGTGAGATCCGAGACGGTTTCGAACCAGGCCTCGGCGCTCTCGCCGTAACCGGTCAGGATCAGCATTGCGGCGCGAGGGGCGACGGGCGGCGCCGCGACGCCGTATCGCTGGACCAGGCCTTCGCCGCTGCGGACATAACCCCAGGCCCAGCCCTGCGGCGGATAGAAGCGCGAGCCTAGAGACGGGGGCGTGCGGCTCTCCGCGAAAGGCGCACGGACGCCGCCGTCGCCGCAGGCGGAAACGGCCAGGATCGGGACCAGGGCCAGGGCTACAGCGAGAAGGCGGCGACGCATACCTGGACAGTCATTTCGCGCATCGTCGCCTTAAGCAAGATCGAGCGCTTGATCTGGAGGCCAAGAAGACCGATTTAGCCGCCATGGCCACGGTGATCGACACCCTCAAGGCTCGCGGCCCGGAAGACCGGGCGGCGCGCCATCCCGAAAAGCAGAACCGCCCCGACACGCCGGTGCTCCGCAAACCCGAGTGGCTGCGGGTCCGCGCCCCGGGCTCGGGTCAGTACAATGAGACCAAGAGCATCGTGCGGGAGAACCGCCTGCATACGGTCTGCGAGGAAGCCGCCTGCCCGAACATCGGCGAGTGCTGGAGCCAGAAGCACGCGACCATGATGATCATGGGCGAGATCTGCACCCGCGCTTGCGCCTTCTGCAATGTCACCACAGGCTTGCCGACCCAGCTCGATCCCGACGAGCCGCGCCGCGTGGCCGAGGCCGTCGCCAAGATGGGCCTCAAGCATGTGGTCATCACGTCGGTGGACCGCGACGATCTGCTGGACGGCGGCGCCCGTCACTTCGCCGAGGTGGTCACCGCCATCCGCGCGGCGGCCCCTGGCACGACCATCGAGATCCTGACGCCGGACTTCCTGCGCAAGGACGGCGCCGAAAACGTGGTGATCGACTCCAGGCCGGACGTGTTCAACCACAACCTCGAGACCGTGCCGCGCCTCTATCTGAAGATCCGTCCCGGCGCCCGCTACTACAACTCGCTGCGCCTGCTCGACCGTGTGAAGCAGCGAGACCCCTCCCAGTTCACCAAGTCCGGCCTGATGGTCGGTCTGGGCGAGACCAAGGAGGAGGTCATGCAGGTGATGGACGACATGCGCTCGGCCGGCGTCGACTTCATCACCATTGGCCAATATCTGCAGCCGACCCGCAAGCACGCGGCCATCGACCGTTTTGTGACGCCGGAAGAGTTCAAGGCCTATGAGGCGATCGCGCGGGCCAAGGGCTTCCTGATGGTCTCGTCCAGCCCGCTGACGCGCTCGTCGCACCACGCTGGCGACGACTTCGCCAAGCTGCAGGCCGCCCGCCGCGCCCTCGACGCCCGCACGGCGTAAGCCTCTTGCACCGGCACACGGTCACGCGCGTTCTGCCATACGCGCCCGAGCAGCTGTTCGAACTGGTCGGCGACGTCGAGGCCTATCCGAAGTTCGTGCCGTGGATCACCGGCATGCGCGTCTGGAACGCCCGCGTCGACGGGCCGGTCAGCACGGTCGACGCCGAGGCTCAGGTCGGTTTTTCGTTCCTGCGCGAGAAGTTCGCCACCCGCGTCCGCCGCGATCGCGGCGCGCTCAGCATCGATGTCAGCCTGTTGTACGGCCCGTTCAAGCGGCTGATCAACGGGTGGCACTTTGTCCCTGAGAACGAGAATGGCGATGAAGCCACGCGCGTTGAGTTCGTGATCGACTTCGCCTTCAAGTCCGCTTTGCTGGACGCCATGTTGGCCGCCAATATCGACAAGGCGGCCAACAAGCTGATCGCGTGTTTCGAGGATCGCGCCCGGCAAATCTATGGCGTGAAGCCTTAGTCCTTCTTCGCGGCGGCTTCCTCGACCCGCTCTTCGAAGTCGCCGAGGTTGGCGAACAGGTTCTCGATCGCGAAGACCAGGCCGAACACCCGCGCGGCGTCGTCGAACTCCAGGTCGCGGGTCAGGCCTTTCTTTCTCAGGTCCTCCACGCAGTCCTGGAACGTCTGGTGCGCCTGGGCGAACGCGATGCGGTCCGGACGCGTTCCGCCGGCCAGCAGGTCGGCCGCGCCGCGCAGGAATCGCGCACTGGCCTCCAGCATGTCGGCGGCGGCGGGGGCAAGATCCGGCGCGGGCAAGGGATCGTGCACGGTCCGCCCGACCATCACCGTGTCGTTTCGCAAACGCCAGAGCGTGCGCGGCAGGGCCTCTGACACCGAACGATCGCTGAGCTTGCTGGCGCTCTCGCGATCGGCCTCGGTCACCGCCGCCTGCAGCTTGGCCAGCGCCGCTCGCAAGTCGTCCTGGGCCTTCAGATAGTCCGTAGGCCCCGGCGAGCCTCGCAGGCTGAGGACGTGACTGTCGAGGATGTGGGCCTGCAGCCCGGCGATCTTCTGGACGCTGGAGACGACCGAGGCATGAGCGCGCGCTGGAAAGATCAGCAGGGTGGCGGCGACGCCGACGATGCTGCCGACGGTGATCTCGGCGACGCGGAGGGCCGCTGCGATCAGCGGATCCATGTGGGTGGTCGTGCCGATCAACATGATCACCGCCGTGACCGGCGCCACCTTCAACGCAGGCCGCATCGAAACCAGGAAAGCGAGCAAGGCGACGGTCAAGCACAGGATCGGTCCGCCGAATTGCGGCCAGCGCGCGTGGAAATAGGCGGCCGCCGCGCCGGCCAGAGCGCCGACGACCGTGCCCATGAAGCGCTCGATCGAGGCGGTGATGGTCGCGCCCAGACTGGATTGCACGACGATCACGGCGGTGAACACGGCCCAATAGCCTTGGGGCAGGCGCAACAGGGTCGCCAGGGCGAAGGCGGCGCCGACGGCCGCCGAGACGCGAATGGCGTGGCGGATCTCGGTCTTGCGCGCGGCCGCGGCCTTCAGCGCCCTTTGCGAGAGGTTGACGCCCGCGAAGCGTCTCCAGTCGCTGGGCGGGGCCTCCGGCACTAGGCGACCGCCTCGCGAAGCATCTCCAGGGCGGTTCGCACCGCGGCCAGTTGGACCGCCTCCCGGGTCTCGCCGTCGAAGCGTTCGTACCGGTGGACGACCGAGCGGTTGGCGCGGGCGACGGCGAAGTGGACGGCGCCGACCGGCTTCATCGGCGTGCCGCCTCCAGGGCCGGCGATCCCGGTGATGGCCACGGCGACATGGCCATTGCTCTCGCGCAGCGCGCCCTCGGCCATCATCCGCGCCACGGGCTCGGAGACGGCGCCATGGTCGGCGATCAGATCGCCGGGCACGCCCAGCATCTCGGACTTGGCGCGGTTGGTATAGGTGACGAAGCCGCGCTCGAAGATATCCGACGCCCCGGAGATCGAGCAGATCGCCCCCGCCACCAGGCCGCCGGTGCAGCTCTCGGCCGCCACCACGCGCAAGGACTTGCTCCGCGCCTCGTCGATCAGCAGCCGGGCCAGGGTCTGGATTTCCAGCGGGAACATCGAAGTCTCCGGATTCGCGGGATCAGCTTAACCCGTTCAGGCGGGCGTCTCGACCGCCACGACGGCGGAGGCGGCCAAGCCCTCGCCGCGACCAGTGAAGCCCATCTTCTCGGTGGTGGTCGCCTTGACGCTGACCCGGTCCACGGGAAGCGACAGGATTTCGGCCAGTGTCTCGCGCATGGCCTGGCGGTGCGGTTTGATCTTGGGGCGCTCGCAGATCAAGGTCACATCGACATTGACGATCGCGCCGCCCTTGGCCGCGACCAGCTCGGCCGCGTGCCTCAGGAACAGGTCCGATGCCGCGCCCTTCCATTTCGGGTCGGTCGGCGGGAAGTGGTCGCCGATGTCGCCTTCGCCGATCGCGCCCAGGATGGCGTCGGTCAAGGCGTGCAGCCCGGCGTCGGCGTCCGAGTGGCCGATCAGGGTTTCGTCGTGCTTGATGGCCACGCCGCACAACCAGACCTCCTCGCCCGGCCCCCAGCGGTGAGCATCGAAGCCTTGGCCGACTCGGGTGATGCGTGCGGCGCCGGCGAGCCGTTCGGCCATGGCGAAGTCCTCGGGATAGGTGAGTTTCAACAGGAGTGGATCACCCGGCGCGATGGCCACGCGACCGCCGAAGGCTTCCACCACCTGGGCGTCGTCTGTCGGTTCGCCCTCGGTCCAGGCGGCGTAGGCGGCCAGCAGGGTCTTGCGACGCGCGGCCTGGGGCGTCTGGGCGCGCCACAGGTGTTCGCGCGACGTCGTGGCTGGGTTCTGGCCCGGTTCGGCGCGCTTGAGCGTATCGGCGACGGGCAGGGCGGGCAGGGCGGCATCGGCCGTCTCCAGCGCCTTCAGGACGCCATCGATCGTCGCGGCGGCCAGGAAGGGGCGAGCGGCGTCATGCACCAGGACGGGCTCGTCCTCCGGGCGATGGGCGAGGGCGGCGAGGCCCGACCGCACCGACAGCGCCCGAGTCGCGCCGCCGCGCGCCTTCGACCAGCCGGGCAGGCCAGCCAGCACTTCGGGCAGCGCCTTTTCGCCCTCTTCGGTCGTTACGATCACGATGTCAGCCGCGCCCGCCGCGAGGAACGCCTCGACCGACCAGCGCAAGACCGGCTTGCCTGCCACCAGCCGCCACTGCTTGGCCTGGCCGGGGCCCGCGCGGGTTCCGGAGCCGGCGGCGACGATCACGGCGGAAAAGGTCATGGCGGGTGTTTAGTCACGCCACCGTCATTGTCCAGCCGATTGGGCTTTACTGCGTCGCACAATGTGCCTAAAAAGATGGCTACGGGGATGATCACAAAATGAGCAACAAGCTCGAGGTCGGCGGGGTCGAAGTCCCCGGTCGGGTGTGGATCGCGCCCATGACCGGGGTCTCGGATCTGCCCTTCAGAGAAACGGCCACGGCGCTCGGCGCGCCCTATGTGGCGACGGAAATGGTGGCCAGCGCGGAATTCGCGAAGGGGCGTCCCGACGTCGTGCGCCGTGCGGCGGTCGGCGAGGGTCTGCCGCTGACGGTGATCCAGCTGGTCGGCCGCGACGTGGACTTCATGGCCCAGGGCGCGCGTATGGCCCAGGAGGCCGGCGCCCAGATCATCGACCTGAACTTCGGCTGCCCGGCCAAGGAGGTCGCCGCCGGCGCGGCTTGCGGCTCGGCCCTGATGCGCGAGCCGGACCTGGCCGAGGCCCTGGTCGCCGCAGCTGTAGAGGCGGTCGACGTGCCGGTGACGGTGAAGATGCGCCTGGGGTGGGACACCGACTGCTTGAACGCCCCCGAGATCGCCCGCCGGGCCGAAGGTGTGGGCGCCCGGGCGATCACGGTGCATGGCCGCACCCGCAACCAGTTCTACAAGGGCGTCGCCGACTGGACCGCCGTGGCGGCGGTGAAGCGGGCCGTCTCGGTGCCGGTCCTCGTCAATGGCGACATCGTCGACGGCGACAGCGCCCGCCAGGCCCTGGAACAGTCCGGGGCCGACGGCGTGATGATCGGTCGGGGCGTCTACGGCCGCCCCTGGATCGCCGGGGCGATCGAAGCCGCGCTCGAGGGCCGCGGCTTCGCCGAACCTGGCGCCGAGGAACGCCTGGCCATCGCGCTCACCCATTTCCGCCGCAGCCTGTCGTTCTATGGCGAGCGGCTGGGTCTGAAGATGTTCCGCAAGCACCTGGCCTCGTACATCGAGGCCGCGCCCTGGCCGGAGACGGCCGAGGCGCGGAGGGCGGCTCGCGCGACCCTGTGCCGTATCGAGGATCCCGCCGCCGTGGAGGTCGCCCTGAGCGACCTTTGGCTGGCGGGTGGGAGATTAGCCGCATGACTGACCGCGCCCGCCTTCTGGGTGGCGTCACCCCGGAGGCCATGAAGGCCGCCGCCTTCGATCTCAGTCCCGAACCTGCGCTGGTGGTTGACCGCGACGGGGGGCTGGTGGCGGTGAATGAAGCCGCCGAGGCTCTGTTCGGTCACGGCCTGTCGCTGCTGGCGCGCGGCCGCTTCCGCGCGGCCTTGCCGCCGGGCTCGGTGCTGGTCTCGCTGCTCGATCGCGCCATCACCGAAGGCGCGTTGGTTCGCGAGCACGGCGTCGAGGTCAATCTGTTCGGTCAGCCGCCGTTCGAGGCTGACGGCGCCGCCGCGCCCCTGGGCGACGGCTCGGTGTTGCTGACGCTGCACGTGAAAGGTGTTCTGGGCGTCGATCGCGGCGCCGACGCCGCCGGTCTGCGCTCGGTCGTGGGCCTGGGCAAGATGCTGGCCCACGAGATCAAGAATCCGCTCGCCGGCATCCGCGGCGCGGCCCAATTGCTGAAGACCGGCGCCAGCGCCGTCGACCAGCCGCTGGCCCAGTTGATCGTCGACGAGACCGACCGCATCCGCCGCCTCGTCGACCGCATGGAGGCCTTTTCCGACGAGGCGCCGACGCCGCGCGAGCCGGTCAATATCCACCAGGTGCTGGACCGTGTCCGGGCGCTGGTCGCCAACGGCGTCGCCGACGGCCTGCAGCTGAAGGAAAGCTATGATCCTTCGCTGCCGCCGGTCTGGGGCGACGAGGATCACCTGATCCAGATCTTCCTGAACCTGACCAAGAACGCGGCCGAGGCCGCCCACATGCGCGGCGACGATCGCGGCGTCATCTCGATCCAGACCGCCTGGCGTCCTGGCGTGCGGGTGAGGGGCGCCGACGGCAAGACCGCCAGCGGCGCGCCGATCGAGGTCAAGGTGATCGACAACGGCCCTGGCGTACCGGCCAGCCTGCGCGAGCACCTGTTCCAGCCTTTCGTCACCACCAAGGTCAACGGGACGGGCCTGGGCCTGGCCCTTGTCACCAAGCTGGTCACCGCCCATGGCGGGCTGATCGACTTCGAATCCGAGCCCGGTCGCACCGTGTTCCGCGTGCTGCTGCCCGTCGCGCCCCAGAACGGCGCGCCTGAAACTGTTTCCGGAGACGCCTGAGCATGAACGCCGCGAGCAAGAAAATCCTGATCGCCGACGACGACAGCTCGGTGCGTCTGGTCCTGAGCCAGGCCTTCACCCGCCTGGGCTATCAGGTCCGCGCCACGGGCAACGCCACGACACTGCTGAAGTGGGTCACGGACGGGGAGGGCGACCTCGTCGTCACCGACGTGATGATGCCCGACGAGAACGTCTTCGACGTGCTGCCGCGCATCCGCAAGGAGCGGCCCAAGCTGCCGATCATCGTGATGAGCGCCCAGAACACCCTGCTGACGGCCGTCAACGCGGCCGACGCAGGCGCTTTTGAATACGTCTCCAAGCCCTTTGATCTGGACGACGTCACCGCGGCGGCGCGGCGGGCCCTGTCGCGCCCGGCCGACACCGAGGCGTCCAAGGCCCAGGCCCGCGCCATGCGCGATGAACGCCTGCCGCTGATCGGCCGGTCGGCGCCGATGCAGGAGGTCTATCGCACGATCGCCCGCCTGGTGGGCGCCGACCTGACCGTCCTGATCCTGGGTGAGAGCGGCACCGGCAAGGAGCTGGTCGCCCGCGCCCTGCACGAACTCGGTCGTCGCCGCGACGGCAAGTTCGTGGTGCTGAATCTGGCCGCCGTGCCACGCGAACGGGTCGAGGCCGAGCTGTTCGGTCGCGGCGAGGGCGACAACGGTCGCCTGGTCGAGGCCGACGGCGGCACGCTGTTCCTGGACGAGATCGGCGACATGCCGCTGGACGCCCAGACCCGTCTACTGCGCGTGATCGATGGCACCGAGCCGGTGATAAACCCCAAGACCGGCCGCCGTCCGAACGTGCGGATCATCGCCGCCACCAATCGCGACCTGCGCGGCCTGATCCAGCAGGGCCTGTTCCGTGAAGATCTGTTCTTCCGGCTGAATGTCGCGCCCGTCCGCCTGCCACCCCTGCGCGATCGGGCCGAGGACATTCCGGACCTGGCCCGCACCTTCCTGTTGCGCGCCGCCCGCGAGGGGCTGCCCGCCAAGACCATCGACCAGAGCGCGCTGGACCGCCTGAAGACCCATCCGTGGCCCGGCAACGTCCGCGAGCTCGAGAACCTGATGCGCCGGATGTGCGCCCTCTACGCCGAGGAACTGATCACCGCCCGGATCGTCGATCGCGAGCTGCAGGATCACACGCCGGCGGTGCGCTCGGAGGAAGGGCCGGTCACCCTCTCGATGTTGGTCGAGCGGCATCTGGCCTCGCACTTCGCCGACCAGCCCGACGGGGTGCCGCCGGCTGGTCTGTATGACCGGATCCTGGAAGAAGTGGAGCGTCCGCTGATCCAGCTGACCTTGTCGGCGACCCGCGGCAACCAGGTGCGGGCGGCCGAAATCCTCGGCCTGAACCGCAACACCCTGCGCAAGAAGATCCAGGATCTCGGCGTGGAGATGACCCGAGGTCGCCGTTAAGCGGCTCCCCGGCTGAAAGTCCGCTGAAGCTTTCGCGGCACATAGCTGTTGAATTTGGGACACAGGGTCCTAAACTCCACGGCGATGTCTTCAGTGGCTTACGCGACGGGATCGGACGACCCGCCGACCCGGTTCAGCCGGGCCTGGTGGCGGGAGCTCCTGCGATCGCGCTACCTGATCGGCGGGGGCTATGCCCTGGCGGTGATCCTGACGGTGACGGGCGTCGCGCTCGCCTCGTCGCCGCCGCGCACCGATTCGATCAGCACGGCCAGCACGATCATCCTGGTGGTGCTCAGCTTCAACCTGGTGCTGATCCTGGGCGTCGCGACCATCGTCGGCCTGCGCCTCTATGATCTGATCGACGCTCGAGCCAGCGACGCCGGCGCCCGTCTGCACCTGCGCTTCGTCGGCCTGTTCTCGCTGGCGGCCGTAGCCCCGGCCGTGATCGTGGCCCTGTTCTTCGGCGTGCTGGTCAATCGCGGAGTGGACGGCTGGTTCAGCCAGCGGGTCCAGACCGTAGTCGGCAATTCGGCCAAGGTCGCCAACTCGTACGTAGAGCAGCAGACCAAATACATTTCCGAGCACATCGGTCCGATGGCCGGAAACCTGAACGAGGCGGCGCCGGCCCTGGCCCATTCGCCAGTCGCCTTTGGCCATTTCCTGGCCGACCAGACCAAGGACAACGGCTTCGCCGCAGCCTATGTGCTGGACCGCGATGGGCGGATCCTGGCCCGCGCCGAGCTCAAGGACGCGCCGCCGTTCCTGGCGCCGCCGCCGTCCAGCTACGAGGCGACTGACAGCGGCGAGGTCACGGCCCAACGGTTCGTCTCGGCCGACCTTTTCCGCGCACTCTATCGGTTGAAGGCCTTTCCCGACGCCTACCTCTATGTCGTTCGGCCGATCGAGAAGGGGATTTTGAATCACCTGATCGAGACCCAGGACGCCCTGGTCTCGTACCGCGACGCCGAGCGCAGCCGGGGCCGTATCCAGGCGATCTTCGGGCTCAGCTATCTTGAGACGGCGCTGCTGGTGCTGGTGGCCGCGATCTGGGTGGGAATCGCGGCGGCCAACTCGATCGCCGGCCCTGTCGCAGGCCTGGTCGAGGCCGCCGGCCGCGTCTCCGGCGGAGATCTCGACGCCCGCGTCGAGGCGGACGCCGGACCGGAGGAGATCCGCGCCCTCTCCAACGCCTTCAACATGATGACCAGCGAACTTCAGCTGCAGCAGGCCGCGTTGAAGGCCGCCAGCCTGGACGCCGAGAGCCGTCGCCTGTTCATCGAGACCGTGCTGTCTGGCGTCAGCGCCGGCGTGGTCAGCCTGGACGAGCGCGGCAAGGTGTCGGCCGTGAACCGGCGCGCCGTGGCGCTGCTGGATCTGCCGGACGACGCCTTGGGCGTCGATCTCCTCCAGCTGGCGCCCGAATTCGAGACCGTGATGGAGGCTTTGCAGGAGAGCCGCCCCGACACCGATGTCGAGGTCGACCTGACCCGCCAGGGCGAGACGCGCCGCCTGCGGGTGCGCGCCGCTGGCCACGTGGCCGAGGGCCTGGTCTTGACCTTCGACGACATCACCCGCCTGGTCGCCGCTCAGCGCAACGCCGCCTGGAAGGACGTGGCGCGCCGCATCGCCCACGAGATCAAGAATCCGCTGACGCCCATCCAGCTGTCGGCCGAACGCCTGCGCCGGAAGTATCGCAAGGAGATCGCCAGCGATCTGGAGACCTTCGATCGCTGCACCGACACCATCATTCGCCAGGTCGGCGACATCGGCCGGATGGTCGACGAGTTCTCGGCCTTCGCCCGCATGCCCGCGCCGCGGTTCGAGCCGGCCAACCTGACCGAGATGCTGCGCCAGGCCGTGTTCGCCCAGCGCTTCCAGGACGCCGAGATCGAGGTGAACCTGGAAGGCCCCGGCGGCGAGGACGTCTGGATCACCAGCGACGCCCGGATGATCGGCCAGGTGCTGACCAACATCCTGAAGAACGCCGGCGAAGCGGTGGGCGCGCGGCGCGCGGCCGATCCGGCGCTGCGCGGCCGTATTACGGCCACGCTGGTGTCCGACGCCGACGACCTGTGCGTGACGATCGAGGACAACGGGGTCGGCCTGCCGGCCAAGGATCGGGATCGCCTGACCGAACCCTATGTGACCACCCGCGAGAAGGGGACGGGCCTGGGCCTGGCCATCGTCAAGCGGATCATGGAGGACCATGGCGGCAGCCTGGCCCTCACCGACGCGCGCGAGCTTCCCGGAGCCCGCGTGATCCTGAAGTTTCCGACGACCGCGCGGCTGCCCGCCGCGACGCCCAATAGTGTCGCGGACCAAAGTGGCGTTGAGGAGATGATATGAGCGCCGACGTTCTTGTGGTCGATGACGAGGCCGACATCCGCGAATTGGTGGCCGGCATCCTGGAGGATGAAGGCTACGCGGTTCGCACGGCCGCCGATTCCGACCAGGCCCTGGCCGCGATCCGCGCCCGCAAGCCTGCCCTGCTGGTCCTGGATATCTGGATGCAGGGCGGCGGCATGGACGGCCTGGAGCTGCTGGACATGGTCAAGTCGCTGGACGCCGACCTGCCGGTGATCATGATTTCGGGCCATGGCAACATCGAGACCGCCGTCAGCGCCATCAAGCGCGGCGCCTACGAGTTCCTGGAAAAGCCCTTCAAGTCCGATCGCCTGCTGCTGGTCGTCGAGCGGGCGCTGGAGGCCGCCGGCCTGCGTCGCGAGAACCGTCGTCTGCGCGCCCAGACGCTGGCGCCGGACGGCCTGATCGGCAAATCCGCGCCAGCCCAGGCCCTGCGTCAGCTGATCATGAAGGTCGCCCCGGCCAATAGCCGCATCCTCGTTTCGGGCCCGCCCGGCTCGGGCAAGGAACTGGTGGCGCGCCTGATTCACGGCGCCAGCACCCGGGCTCGCCAGGAGTTTGTCGCCGTCAGCGCCGCCGGCATGGCCCCGGAACGCCTGGACGTCGAGCTGTTCGGCGAGGAGGGCGAGGGTGGGCGTCCGCGCAAGATCGGCGTGTTCGAACGCGCCCACGGCGGCACCCTCTATCTCGACGAAGTGGCCGACATGCCGCGCGAGACGCAAGGCCGGATCCTGCGGGTGCTGGTCGAGCAGCGCTTCCGCCGCGTCGGCGGTGACAGCGACGTGCAGGTTGACGTGCGGGTTATCTCGTCCAGTTCGCGGGATCTGCGCGAGGAGATCGCCGGCGGCCGTTTCCGCGAGGATCTGTTCCATCGCCTGAATGTCGTGCCGGTGCGCGTGCCGGGCCTGGCCGAACGGCGCGAGGATATCCCCGAATTGATCAACTACTTCGTCGATCGGATCAGCGAGGCCACCGGCCTGCAGCGCCGCCGGCTGGGCGAGGACGCCCTGGCCACGTTGCAGGTGCAGACCTGGCCGGGCAATGTTCGCCAACTGCGCAACAACGTCGAGCGGATGCTGATCCTGGCCTCGGGCGAGCCGGGCGAGGTGATCACCGCCGAGATGCTGGCCGGCGCCGACCAGCCCAGCGCGGGCAATGCCGGCGCGATCGGGGCCGAGCGGATCATCGCCCTGCCGTTGCGCGAGGCGCGAGAACTATTCGAGCGCGAGTACCTGAACGCTCAGATCCTGCGGTTCGGCGGCAATATCTCGCGCACCGCCAACTTCATCGGCATGGAGCGCTCGGCGCTGCATAGGAAGCTGAAGTCCCTGGGCGTCGCCGGCGCTCGAGGCGAAGAGGAAGAGTAGATGTCGCGTTTCGCCTATGTGAACGGCCGGTTCGTGCGTCACGGCGAGGCCGCCGTCCATATCGAGGATCGCGGCTACCAGCTGGCCGACGGGGTGTACGAGGTCTGGGCGGTGTTCGACGGCAAGCTGGCCGACGCCGAAGGCCACTTCACCCGTCTGTGGCGCAGCCTGGACGAGCTGCGGATCGCCCATCCGATGAGCGAGGCCTCGCTGCTGCTGGTGCTGCGCGAAGCGGTCCGCCGCAACAAGGTCCGCAACGGGCTTTGCTACCTGCAGGTGACGCGCGGCGTCGCCAAGCGCGACCATGCCTTCCCGAACCCGGCCGTCCCGCCCGCCGTGGTGATCACCGCCAAGTCGACCGATCGCGCCGCCGCCGACGCCAAGGCCGCCAAGGGCGCCGCGGTGATCTCGACGCCCGAGACCCGCTGGGCGCGCTGCGACATCAAGTCGATCGGCCTGCTGCCCAACGCCCTGGCCAAGCAGGCGGCCCGGGAACGCGGCGCGCTGGAGGCCTGGTTCGTCGACGACATGGGCCTGGTCACCGAAGGCGCGTCGTCCAACGCCTGGATCATCGACGCCGAGGGGACGCTTCGCACCCGCGACACCAACGCCAACATCCTGCGCGGCGTCACGCGGACGACCCTGCTGGAGGTCATCCGCGAGGCGGGAATCCCGTTCAGCGAAAAGCCGTTCACGATCGCCGAGGCGCAAGCCGCCAAGGAGGCCTTCGTCACCGGGGCCGGCTCGCTCCTGACCCCGATCGTCGAGGTCGACGGCGTCAAACTGGGCGACGGAAAGCCGGGCGAGGTGGCGACGCGGCTGAGGACTCTCTATATTGAGCGAGCGCGTCAAAAAGCGGTCTGAGGTCGGACGAATATTCGACGGAGCCGCTTTCGGACGTGCGGCCGTGTGGAAATTTTCACTGAGGGCTTGTCGCTTTCGGCGAAAAATCATCTAGCATGGTCTTGTTTGTGTGGGGGGCGTGTTGCCCTCCGAGAACAACGAGAGGGGAACCCCCGTATGTCCGCCGAAAAGAAGCAAAACCTTCAGGACACCTTCCTGAACAGCGTGCGCAAGTCGAAGACGCCGCTCACCATCTTCCTGGTCAATGGCGTCAAGCTGCAGGGCGTGGTCAGCTGGTTCGACAACTTCTGCGTCCTCCTGCGTCGCGATGGCCAGTCGCAACTGGTCTACAAGCACGCCATCTCCACCATCATGCCGGCGCAACCCGTTCAGCTCTATGAGCCCAGCGCCGACTCCGACGACTGATCCTAGGAACGCTTGTCCAAATCCACATCCAGGTCGATTGACCACGCCGCGCCGATTCTGAAGGCGCTCGTCATCCATCCGGCGCGGCAACTTCGCGGTCAGGCGGCCCTCGAGGCCCGGGATCCCAACGCCCGGCTCGAGGAAGCCGTCGGGCTCGCGATCGCGCTCGACCTCGAAGTGGTCGAGACGATGATCGCGCCGCTGCGCGCCGTCACGCCCGCGACCTTGTTCGGCAAGGGCAAGGTCGAGGCGTTCGCCGCGATCTGCGAGGTCGAGCACATCGACGTCGCCGTCTTCGACGACCAGCTCACGCCCATCCAGCAGCGCAATCTCGAAAAGGCGCTGAAGGTGAAGGTCGTGGACCGCACCGGCCTGATCCTCGAGATCTTCGCTCGCCGAGCCCGGACCCGCGAAGGCCGTCTGCAGGTCGAGCTGGCCAGGCTCGAATACGAACGCTCGCGTCTCGTCCGCACCTGGACCCACCTGGAACGCCAGCGGGGCGGCACCGGCTCGACCGGCGG
The DNA here is from genome assembly GCA_966211605.1 of uncultured Caulobacter sp. Lineage (GTDB taxonomy): Bacteria > Pseudomonadota > Alphaproteobacteria > Caulobacterales > Caulobacteraceae > Caulobacter. The sequence goes on from CBIHOB010000016.1 coordinate 67,608, forward strand.
CCCGGGCGAGACCCAGATCGAAATCGACCGCCGCCTGATCGCGGGCACGATCATCAAGCTCAAGAAGGAGCTCGAGGAAGTGCGCCGCACGCGGACCCTGCATCGCAGCGCCCGCAAGAAGGTCCCTTACCCGACCGTCGCCCTGGTCGGCTACACCAACGCCGGCAAGTCCACCCTGTTCAACCGTCTGACCGAGGCCGAGGTGCTGGCCAAGGACATGCTGTTCGCGACGCTGGACCCGACCTTGCGCACCGTGAAGCTGCCCGACGGCCGGCCGGCGATCATGTCCGACACCGTCGGCTTCATCTCCGACCTGCCGCACGAGCTGGTCGAGGCTTTTCGCGCCACCCTCGAGGAGGTGCAGGAGGCCGACGTGGTGCTGCACGTGCGCGACGTGGCCAATCCCGACAGCGAGGCCCAGGCCCGCGACGTCGAAACCGTACTGTCCGAACTGGGCGTCACCCTGGACGAGGGCAAGACCGTCGTCGAGGTCTGGAACAAGGTCGACCTGCTGTCCGAGGACGATCGCGAGATCGTCGAAGGCCAGGCCCGCCGCGCCGAGGCCTCCGCCGTCTCGGCCGTCACTGGCGAGGGCTGCGAGGCCCTGCTGCGCCGGATCAGCGGCCTGATCGACGACTCCCCGCCGGTCGAGGTGCGGCTGGGCGCTCAGGACGGCCAAGCCCTGGCCTGGATCTACCGGAACGGTCGAGTGCTGAGCCGCTACGATGGAGCGGACGGCGACGTGACGATCGTCGCCCGTCTGGACAGCCAAGCCTTGGGTCGCTTCGAGCGCCAGTTTCCGGGCGCCCAGGTCGCGGCCGCCGTCGACTAAGCCTTCTTTTCCGCGGCCTTGGCGTCGTTCCATAGCGCGTCCATTTCGGCGAGATCCGACTGATCCGGCGTCTTGCCGCGCTGCGCCAAGCCCGCCTCGACGAAGGCGAAGCGTCGGGCGAACTTGGCGTTGGTGGCGCGCAGGGCGTCTTCCGGATCGACGTCCAGCTTGCGCGCCAGGTTGGCGCAGACGAACAGGATGTCGCCCAGCTCCTCGCGCGCCTTGGCCATGTCGCCGGCCTCGATCTCGACCGCGATTTCCTCGGTCTCCTCGCGCAGCTTGGCCAGCACCTCGGCGGCCGTCGGCCAGTCGAAACCGACCCGGGCGGCGCGCTTGGTCAGCTTCACGGCGCGGGTGAGGGCAGGCAGGCCCGTCGGCACGTCGTCCAGCACCCCATGCTTGGCCTTGGCCCTGCGCTCCTCGGCCTTCAGCTGCTCCCAGCCGGCGACCTGGGCAGACAGATCCGCGTACGCGTGGTCGCCGAATACGTGCGGATGGCGGCGGATCATCTTGTCGGAGATGGCGGCGGCCACGTCCCTGATGTCGAACGCGCCTTGTTCCTCGGCCATCCGCGAATGGAAGACGACCTGCAGCAGCAGATCGCCCAGCTCGTCGCGCAGTTCCGGCAGATCGTTGCGCTCGATGGCGTCGGCGACCTCGTAGGCTTCTTCCACCGTGTAGGGCGCGATCGTCGCGAAGGTCTGCTCCAGGTCCCAGGGGCAGCCGCCGTTCGGATCGCGCAGGCGCGCCATGATCTCGATCAGGCGGAACAGCGGATGTTGGTCTTCGCGCGGGGCGTCACTGGGCGGGGGCGACAACGGCATGGGGATCCGGCTGGGTTGCGGGCTGGGACGAGGCCTCGGCCGCGTCCCGCGCCGCAAGCTGGCGCTGGATCTCGGCGAGACGGTTCGCATCCAGCGGATAGCGCATCATCACCGCCGCGACCACCAGTCCGAGCGCCGCCGGGGCGAACGCGTAGAGCCCGACCAGCGCCGCGTCGCCGGCGGCGGTCGGCGTCTTGGGGTCGAAGCCCAGCTCGCCCAGAATGATGAACACGCCGACGGCCAGGGCGTAGCCTAGTTTCACCGTCCCGGTGACGATCGCATAGAGCAGGCCCGTCTTGTCGACGCCGGTCGCCAGTCGCTCCTCGTCGCCGATGTCGGCCATCATCGCGCGGACCAGCAACTGCGCGGCGGAGTAGGGCAGGCCGGCCAGGACCAGGACAACCATGCCCAGCACCACCTCGCCGGGCGGCATGAAGACGGTCGCCAGCTGCACGACCGCATAGACCACCGACGCCACGGCCAGCGCCCGATGCTTGCCGATCCGCTTGGCCAGCATGGGCCACAGCGGCGCGCCGGCCAGGGCGGCGACGAAATAGATCAGCAGCAGGACGCCCGACTGGGTCTTGTCGAAGTTCTTCATGCGCTCGAAGAAGAACAGGAACAGCGTGCCGGCGATGCCGGGCGCCAGGCCCATCAAGAGGTCGGCGATCAGCAGGCGTCGCACCGACGGCCGGCCCAGCAGGTTGAGATACTGTTTGAGGCCGGTCTTGCCGCCGCGCCTGGGCGGCGGGGCGGGCTCGCCCACCGTCGTCACCGCCAGCAGGACGGCCAGCGGCGCCAGCAGGACGATGAACCAGCCCATGGCGGCGATGCTGTCCAGGTGATCGCCCTTGAACACGCCGGTCACGATTGGCGGCAGGCACAGCACCAGGATCATGCCCACGACGTTGGCGCCCTGCCACCAGGCGAAGACGCGCGAGCGCTGCTGGTAGTCGCTGGACAGCACGGCGCCCCAGGCGGTCTGGGACAGCACCACCATCGAATAGCCGACATAGACGACGGACAACCAGAACCACAGGTAAAGGGGGCCAACGCCGGGCTGGGCCATGAACAGGGCGAAGGCGCCGACGGCGATCACGGGCGTGCCGGCGGCCAACCAGGGGCGAAAGCGGCCGAACCGTGACCGGGTATTGTCCATGAAGCCGCCCAGCACCGGATCCAGAAGCATGTCGAGCAGCTTCACGATCAGAAAGGCCATGCCGACCGTCGTCAGCGAAAGGCCAAGCGAGGTGACGTAATATTCGGGCAGATAGACGACCAGCGGCAGGCCCATCGCCGCGATCGGGACGGCCGGCGCGGCGAACCTGGCCAGCGCCCATGACGATCTACGCTCCGTCATCGTTTTAAGCCTCCCGCGCTGTTGCTCGCGCTTCGAACTTGACCGTGGACGGCCGTTTCAAACGAGTGTGCGAGCATTGTTCCTCCAGCGCCAGTCCATTTCGCGACTCGCCCATACACGGGTTCGCCGCTTCACGCGGCCTGCCGCTGAAGTTTCTGGAAAGGGACGCGGAGCGCCGGACATCCGTCCGGAAGAATGAGATAAATACCGTTTCGACGAAGCCCGACGCTCCGCGCGACCGTTGTCCGGAAGCGTGATCCCGCGACGCTATTGGCGCCTCGAAACCCTTGAAGCCTCCGGCGGGCGGGTCAGGCCGCGAAGCCCGATCCCGGATGCGG
>CBIHOB010000017.1:0-69881 GCA_966211605.1 uncultured Caulobacter sp.
CCAGGCCACCTCCCCCAGAGGGGGAGGAGAGATATCAGCCCAGCTTCACCTTCCCATCCACCCGGCGAGCAATGCCCAGCGGGTTGTCGGTCTTCAGCTCGGCCGGCAGCAGGGCTTCCGGCAGGTTCTGGTAGCTGACCGGGCGCAGGAAGCGGGCGATGGCCAAGGTGCCGACCGAGGTCGTGCGGCCGTCGCTGGTCGAGGGGAACGGACCGCCGTGGACCATGGCGTTGGCCACCTCCACGCCGGTGCCGAAGCCGTTGACCAGGATGCGGCCGGCCTTCAGCTCCAGCGCGGGCAGCAGGGCCCCGGCCAGGGCGTGGTCGCCGTCGTCCAGGTGGATGGCGATGGTCAGCTGGCCCTCGAGGGCGTCGATGACCTTGGCGAGTTCGGCCTGGTCGGCGGCGCGCACCACCAGCGAGGCGGCGCCGAACACCTCCTCGTGCAGATGCGGATTGGCCAGGAAGTCCTGGGCTGCGACGCTGAACAGGGCCGCGCGGCCGGTGTGGCTGCCGTCCGCGCCCGGGACGCCGCGCGCCACGGTAGTGACCTCCGAAGCCTCGGTCAGGGCGGCGACCCCGTGGGCGAAGGCCTTGCAGATGCCGGGGGTCAGCATGACGGCGGCCGGAGCGGCCTCGACCGCCTGGCCGGCGGCCGCGACGAAGGCGTCCAGCTCGGGGCCGTCGATGGCCAGGATCAGGCCGGGATTGGTGCAGAACTGGCCCGCGCCCAGGGTCAGGGCGGCCACGAAGTCCGGCGCGATGGCCGGGCCGCGCGCCTTCAGCGCTTCGGGCAGCAGGATCACCGGATTGATGCTGCTCATCTCGGCATAGAACGGGATCGGTTCGGGACGGCCCTGGGCGATGGCCAGCAAAGCCAGGCCGCCGCGACGCGATCCGGTGAAGCCGGCGGCCTTGACGCGCGGATCGGCGACCAGGGCCTGGCTGACCTCATAGCCGCTGTCGTGGATCATCGAGAACACGCCGGGGTGCAAGCCGACCGAGGCGACGGCGGCCTGGATGGCGCGGCCGACCAGCTCCGAGGCGCCGGGATGGGCCGGGTGGGCCTTGACGATGACCGGGCAGCCGGCCGCCAGGGCGCTGGCGGTGTCGCCGCCGGCCACCGAGAAGGCCAGCGGGAAGTTGCTCGCCCCGAACACGGCCACCGGACCCAGCGGCACATTGCGCAGGCGCAGGTCCGGACGCGGCAGGGGCTTGCGGTCGGGTAGGGCCGGGTCGATGCGGGCCTCCAGGAAGCCGCCGTCGCGCAGCACGCTGGCGAACAGGCGCAGCTGGCCGGTGGTGCGGGCCCGCTCGCCTTCAAGGCGGGGGCGAGGAAGCCCGGTCTCGGCCATGGTGCGGACGATCAGGTCGTCGCCGATCGCCTCGATATGCTCGGCGATGGCTTCCAGGAACGTGGCGCGGGTCTCGTAGGGCAGGGCGCGGTACGAGGCGAAGGCCTCGTGCGCCAGGGCCGCGGCCGCCTCGACATCGGCCTTGGTCGCGCCGCCGAACGCGGGCTCCAGGGTCTCGCCGGTCGCGGGATTGATCCCCTTGATTTCGCCGTTGCCGCCCTTGCGGCTTTCGCCGCCGATCAGAAGCTCGCCCGTCAGATGCACTTTGGTCGTCCCTGCAAGGATGTTGCCGCGTTAGATGGGGGCGCGACCATGACAAGTCCATGCGCGCCCGGCCGGGTCGGGAAGTATTTGTCTGAGGAATCCCTTCGCCGGAGGCGCCCTTGAAAGCCCGTTTCGCCGACGCCGCCAAGTCCCTGTTCGAGATTAAGGGCGGTCCGCGGGTCGATTTTACCGCGCCGGCCGGCGAACCGGCCCTGGCGGCGCCGGATTCGGTGTCATGGCGCGTCTTCAAGAACCCGGTCGCCCTGTTCGTCGGCGGGATCACGGCGGTGATCCTGGAGCTGGCCGAGCCGCGCGTGCGCACCGGGGTGTGGGAGCACTCGTCGTTCCGGACCGACCCGCTGACGCGGCTGAAGCGGACGGGCCTGGCGGCCATGGTCACGGTCTATGGCGCCCGCTCGGTCGCCGAGGCGATGATCGCCGGGGTCGGCCGCCAGCATGCGCGGGTCGGCGGGACGACGCCGGACGGGATCGCCTATCGCGCCGACGAGGCCGCCCTGCTGGACTGGGTGCAGGCCACCGCCAGCTTCGGCTTCCTGAACGCCTATCACCGCCTGGTCCAGCCGCTGTCGCGCGAGGACCGCGACCGCTTCTACGCCGAGGCCGCCCCGGCCGCGCGGCTGTACGGGGCCCTGGGCGCGCCGGCCAGCGAGGCCGCGTGGGAAGCCCAGTTGGCGGCGATGCTGCCGAGACTGGAGCGGTCGGAGATCGTGCTGGAGTTCCTGGACCTGATGCGGGCGGTGAAGGTCGCGGGACCGCTGAGCCGGCTGCAGCATCCGCTGATCCGGGCGGCGGTGGGGCTGGTTCCGGAGGCGGCGCGGGACGTGCTGGGCCTGGGGCGCGAGTGGCTGCCCCGGCCTCTGGAGCTGCCGGCCATCCGCGCGGCGGCCCGTTTGGCCGACCGCACGCCGATCCCCGGCGCGCCGCCGTACGAGGCTAGCGTGCGGATGGGGCTGCCGGGGACGTGGCTGTATCGGCGATGAGCGGGTCGACCGCCCACCGAGCACGGGGATTGAGCATCCTGAATGCTCTGAATTCGCGAACCGGAATCCCACGAAATCAACGGCTTGTCACTTTTACGGCCGTCTGAATGATCCGCGCCCGCTGGCGCCGTACCTTTGTGTCATGGCCGGAAGAAGCGAACAGATCGAAACCTTGCTGGCGGACATCGCCGACCTGGTCGCGTGCGAATTCGCCGCGTCCGCGGTCGACCGGTTCCAAGAAGTCGAGGGACAGTCGGGCGAGGTCCGCACCAAGGCGACCGAAGCCATCGCCAAGACGGGGCGCGCTGTGAATCTCTATCGAAACGCCGGCCGCCGCTTGGGCAAGGCGTTCGCCACCCTGCAGCGTGGCCCGAGCGCCACGGATGCTCAGGAGACCGTGATGAATGACAGTCCCATGCGATGGACCCCCGAACGCATCGCCGAGCTTCATGCCCGCGTGCGTGAGCGACTGGATCGGTTTGCTGGATCCCGAGAGCTTAAACATCTTTCTGAACGGGATAGACGCAACGCGGCCCGACCTGGCGGATCTGTTGGAACGCAGCCTGGAGACGCTGAGGCCGAGGGCGGATCACCAGGTTCCACCTGACGAAGCTTGGTCGACCTGGCTGTTTCTCGGCGGGCGCGGCGCGGGCAAGACGTTCGCCGGCGCGGCCTGGATGATCGAGCAGGCGCGGGCGCTGGGCCGGCTGGCCCTGATCGGCCCGACCTTTCATGATGTGCGCGAGGTGATGATCGAAGGACCTTCGGGGCTGCGCGCACTGTCGCCCCGGGATGCGCGCCCCCGCTGGGAAGCCTCGCGCCGGCGCCTGGTCTGGCCCAACGGCGCCGTGGCCTACGCCTTCTCGGCCGAGGATCCCGACAGCCTGCGCGGGCCCCAGTTCCATGCCGCCTGGGCCGACGAGTTCTGCGCCTGGCCCAAGCCCGCCGAGACCCTGGCCATGCTGCGCTTCGGCCTGCGGCTGGGCGAGGATCCGCGCCTGGTCGTCACCTCGACGCCGCGCCCGCTGCGGGCGCTGAAGGCGCTGATGGCCGAGCCGGGCGTGGCCATGACGCGCGCCGGCACGGCGCTGAACGCCGGCAACCTGGCGCCGGCCTTCCTGCGGACGCTGCAGGGCCTCTACGGCGGCACGCGCCTGGCCGCCCAGGAGCTGGACGGGATCATCGTCGAGACCGACGGCGGCCTGTTTCGCGCCGCAGACCTGGCGCGGTGTCGGGCCGCGCGGCCGGCGCGGCTGGACCGCGTGGTGGTAGCCGTCGACCCGCCCGCGACCGCCGGCGGCGACGCCTGCGGCATCGTAGTGGTCGCCCGCCGCGACGACCGCGCCTTCGTGCTGGCCGACGAGACCGCGCGCGGCCTGTCCCCCGCCGGCTGGGCGACCAGAGCGGTCGCCGCCGCCAGGACCTGGAGCGCCGACGCCCTGGTGGCCGAGGCCAACCAGGGCGGCGACATGGTCCGCGCGGTGCTGGCGCAAGCCGATCCGCCGTGCCGGGTGAAGCTGGTGCGGGCCAGCGTCGGCAAGCGGGCCCGGGCCGAACCGGTGGCCGCGCTCTACGAACAGGGCAGGATCCTGCACTGCGGTGCGTTTCCGGCCCTGGAGGAGGAGCTCATCGCCCTCGGCTCGGGGGATCTGGAACACAGCCCGGACCGGGCCGACGCGCTGGTCTGGGCGGTGAGCGAGCTGATGCTGGGCGTGGGCAGGACGCCGAGGTTGAGGGCTTTGTAGCTGGAGAAGAACCGGCGCTGCCCCCTCAGTCGCTCCGCGACAGCTCCCCCAGCGGGGGAGCAGAGGGTTTCGGGGCGCCTCTCCTCCCCGTCCGGGGGAGGTGGCCCGGAGGGCCGGAGGGGGCGGCGCGGGCGAATTCCAGTATGCTTGCAGCGGCGGCGTCGGCATCGGCCAGAACGTCCCGAGCGACAATACGCAACGTCCGCACGCCTTGCGCGGCCAGCCACGCATCGCGCCTGCGATCCCTGGCCGGATTGCCGTCGAACGCATGCATCTCGCCATCGACTTCTACGGCGAGTCTCAAGGCGTCGCAGTAGAAGTCGAGAATGTAGGCCCCGATCGGATGCTGCCTGCGAAAATGCAGGCCGCCGGTCTGACGGCCTTTCAGTCTTTGCCACAGCAGGATCTCAGGCAGGGTCAACGCCTGTCGAAATCTCTGGGCGGTCAGTCGCCGCTCTAGCCGAGCCTTCATCGGTCGCTCCGGCGCCGCCCCCTCCGGGCCTGCGGCCCGCCTCCCCCGGAGGGGGAAGACGGCAGGTCAAGCGGCCCTGCCGCCATCATAAAATGTTCTTTGTTTGTTCTCAACTCCGAACCGCGGAGCCTCGCATCATGCCCCTCTTCAAACCCCGTCCGCCCGAGCGCAAGGACTCGCGCGCCGCTCGCCTGATCGCGCTGACCACCGGCGGGCGGCCGCAGTGGACGCCGCGCGACTATGGCGCGCTGGCGGCGGAGGGTTTCGCCAGGAACCCCGTCGCCTATCGCTGCACGCGGCTGATCGCCGAAGCCGCCGCGTCGACGCCGCTGGCGGTGTTCGTCGAGGGCCGGCGGGCCGACGACCACCCGCTGAAGCGCCTGCTGGACCGGCCCAATCCCGAGCAGGGCGGGCCCGATCTGATGGAGGCGTTCTTCGGCAGCCTGCAGGTCGCCGGCAACGCCTATCTGGAGGCGGCCGGAGCCGACGCCCCGACCGAACTCTACGCCCTTCGCCCGGATCGGATGACCCTGGTGCCCGGCCCGCGCGGCTGGCCGCTGGCCTATGACTACCAGGCCGCCGGACGGACGGTGCGGATCAGTCGCGACGCCGACGGCTGGCTGCCGGTGATGCACCTGAAGCTCTTCAACCCGACAAACGATCACTACGGCTTCTCGCCGCTGGAGGCCGCGGCGTTCGCCATCGACGTCCACAACGCCTCCAGCGCCTGGAACAAGGCGCTGCTGGACAATTCGGCCCGTCCGTCGGGGGCGCTGGTCTATTCGTCGAAGGACGCTGGCGACCGCCTGACCGACGAGCAGTTCGACCGGTTGAAGACCGAGCTGGCCAGCGCTCATTCGGGGCAGGCCAACGCCGGCCGGCCGCTGCTGCTGGAGGGCGGGCTGGACTGGCGGGCCATGTCTCTGACCCCGGCCGAGATGGACTTCACCGAGGGCAAGCACGCCGCCGCCCGCGAGATCGCCCTGGCCTTCGGGGTTCCGCCGCAGCTGCTGGGCATCCCCGGCGACAACACCTACGCCAACTATCGCGAGGCCAACGCCGCCTTCTGGCGAGGCGCGGTGGTCCCGCTGGCCGAGCGGGCGGCGCGGGCCCTGACCGGCTGGCTGGGGACCAAGTTCCCCGGTGCGAGGATCGCCCCCGACCTGGACGCCGTCCCGGCCCTGTCGACCGAGCGCGACGCCCTGTGGAGCCGGCTGGAGGCGGCGAGCTTTCTCACCGACGCCGAGCGCCGGCGGCTGGCGGGCCTGGGCCTGGCGGGGCTGGAACAGTGAGTCCGCCCGCCGCCGGCTGGCGCTTCGACCGCCAGGTGTCGCTGGGCCTGTGCGTCACCGTCTTCCTGCAGGCCGCCGCCGCCCTGATGTGGGCCGGCCGCGCCTCGGCCCGGATCGACGACATGCAGCGCCGGCTCGAGGCCCAGGCCCCGGTCGCCGAGCGCCTGGCGCGGCTGGAGGAGCAGGCGACCGCGACGCGTCAGTCGCTGGATCGCATCGAGGCCAAGCTGGAGCGAGCGCGATGACCCCGAGAAACGAGGAAGAGCTGACGATCGAGGGCTACGCCTCCCTGTTCTGGACCCGCGACCTGAATGACGACGTCACCGCCGCCGGCGCCTTCGCCGAGAGCCTGGCCGCCGGCGCGCCGGTCAAGATGCTGCACCAGCACGACGAGGCCGAGCCGATCGGGGTCTGGGACGCGGTCGTCGAGGACGCCAAGGGCCTGTTCGTCCGTGGGCGGATCCTGCGCGCGACGCCGCGCGGCCGCCTGGTCGCGGCGCTGGTCGAAGCGGGCGCCCTGGACGGCCTGTCGATCGGCTTCCGGCAGGTGAAGGCCCGGACCCAGGGCCGCCTGCGCGTGCTGTCCCGCGTCGAGCTGTGGGAGGTGTCGATCGTGACCTTCCCGATGCTGCCCCAAGCTCGCCTGCAGTTGGCGCGGCTGACGGTGGCGTGACCCTCTCCTCCCCGTCTGGGGAGGTGGCCCAGAGGGCCGGAGGGGGCCTCGGCCTGCGCCCAGTGGGCCCCCTCAGTCGGCTCCGCCGACAGCTCCCCAGCGGGGAGCAGATTCCTTTCAACCCGGAGATCCCCATGAAGGAAACCAAACACGCGGCCTCGCCCGAGGCCCGCGCGGCGCTGGCGGACGTCCTGTCGGCGTTCGAGAGCTTCAAGGCCGCCAACGACCAGCGGCTGGCGGCGATCGAGACCAAGCGGGCCGACGTCCTGCTGGAAGAGAAGGTCGGCCGCATCGACGAGGCCGTCTCCCACGCCGAGAAGCGGCTGGACCGCATCATGGCCGACCTGCGCCGGCCGGTCCTGGCCGGCGAGACTCCGGTCGCGACCGTGGACGAGCGCAAGGCCGCCTTCGACCGCTATGTGAAGACCGGCGAGACGCCCGTTGCTCTGCTCGAGGCCAAGGGCCTGTCGGAAGGGACGGCCACGGCCGGCGGCTATGTCGCCCCGCCGGAACTGGAGCGGTTGATCCTGCGCCGCCTGGCCGCCACCAGCCCGATGCGCGAGATCTGCCAGGTCCGCACCATCGGGGCCGGGACCTTCCGCAAGCCGGTGTCGCCCACGGGCCTGGCCGCCGCCTGGGTGGCCGAGACCGCCGCGCGGCCCGAGACCACGGCGCCGACCCTGGACGTCATCGACTTCCCGGCCGGCGAACTCTACGCCAGCCCGGCCGCCACCCAGGCCCTGCTGGACGACGCCTATGTCAGCATCGACGAGTGGCTGGCGGAAGAAGTGCAGGACGCCTTCGCGGCCCAGGAGACCACGGCCTTCGTCTCCGGCGACGGGATCAACAAGCCCAAGGGCCTGTTGGCCTACGCCGCCGCGCCGGACGCGTCGTATGCTTGGGGGCAGCTGGGCTATCTGGCCACGGGCGTGGCGGGCGGCTGGCCGGCCAGCAACCCGACCGACAAGCTGATCGACCTGATCTACGCGACCAAGACCCAGTACCGCCAGAACGGCCGCTTCGTGCTGAACCGCCGCACGGTCGGCGCCGTGCGCAAGTTCAAGGACGCGCAAGGCAACTACATCTGGAACGCGGCCCTGCAGCCGGGCCAGTCGGCCAGCCTGCTGGGCTTCCCGGTCACCGAGATCGAGGCCATGCCCGACGTGGCGGCCAACGCGCTCGCGGTGGCGTTCGGCGACTTCGAGAAGGGCTACCTGATCGTCGACCGCGCCGGCGTCCGCGTGCTGCGCGACCCGTATTCGGCCAAGCCGCACGTGCTGTTCTACACCACCAAGCGCGTCGGCGGCGGCGTGCAGAACTTCGACGCGGTGAAGCTGCTGAAGTTCGCGGCTTCGTAATCGTCTGACCCGGTCACTTGCCCCCACCTGACCACGTCCGCGCGGTCGTCTTCCCCCTCCGGGGGAGGAGCGCGAAGCGCGGAGGGGGCAAGCGATCCCATTCCCGGAAAATCCCATGCCCCAATCCCTCACCCTGGCCGAGGCCCGGGCGTTCCTGCGCGTGGCCGATGCGGCGGAGGACGTCGTCCTCACGATCCTGATCGAGGCCGCCGAGGCCCGCGTCGCGGCCGCCGCCGGCGTCGCCCTGACCGCCATGAGTCCGGCCCCGCTGCGCCTGGCGATCCTGATCCTGGTCGCCCACGCCTACGAGCATCGGGACGCGGGCGAACCCTCGCTCTCGCTCGTCGAGCCCTGGCTGACGCCCTATCGAAAGGCGCGGCTGTGAGCGACAAGCCCCTGATCGACGCCCTGGTCGCCGGCCTGAAGGCCGCGCCCGCCGTCACCGCCATCGCCGGCCAGCGCGTCTACGCGGCCAGCCCGCGCCTGCCGACCTATCCCTGCGTCGTCGTCACGCGATCCGAGGGGCGGCCGGCCGGCGAGAACGACGCCGTCGAGCACCTCCTGACCCTGACCTGCGCCAGCCGCTTCGGCGGGCCCGAGGAGGCCCGCGCCCTGGTGGCGGCCGTCCGCCTGGCGCTGCACGAGGCCAGGCCGGCCCTGAGCGGGCGGCGGCTGGTCACCCTGCGCGTGCCCTATGCCGACGTCTTCGCCGGCGCCGACCGCGAGACCACCCTGGGGATCGTCCGCGTGCGGGCGGTCACCGAAGCCCCCTAGACAAGGAGTTTCCCATGGCCGCCCAAGCCGGCAAGGACCTGCTGCTGAAGATCAGCGACGGGGCCGCCACCCCGACGTTCCACACCGTCGCGGGCTTGCGCGCCCGGACCATCAGCCTGAACGCCAAGACCATCGACGCCACCGACAGCGACAGCACGGGCCGCTGGCGCGAGCTGCTGGCCGGGGCGGGGGTCAAGTCGGTCGCCGTCTCGGGATCGGGGATCTTCCGCGACGCCGCCTCGGACGCCCAGGTGCGCCAGAGCTTCTTCGACCAGTCGGCCAGGACCTGGCGGCTGGTGGCGCCCGACTTCGGTCAGTTCGAGGGGCCGTTCCTGGTCGCGGCCCTGGAGTACGCCGGCGAGCATGACGGCGAGGCGACCTTCGCGCTCAGCCTGGCCTCGGCTGGCGCGGTGACGTTCACGGCGATCTGACCGTGCTTCCCCCCAATCCCGCGCGCGGCGAGGTCGTCGTGACCCTGGCCGGCGCTCCGCGGCGACTGTGCCTGACGCTGGGCGCGTTGGCGCGGATCGAGGCGGCGCTGAACCTTTCCGACTGGTCGCAGCTGCCCGACCGTATCGCCACGCTCAGCGCCGCCGATCTCTTCGCCGTGCTGGCGGCGCTGCTGGACGGCGGCGGCGAGGCGCCGGAGATCGCCGCCCGCGCCACCGTCCCGGAAGCCGCCAGCGCCCTGGCCGCCGCGCTCGCGGCTTGCGCATGAGCGTGTCCCACAAGGCGGTTTGGGCTGCGCCGCTGCGCCTGGCCTTGAGCCTGGGCCTGCCGCCCGAGATGTTCTGGCGGCTGTCTCTGAACGAGTGGCGAGCGCTCACGGAAGCGCCGCCCACACCGGTCCCGTCCCGCGCCGACCTGGCCGCCCTGATCGCCCGCTATCCCGACGAGGAGACCTCATGAACCCGGATCAAGACGGCCTGTCCGCCGTCCCCGCCCGCGCCGCCGAGGCGGCCGCCGCGCTGGACGCCCTGAAGGCCCCGGCCGAGCGGGCCGCCCGCTCGATCGACGACGCCTTCGCCCGCGCCGGGGCGTCCCTGGCCCAGTCGCTGGCCCGCGCCGCGTCCGATGGCCAGGTGTCGCTGGCCGAACTGGCCCGCGCCGTACTGGGCGCAGCCGGGGCGGCGCTGAAGGGCGGGGGGCTGGGCGAGGCGCTGACGAAGCGCTTTTCCGGCGCGCGCGCCGACGGCGGCCCGGTGCTGCCGGGCGGCGCCTATCTGGTCGGGGAGCGCGGGCCGGAGCTGTTCCGCCCCGCCTCGGCCGGAACCATCGACGCTTCGGCGGGCGGAAGTGCGGGCGTGTCGGTGACGGTCAATGTCCAGGGCGGCGACGTTCCCGGACTGATCCGCTCGGACGCCCAGCTGGCCCAGGCGCTGGCCCGGGCCGTGAGCGTGGGGGCGAGCCGCCTCTAGAGCGCGACGGCCGCCGTGTTGGGCGGCGGGGCGCCATATTTGTTGTCGCCGCTCTGGCCGCTGCTGCAGCCGACCCACAGGGTGAAGGCCAGCCAGATGGCGAAGGCGATGAAGCACGAGACGAAGAAGCCGCCCAGGGCCGTCAGCGCCGAGATCTCCGGCTCGCCGTGGGTCAGGGCCGCGATGGCCGGCATGAGCCCGACCGACAGGGCCGAGCCCATGATCAGGATCGGGCCGAACACCCAGGGCAGCACCTGCCACCAGCCGGTCTGACCCATGTCGTGCAGCCGCTTGGTATGGATGCAGACGCTGGAATAGATCGTGGCCAAGGCGATGACATGCCCCACCAGGGGCAGCCAGCCGATCGCCACGTTGACGCCCAGCAGGACGAGCCAGCCGATCCAGAACGCCTGGCGGCCGATGCGGCCTTCCGGCGACAGGAACAGGGTCTTCCAATCCATCTTGGTCTCCAATCTTGGAACCATACCTAGGGCTCCAAACCCCGCGCATGAAGTGAAAAGCGGGTCATGACGCAGACTTAATGGGCTTCGCGGTCAACGGCTCCGCTTGGCGTCAAATTTCCTGCAAACCTTTTCGTGAACTCCCGGAGGCATCGCCATGAGCGATTTCCACGAGGCGCGCCTGCCCGCGCGCCTGGCGTTCGGCTGCGCCGGCGGCGTCGAACGGCGCACCGAGATCGTCACCCTGGCGTCCGGCTTCGAGCGCCGCACCAGCCCCTGGACACAGGGCCGCCGCCGCTGGCTGATCGCGACCGCCGCCCGGCCGCTGGACGAGGTCGCCGAGCTGGTCGCCTTCTTCGAGGCGCGGGGCGGGCGGCTGGCGGGGTTTCGCTTCCGCGATCCGACCGACTTCAAGTCGTGCGCGCCCTCGGCCCAGCCGGCGGCGAGCGACCAGCCGCTGGGGACGGGCGACGGGAGCCGGAAGATCTTCCCGCTGGCCAAGACCTACGGAACCGGCCCCGAGGCGGCGGTCCGCCTGATCGCCAAACCGGTCGCCGGCACGGTGAAGGTCGCGGTCGCCGGCGTCGTCCTGGCCGCCAACGCCTTCACGGTCGATACGACGACCGGCCTGGTCACCCTGGCCGCGGCGCCCGCCGTCGGCGCGGCGGTCACGGCCGGCTTCGAGTTCGACACGCCGGTGCGCTTCGACCTCGACCGGCTGGACGTCACCCTGGAAGGCTTCGCGGCGGCGCGGGTGACCGCCTGCGCCCTGGTCGAGGTGCGGGTCTGATGCGCGCCTTGCCCGAGGGCCTGGACGCCGCGCGCCTCTGTTGGGCCTGGATCGTCACCCGCGCGGACGGGACGAAGCTGGGCTTCACCGACCATGACCGCGACCTCGTCGTCGACGGGGTGACCTGCC
This sequence comes from uncultured Caulobacter sp., assembly GCA_966211605.1. Taxonomy (GTDB): domain Bacteria; phylum Pseudomonadota; class Alphaproteobacteria; order Caulobacterales; family Caulobacteraceae; genus Caulobacter. Next base: position 11,732 of record CBIHOB010000017.1, read on the forward strand.
GGGCCGGCGGCGGCTGGAGTCCCGGCGCCAGCGAGGCGGCCACTGGCTACGCGCCGGGGCAGGCGGCGGCGCTGGGCGTGCTGGACGACGTGGGGATCACCGAGGCCGACCTGGACGCTGGCCTCTACGATGGAGCCAAGGTCGCGGCGCTGCGCGTCGACTGGAGCGCGCCGGGCCGGCTGGCGCGACTGTGGACGGCGAGCATCGCGGCGGTGACGCGGGAGGGCCACGCGTTCAAGGCGACCCTGGCCGGACCGCTGGCCGATCTCGAGCGCCTGGCCGGGCGCACCTTCACCCGCCTGTGCGACGCGCGGCTGGGCGACGCCCGCTGCGGGATCGTCCCGCCCGCGGGCGCGGCGTGCGACAAGCGCTGGGCGACCTGCGTCGGGACGTTCGGCAATGGGGTGAACTTCCGCGGCTTTCCGACCGCCCCCGGCGAGGACTTCCTGACGCTGTACCCCGTCGAGGGCGAGCGCAACGACGGCGGGCGGCGGTGAGCGGCGGCGGCGATCTCTGCTTCCCCTCTGGGAGAGTTGCCGCGGAGCGGCTGAGGGGGCGTCGCCGTCCTCCGCCGCGCTTCCCCCTCCGGCCCGCTGGGCCATCTCCCCCAGCGGGGGAGGAGATTGTGGGTTTAACCCGCCCCTGGCTCGGTACGCCCTATCGCCACCAGGCCTCGACCCTCGGAGCGGGGTGCGACTGCCTTGGCCTGGTGCGCGGCGTCTGGCGGTCCCTGCACGGGGCCGAGCCCGAGGCGCCGCCGCCCTATCGTCCCGACTGGGCCGAGACCGGCGGCCGCGAGTTGCTGCTCGAGGCGTTCGGTCGCTGGCTGATCCCGGTTCCGCTCGACGCCGCCGGGCCTGGCGACGTCCTGGTCTTCCGCATGGCCGCCGGCGCCGTCGCCAAGCACTGCGCGATCCAGTCCGGACCCGAGCGCATGATCCATGCCTATTGGGGGCGGGCCTGCGTCGAAAGCGTGCTGGGTCGCTGGTGGCGCGAGCGGCTGACGGCGGCGTTCCGTTTTCCCTTCTGATCGGGAGGCCCCATGGCCCAAGTCATTCTCTCCAGCCTGGGCAAGTCGATCGGCGGGCCCGTGGGCGCGGTGGCCGGCGCGGTGCTCGGCGGCCTGGTCGACCAGGTCGCGGTCTCGGCCCTGTCGCCCGCGCGCCAGGTCGGGCCGCGCATCCCCGATCTGCGCCTGACCGGAGCGGCCGAAGGCGCGGCGCTGCCCTGCGTGTTCGGCCGCGCCCGCGTCGGCGGCCAGGTGATCTGGGCCGCCCGCTTCCGCGAGCGCCGCGTCGAGGGTCGGGTCGGCGGCTCCAAGGGCCAGAAGACCACCAGCTACGCCTACAGCCTGTCCTTCGCCGTCGCGGTGGCCGAGGGGCCGATCGACGGCGTCGGCCGCGTCTGGGCCGACGGCAAGGCGATGGATCCGGCCGGCGTGACGATGCGGGTGCATCGCGGGACCGAGGACCAGGCGCCCGACCCGCTGATCGCCGCCATCGAGGGCGCGGCGCCGGCCTATCGGGGCGTGGCCTATGTCGTGTTCGAGGACCTGCCGCTGGAGGCCTACGGCAATCGCCCGCCGCAGCTGTCGTTCGAGGTCTTCCGCCGCCCCCGCGCGCCCGATACGCCGCCGGGACTGGAGGAGCGGCTGAAGGGCGTCTGCCTGATCCCCGGCGCGGGGGAGTTCGTCTACGCGACAAAGGCCGTCCTGCGCCGTGAGGGCCTGACCCGCACGGCGTCCGAGAGCGTCCACAACGCCGAGGGGCGCCCGGACCTGGTGGTGGCGCTGGACCAGCTGCAGGCCCAGCTGCCCAATGTCGACCACGTGACGCTGGTGGTCAGCTGGTTCGGGACCGACCTGCGCTGCGGCCAGTGCCAGATCCGGCCGGGCGTCGAACAGGCGGCCAAGGACACCGTGCCGATGACCTGGAGCGTGGCGGGCGTCGATCGCCTGGGCGCGCACCTGATCTCGCTGAAGGACGGCGCCCCGGCCTATGGCGGCACGCCGGCCGACGCGGTGGTGCTGCAGGCGATCGCCGAGCTGAAGCGGCGAGGGCTGAAGGTGACGCTGTATCCGTTCATCCTGATGGACGCCCCGCCGAGCCAGCCGGCCTATCCGTGGCGCGGCCGGATCGCGTGCGAGGCCGGCGCCGACGGGACCGCCGCGGCGACGGCCCAGGTGAACGCCTTCTTCGATGGCGAGTGGGGCCTGCGCCGCATGGTGCTGCACCAGGCGTCACTGGCGGTCCAGGCCGGCGGCGTCGACGGTTTCATCCTCGGCTCCGAGCTGCGCGGGGTGACCACCGTGCGCGGCCCCGGCGGGACCTATCCGGCGGTGGCCAGGCTGAAGACGCTCGCGGCCGACGTCAGGGCGGTGGTCGGTTCGGCCGCCAAGCTGGGCTACGCGGCCGACTGGAGCGAGTATTTCGGCCACCAGCCCGCCGACGGCTCGGGCCACGCCGTCTTCCACCTGGATCCGCTGTGGGCCGATCCGAACATCGATTTCGTCGGCGTCGACTGGTATCCGCCGGTCACCGACTGGCGCGAGGGCGAGGCGCACCTGGACGCCGCCGCCGGCTACGAAGGACCGCACGACGGCGCCTATCTGCGCGCCGGCCTCACGGGCGGCGAGGCCTTCGACTGGTTCTATGCCAGCCCCGCCGCCCGCGACGCCCAGGTCCGCACGCCCATCACCGACGGCGCCCATGGCGAGGCCTGGATCTATCGCGCCAAGGACCTGAAGTCGTGGTGGAGCAACCCGCACCACGACCGCCCGGGCGGCGTGCGCTCGGCCGCGCCGACGGCCTGGGTCCCGATGTCCAAGCCTATCCGCCTGACCGAGTTCGGCTGTCCCGCCGTCGACAAGGGGGCCAACTCGCCCAACCTGTTCATCGACCCGAAGAGCTCGGAAAGCTTCCTGCCGCCGTACTCCACCGGCGAGCGCGACGATTTCGGCCAGCGGCGCTATCTGGAGGCGGTGCTGGACTGGCTGGCCGAGCCGGCGGCCAATCCGGTCTCGAGCGTCTATGGCGGTCCGATGGTCGAGGCCGCCAGCGCCTGGTGCTGGGACGCCCGGCCGTTCCCCGACTTTCCCGCGCGCGCCGACGTCTGGAGCGACGGCGGCAACTGGACCCTGGGGCACTGGCTGACCGGGCGGGCCGGGATCGCGCCGCTGCCCGAGCTGATCCGCGCCCTGGGCGCCCGCGCCGGCGTCGCGATCGATCCGGGCGAGGCGGGCGGGGCGGTGGGCGGCTATGTCGTCGACCGGCCGATGCGGCTGCGCGACGCGCTCTCGCCGCTGACCGAGGCCTTCGCCCTGGATCCGGTCGAACGCGGCGACCACGTGAAGATGCTGTCCCGCGCCGGTCGTCCGACGGCGGCCCTGGTCCCGGACGACCTGGCGCTGCCCGAGGACGGGCCGGGCGAGACCCGGACCCGCGTACTGGAACCCGCCGCCGAAGCCCTTCGCCTGCGTTTCATCGACGCCGCCCGCGACTACCAGGTCGGCGCGCTGATCGTGCGCCGCGAGGCCGGGCAAGGGACCCGCGACGCCGACGCGCCGATCGTGCTGGCCGCGTCCGAGGCGCGGGCCGTCGCCCAGCGGATGCTGGCGTCCGACGAGGCCGCGCGGCGGGCGCGGATCGTGCGGCTGGCGCCCTCGGCCGCCCTGCGGTTCGAGGCCGGCGACCGTCTGACGCTGGACGGCGCGACCTGGCGGGTGCAGCGGCTGGACCTGGACGAGCGGCCGCGCGCCACTCTGGTTCCGGCGCTCGCCGGGATCGGCGTGGTCGGCGCCGTCGACTGGACGCCGGCCCCGCCGCGCGATCCGACTGCGCCACCGGTGCTGCACGTGCTGGACCTGCCGTCGGACGGGGCGCTGTCGGACGACGCTCGGCCGCTGGTCGCCGCCGCGTCCGATCCGTGGCGGCCGCTGGACGTTCATGCCGGCGCGGGCGTCGAGACCCTGACTGTCCGCGCCCGGATCGCGGCCCCGGCCACCGTGGGCATGACGCTGAACGACCTGCCGCCGGCCTCGCCGCATCGCCTGGACCGCGCCGGCCGCCTGACGGTGCGGATGGAGGGCGCCAGCCTCGCTTCGGCGCCGCTGGCCGCCGTGCTGGCCGGCGACAACGCCCTGGCGATCCGCGCAGCTTCCGGCGCGTGGGAGGTGATCGGCTTCCAGGCCGCCGAGCTGGTCGCGCCGGATGTCTGGACGCTGTCGGGCCTGCTGCGCGGCCAGCGCGACGGGGCGGCCGGCGAGGCCGTGATCCCGGCCGGCGCGCCGGTGGTGCTGCTGGACGAGGCGGTGGCTGCGATGAGCGTCGCCGCCTTCGAGCGCGGCGCGCCGCTTCTGGTCCGCGCCGCCCCGGCCGGCGGTCCGCCGCAGGGCCCGGCCATGACCCAGGTCCAGACCGTCTGGATGGGCCGGGCCCTGCGGCCCCTGGCCCCTGCGCATCTGCGCAAGCGCCTTGTCGGCGGCGACCTGCAGCTGTCCTGGATCCGCCGGGCTCGCGTCGGTGGCGACGTCTGGGAGGGCGAGGTTCCGCTGGGCGAGGGCGGCGAGCGCTATCGCGTCCGGGTGCTGGACGGCGCCGCCGTGCTGCGCGAGGTCGAGGTCGGAACGCCGGTCTTCACCTATGCCGCCGCCATGCGCGCGGCCGATGCGCCGTCGGCCGCCGCGCGGATCGAGGTCGCCCAGGGCGGGGCGCTGTACGGCTGGGGCGCGCCCGCGGGTATCGGCCTGTGACATCAGGTCTGTGGCAAATTTGCCACAAGCCCCCTTGCGCACCGCGCTGGACGTTCTAGATGGAGGGCGTTACCCAACCTGCCCACTTTCACCAGAGGACCTTCCTTGGCGCGCGACCCCTATCAGGAACTCGGCGTTTCCCGCACCGCGAGCGCGGACGAGATCCGCAAGGCGTTCCGCAAGCTGGCCAAGCAGCACCATCCGGACGCCAATCCGGGGGACAAGAAGGCGGAAGAGAAGTTCAAGCAGGTCAGCGCCGCCTTCGACATCATCGGCGACGCCGACAAGCGCAAGAAGTTCGACCTGGGCCAGATCGACGCCGACGGGCGCGAGACCATGCGCGGCTTCGGCGGCCAGCCCGGCAACGGCCCGTTCAACGCCGGCGGCTTCGGCCGCGGCGGCTTCCATCGCGACGAGGGGCCGGAGATCGACCTCTCGGAGCTGTTCGGCGGCATGTTCGGCGGCGGCGCGGCGGGCGGCGGGCGCGGCCCGTTTGGCGGCGGCGGCGCGGGCTTCTCGACCAAGGGCGCGGACATCAAGGCGCGCCTGGACATCGACCTGGAAGACGCCATCAAGGGCGGCAAGAAGCGCGTGGCCTTCTCGGACGGCCGCACGATCGACGTCACCATCCCGACCGGCGCCCAGGAAGGCCAGACCCTGCGGCTGAAGGGACAGGGCGCAGCCGGCCGCGGCGGCCAGGGCGACGCCCTGATCGAGCTGTCGATCAAGCCGCACCCGATCTACCGGCGCGAGGGCGAGGCCCTGGTCATGGACCTGCCGATCTCGGTCCCCGACGCGGTGCTGGGCGGCAAGATCGAAGCCCCGACCCCCGACGGCAATGTCATGCTGAACGTGCCCAAGGGCAGCAACAGCGGCCAGACCCTGCGCCTGAAGGGGCGGGGCATGCCCGACGCCAAGGGCAAGCGCGGCGACCTGCTAGCCCGCCTGGTCGTGACCCTGCCCGACACGGTCGACCAGGACCTGGAAAAGTTCGCCCAGGCCTGGCGCGAGCAGAAGCCCTACACGCCGAAGCGGAAGTAGGGGCGGGGCCCTGCCGCCCTCTTGCCTCCAAGCCCTACCCGCCGTAGGGGAATTTCGGGCTTTCAGTGACCGCACGGGGCGGCTTCGATGGTTCTGATCAGCGTTCTGGCGCTCCTGCAGGCCGCCGCGCCGGCGCAGGAGACACCGGTTACCCCTCCGACGCCGCCGGAGAGCGAGCAGACCGGCCTGGTCGACAGCCTGGTGGTCAAGGGCGTGCGCGGCAAGGCCCAGGGACCGGCCCAGCCCGAACTGACCCTGGACGCGTCCGAGATCCAGGCCACCGGAGCCAGCACGGTCCAGGACCTGGTCACCCTGCTGGCGGCCGAGATCACCACCGGCGAGCCCGACGCGCCGCCGCCGATCTACCTGGCCAACGGCCGGCGGATCTCGGGTTTCCAGGAGATCAGCGGCCTGCCCAGCCAGGCGATCGAGCGCATGGACGTGCTGCCGCCGGCCACCGCCCTGGCCTATGGCTACCGCCCCAACCAGCGGGTCGTGAACTTCGTGCTGCGCAAGCGCTTCCGCTCGGCCGCGGTCGAGCTGGAGGAGACGGCGACCACGCGGGAAGGACGCACGGCCGAGCGCTTCGACGGCGACGTCTTCCGCCTGGCCGGCGACGAGCGCACGACCGTGGGCCTAGACTGGCGCCAGGAGTCGACCCTGTTCGAGGGCGAGCGCGACATCTACCGCGTCCCGTCGGCGACTGCGCCCTACGGCCTGGTCGGCAATGTGGCGGCCACGACCTTCGGCGCCGAGATCGACCCGGCCTTGTCTGCGCTGGGCGGGAGCGTCGTGACGGTCGCCGCCGCGCCCGACGCCGCCCGGTACGCTCCGATGAGCCTGGCGCGCTTCGCGGCCGGCGCGCCGGAGCTCTCGGGGATCATCGCCAACCGCAGCCTGCTGCCGTCGCTGGGGCAGGGGAACGTCAAGGCCGCCATCACCCGCGACCTGGCCCGCCAGGTCAGCGTCACCGTCAGCCTGGACCTGGAGGACGCGAGGCGGACCAGCTTCCTGGGCCTGCCGGCCACCTCGGTGAAGCTGCCGGCGGGCAGTCCGTTCTCGCCGTTCGCGCGCGACGTCACGGTCTATCGCTATCTGGACGCGCCCTGGTCGCAGCTGCGCCAGCAGGACAATTTCAAGGGCCAGCTGGCCCTGGCCGCCAACGGCTATGTCGGCGACTGGCGCTGGGCGCTGAACGGGACCTACGATCGCAACGACAGCCAGACGGTCACCGGGCGCGGCGTCGATTCCAGCGCCTGGAAAGCGGCCGTCGCGGTCCGCGACCCCGCGGTCAATCCCTTCGGCGCGGTCTCGCGCGCCCTGCTCAAACTGAACCCCCGCGACGTCGCCAAGGCTCGCTCGCGCGGGGCCAAGGCCGAACTGGTGCTGAACGGCGACGTGGCCGAGATTCCGGCCGGCCGCGTGTCCTCGACCGTCAAGCTGGGCGGCGAGCGGGTCAGCCAGACCTCGGATGCGGTGCGCAACGGCGCGCCGGTCCACACCGTCTACGAGCGCCGCACGATGTCGGTGCAGGGCGACCTGGACGTGCCGCTGGCCAGCCGCTCGCACGCGGTGCTGCCGGCCCTGGGCGAGCTGACTGCCAGCGTCAACGCCGGCTACAACCTGGAGACCTTCAAGGACCGCCTGGCCCTGGGCGCGGGCCTGCACTGGTCGCCGGACCAGCTGGTGCAGGTCAATGTCAGCTTCAGCGAGGAGCAGTCGGCCCCCAACGCCAACCAGATCGTCGACCCGGTGGTGCTGACGCCCAGCGTGACCGTGTTCGACTTCGCCACGGGCCAGAGCGTGACGGTCAGCCGGCTTGAAGGCGGCAACACCGGCCTCGAGAACGATCGCCGCCGCACGCTGCGCGCGGGCGTCAACGTCAAGCCGATCGGCCGCGATGGCGGGCCCACGCGCCTGACGGTCAACGCCAACTGGGTGCGGACCCATATCGACGACCCGATCTCGAACTTCCCCCTGATCACGCCGGCCCTGGAGGCGGCCTTCCCCGAGCGCTTCACGCGCAACGCCGAGGGCGGTCTGACCGGGATCGACAGCCGACCGCTGAACTTCGACGCCATCGACCGCGAGGAGCTGCGCGGCGGCTTCAGCCTGACCCGCTTCATCGGCCGGCCCAGGAAGGGCGCGCCGAAAGGGACCAAGCCGGACCTGAAGAACGCCGGCCAGGTGCAGCTGTCGATGAACTACACCCTGCGCCTGCGCGACGAGACCACCCTGCGCCACGGCCTGCCGCCGCTGGACCTGCTGAACGGGGCCAGCACCAGCCGCCGGGGCCAGCCGCGCGAGGAGCTGAGCTTCCGCCTCAACGCCTTCAGGCAGGGTGTCGGCGTCAACCTGAACGGCGCCTGGCGCGGCGGCAGCACGATCGACGCCGGACCCACCACCGGGGCGCTGCGCTTCGACGACCAGACCACGGTCAACCTGTCGGCCTTCTATGAGGTGCCGCGCGACGTGAAGGCGGGGCCGGCGTCCAGCTGGCTGGCCGGGACGCGGGTCACCCTGGCGGCCGACAACCTGTTCTACAGCCGGCCCGTCGTTCGCGACGCGCGGGGCGCGACCCCCCAGGCCTACCAGCCCGACTACCTGGACCCGCTGGGCCGGACGGTGAAGCTGACGCTGAGAAAGAGCCTGATCGCGCTATGAACGTTCCTCCCCCGGACGGGGAGGAGAAAGACCGTGATGTCTAACCGTGACAGAACGCCGCAGCCCGTTCATAACCCGGACGTTCAGTCTCCATTCAGCCGAGGTCCGTTAGACCAGAGAGCATGAAAACGATCCGCGTCATCCTCGTCGCCGCCGCGCTGGCCGCCGCCCTTCCGGGCGCGGTCCTCCCCAGCGTGTCCTGGGCGCAACGCCGTGGTCCCGACTCGCTGGGCGCCGACTGGCGCGCGCAGTCGGACCAGGCGCGGGGCGGCGTGCAGTCGGGTCGTCTGGTGCCGCTGGCGCGGGTGATCGACATGATCGGCCGGCGCGTGCCGGGCCGGGTGCTGGACGCCGGCCTTGAAGGCCGCAACTGGCGGGTCCGCTGGGCCGCCGCCGACGGCCGCCGCATCGACTTCATCGTCGACGCCGAGACCGGCCAGATCCTCAGCGGGGGCTAAGGAGCTTTTTCACGCATGCGCATCCTGCTCGTCGAGGACGATCCCGATCTGACGCGCCAGCTGAAGCTGGCCCTGGCCGACGCCGGCTACGCCGTCGACCACGCCCCCGACGGCGAGGAGGCCCAGTTCCTGGGCGAGACCGAGCCCTATGACGCGGTGATCCTGGACCTGGGCCTGCCCAAGGTGGACGGCGTCTCGGTGCTGGAGCGCTGGCGGCGCGGCAATGTCACGACGCCGGTGCTGATCCTGACCGCCCGCGGCGCCTGGAGCGACAAGGTCGCCGGCTTCGACGCCGGGGCCGACGACTACCTGGCCAAGCCCTTCCACACCGAGGAGCTGCTGGCCCGCCTGCGCGCCCTGCTGCGCCGTTCGGCCGGCCACGCCGCGCCCTCGCTGTCGTGCGGGGCCCTGCGCCTGGATCCGCGCGCCGCCCGCGCCAGCGTCAATGGCGAGCCGCTGCGCCTGACCTCGCTGGAATACCGCCTGCTGCACTACATGATGATGCACCAGGGCCGGGTGATCGGCCGCACCGAGCTGGTCGAGCACCTGTACGACCAGGACTTCGACCGCGACAGCAACACCATCGAGGTGTTCATCGGCCGCCTTCGGAAAAAGCTGGGCGCCGATCGTATCGAGACCGTCCGCGGCCTGGGCTATCGCCTGGCGCCGCTGCCGGGCGAAGAGGCTGCATAGACCTTTGCTGGATCTGCGCCGCCGATCGCTGGTCCGCCGCCTGGTCCTGATCGCCGGCGGCTGGACGCTGCTGGTCGTGCTGGTGGCCGGGGTCTTCCTAACCGTCCAGTTCCGCGAGGCGGCCATCCGCCGCTTCGACCAGTCGCTGGCCGTGCTGACCGACGACCTCTATGCCGGCTCGACGATCGAGGACGGCCAGCTGCGCGCGCCGTTCCTGACCGACATTCGCGCCACGCGGGCCTATTCGGGCCGCTACTGGGTGATCCTGGACAAGACGCCGGACGGGGCGATGCGGCCGGTCGTGCGCTCGCGCTCGCTGATCGACAGCGACCTGATGCTGTCCTCGACCCAGATCGATCGGCTGGAGGCCGCGCCGGGCAAGACCCAGTACTTCGACCTGCACGGACCGCAGGACAAGCCGCTGCGCGCCGCCGCCATCCAGGCTCAGCTGCCGGGCTACGCCAATCCGGTGGTGTTCCTGGCGGCGGAGGACCGCTCGCCGATCGACGCCGACGCCGACCGGTTCGCCCGCATCACGGCCTTCGCCCTGCTGATCCTGGGCGGCGGCCTGATCCTGGCGGTGGTGGTGCAGGTGCGCTTCGGCCTGCAGCCGCTGTTCCGCCTGCGCCGCGAGGTGGCCTCGGTGCGGCGGGGCAAGGCCGACCGCCTGGCCAATGACTATCCCGAGGAGCTGGAGCCGCTGGCCCGCGAGCTGAACGCCCTCCTGGCCCACAATCAGGAGGTCGTCGAGCGCCAGCGCACCCATGTCGGCAACCTGGCCCACGCGTTGAAGACCCCGCTGTCGGTAATGCTGACCGAGGCCAGCCAGCAGCCGGGTCAGCTGGCCGAGGTGGTCGCGCGCCAGGCCCAGACCATGCGCGAGCAGGTCGATCACCACCTGCGCCGGGCCCGCGCCGCCGCCCGCTCGCAGACCTCCGGCGAGCGCACGCCGGTCGAGCCGATCCTGGACGAGCTGGCCGTGACCCTGGAGCGCATCTTCCAGGACAAGTCGGAGGGGCGAGGCGTCGAAATCGACTGGCGCTGTCCCGAGGACCTGGCCTTCCAGGGCGAGAAGCAGGATTTCCTGGAAGTGGTCGGCAACGTGATGGAAAACGCCGGCAAGTGGTGCAAGGGCAGGATCCGCGTCGACGCCGCCCCGTCCGGCGAGACCCGCATGGCCGTCACCGTCGACGACGACGGTCCCGGCCTGCCGCCCGAGGAATGGGCCCAGGCGCTGAAGCGCGGCCAGCGGCTGGACGAGAACGCGCCGGGCTCGGGTCTGGGCCTGTCGATCGTCGACGAACTGGCCCGCGCCTATGGCGGTTCGGTCAAGCTTGGTGAATCGCCCTTGGGCGGATTGCGCGTGACGCTGGACCTGCCGCGCGCCGAAACATAACCCATGGTTGCGGCGAACGGTCGCGGCATGGGCTGTGGGCCGTCCTGTCTACCGGTGACCTAAACCTCTGGTGGTCAAAGGCTTTTCCCGGCGCGACATCTCGCGCCAGGGGCTTGGATTTTCGGCGTGTTTCGGAAATCCTTAACCTCGTTTCGAACATGGTTGACGTCTGTCGGCCGTGTGAGTCCGACACGGGGGACCATGGCCGCTATCGCCGCGCATAAACTGCAGATCATCCGGACGCTGGTGGAAACCGCTCCGGACGCGGCGCTGCGCAGCCTGGAGCTGGCCCTGTCGGGCGCGGGCTCGCAGGGCGCGCTGGCCTCGGTGCGCGGCCTGATCGAGGACGAGACCGCCAGCCGCTTCGTCCGCAACAACGTCCTGGCCCCGATCGTGCCGCTGTGCGCCGTTCGCGGCGAGGGCTGCGTGTCGTTCCCCGGCCCGGTGCTGTCGCGCCTGTGGAAGGCGCTGAAGGTCGTCGCCCCGACGCGGATCGAGGAAGCCTCGGCCAAGTGCAATCCCTGGGACCTCGAGAACGGCGTGCCCGAGGTCTTCGACGAGCTGTGCAAGACCGCCGCCGCGGGCCTGCGCGATCCCGAGAACGCCGCCTTCGACAGCGTCCGCTCGCTGTGCGATCCCGAACACCTGGCCCTGTGCCTGCAGCTGTCGGCCATCGCCCGTTCGTGCCTGCCCAAGCTGGCCGAATGGGTCAGCCGCATGTCGGACGAGCGCGCCTTCGCCGCCAAGCTGGCCTATCGCGACGCCTGCCGGATCAGCGAGGACGCCGGTCCGCTGCTGCTGGACATCCTGTCGGCCCACCTGCCGGACGACTGGCGCATCCTGCGCGTCATCTCGGCGGTCATGGACCGGCCCACCGACCGCTATCTGGCCTCGTCCGAGGTCAAGGAATTCGGCGAACGGGTCCTGGCCGACATCGACGCCTCGATCCATCGCATCGAGACCTTCAACTTCTCGGACGGCGAGAAGGCCGGCCGCGAGGCGGCCCAGGGCGCCCACCGCGCCCAGTTGCAGATCGTCGAGTTCCAGCAGTCCGTCGACGTCGCCAAGGACGGCCCGTGGGGCCGGCGACTGGCCCGACACAAGCAGCAGATGGCCAAGGTCTGCGAACAGCGCATGGACCAGGCCGACAAGACCCTCGAGGCGGCCCTGCCGACCCGGCCGATCTCGATGATGGCCAAGAAGGGCAGCAAGGGCGCGGCCCGGCTGACCGAGGAACCGGACGAGGCGATGATCCGCCGCGCCCAGTGCGCCCTGGCCTTCATCGCCGAGCTGCGCTCGTGCGCCGACAAGGCCGGCTACGGCAGCTCGCGCAACAAGATCCTGGAAAAGCTGAACAGCCGCCTGGACCCCTATATCGAGGACGTCCTGCACGTGGCCCGCACGGGCGACGGCGGCGACTCCGGCCTGGCCGTCAAGTATCTGGACGTGGCCGCCGGCTTCATCGCCTACACCCGCGACGACAAGACCGCCGAGATCGTGCGTCGTCGCGCCGCGGCGGCCATCGCCGCCTAAGGTTCGCGCGATCGGCCCTTGCGGCCCCCACTTACGCACTTTTCCTACTAACGGCCGGCGCGGGAACAAGCTAACACGCGACCATGATCGCTTTCTGGATCGCCGCGACGGGGCTGTCGGCCGTGACCGCCGGGCTGGTGCTGCGCGGGGCCGCCCGCGCCCGGCCCGTCGACGACGCCCAAGCCCGCCTGGAACCGCATCGCCGCCGGCTGGCCGAGGTCGAGCGCCTGGCCCTGGACGGCCTGTTTGCGCAGGACGAGCTGAAGGCCGCCCGGGCCGAGGCCGGTCGCGGCCTGCTGGCCGCCGCCGACCAGACCGAGACCTGGGCGCGCGACGGCAAGGGCCCGCGCAAGGTCGTGGTCGCCGCCGTCGGCGCGGCCTGCGTCGCCGCCGTCGGCCTCTATGTCGTCGTCGGCAAGCCCGAACTGCCCGACCAGCCCTTCGCCAAGCGCGTCGCCGCCTGGAAGGCCGCCGATCCGTCGACCCTCGAGCCCGCCCAGATCGCCGCCGTGCTGGAAGGCGTCGCGGCCGAGCGGCCCAAGGAGGCCGAGCCGCTGGTGTTCCTGGCCAAGGCCCGCGCCGCCGCCGGCGACCTGGCCGGCGCCGAGGCCGCCCTGCGCAAGGCCGTCCGCGTGGCGCCCAAGCGGGCCGATATCTGGAGCCTGCTGGGCGAGACCTTCGTGATGGAAGCGAAAGGCCAGGTCGGCGCCGACGCCAAGCTGGCCTTCGGCGAGGCGTTGAAGGTCGATCCCGACGACCTGCGGGCGCGCTACTACCTGGCGCGCGGCAGGATCGCCGAGGGCGACGTGCAGGGCGGTCTCGCCGCCTGGCGCGCCCTGGCGGCCGGCCTGCCCGCTGCGGATCCCGGCCGCGCCGCGCTCCAGCAGGAGATCGCCCGCGTCCAGAACACCGGCGGCCTGCCGGACGCCGCGCCCGCCGCGGATGAGAACCCCGAGGTGAAGGGCATGATCGCCGGCATGGTCGAGGGCCTGGCCGCGCGCCTGGCCCAGGCGCCCGACGACGCCGACGGCTGGGTTCGCCTGGTGCGCGCCTACGCCGTGCTGGGCCAGACGGCCAAGCGCGACGCCGCCCTGGCCTCGGCCTCCGCCCGCTTCAAGGACCAGCCCAAGGTGGTGTCGGCCCTGCGTCAGGCCGCCGATACGCCCGCTCAGAAGACCGTCACGCCATGAGTTTCTGGCCTCAATCCCGCAAGGCGCGACGTCGCCTGACCATCTTGCTGGCCGTCGCGCCGGTGCTGGCCCTGGCCGTCGGCCTGGCTCTGTACGGCCTGCGCGACAGCATCTCGCTGTTCTACACCCCGGCCCAAGCCCAGGAGGCTCATGTCGAGCCGGGCCGCAAGGTCCAGCTGGGCGGGCTCGTGCAGCACGGCAGCGTGGTCAAGCATCCCGGCGGCGATGTCGAGTTCGTGGTCGCCGACCAGCGCGCGGCCGCCAAGGTCAGGTATCACGGCGACCTCCCCGACCTGTTCCGTGAAGGGCAGGGGATCGTGGCCGAGGGGACCTTCGACGCCGACGGAACCTTCGTCGCCAAGCAGGTGCTGGCCAAGCACGACGAGCGCTACATGCCGCGCGACGTCGCCAAGGCGCTGAAGAAGCAGGGCGAATGGCGCGGCGAAGGCGCTGCCGCGCCCGCTTACGGAAAACCGACCACATGATCGTCGAGCTGGGCGCGTTCGCCCTCATTCTGTCGCTGATGCTGTCGGTCGCTCAGACCGGTCTGTCGGCCGTCGGCGGCGCGCGGCGCTCGCCGGTGCTGGCGGGCGCGGGACGCGGCGCGGCCGTGGCCGCGTTCCTGGCGGTTCTGGTCGCCTTCGCCGCCCTGATCCACGCCTTCGTCGGTTCGGACTTCTCGGTCGCCAACGTCGCGGCCAATTCGCACACCGCCAAGCCGCTGCTCTACAAGGTGGCCGGCGCCTGGGGCAGCCACGAGGGCTCGATGCTGCTGTGGTGCCTGGTCTTGACGGGCTACGGCGCGGCCATGGCCTTCTTTGGCGACAGCCTGCCGCCGCGTCTGCGGGCCTACGCCATCGCCATCCAGGGCGCGCTGGGCGTGCTGTTCCTGGCCTACACCGTCTTCGCCTCGAACCCGCTGGAGCGCCTGCTGGATCCGCCGATCGAGGGGCGCTCGCTGAACCCGCTGCTGCAGGACCCGGCCCTGGCCTTCCACCCGCCGTTCCTCTACGCCGGCTATGTCGGCTTCTCGGTGGTCTATTCGCTGTCGCTGGCGGCCCTGATCGAGGGGCGGATCGACGCGGCCTGGGCGCGCTGGGTGCGGCCCTGGACCCTGGCGGCGTGGAGCCTGCTGACCGTCGGCATCACCTTGGGCGCCTTCTGGGCCTACTACGAGCTGGGCTGGGGCGGCTGGTGGTTCTGGGATCCGGTCGAGAACGCCAGCTTCATGCCCTGGCTGATCGGCGCGGCCCTGCTGCATTCGGCCATCGTCACCGAGAAGCGCGGGGCGCTGCCGGGCTGGACGGCGTTCCTGGCCCTGGCGGCCTTCACCTTCTCGATGCTGGGCGCTTTCCTGGTGCGCTCGGGCGTGCTGACCAGCGTCCACGCCTTCGCCGTCGACCCGACGCGCGGCGTGCTGCTGCTGATCATGATGGGCGTCGCGGCCGGCGCCGGCTTCCTGCTGTTCGGGATCCGCGCGCCGAGCCTGAACCGCGGCGGGCAGTTCCGCCCGATCAGCCGCGAGAGCGCCATCGTCCTGAACAACATCCTGCTGTCGACGGCGACGGCGGTGGTGCTGCTGGGCACCCTGTATCCGCTGATCCGCGAGGCCATGGACGGCGAGGCCGTCTCGGTCGGCGCGCCGTTCTTCAACCTGACTTTCGTGCCCCTGATGGTGCTGGCCTTCGCCGTGCTGCCGGCCGGCCCGCTGCTGGCCTGGAAGCGCGGCGACGCCGGCGCCGTGGCTCGCAAGCTGTGGATCGCCCTGGCCGCCGCCGCCGTGCTGGGTCTGGTCGGCTACGGGATCGTCCAGCCGCGCAAGGCCCTGGCCAGCGCCGGGCTGGTCGTCGGCTTCTGGCTGGTCGGCGGGGCGCTGGTCGAGATCGCCGAACGCCTGAAGCTGTTCCGCGCCCCCGCCGGCGAGAGCGTCCGCCGCGCCCGCGGCCTGCCGCGCGGCGCCTGGGGCACGACCCTGGCTCACGCGGGTCTGGGGATCTTCGTGCTGGGGGCCGCGTTCGAGACCGCCTGGCGCGTCGAGGCCGCCCAGGCCTTGAGCCTGAACGGCAGCCAGCCGCTGGGCGCCTACACGCTGACCCTGACCGACGTCGGCACGGTCGAGGGGCCGAACTATCTGGCCGAGCGCGGCCTGGTGCGGGTCACCGACAAGTCCGGCGCCGTGGTCTGCCGCGCCGAGCCCGAACGCCGCTTCTATCCGACCGGGTCCCAGACCACCTCGGAGGTCGCCATCTGCCCGCGCGTGCTGGACGATATCTATGTCGTGCTGGGCGAGCGCCGGGCGGGCGAGGGCGGCAAGCCGGCCTGGCTGGTCCGCGCCTATGTGAACCCGTGGGTGCGGCTGATCTTCCTGGGCCCGCTGATCATGGCCATCGGCGGCGCGATCTCGCTGTCGGACCGCCGCGTGCGCCTGGGCGTGGGCAAGCGGGCCGGGGAGGTCGTGTCGTGAGGGCGCTCAAGGCCGCCGCCATCGCCCTGGCCTCTCTGGCCCTGATGGCCGGCGCCTCGGATCCGTCCGAGCGGCTGCCCGACCCGGCCCAGGAGGCGCGCGCCCGCGAGCTCTTCAAGGAGGTCCGCTGCCTGGTCTGCCAGAACGAGTCGATCGACGATTCCGAGGCGCAGCTGGCCGGCGACCTGCGACGAATTGTCCGCGAGCAGGTCAAGGCCGGCCGCAGCGATCGTCAGATCCGCGCGTTCCTGGTCGAGCGTTACGGCGAGTTCGTGCTGCTGAAGCCGGCCTTCTCGGCCGGCAACGCCGTGCTGTGGCTGGCGCCGATCGGGGTTCTGCTGGTGGGAGGCGGTCTGATGTTCGGGCTTCTGCGACGTCGCGAGACCGAGCCGACAGAGCTCTCGCAGGACGAGGAAGAGCGCGTGAAGCGGCTGCTCGAAGACGATTGACACGATTGCGCCGAAAAGGAGCCTCAAGAAGCGCCTTTCGGATGACGGAAAGATAATTCGAGAACCATTGCGCCTTTTATTGTCGGGACTAGGTTCTGAGATCGACTGTGATCGCGCGCCGGGCGCGCGGTTGATGCTAAACGGACCGCGCGGATCGCGCGCGCGGGTGAGGAAAGACGAATGACCGCTAGGAAGTCGGGATTCATTGTGGGCGCCGTCGCTGGCGCGGGCGTGGCCTGCGCGGCTCTCGCGGGCGTGGGCATGCGCATGGGAACGGCGGGCGCCGCCGAGGCGCCGGCGATCCGCGCCACGATGGCCGGCGCGCCGGCCTTCGCGCCGCCGCCAGGCGCGCCGATGTCGTTCGCCGACATCTTCGAGAAGGTCTCGCCCGCGGTCGTCCAGATCAACGTGACGTCCAAGGCCTCGCCGCAGGCGCTGCGCATTCCGGGCCTGGAAGGCTTCGACATCGTGCCGCGCGGCCAGAAGGGCAAGCCCGGCCAGCAAGGCCAGGACGGCGACGACGGCGACAGCCCGACCGCGCCGAAGCAGCAGTCGGCCGGCTCGGGCTTCTTCATCTCGGCCGACGGCTACATCGTCACCAACAACCACGTCGTGGCCGACGCCGACGACATCCAGGTGGTGATGAAGGACGGCCGCGAGCTGAAGGCGACGCTGGTGGGCCGCGACGAAGGCACCGACCTGGCCGTCATCAAGGTGGTCGATCCCAAGGCCAAGGGCGCCGAGTTCCCGTATGTGAACTTCGAGAACCAGGCCAAGCCGCGCGTCGGCGACTGGGTCATCACCATCGGCAACCCGTTCGGCCTGGGCGGCACGGCCACGGCGGGCATCATCTCGGCCTACAACCGCGACCTGGGCGACCAGACCTCGTCGTTCGTGAACTACATCCAGATCGACGCGCCCATCAATCGCGGCAACTCGGGCGGTCCCAGCTTCGACATCTACGGCCGGGTGATCGGCGTCAACAGCGCCATCTACTCGCCTTCGGGCGGCTCGGTCGGCATCGGCTTCGCCATTCCGGCGGACATCGCCGAGGCGACCGCCAAGCAGCTGATCGCGGGCGGCAAGGTCGTCCGGGGCTATATCGGCGTCACCATCCAGGACTTCAGCGCCGAGTCGGCCGAGGCCCTGGGCCTGAAGGACGTGAAGGGCGCGATCGTCGCCGAGCTGGTCCCGGGCGGTCCCGCCGCCAAGGCCGGCCTGCTGCCGGACGACATCCTGACCGGCGTCAACGGCGTGACGATCGCCAACCGCTCGGAACTGACCCGCGAGGTCGCCAAGGCCCGTCCGGGCGAGGGCATCAAGCTGTCGGTCATCCGCGACGGCAAGCCCCGCACGGTCACCGTCGTGTCGGGCACCCGTCCGGCCGAGGGCGCTCTGGGTCTCAACGACGACGATCAGGATCAGGACGGCGGCGCCGCCCCGACCCCGGACAAGCCCGCCAGCCAGCGGGTCGACGCCCTGGGCCTGACCCTGGGTCCGATCGATCCGGCCTCGCGCCAGACCTACAAGATCGACAGCGAGATCAAGGGTCTGCTGATCACGGGCGTGAAGGGCGACAGCGACGCGGGCGAGAAGGGCCTGGCCAAGGGCGATGTCCTGGCCAACATCAACAACGCCCCGGTCGCCAGCGTGGCCGACGTCAACAACGCCGTCGCCGCCGCCAAGAAGGCCGGCCGCAACAGCGTGCTGGTCAAGGTGATCCGCCAGAACCGTCCGGTCTTCGTGCCGCTGAAGATCGCGCCGTAGGCGGATAGAGCGTCGAACAGACAGCCCCGCTCCGGCCCGTCCGGAGCGGGGCTTTTTCGTATCTGTCGAAGGTTTAAGTTACGGCGGTCGCCGAAACCGCTATGCATCGGTCAACTATCGCGCGATGCGCGGAATCGCGAGAACGTCCAGCGTTCCGCCGTTTCGCTTGAGCGCATGAGGGGCTCACTGATGCGTATTCTGATTATCGAGGACGACCTGGAAGCCGCCGGCGCCATGGCGCACGGCCTGAAGGAAGCTGGCTACGACGTGCTGCACGCGCCCGACGGCGAGGCGGGCCTGGCCGAGGCCCAGAAGGGCGGCTTCGACGTGCTGGTGGTCGACCGGATGATGCCCAAGCTTGATGGCGTTCAGGTGGTCGAGACCCTGCGCCGCGAGGGCGACCAGACGCCGGTCCTGTTCCTGTCGGCCCTGGGCGAGATCAATGACCGCGTCACCGGCCTGCGCGCCGGCGCCGACGACTATCTGGTCAAGCCGTACGCCTTCCCCGAGCTGGTCGCCCGCGTCGAGGCCCTGTCGCGCCGGCGCGAGACCGGCGCCGTCGCCACGACCCTGAAGGTCGGCGAACTCGAGATGAACCTGATCAATCGGACGGTCCATCGCCAGGGCAAGGAGATCGACCTGCAGCCGCGCGAATTCCAGCTGCTGGAATTCATGATGCGCCACGCCGGCCAGTCGGTGACCCGCACCATGCTGCTGGAGAAGGTCTGGGAATATCACTTCGACCCGCAGACCAACGTCATCGACGTGCACATCTCGCGGCTGCGCAGCAAGATCGACAAGGGGTTTGACCGGCCGATGCTGCAGACCGTGCGCGGCGCCGGCTATCGCCTGGATCCGTAGGAGCCCGAAGACGGCTGGCCGTCGAGAACCACCATGCGTCTGCCGCGTCTTCTCCGCACCACGCCGTTCCGGCTGACCCTGCTGTTCCTGGCCCTGTTCGCGGCGGCCGCCAGCGCGTTCCTGGGCTACATTTACGTGGCCACGGCGGGCGAGGTGAACCGCCGCTCGCAGGCCGAGATCAGCCGCGAGTTCGAGAGCCTGGAGGCGGCCTACCGCCAGGGCGGTGTCGACGCCCTGAACCAGACCATCGTCGAGCGGGCGACGGGCGAGCGGCCGTTCCTGTATTTCCTGGCCGACAAGACCGGCAAGCGCATCTCCGGCTCGATCGAGGAATCGCCGGTCGTCAATTTCAGCGGCGACGGTCCCGAATGGGCCAGCTTCAAGGTCACCGAGACCGACCTGGACGGCGCCGAGATCAAGGCGGCCGCGCGCGGGGTGCAGCAGCGGCTGGAGCATGGCGAGATCCTGTTTGTCGGCGCCGACGTCGACGCCTCGGAAGCCTATGTCCGCAAGATCGTCCGGGCGCTTTGGGGGGCCGGGGCGCTGGTCATCCTGCTCGGCATGGCCGGCGGTGTCCTGATCAGCCGCAATGTCAGCCGCTCGATGCAGGGGCTGGTGGACGTGGTCAACGACGTGCGCGCCGGAGACCTGCATGCCCGGGCGAAGATCCGTGGCGCGCGCGACGAGTATGACGAGCTGGCCGAAGGCCTGAACGACATGCTCGACCGCATCGAGCGCCTGATGGGCGGCCTGCGTCACGCCGGCGACGCCATCGCCCACGACCTGCGCTCGCCGCTGACGCGGCTGCGGGCGCGGATGGAGGTGGCCCTGATCGACGCCGAGAACGGCAAGGGCGATCCGGTGGCCGCTCTGGAAACGGCCCTGGCCGACGCCGACGGGGTGCTCAAGACCTTCAACGCCGTGCTGGCCATCGCCCGCCTGCAGGCCGCCGGCTCGGCCCCCGACCAGCGCCATTTCGACGCCTCGGAACTGGCCAGCGACATGGCCGAGCTCTACGAGCTGTCGTGCGAGGACAAGGGCCTGGACTTCAAGGCCGAGATCGTCCCGGCCCTGCCGATCAAGGGCAACCGCGAGTTCCTGGCCCAGGCCCTGGCCAACATCCTGGACAACGCCATCAAGTACACGCCCGAGGGGGGAGCGATCATGCTGCGCGCGCGGCGCACCTCGTCGGGCGAGCTGGAGTTCTCGGTCACCGACACCGGACCCGGCGTGCCGGAGGCCGACCGCGCCCGCGTGATCCAGCGCTTCGTGCGCCTGGAGAACAGCCGCAGCGAGCCGGGCGCGGGTCTTGGCCTGTCGCTGGTTCAGGCCGTGGCCGCCTCGCATGGCGGCCGCCTGGAACTGGCCGAGGGGCCGGGCGAATACAACGGCATGGGCCCGGGCCTTCGCGTGGCCCTGGTGCTGCCGCGAGTGGAATAGGCAGGCCGGCCGTTTTCGGCGGTGGCCAGGATCTATCCAGGGGGCGGCTCACGACCCGTTGCGGACGCTACTTGCCCCCTCCGCGCTTCGCGCCCCTCCCCCGAAGGGGGAAGAAGGAGACCGCGCACCTTCCGCCCCCTCTGGGGGCGGACGACCTCGCGGAGCGAGGTCAGGTGGGGGCCTGCAGCGCTGGCCGCTCCCACCCGAAGCGGAAGGTGGAAGCGGCCGCTCAGCGGCGAACCCGGTAGCGGATGTGCGTGGCCTCGGGCGTATCGATTACCCGAACGATCTCCAACTCGACGCGCGATGGTAAGACGTCGAACATTCGGCGGCCACGTCCGAACAGGACGGGAATCTGGTGTATCTGCAACTCGTCGAGCACGCCGGCTTCCAGCGCCCGTTGCGCCGTATTCGCGCCAAGCATCAGCACATTGCGGTCCCCGGCGGCGGTCTTCGCCTGCGCCATTGCGCTCGCGATCCCGTCGCTCACGTATTTGACCAAGGGATAATTCGCGACGGATGGTCCGGGCGGCCGGTGACTGGGTACGAAGATCGGGACCCCTTGATTGTCACCACCCCAGTGATCGACCTGCTCCACGGTTCGCCGACCCGCCAGAATCGCGCCTGGCGCATTCCACTCGTCCCACAATTGCCCGACCGGGCCGGCGGGCCGGGAAAAATCCCCGTACCACTCGTGCAATCGCATGAAGTCGTCGCCGCCGGGATTGCCCACTTCATCGTTGGGTCCCGCGATATAACCGTCCAGCGACATGGACATGAAGAGCACTGATACGGACATCCTTATCTCCGTGGTCTTTTCAGAATCGGCCGGTGGGGCGTCGCCTCTGCGGATCGCCATTGATGCAAAAGCTCGTTCGGCAAGCGGAGAGCGCGGTGCGAACGGTCTTCATGCTTCCAAGGACGCGCGCGCGACGCTGACGCCGACATCCCGAATACGGATTTTGAGTGCTGCCCCGTCTCACGCACGGGGAAGGGCTCGAGCCGACGGGGAGCACGGGCCGAGGCGAATAGGGCTTACCCGGGCGTAGGCCGCGCCGCCCCCCTCCGGCCCTTTGGGCCACCTCCCCCAGAGGGGAGGACCAACACTGCGCGCCGTCTCAATCCATCTTCGACGCCGGCGAAGGGGCGGCTTCGATCGTCGATAAAGCCAGCGACGCCTAGCGCTCGGCCTGCACCCAGGTGATCGCGCCCGTATAGGGATCCATCTGCGCCGCCAGGCCGGGACGCAGGTCGCCGGCGTCCGGGCCGCGAGGCGAGACGCTCCAGACGATGACCATGGCCATGATCGCGAGGAAGGTCATCGTCAGAAAGCCGGCGATGTCGCGGTGCAGGCTGGGCTCGCGACGGCTGAGCAGCGAGACGCGCAGGATCAGCGGGTGGGTGGCCCAGCCGCAGGCCAGGGGCGAGGCCTGGACGCCCATCTGCGCTTTCATCAGAGCCTTGGCGTAGTCGGCGCGGATATCGCCCCGCAGGGCCACGACCGTGGCGTCGCAGGCCAGCTCCTGGTCGATGCGGACCAGGCGCGAGGCCAGGCAGATCATCGGGTTGCACCAGCCCAGCACGCCGGCGACGGCGATGACCAGGTTGGCGATCGGGTCGCCGCGATTGATGTGGGTGCGCTCGTGCAGGGTGATCGTCTCGCGCTCGCGGACGTCGAAGCGCTGGGCGAAGTCCGCCGGCAGCACGACACGCGGCCACAGGGCGCCCATGACGGCCGGACCGGCCAGGCCCTGTTCGACCTTCTTGCGAAACAGGCGCTCGCGCAGGACCAGGACGGCGGTGGCGATCGCGCAGCCGGCTAGCCACAGCAGGATCAGCTTGGACGCCCAGATCCCCAGCGGCCGTGCGGGCGAGCCGATGTCCATGGTCTCGGCCAGGCTGGGCAGGAAGGCCGCGGCCGCCGCGGCCGGCACGATGGCCCACAGGCCGTAGGCGCGGCGCGGGCCGAACAGCTGGCGCGCCGAGGGTCGCAGGATGATGACCAGCAGCACCGCGGCGGCGGCGGTGATCTGGGCGCGGATCAGGGCGAGGGCGAAAAGCTCGATCATCTGCGGACGCGGGTCCTGCCGTTTCCTGGAACGAGATGGTTACAACTGTAATTTGGCCCGTCAAGCGGTCCCGTGATCCTGGGTGTCAGGTTCAACCTCCGCGCGAGATGTAAAGGGCGTCGGGCGCGAAGACGCGTGGATCGAAACCGCGCGGCGCCAAGCTCCAGACGGTGACGAAGGTGGCTGCGGCCAGCAGCACCAGGGCCAGGAAGCCGGCGATCTCGCGGGCGCGGCCGGGCTCGGCGCGGCCCAGGAAGCCGACGCGCAGGATCAGCGGGTGCGTCCCCCAGGCGCAGGCCAGCGGCGAGCTGGAGCCGGCCATCGACACCTTCAGCAGCGCCTTGGCGTAGTCGGCGCGGATGTCGCCGCGCAGGGCCAGCACCGTGGCGTCGCAGGCCAGTTCCTGGTCGATGCGCAGAAAGGCCGCGCCGACATGGATCATCGGGTTGAACCAGCTCAGGGCCCGGCAGCCGGCGACCACCAGATTGGCCATCGGATCGCCCCGCCGGATGTGGGTGCGTTCGTGCAGCAGGATCAGGTCGCGCTCGCGGGCGGTGAAGCGGGTCTCGAAGTTGGCGGGCAGCGCCAGGCGCGGCCACAGGGCGCCCATGACCGCGGGGCCGGCCTCGCCCCGGTCGGCAAGGCGGCGGAAGGCGCGTTCCTGCTTGAGGACAAAGCCCGCGAACAGCGCCGCGCCGGCCAGCCAGACCGCGATCATCTTCAGCGCCAGGTCCAGCGGCAGGGGCGCGGTCGCAACGCCGACCTGCAGGGTCTCCGACAGGCTGGGGAACAGGCTGGCGGCCGCCACGGTCGGCACGATGGCCCACAGCCCATAGGCCCGTCGCGGACCCAGCAGAGCCCGGGCGGGCAGGCGCAACAGCAGCACCAGCGTCACGCCGAGGGCGACGGCGACCTGAGCCCGCATCAACGCCAAGGCCAGCAGCTGGATCATCGTCGCTCCCCTCGCGCCGCCCGTTGAGCCTCGGGCCTGGTTGATAGTTACGAGTGTAATTTCGCGCGTCAAGCGCGACTCTTGATTCTTCGAGGCTTGGCGGGCGACGGTGCCCGCATGACTCGCTCCGCCACGCCCCTGGCCGCCCAACTCGCCCCCTGCGGCCCCGTCCTCGACCTCAAGGCCGCCGAGCGGGCGCACGAGGCGATCGCCAAGCGGACGGGCGAGGCCATGGCCGGGATCGATGCGGCGTGGAGCGCCCTGGCCCCGGTGTTCGCCGCCTCGCCCTACCTGGCCGGCCTGGCCCGTCGCGACGGCCAGCGCCTGCCGAGGATCCTGGGCGACGATCCCGGCGAAAACTTGGCCATGATCCTGGCCGCGGCCGAGGCCGTCGCCGCCGAGCCCGACTTCGAGACCGCCCGCAAGGCGCTGCGCGAGCTGAAGGCCGACCTGCACCTGCTGACGGCCCTGTGCGACCTTTCCGGCGTCTGGGACCTGGACCAGGTGACCGGCGCCCTGACCCGCTTCGCCGACGCCGTGCTGCGCGCGGCCTTGGCCCAGGCGGTCCGGCAGGAGGTCGATCGCGGCGCCCTGACCCGTGTGGGGGCGGGCGGGGACGGCCCCGCGCCGGGCCTCTTCTGCGTGGCCATGGGCAAGCACGGCGCGTTCGAGCTGAACTATTCCAGCGACATCGACTTCTCGATCTTCTACGCGCCCGAGCGGCTGCCGGTCGCCGGGGGGCACGAGCCGCAGGCCGTGGCGGTGCGCATCGCCAACCACTTGGGCCGGGTGCTGCAGGAGCGGACCGGCGACGGCTATGTCTTCCGCATCGACCTGCGCCTGCGGCCCGATCCGTCCTCGACCCCGCCGGCCATGCCCGTCGACGCGGCCATGGACTACTACGAGAGCGTCGGCCAGAACTGGGAGCGCGCCGCCCACATCAAGGCCCGGATCGCGGCCGGCGACCTCAAGGAAGGCCAGGCGTTCCTGGAGGGGCTGCAACCGTTCATCTGGCGGCGCAACCTGGATTTCGCGGCCATCGCCGATATCCACTCGATCAAGCGCCAGATCCACACCTACAAGGTCGACGACCGCCTGACCGCCAAGGGCGCGGACCTCAAGCTGGGTCGCGGGGGCATCCGCGAGATCGAGTTCTTCGTCCAGACCCAGCAGCTGATCCTGGGCGGCCGCCAGCCGGACTTGCGCAGCCCTCGGACCCTGGATGCTCTGCGGGCCCTGGCGGAAGCCGGTCACGTCACGCCCGAAGACGCCGCCTGGCTGACGCAGGCCTACAAGGACCTGCGGGCGCTGGAGCACCGCGCCCAGATGATCGCCGACGACCAGACCCACAAGCTCCCGGAGTCCGACGCCGAGCGCAAGAAGGTCGCCGCCCTCTGGAACCACGACAACCTGCGCGCCTTCGACGCGGCCGTCGGCAAGATCCTCAAGGGCGTGAACCTCAGATATGGCCGCCTGTTCGCCGGTGAGGAGGAACTGTCCTCGCGGTTCGGCAGCCTGGTCTTCACCGGCGTCGAAGACGATCCCGAAACCCTGGCTACGCTGAAGCGCATGGGCTTCTCCAGTCCCGAGCGCGTCGCCGCCACCATCCGCGGCTGGCACCACGGCCACATCGCCGCCACCCGCACCGAGCGGGGACGCGAGCTCTTCACCCGCCTGGCGCCGCGCCTGCTGGACGCGGCCAACGCCACGGGGGCGCCGGACCAGGCGTTCAACCGCTTCGCCGACTTCTTCGCGCGGCTGTCGTCCGGCGTGCAGATCCAGTCGCTGTTCCTGGCCCAGCCGCGCCTGTTCGAGCTGATCGTCGAGGTCATGGCCTTCGCTCCGCGTCTGGCCACGACCATGGCCAAGCGGCCCACGGCCCTGGACGCCCTGCTGGACCCCAGCTTCTTCGGCCCCATCGAGACGCCGGCCGTCGCGCCATGGGATCCGGAGGATTTCGAGGGGGCGATGGACGCGGCTCGCCGCCTGTTCCGCGACCAGAGCTTCCGCATCGGCGTGCGGGTGATGAGCGGCAGCGCCGACGCCCGCGACATCGGCCGGGCCTTCGCCGAGCTGGCCGACCTGATCATCGGCGGCCTGGCCCCCGCCGCCCTGGCCGAGACCGAGCGGCTGGGCGGGGCCTTTCCGGGGCAGGTGGCGGTGGTGGCCCTGGGCAAGGCCGGCTCGCGCGAGATGACCGCCAAGTCCGACCTGGACCTGATGACGCTCTACGCCGCCGACGATCCCCGGGGCATGTCGGCGGTGAAGGAATGGAGCGCGGACGTCTTCTACGCCCGCTTCACCCAGCGCCTGACCTCGGCCCTGTCGGCGCCGACGGGCGAGGGGACGCTTTACGAGGTGGACCTCAAGCTGCGTCCGTCGGGCACCAAGGGGCCGGTGGCGGTCAGCTTCGCGGCCTTCGAGGACTATTACGAGCGCGAGGCCGAAACCTGGGAGCTGCTGGCCCTGACCCGCGCCAGGGTGGTCTGGGCCAGCAGCCCGGCGTTCAAGGCCCGGGCCGAGGGGGCGATCGCGGCGGCCCTGCGCCGGCCGCGCGAATGGAAGAAGACCGCGACCGACGTCATCGAGATGCGCCAGCTGATGGAGCGCGAGCGGCCCGGCAAGGGCGACTGGGACCTGAAGCTGGATCCCGGCGGCCTGGTCGACATCGAGTTCGCCGCCCAGTTCCTGCAGCTGGCCCACGCGGCCAAGGCCGGCCCCCTGCGCCAGAACACCGGCGAGGCCCTGGCCGCCCTGCGCGAGGCCGGCCTGGCCGACGACGGCGCCCTGTCCCGGCTGGAGACCGCCTGGCGGCTGGAGCAGGACCTCTCGCAGCTGATCAAGGTCGCCCTGGAAGACGGCGCCGACGTCGAGGCGGAACCCAAGGCCTTCAAGGCCCTGCTGGCCAAGGCCGGCCATGTCGGCCAGTTCAAGTCCCTTAAGCCCAAGCTGGCCAAGGCGAAGGCGGAAGCGCGCGCGGCTTACGAAGCGATCGTGCGGGCGCCGGGCTAGGGGATCTTCTCCGCTCCCCACTGGGGGAGCTGTCGGCAAAGCCGACTGTGGGGGCGGCGCCGGCGTCGCCGAGCTGCCCCCTCCAGCCCTTCGGGCCACCTCTCCCCGGGAGGAGGAGCGTTTTGGTCTCTCAACCCTTGACGCCCCGCCGCAACGCCCCGAGCTTGGCCGCCGTTGTTGCTTCGGAGCGTCCCATGCGTCGCCTGCTCACCGTTCTCCTCGGCTCGGCCGCCCTGCTGGGCGCGGGCGTCGCTCATGCCGCCGACGCCAGGAAGACCGCCGACAAGCCGGGCGAGATCCCCAAGGCGATCAAGACGCTGCACGACGGGCTGCTGACCCTGGACACCCACCTGGACACGCCCGAGCATTTCGCGCGCAAGGGCTGGTCGATGATCGACCGCCACAGCTATCCCGACGACCTGACCCAGGTCGACCTGCCGCGCATGAAGGCCGGCGGCCTGGATGGCGGCTTCTACGTGATCTATACCGGCCAGGGCGAGCTGACCGCCGAGGGCTATCGCTACGCCCGCGACTTCGCCCTGAACCGCGCCACCGAGATCCGCGAAATGGTCGCGGCCCATCCGGACCAGTTCGAGCTGGCCTACACCGCCGAGGACGCCGCGCGGATCAACAAGGCCGGCAAGAGCTTCGTCTACCAGAGCATCGAGAACAGCTGGCCGATCGGCGAGGATCTGACCCTGCTGCGCACCTTCTACGACACCGGGGTGCGGATGGCGGGGCCGGTCCACTTCCGCAACAACCAGTTCGCCGACAGCTCGACCGATCCCAAGGGCAAGATCTGGAACGGCTATTCGCCGCTGGGCCTGCGCTGGCTGGCCGAGGCCAATCGGCTGGGGATCCTGATCGACGTCAGCCACGCCAGCGACGACGTCGTCGACCAGTCGGTGGCCCTGTCTAAGGCCCCGATCATCGCCTCGCACTCGGGCGCCAAGGCCGTGTTCGACCACCCGCGCAACCTCGACGACGGCCGGATCAAGAAGATCGCCGACAGCGGCGGGGCGGTCTGCATCAACTCGGTCTATCTGAAGGCCAGCGCCCCGCCGAGCCCGGAGCGCAAGGCGGCCCTGGACGCCATCGGCAAGCAGCCGGAGGAGGGGACCGAGGTCGAGGTCCGCGCGTGGGCCAAGAAGCTGGCCGAGGTCAACGCCAAGCACCCGCCGGTGCGGGCCAACTTCGAGATCTTCATGTCCAGCATGCTGCACACCCTGAAGATCGCGGGCCCCAAGGGCGTCTGCGTCGGGGCCGACTGGGACGGCGGCGGCGGCGTCGAGGGGCTGGAGGACGTGGCCGACCTGCCCAAGATCACCGCCCGCCTGAAGGCCGAGGGCTACAGCGACGCCGACGTCCAGGACATCTGGAGCGGCAACGTCCTGCGCCTGGTCGCCGGCGCCCAGGCCTACGCCAAGAGCGTGGCGAAGTAGGCTCGCATGCAGCCCTCGCGAGAGGGGAGGTTTCCCTCTGGACAACCATGGCGCGATAAAGCCTACTGCTCGCCTGGAGTCGAGGGCGGCATGGTCAGCGTCAAATCCCTGGGCGTTTCGGACGAGCTGCCCCTGGAGGTCGAGCCCTCCAGAGACGCGCCGATCAGGCTGGCCCCCGCGTCGCGCAAGTCGGCCCACGCCCATCACCTCGGCCACCGCGAGCGGCTGCGCGAGCGGGCCAAGGCCGGAGGCCTGGTGGCCTTGCCCGACTACGAGCTGCTGGAGCTTTATCTCTTCCGCACTTTCCCGCGCGGCGACGTCAAGCCGCTGGCCAAGGCGCTGCTGACCCGGTTCGGCTCCCTGGGGGCGGTGCTGGGGGCCACGCCAGAGGAGCTGACTACCGTGGCGGGCGTCGGGGAGGCGGCGGCCATGGACCTGAAGCTGCTGCACGAGGCGACGCTGCGGGCCGGGCGCGACAAGATCGCCAAGCGGCCGGTGATCGCCTCGTGGAGCGCGCTCCTGGGCTATGTCCGCGTCGCCCTGGCCAACGAGTCGCGCGAGCAGTTCCGGGTGCTGTTCCTGGACAAGAAGAACCAGCTAATCGCCGACGAGGTGATGAACCGCGGCACGGTCGACCACGCGCCGGTCTATCCGCGCGAGGTGATGCGCCGGGCGCTGGAGCTGTCGTCCAGCAACATCATCCTGCTGCACAACCACCCCTCGGGCGACCCGACCCCGTCGCGGCCCGACATCGACATGACCCGGCAGATCGTCGAGGCCGGCAAGGCGCTGAAGATCGCGGTGCACGACCATCTGGTGGTCGGCCGCGACGGCGTGGCCAGCTTCAAGGCCCTGGGCTTGATGTAGGCGTAACATTCGCGACATCGCCGCGACGGAATTTGGCCGTCCGGGCGTTTCAGTCTGCATGGGACGGGCTGCTTTAGCCTCCGGAGAGTGTTGACCGATGATCCTACGCACCCTGATCGCCGCCGGTTTCGCCGCCGCGCTGGCCGGGCCCGTGCTGGCCCAGAACGCCGCCCCGGCTCCCTCTGGCTCGCCCGCCAAGGCCGAGGGCATGACCCTGCAGCAGTTCCAGGCGGCCAACGGCGACAAGCTGTTTGCGCGGCTGGACACGAACAAGGACGGCAAGATCTCGCCCGAGGAGTTCGCCGCCTTCCGCGAGCAGAACGCCAAGGTCGACGCCCAGGCGACCAAGGCCGGGAAACGCGGGGCCAAGCTGTTCGCCCGCTTCGACAAGGACAAGGACGGTTCGCTGTCGCGGGCCGAGGCCGACGCCGTGCTGGCCTGGCGCTTCAAGCGCATGGACACCAATGGCGACGGCGTCCTGTCGCTGGAAGAGTTGCAGGCCAAGCACGGCAAGGCCAAGGTCGGGGTCTGATGACGACGTGCGCGGCGGGTTGAAGCTTGGCGTCCGACGGGAACGATCCCGACGAAACCTTGCTGGCGGGGGTGGGACGGGGCGACCCGTCCGCCGTCCGCCAGTTGCTGGACCGACGCCTGCCGCGCATCCTGGCCCTGGCCCGGCGTTTGCTGAACGATCCCGGCGAGGCCGAGGACGTGGCGCAGGAGACCTTCCTGCGGGCCTGGAAGCAGGCGCGGGCCTGGACCCCGGGGCAGGCGCGGTTCGACACCTGGCTGCACCGCGTGGCCCTGAACCTTTGCTACGACCGCCTGCGCCGCCGGCGCGAGGTGGCCACCGACGCTCCGCCCGAGCAGGTGGACCCCGGTCCGGCGCCGGACGCAGGCCTGATCGGGGCCGACCTCTCCAAGCGGGTCGAGGCGGCCTTGGCGGCGCTGCCGCCGCGCCAGCGCGAGGCGATCGTGCTTTGCCATCACCAGGGCTTGGGCAATATCGAGGCTGCGGCCCTGATGACGATCAGCGTCGAGGCGCTGGAAAGCCTGCTGTCGCGCGGGCGCCGGGCGCTGAAGGCCTCGCTGGCCGATCTGGCGGGGGACGGGGGATGAAGGAGACGGGGTCATGATGTCGCTCGAACGCTTCAAGGACCTGGCCGGGACGTACGGCGGCGAGATCGCCCGCTGGCCCGAGGGCGAGCGCGAGGCCGCGCGCGCCCTGCTGGCCGCCGAAGGGGCGCGCCTGGCGCCGGTGCTGACCGCCGCCGCCCAGCTGGACCGCCTGCTGGACCTGGCCCCGGCCCAGAGGCCCGACGCGGCCCTGGTGGGCCGCCTGATCATCGCCGCGCCCCAGCCGGCCGCGCCCGCGCGCCGCTGGGTCGCCGGCCTGGGCGCGGCGCTGGGCCTGTCGGCCGCAGCCTTCGCCGGCGTCGCCGTCGGCGTGGTGGTCGCCCGGCCCGCACGGGTCGAGGCGCCGGCCGTCGCGGCCGCCGAGCCGGTGGTCACGGCCGTCGACACCTCGGCCGCCCTGCAGGACGCCATCGCGGAGCCTTCCGAGCTATGAGCCTCGCGCGTCCGTGGATGATCGCCCTGGCCGCCTCGGCGGCGGTCAACGTCTTCCTGATCGGCGGCTTGGCTGGCGTGGCCTATGTGCGGATGACGAGCCCGGCCCCGGTCCCGGCGGCCAGCGCGTCGCCTGCGCCGCGCCCGGCTGTGGTCGCGGCCAATCCGCCGGCCATCGTCCCCGCGCCCGCTCCGGCCCCCTTGGTCGAGACGCCAAGGCCGTCCCGCCGCGCGGCGCCGGCCGCGCCGCCCTCCGTCGCCGAGGATCCGCCCGTCCCGCCCGTGGCCGCGCCGGCGGCCGAGGCCGTCGCGCCACCAGCCCCCGCCCGGCCGCCGTTGATCTCGGCGGGGGACGCCCTGTCGCCCGAAAGCCGCCGGGCTTTCCGCAAGGCGCTGAACGAGGCCAACAGGCGCAACAAGCCCTTGACCCAGCAGGCCCGCGCCGAACGCCAGGCGGCGTTGAGCGCTCTGGGCGCGCCGGGCTACGACGCCGGCGAGGTCTCGCGCCGCCTGGCGTCCGCCCGCGCCCTGGACCAGCAGGCGCGCGGCAATGTCGAGGCCGCCCTGGCCGCCTTCACCGCGACCCTGTCGCCGCAGGAGCGCGCGGCCCTGGCCGATGGGCTGGCGCGAGTCTATGCGCCGCTGGCGGCGCGGCGGGCGATGGCGGGACCGAACTGATTTTCGTCCTGGACGTAACCAAACGGCGGCGGGCTGCGTATCTAGGATGAACCGTCCCCGGAGCGCCTCATGCTGATCCGCCACGCCCCCGACCTGACCGACAACGACGTCACGGACCACGGCCTCTATGTCAAGCGCCGGACGCTGATGGCCGGCCTGGCGGGCGTGGGCCTGGCCGGAATCTCGGCCGGTGAGGCGCGAGCGGGCCTGGCCTTCACCAAGGGCTTTTCGACGACCGAGAAGCCGACGCCCAAGGACGACATCACCAGCTACAACAACTTCTATGAGTTCGGCGTCGACAAGGGCGACCCGGCCGAGAAGTCCGGCCGCTTCAAGCCGCGCCCCTGGACCGTCCGCATCGACGGCGCCTGCGAGGCCCCGCGCACGGTCGGCATCGAGGACCTGATCAAGGGGAACAAGCTGGAGGAGCGCATCTATCGCATGCGCTGCGTCGAGGGCTGGTCGATGGTCATTCCCTGGGTCGGCTTCCCGCTGAAGGATCTCCTGGCCTCGGTCAAGCCGACGTCCAAGGCCAAGTACGTCGCCTTCGAAACGGTGATGCGGCCGTCGGAGATGCCCGGCCAGGGCTGGAACACCCTGGACTGGCCCTATCGCGAGGGGCTGCGGATCGACGAGGCGATGCACCCGCTGACCCTGATGGCGGTAGGCCTCTATGGCGACGTCCTGCCCAACCAGAACGGCGCGCCGCTGCGCCTGGTCGCGCCCTGGAAGTACGGCTTCAAGGGCGCCAAGTCGATCGTGCGGATCAGCCTGGTCGAGAAGCAGCCGGTCACCGCCTGGAACAAGCTGGCGCCGCGCGAATACGGCTTCTATTCCAACGTCAATCCGGCCGTGGACCATCCCCGCTGGTCCCAGGCCACCGAGCGTCGCATCGGCGAGTTCCGCCGCCGCGACACCTTGCCGTTCAACGGCTACGGCGAGTGGGTGGCCGACCTGTACCGCGGCATGGACCTGAAGACGTTCTACTGATGGCTTCCGACCCAAAGGGGGGCGCCAGGAAGCGACCCTCCAAGCTGCGGGACAACCTGGTCTACGCCCTGGTCTGGGCGGCCTGCTTCGCGCCGCTCGCATGGCTGGCCTGGAAGGGCTATGCAGGCGAGCTGGGCGCCAATCCGATCGAGACGCTGATCCGCCAGCTGGGCGTCTGGGGCCTCCGGCTGCTGCTGGTCGGCCTGGCGATCACGCCGGCGGCGCGGATCCTGAGGGCGCCGCGGCTGGCGCGCTTCCGGCGGACCATAGGCCTGTTCGCCTTCAGCTATATCGTGCTGCACCTGTTCAGCTATGTCGGCGTCGACCTGTTCTTCGATTTAGGGCAGCTGTGGAAGGACATCGTCAAGCGCCCGTTCATCACCCTGGGGATGGCGGCGTTCCTGCTGCTGATCCCGCTGGCGGTGACCTCGACCAACGGCTGGGTCATCCGCATGGGCCGCGCGGCGTGGAGCCGCCTGCACAGGCTGATCTACGTGATCGCGCCGCTGGGCGTCGTCCACTACTACCTGCTGGTCAAGGCCGATCACCGGCCGCCGCTGGTCTATGGGGCGATCTTCGCGCTGCTGATGGCGTGGCGCGCCTGGGAGGCTTGGCGCGTCAGCCCAGGATCGGCGGCTGGAAAAGACCGGCCGGCGAGGCGGTGAAGACCTCGTAGCCGTCTTCCGTCACGCCGATCGAGTGCTCGCACTGGGCCGACAGCGACTTGTCGCGGGTTACGGCGGTCCAGCCGTCGTTCAGCACCTTCACGGCCGGCTTGCCCAGGTTCACCATCGGCTCGACGGTGAAGAACATGCCCGGCTTCAGCACTGCGCCCTGGCCGGGACGGCCGAAGTGCAGGATGTTCGGGGCGTCGTGGAACACCTTGCCCAGGCCATGGCCGCAGAAGTCGCGGACGACGCTGCAGCGCTGGGCCTCGACATAGGATTGGATGGCGTGGCCGATGTCGCCCAGGGTGGCGCCCGGCTTGACCGCCTCCAGACCGCGCTTCATGCCTTCATAGGTGATCTCGACCAGGCGACGGGCGCGGGGGCCGACCTCGCCGACGCCGTACATGCGCGAGGTGTCGCCGTGCCAGCCGTCGACGATGGCGGTGACGTCGATGTTGACGATGTCGCCCTCACGCAGGGCCCAGTCGCCTGGAATGCCGTGACAGACCACGTGGTTGCGCGAGATGCAGACCGTCTTGGGATAGCCGCGATAATAGAGACAGGCGGGCAGGGCGCCGTGGTCGAGGATGAACTCCCGGGCCAGGCGGTCCAGCTCATCGGACGACACGCCCGGCTGGACGTGCGGGACCAGCATGTCCAGGCACTCGGCCGCCAGCCTGCCGGCCTTGCGCATGCCCTCGAAGTCTTCGGCCTTGTGGATCTTGATCTGACCCGTGCGGGTCTCGGCTTCGATCTCGAGGGTGTTGTCCAAGGTCATGCTCTACTCAGCGGTCGCCGCCGCGCGCGAGGCGGCGATTAGTCGGAAGGGGCGTATCTCGCGATCCTAGCACGGATTTCAACCCCTGACGCCTTTTCCGACGCCTAGCCGGCCGGGTTGATGCGTCGCACCGTGTCGGTCGCCGGGCGGATCTCCTTGACGAAGGTGGCGTCCAGCGTCGTGGGCTTGTCGCGCCGCACGTGGCAGACGCCGGTGTAGCGGGTCACCCGGCCGGTGGGTGTCTCGGTCAGGTCGGCGGTGAACCTCACGTCCCATTCGCCCGGACGACCGGTCGGGGCGGGATCCATGTCGTTGGAGCTGATCGAGCTGACCGTCCTGAGGCCGAAGCGCTCCTCCAGCTCGCCGGTGCAGGCCTTGAACGCGAACACGGCCCGCAGGCCCGTCATGAAGCCGTTCTCCGGCTTGCCGGGATCGGTCCGTCCGCAGGCCGAAAGCGCCAGCGCCACAACGGTCAGCGCCAGGACGGTCCTCTTCATGCGATGCGATCCCCTCAGTTCGCGGGCCCGCGAATGGGTAACCGAAGGCGCGACGATTGCAGCTTAAATCGCTGTTAGGTGAGCGTTGGTCCACAAGATCCGCCGATCGATCCGAACCGTCTCCGTGCTCATGGCGCAGGCATAGACCAGCACCTCCACGCCCGCCTTCGCCGCCGCGTCCAGGCCCGCCGCGAACTTGGGGTCCAGGTCGGCGCACGCGCTGAAGGTCTCGCAGTCCTCGCGCTGGACGACGAACAGCGCCACGGCGCGATCTCCCTGCGCCACCTGGGCGGCGAGGTCGGCGAGGTGGCGGGTCGAGCGATCGGCCTTGCAGTCTGGGAACTCGGCTAGGCCCGGCGCGCGGCTGAAGTGGACGTTCTTCACCTCCAGCCAACATGGCGGGCGATCGGGATGTGTCAGCAGGAAGTCGACGCGGCTGGCCTCGGCGTATTTCACCTCCGGACGGATCGTCTCGTAGCCGGCCAGTTCGGGGATGGCGCCCAGCGCCAGGGCCTCGGCGACCAGCTTGTTGGGCAGCAGGGTGTTGACGCCCACCAGCGCATTGCCCTGTTCGACGCACTGCAGGGTGAAGGCCAGCTTGCGCTTGGGATCGTCCGACCACGACACCCAGGCGCCCCGGCCGGCGTCCCTCACGCCCAGCATGGCGCCGGGGTTGGGGCAATGGGCGGTGATCTCGCGGCCGTCGTCCAGGACGAGGTCGGCGAAGAAGCGCTTGTAGCGGCTGACCAGCCGGCCGTGGATCAGCGGTTGCGGGAGCAGCATGCGGGGCCTAAGTCGGAGGAAGCAACGACAGGCGACATAAGGGATCCAGCGGATGACCACCAGCGAGCGCGTCACGGCCGCCGTCATGATCATCGGCGACGAGATCCTGTCGGGCCGGACCCAGGACGTGAACCTGTCGGCCATCGCCAAATACCTGGCGACCTACGGCGTCGACCTGTGCGAGGCGCGCGTGGTGCCCGACATCGAGCAGGAGATCATCGACGCGGTCAACGCCCTGCGCGCGCGCTACGACTACGTCATCACCACCGGCGGCATCGGCCCGACCCACGACGACATCACCGCAGATTCGATCGCCAAGGCCTTCGGCGTCACCGCGCCCGAACATCCCGAGATCATGGCCATGCTGCGCGAGCGCTGGGGCGAGCCCAACGCCGCCCGCCGCCGCATGGCGCACGTGCCGGAAGGCGGCAGCCTGGTGAAGAATCCTGTGCAGGGGCCGCCCGGCTTCCAGAAGGACAATGTCTTCGTGCTGGCCGGCGTGCCGGCCATCATGCGCGGCATGCTGGAGGACGTCGGACCGCGCCTGCGTACGGGTGCAGTGGTGCTGAGCAGGACGGTGCGGGTCACCGGCACGGGCGAAGGTACGATCGCCGCGCCGCTGGAAGCCGTCGCCAAGGCCCATCCGGACATGTCGCTGGGCAGCTATCCGTTCTTCAGCCCGCCGGATGTGTATGGCGCCAACCTGGTGCTGCGGGGCCGCGACGCCGAAGAGCTGGACGCGGCCGTCGGCGAGCTGATCTCGGCCCTGGCCGAGGCGGGCGCCAGCAACATCGAGCTGCTGGCGGATCCGGTCTAGAGGACGTCGAGGGCCTATTCCTCGCCCGCCACGGCGCGGGCCAGGTCGACCAGGTGCTTGCGCATGCCGGTCGACTGGATGGTCGTGAAGGCGCGGGCCAGGTCGGGCGCGCCGGGCAGCGACCAGAAGTCGGCCATCTCGTTGGCGAGGTCCGCGGCGGTGGTGTCGATTCCTTCCGGGTCGTCCAGGCCCTCGAAGAAGAAGCCGATCGGCGTCTTGAGGAACATGGCGGTCGCGTGCAGTTTGCTGGCGCTGATGCGATTGCTGCCGCCCTCGTATTTCTGCACCTGCTGGAAGGTCAGGCCCAGGGCGTCGGCGAGGGCCTGCTGGGAATAGCCCAGATCCTTGCGGCGCATGCGCAGGCGGCGACCGACATGGATGTCGACGGGATCGGGGGTCTTGTCTTCGGCCATGATCAGGTACTCGAACGCGACGGGTGGGGAGGTTGCTCATCGAGCCGCCGCGCGAGGCCGACCTCCGACCTGCGTGACGCGGGCGCGATCGTGACAAGAGTCGATGCGACGAGAAACGTTTATTCCTCGACGGAATGTTTATTCTCGAATGACGGGAAGTGATGTCGCGCCTACGCCCAAAAGTGGACTGCCGCGCTTTCCAGGCCTGCGCTGGCCCGGTGGTAGGGACGGTGGGACTCGAACCCACACGGATTGCTCCAACGGATTTTAAGTCCGGCGCGTCTACCGATTCCGCCACGTCCCCATGTCCTCGACCCCATAAGCCATCGATCGGCCGGGGTCGAGGACGGGACGCGGACTAATTCCAGCGATCAGCGGATGGCGGCGCGGGCCTGGCGGTCCAGGGCGCGGGCCTGTTCGTCGGTGACCT
Source organism: uncultured Caulobacter sp. (assembly GCA_966211605.1). Taxonomy (GTDB): domain Bacteria; phylum Pseudomonadota; class Alphaproteobacteria; order Caulobacterales; family Caulobacteraceae; genus Caulobacter. Next base: position 48,403 of record CBIHOB010000017.1, read on the forward strand.
CGACATCACCCGCGCCGCCGACGGTGGCCGAGACGTTGGTCGCCGCTTCGCCGGCCGCGACGGCGCCCGAGCGGCGGGTCGCGCCGTTCTGCAGCCAGTCGATGTAGAGCAGGCGGTCGGCCGAGGCCATGCCGGCGTCGAAGTCGCGGCTGCGCCAGCCTTGCTCCATCACCGTGCCCTGACCTTCGTTGGCCAGGACCTCGTAGTAGCGCTTGGCGGTCTCGAGGCGCCCGGTGCGCTGGTAGCCGGTGGCCAGGTTGAAGCGGTTCTGCACGGACGGATCGGCCGCGACCACCCGCTTTTGCAGGTTGGTGCCGGTCCAATTGTTCTCCGCCGCGAATTCGTACATCGCCTTGTCCGACAGAGCTTGCGGGCTGGACTGGGCGAGCGCCGCCGAGGCGCCGCCGAGGGCGAAAGCGCCAATCGTGGCCGAAATAAGAACAGCTTTGCTATTCCGCATGGCTAAATCTCCGTAGATCTCGATCGAATGGAAGGGTTAATGGCCAAGTTACTCGGGAGAAACTGGAGAAGTAGCGAAGTTATTTTGCTGAGGTTCCGTCGGTGTTTCTACTTTGTGCGGTCAAGTTTCCGAAGTGTGGTGATTTGCGGGCGCTTGTTGCGGGCTCGCGGCGCTCGCTACGGCGCCGTGGGAGCTTGATCGGGCGGAAGCTTGGCTTGCCCCCAAGGCGCGCGAACCGCGCCTCGACGCGGCCTCATCCCGTGCTAGCGTCGCCGGGCTCAACTGAACGGGGAGGGATCGCATGGGTAAGGGGTTCAAGGCCGCGACGCTGGTCGCGGGGCTGCTGGCGGGCGCATCGGCGGCCAACGCCGCCCAGGTGGAGGCCGTCAGCGCCGCCCGCCTGCTGGACGTCGCGACGGGCAAGTATGTCGACAATCCGCTGGTGATCGTCACCGACGGCCGCATCACCAGCATCGGCAAGAAGGGCGACGCCGTCCCGGCCGTCGCCAAGGTCGTCGACCTGCCGGGCGCGACCCTGCTGCCGGGCCTGATCGACATGCATACCCACATCGACGGCCTGGCCGAGATCGGCGGCTACAACAGCCTTCAGTACGGCGACCGCTTCTGGAGCGTGGTCCAGGTGGCCAACGCCAAGAAGACCCTGGAGGCCGGGTTCACGACCATCCGCAACGTCGGCTCGGCCGACTTCGACGACGTGGGCCTGCGCGAAGCGATCGACGCCGGCTATGTGGTCGGACCGCGCGTGGTCACGGCGACCTACGCCATCGGCGCGACCGGCGGCCACTGCGACTCGACCTTCTTCCCGCCGTCGATGGACGAGAAGAGTCCCTACACCATCGACAATCCCGACGAAGCCCGGAAGGTCGTCCGCACGCTCAAGAAGTACGGCGCCCAGGTGATCAAGATCTGCGCGACGGGCGGGGTCTTCTCACGCGGCGACGAGCCGGGCCAGCAACAGCTGACCTATGACGAGATGCACGCCGTGGCCGACGAGGCCCACATGGCCGGCCTGAGGGTCGCCGCCCACGCCCACGGCGCGGCGGGCATCCGCGAGGCGATCAAGGCCGGCATCGACACCATCGAGCACGCCAGCCTGGTCGACGACGAGGGGATCAAGCTGGCGGTCCAGCACGGGACCTATTTCTCGATGGACATCTACAACACCGACTACACCCAGGCCGAGGGCAAGAAGAACGGCGTGCTGGAGGACAATCTGCGCAAGGACCGCGACATCGGCGAGGTCCAGCGCAGAACTTCAAGAAGGCGCTGAAGGCCGGCGTGAAGATGATCTACGGCACCGACGCCGGGGTCTATCCGCACGGCGACAACGCCAAGCAGTTCGCGGTCATGGTCCGCTATGGCGCGACGCCCTTGCAGGCGATCCAGGCCGCGACCATCACCGCCGCCGAGGCCCTGGGCCAGTCCAAGGATGTCGGCCAGGTCGCCATCGGCCGCTATGGCGACATCATCGCGGTGTCCGGTGATCCCCTGGCCGACGTGACGACGCTGGAAAGGCCGGTGTTCGTGATGAAGGGCGGAGTGGTGGCGAAGCAGCCGTAACACCCGCAAGCCTCGACTATCGGGCGGGGAACGCCTAGATGCAGCGCTCCCCCTTCACAGGACCTTTGACGACGTGATCGCCTTCGAGGCTGCTTCCAAGACCTATTCCGCGGCCAAGGGACCGGGGGGCCATGCCGCGCTCAGCGAGGTCACCCTGTCGGTGAAGGCCGGCGAGGTGTTCGGCGTGATCGGCGCCTCGGGCGCGGGCAAGTCGACCCTAATCCGGCTGATCAACGGCCTGGAGACCCCGACCGGTGGTCGGGTGGTCGTCGACGGCGACGACGTGGCGGCCCTGGGCGTCGAGGGCCTGCGGGCCCTGCGTCGGCGGGTCGGGATGATCTTCCAGCACTTCAACCTGCTGTCGGGCAAGACGGTCGCCCAGAACGTCGCCTTCCCCCTGAAACTGGCCGGCCGTCCGGCCGCCGAGGTCAAGGCGCGCACGGCCGAGCTGCTGGCGCGCGTGGGCCTGGCCGAGCACGCCGGCAAATATCCCGCCCAGCTGTCGGGCGGCCAGAAGCAGCGCGTCGGCATCGCCCGCGCCCTGGCCACGGGTCCCAAGATTCTGCTGTGCGACGAGGCCACCAGCGCCCTCGACCCCGAGACGACCGAGCAGATCCTGGACCTCGTCTCGGGCCTGAATCGCGAACTGGGCCTGACCATCGTGCTGATCACCCACGAGATGGACGTTGTTCGCCGCGTCTGCGACCGCGTCGCCGTGCTGGAGGCGGGCCGCGTGGTCGAGGAAGGTCCCGTCGAGGACGTCTTCCTGCATCCGGTCAGCGACACCGCCCGCCGCTTCGTGCGCGAAGCGGAAGGCGACGTATCCAGCATCGCCGTCGACGGCCGCGTGGTGCGCCTGACCTTCCGGGGCGAGGCGACCTACAGGCCGGTGCTGGGCGAGGTCGCCCGGGCGACCGGCGTCGACTATTCGATCCTGGGCGGCCGCATCCATCGCCTGCGCGAGACGCCCTACGGCCAGCTGACCCTGGCCCTGACCGGCGGCGACGTGGCCGCCGCGATCGCCCGGTTCCAGGCGGCCGGCGTCCGGGTCGATGACCTGACCATGGGGGAGGGCGCGTGATGGAGAACATCGACTGGACCGAGATCGGTCAGGCGACGCTCGACACCCTGGCCATGCTGGGCGGCTCGATGGCGCTGACCGTGGCGCTGGGCTTGCCGCTGGGCGTGATCCTGTTCCTGACCGGCAAGGGACAGATGCTGGAGAACAGGCTGGCCAACGGCGTGCTGTCGCTGCTGGTCAATGTGCTGCGCTCGGTGCCGTTTGTGATCCTGCTGATCGTGATGATCCCGTTGACCGTGGCCCTGGTCGGCACCTCGCTGGGCGTGGCCGGGGCCATCCCGCCGCTGGTGGCGGGCGCCGCGCCGTTCTTCGCCCGGCTGGTCGAGACCGCCCTGCGCGAGGTCGACAAGGGCGTGATCGAGGCCAGCTTCGCCATGGGCGCCAAGCGCCGGCAGGTGGTGCTGGGCGCGCTGCTGCCCGAGGCCCTGCCGGGCCTGATCGCCGCCGCGACGGTGACCGCCATCGCCCTGGTCAGCTACACCGCCATGGCCGGCGTGGTCGGGGCCGGCGGCCTGGGGGACCTGGCCATCCGCTTCGGCTATCAGCGCTTCCAGACCGACGTGATGATCGTCACCGTCGTGCTGATGCTGGTGCTGGTCCAGGTGCTGCAGATGATCGGCGACGCGGTGGTGCGTCGCGTCTCGCACAGGTAGGAGCGTTCCCGCGTGACCGACGACATCGACCAGGGCGACGCCCACTGGGACGCCGCCTTCGCCCAGACCCTGCTGGGCAAGACCCTGCTGATGAACCTGACCTTCCTCGACGACGACGGCGAGGTCACCGAGCGCCAGCAGTTCTTCGGCGTGGTCATCGACGCCACCGAGGACGAGGGCATCGTGCTGGACCTGCTGGGCGAGCATGACGGCGACACCTACACCCTGCCGCCCCAGACCTCGGCCATCCAGGCCGCCGAGCCGGGCGTGACCAGTCTGGCCGGCGACAAGCCCGATTTCGTCGCCAGCTGGATCATCCACGGCCTGCCCGACGTTCCGGACGCGGCCAACGACGACGACGAGGCCTAGGCCGCGGCTTGGCCGTCATAGGCCGCGCGGGCGGCCCTGATCGCCGCGTGGTGGGTCGCCGCCCACGACACCAGACCGGCCAACGGCTCCAGCAGGCTCTCGCCCAGCGGAGAAAGCCGGTACTCGACGCTGGGCGGCACGGTGGGAAAGACTTCGCGCGCGATCAGGCCGTCGCGCTGCAGGTCGCGGAGAGTCTGGGTCAGCATGCGCTGGCTGATGTCGGGCACCGCGCGGCGAATGGCGCTGAAGCGTCGCGGGCCCGAGGCCAGGACGACGATCAACAGGGTGCTCCACTTGTCGCCCAGGTGGTCCACGACGTCGCGCACCGCGCAGTCCTGAGGCTGAAGGCGGCGGCCCCAGAACTCGCTGAAGCTGTCGACCAGCGCCTTGACCGCCGCGGGGGTGGTTCCCTGAAGCATACCTTGTCCCTCGAACCTGCCTCCTTCCCGGCGGCAGTGTGGTTCCATAACTAGTGCTGGTCTCATTCCGAGACCAGGATTTTCCCATGAGCTTTCAATCTTCCAAGCTGCTGGTGACCGGCGCCGGCGGCGTGCTGGGGCGGACCGCCATCGAACACCTGCTGGCGTTGGGCGCGACCGACGTCGTCGCGACCACGCGCGATCCTTCCAAGCTGGCCGACCTGGCCGCCCGCGGCGTGACGGTGCGCCAGGCCGACTTCGACGATCCGGCCTCGTTGCCGGCCGCCTTCGCCGGGGTCGAGCGCGTGCTGCTGATCAGCACCGACACCCTGGACCAGCCCGGCAAGCGCATCGCCCAACACCGGGCGGCGATCGCGGCGGCCGTGGCGGCGGGCGTCAAGCATATCGCCTACACCTCGGCGCCGTCGCCGCGGCCGCAGCCGAACGGCGGGGTGCTGGACGACCACTTCTGGACCGAGACGGCGATCTTCGCCTCGGGCGTCGACTTCACGATCCTGCGCCACCAGCTCTATGCCGAGACCATCCTGCTGGGTGCCAGCCAGGCGGTGGCCAGCGGCCAGCTGTTCAGCGCCGGCGGCGGGCGCGGCCGTTCGTACGTCACCCGCGAGGACTGCGCGCGCGCCGACGCTGCGGCCCTGCTGACCGCGACCGGGCGCCAGGTTCTGGACATCACCGGTCCCGAGGCGGTCACGGCCGACGCCCTGGCCGCCCTGCTGGCGGAAGTCTCAGGCAAGCCCGTCGCCGCCGTCGGCCTGACGGTCGAGCAATTGGCGGGCGGGCTGAAGGCCGCGGGCCTGCCGCCGTTCCTGGTCGAGGCGCTGGTCGACTTCGACGTCCAGACCGCCGAGGGCCATCAGGCCGTGCTCACCACGACGGTCAAGGCGCTGACGGGACGCGAGCCGACCTCGGCGCGCGACTTCCTGAGGGCGAATGCGGCGGCCCTGGCTTAGGATCTTCGCCCGCCCGTGGCGCGGCGATCAGGAAATCTGATTTCATAAGGCGTGGGAAACAGGGCAAAACCCTACCCGTCAGATCGCCTTATGGAGCCTTTCATGGTCGCCCGCCGCGCTTTTCTCGTCCTCGGCCTCGCCGCTCTGTCGCTCGCGGCGTGCGGCCCGAAAGAGCCGAAGGCCAGCGCGCCCAACACCCTGACCGTCGCCGCCACGGCGATCCCGCACGCCGAGGTGCTGGAGTTCATCAAGCCGAAGCTGGCGGCCGAGGGGCTGAACCTCGAGATCAAGGTGTTCAACGACTACGTCCAGCCCAACACCCAGGTCGCCGAGAAGCGCATCGACGTGAACTACTTCCAGACGCTGCCCTATCTGCAGGACTTCAACCGCGAGAAGGGCACGAACCTGGTGACGATCACCGGCGTCCACGTCGAGCCGATCGGGGCCTATTCCAGCAAGTGGAAGTCGATCGCGCAGGTCCCGAACGGCGCGACCGTGGCCATTCCCAACGACGCCAGCACCGAGGCCCGCTCGCTGCTGCTGCTGGCCAAGAACGGCGTGATCACCCTGAAGAACGCCAGCGACCTGTCGACCCTGAAGGACATCACCAGCAACCCCAAGAACCTGAAGTTCAAGGAGCTGGAAGCGCCGGCCCTGCCGCGCGTCCTGAGCCAGGTCGACCTGGCGGTGATCAACACCAACTACGCCCTGGACGCCAAGTTGAACCCGTCCAAGGACGCCCTGATCGCCGAGGACAAGACCAGCCCGTACGTGAACTATCTGGTCGGCCGGCCGGACAACAAGGACGACCCGCGGGTCAAGAAGCTGGCCGCCGCCCTGACCTCGCCGGACGTGAAGGCCTTCCTGGAGAAGAAGTACAACGGCGCGGTGGTGCCGGCGTTCTGAGCCGGCGCTGGCGTAGGCTGACATTTCACACTACCTATCAGCGACCGCTGCTCACGGACGTTTCATGGTCTCGCCTTCGCTGAAATCGACCGCCGGCCGCACCCTGGTGCTGGACGTCGCCAATTCCTCCGGCCTGGAGGACTGGGCCCCCGAACTGCAGAAGACCAAGGTCTATGAGCGCATCCTGCTGGACCTGATCCTGGGCGCTCTGCCGGCAGGAGCGCGGCTGGACGAGCAGTCTCTCGCCGCCCATTACGACACCGGCCTGGCGGGGGTGCGCGACGCCCTGGGGCGCCTGGCGCTGGAGGGTCTGGTCGTGCGCCGGGCCCGCTCGGGCACCCTGGTTGCGCCGCTGGACCTGGTCGAGCTGCGCCAGGGCTATGAGGCTCGGGTGCTGATCGAGCCGCACTGCGCCCAACTGGCCGCCCGTAACGCCTCCAAGGCCGAGGCCCAGGCGATGTACGACGTCTTCATGGACGGCGAGGACGCCGCCCGGACCTGCGACCTGCCGGCGCTCGTGGCCATGGATCTGCGCTTCCATGCCCTGGTGGCGCGGGCCTCGGGCAACCTGGCCCTGGCCCGGATCCTGATCCCGCTGCAGCACAAGGCCGCCCGCTTCTGGGTGTTCTCGTTCAACGGCGCCACGGAGCAGGAGCTGCTGGACGAGATCGAGGAACACCGCCAGGTGGCTCGGGTCATCGCCAGCGGCGACGCCGAGGCCTCGCGCCAGGCCATGCTGCGCATCCTGAATGTCCAACCCGAGGCCCAGACCCGGCCACACGTCGGCGCGGCATGACGTCCCTGCGTAAGCTGAGGCTTTCCGGTCACAGCCTCTTCGCAATCTCTTGTAAAATGTCAGAAGGCATTTTGACGAACATCAAGGGATCACCAGATATCGCAGCGTGACCGCTGGGGACTCCCACTCGGCGGCGTGAGGCCGATACCGTAATGCCCGCTCGAAGCGCTCTCCTGTCCGCCAGCGTCCTGGCGCTCTCCACCATGACGGCCCTGGCCGCCCACGCCGAGGCGGACGCCACCCAGGTGGCTGATCAGGTCGATACGGTGGTGATCGTGGCGCGGGACAAGGCGGGCCTTCTCGAAAAACAGCCGAGCCAGACGGTGTTCGGCCTGGCCAAGCCGCTGATCGAGACGCCGCGGTCGGCCAGCCTGGTCAGCGACCTGACCCTGGAGCGCTACGGCGTGCTGACCCTGGACGGGGCGACCAAGGTCTCGCCCGGCACTCACACGGCCAGCTTCTACGGCGTGCCCGGCGCGCTGAACATCCGCGGCTCCCTGGCCGAGAACTACTTCCGCGGCTTCAAGCGCGTGGAGAACCGGGGGACCTATTCGACCCCGATCGGCGGGGCCTCGCGTATCGAGATCCTGCGCGGCCCGCCAACCCCGGTGTACGGCGCCGGCAAGGTCGGCGGCCTGGTCAATTTCATCCCCAAGTCGGCTCGCGACGAGGGCCGCTTCCTGGCGGAGCCGGAGGGCGAGATCAGCGCCACCTTCGGCAGCTACAACAAGAAGCTCATCACCGGCCAGTTCGGCGCGCCGGTCACCCTGGGCAAGGCGCAGGGCGGCGTCTGGGTCTATGGCGAAGCCGAGGACAGCCACAGCTATTACAAGGGGGTCTATCCGCGTCACCAGACGCTGGAGCTCTCATCGGACTTCGACCTGGGCGACGGCTGGAGCACGGCTTTCGGCGGCATGGTGTTCCACTCGGGCGGCGACGTGCAGACGCCGGGCTGGAATCGCCTGACCCAGGACCTGATCGACAACCGCACCTATGTCACCGGCCGCGACACGACGCTGCGGGACGCGAACGGCGACGGCAAGCTGACGCCGAACGAGATCGGGTCATACCCTTACGCCAGCGCCCTCTACCTGCCGTACTACGGCTTCCCGAGCAGCGACGCGGTCCACACCCTGGACACCGGCGTCGGCGCGACGAAGCTCGACCGCCGCACGGTCTATATCAGCCCGGCCGACTTCTCGAAGACCAACACCCAGACGCTCTATTTCGACCTGGCCAAGGACCTGGGCGGCGATCGTTCGATCAAGCTGCAGCTGTTCCATGACCGCCAGGACAACAAGCGCTTCGTCTCGTACGGCTATCCCTCGGCGGTGGACGCCAAGGTCAGCGAGGTTCGCCTGACCTACGCCTTCCCGACCGATGTCGGCGCCGTCCACGCGCGCACCCTGGTTGGCGGCGCGCACCGCTGGTTCGAGGGCCGCCGGCGCGAGAGCTACAACAGCGGCCTGATCGCCCTGGACCGCCGCGATATCAGCTTCGGCGCGACGGCGAACGACACCATCGACAGCCCGTTCGACGACGATCCCGGCGGCGTCGGCGTGCAGTGGGAGAACGACAACCGCTCGAAGTGGAAGCAGTCGGGCGTCTTCGTCACCTCAGACATCGATGTCGGTCGCCTGAACCTCGTCCTGGGCGGTCGCTGGGATCACTACAGCGTCGAGAGTCAGGACACCGGGATCCTCAGCTACGTCGTGGCCGGCCCGCAGAAGAGCGATCGCGACAAGGCCACCTACAGCGCCAGCCTGACCTACAAGCTGCCGATCGGCCTGATGCCCTATATCAGCTACGCCAAGGCCGCGGCCCTGGAGATGAGCCAGGCCGGCGACGTCGCCCCGAACCTGGTGGCCGACGGTTCGTGGCTGTCGAGCTCGGACCTGACCGAGGCCGGCGTGAAGTTCCAGCTGCTGAAGGGCACGCTGATCGGCTCGCTGGCGGCCTATCGCCAGAACCGCACCCAGGTCGCCGGCGCGATCTCGCCGCCGACCGTGCAAGGCACGCGCGCCAACGGCGTGGAGCTGGAGGTCCGCTGGCTGGCGTCCGAACGCCTGTCCTTCACCTTCGCCGGCAACAGTCAGCGCACGACGGTGAAGGGACCCGACACGTCGTTCCAGTACATCCCCGCCTATACGGCCGGCGTGACCGGGGCGCAGGGCTATGGCGGTTCATATGTGGTCTGGAGCTTCGCCGGCCTGCCGGGGCGCGGTGGCGACTACGCCTACACCCTGATCCCCAAGTCGGTGGTCAGCCTGTACGGGACCTATACCAGCAAGGGCTATGACTGGGGGCAGGGCGGCGCGACGGTCGGGGTCAGCCATGTCAGCCGCACGGCGGGCACTGTGCAGAACGCGGTGCATTATCCGGCCTACGCCCTGGTCAATGCGTCGGCTTTCGTGACCCACGGGCCTTACACCTTGTCGGTCAATGTCGATAACCTGTTCGACAAGTTCTATTTCACCCCCGACGCCGACACCTACGCCAACCTCGGAGCGCTTCCGGGCAAGGGGAGGGAGTGGCGGGCCACCCTGAAGCGGACGTTCTGACCGTGACCGACAAGACCGAAGACCGCTTCCGCCCGTGGCTGCTGCTGGCGGGGTTCAGCCTGCTGCTGTTCCTGATCACCGCCTCGACCTACGGCTCGCTGGGCGTGGTGCTGCCAGCGATGATCGGCGAGCTGAAGTGGAGCTTCGAGAAGGCGTTCCTGGGCTTTTCGGTGCTGGGCGTCTTCACCGGCGCCTCGTCTTGGCTGCCGGCGATCCTGATCCGCCGGATCGGCGTGCGCGGGACCCTGGTGGCGGGCGCGGCGGTGCTGGCGGGCGGGTTCCTGGGCTTGGCCAACGCCGAGAGCCTGCTCAGCTACTATGTCGGGGCGGCCGCGTGCGGCGTCGGCTTCCAGATGGCGGCGCTGATCCCCGGCACCCACGTGCTGTCGTCCCTGTTCCGCAAGCGGGCCCTGCCGTTCGGCGTCTACTTCACCTTCGGCTCGCTGGGGGGGGCGGCGGGGCCGTGGATGGCCCTGACCCTGATGGGCGGCAGCGACAACGACTGGCGGCTGTACTGGATCGTCCAGGCGGTGCTGGCCGCCGTCGTCGGGCTCGTCTGCGCGCTGATGGTCGGCGGTTCGAAGTGGCTGGCCGACGCCGCGCACGAGGTCGATCTGGAAGTCGAGCAGGAGGCGCGCGAGGCCCCCGCCGACGCCCGCGTCTACCGCACCCCCCACGAATGGACCGTCCAGCAGGCCCTGCGCACGCCGCAGTTCTACATCCTGGTCGCGGCCTATTTCAGCCACCTGCTGGTCGGGGTGACCGTGGCCAGCGTCTCGGTGAGTCATCTGACCGAGCTGGGCGTCGCCGCCGGTGTGGCGGCCGTGGCGGCCGGAGCCTTGGCCGCCAAGATGCTGAGCCTGGAATCGCTGATGCAGACCCTGGCTCGCCTGGCCGGCGGCGCGCTGGGCGATCGCGTCGATCCGCGCTGGCTGCTGGTCTTCGCCCAGGGGATGCTGGTCGTCGGTCTGCTGGCGCTGGCCAAGGCGGCCACGCCGGCCCTGATGCTGGTCTACGCCATCGGCACGGGCGTGGGCTTTGGCCTGACCGTGCTGGCCGTCACCGTCCTGCTGCTGAACTACTATGGCCGCCAGAGCAATCTGGAGCTCTTTTCGCTGACCTGCCTGGTCGGCGCGGTCTCGGCGGCGGGGCCGTTCATCGCCGGGGCCATGCGCGACCGGCTGGGCGGCTTCGCACCCACCTTCCAGCTGTTTGCGGCGGTGACGGCGGTGGTGTTCGTGGCGGTGCTGGTCATGCGGCCGCCCAAGGCTCCGATCGTCTAGCGGCAAAGAAAAAGCCGCCTCGGCGAACCGGGGCGGCTGATCCTTGGATCTCAAGCGGTCAGGCTTAGAACGCGGCCTTCAGGCCGACGGCGACGCGGCTGCCGTAGATCTTGCCCAGGCCATGCTCGTCGGTGTCGGAGTAACGCACGTCGAGACCGAGCTTGTCGGTGACGGCGTAGGTCAGGCCGATGTTCCAGGTCGAGTAGTCGATGCCTTCGTCAATCTGCTGGCGACCCACGGCGCCGCCCAGCGTCAGCTTCTTGGCCAGCGGCACCGAGCCGTTGAGCTCATAGTAGACGGCGTCGCCGGTCTTGCCCGGGAACTCCGGCGAATAGTAGACGGCGAAGCCGCCGGTCGCCGGACCGATCGGGCGCGAGACCGCGGCCTTCAGTTCGACATAGCTGTAGGAGCCGGGCGTCAGGCCCTTGTCCTTGACGTAGCCATAGTACAGCACGCCCAGGTCCACCGAGGCGTCGCCGAAGGTCGGGCGAACGCCGGCGTACAGGTCGATCTCGGCGGTCGGATCATCGGCGCCGAAGTCGACGTTCGAAGCCCAGACGCCCGCGTAACCGATGCCGTAGGTGGCGTCGACGCCGCCCTGGATGGCCGGGTCTTCCTGGGTCTGGCTCACGCCGCGGAAAACGTAGTCGCTGGTGACGCCGACATTGTACGAGAGCTTCAGCTCCTCGGCCATCGCCGCGCCTGACAGGGCGACGGTGGCGGCGGCGGCGGCCAGCGCGATCTTCATGGCTTTCATAGTTCTATCCCCTTCTCTGTGTCGTCTCCCGGGTTGGTTCCCGAGCCCCGACGGCGCCTGCAAGCGCATTGCGTCCCCGGCCGATTAGTCGAGGAGCCGCCTTTAGTTGCAATCAGGGGACTCCGAACGCCAGTAAGAAGGGCGCCTGCCGCTTAAAGTTTGAGCGCTGTGTGACGATTTTGCTTCAGAATGGACGCAAGCAGGCCACAGGCGTCGGAAAACCGAATTCAGCTTGGCTGTTGTATTTACCGCATAGAAAGACTTGCGCCTCCCAGGTGCAGGCCGCCGTCGACCAGCAGAGTCTCGCCGGTGACATGGCGCGATGCCGGCGAGGCCAGGAACACGGCGGCGCCGGCGATGTCCTCGGCGGTCGAGGCGACCTTGAGCGGGGTGGCGGCGGCGGCCCCGGCCCGCAGGCGTTCCAGCGATTCGTCGGGCATGTTCTTGAACCAGGGCGTGTCGATAAAGCCCGGGCAGACGGCGTTGACGCGGATGCGCGGACCCAGCGCCCGCGCCAGTGACAGGGTCATGGTGGTCATCGCGCCCTTCGAGGCGGCGTAGGGCACCGACGAGCCGTTGCCGACCACGCCGGCGATCGAGGCGGTGTTGACCACCGCGCCCGGGGCCGGGGCCGCCTCCAGCAGGGCGCGGGCGGCGCGGGTCATCTGGAATGCGCCGACCACATTCACCGAATAGAGCCGCAGGAAGTCCTCGGCGTTCACCGCGTCGAGATCGGCGTGGTCCGGGGCGAACTTGGTGACGCCGGCGTTGTTGAACAGCGCGTCGATCCGGCCCGTGGATTCGGCGGCGGCGGCGATCCTCTTGCAGTCCTCGTCGTTGGCGACGTCGCCCTGGACCAGCACGGCCTTGGCGCCTTCGGCTTCGACCAGGCGGGCGGTCTCCCGGGCTTCGTCGGCGCTGCGGGCATAGTTGACGACCACCACGTCCGCGCCGCGTCGGGCGACCTCCACCGCGATCGCGCGGCCCAGGCCGGTCGAAGCTCCCGTGATCACCACCGTGTAGCCGTCGAAGTCCCGCATGGCCGTCTTCCTCAAACAGTTGTTCGTGACCTTGTAGCCAAGGCCGTGCAGCTTGTCTCGCGGGACGCAGAGGCCTAAATCGCGGCGATGACCGATCTGAATGTCACCCAGCTGGGCCGCGTCGTCGACGTCCCCGAAAATCCCGAGGCCGCCGTTCTCGAGCGCGTGCCCAATCCGCAGAGCGACGTGCTCTATCTGGCTCGCTTCGTGGCGCCGGAGTTCACCTCGCTGTGCCCCGTCACCGGCCAGCCGGACTTCGCCCACCTGGTGATCGACTACGCGCCGGGCGACTGGCTGATCGAGAGCAAGTCGCTGAAGCTGTATCTGACCAGCTTCCGCAATCACGGCTCGTTCCATGAGGACTGCACGGTCAAGGTCGGCCGCAAGATCGTCGAGATCGCTCAGCCCCGCTGGCTGCGTATCGGCGGCTACTGGTATCCGCGCGGCGGCATTCCGATCGACGTCTTCTGGCAGACGGGGCCCGCGCCGGAGGGCCTGTGGGTCCCCGACCAGGGCGTCGCCCCTTATCGGGGCAGAGGCTGATCCCAAAGAAAGGCGCGCTCCGAGGGGGCGCGCCTTTTTGTTTTCGGAGCGCCTTCCGGACACTCCCCAGGGGTGGGACTGGAACGCCAATGAGGGAAGGCGTTCCGAGCGTCCGGAAGGACAGCGTCTTGATGGTCGATCTGGCCGCCCAAGTCAGGCGACCTGCGACCGAGGCGCGCGAGGCGGCGGCGGAGCGACGAAACCCGCCGCCGGTGCGTCCGGCGGGGGCTGCGGGCGGCGTGCGTTCCGCTAGACTGCGGTTCATGAGAGATGTCGACGTCGGGCTGGAGTCGGACCTTTTCAGGCAGGCGCTTCTCCTCACGCTGGGCGTGTGGGGGCTGGACAGCTTGCTGTTCGCCTTGCCGTATCTGGCCAGCGGCAAGCCGCCGCCGCCGGGCGTCCTGGCCAGCCATTTCCTGTTCATGGGCCTGGGCGCGCTGCTCTCGGGGCTGGTCTATCGGCGCGCCGGGCGCACGCCGCAGAGCGACCGGGCCGTGCGTTTCGTCGCCCTGGTCCCGACCGTGGTCGGGCTGGGCGTGGTCCTCGCGGCGTCGGACCTGGTGATCGGCGGCCATCTGCGGTCGGTCTTGGACGGGACCCATCCGTCGGCGCGCGTCGTGGCCGCCCGCGGCGTCAGCCAGTTCCTGGTCGGCGCCTGGATGTTCGCCCTGCTGGGCGCGCTCTATCTGATGATGATCGCGGTGCGGGTGACGCGCGAGCGAGAGCGGCAGCTGGCCGACGCCCGCGCCCAGGCCCTGGCCGCCGAGGCGCAGGCCAGCGCCGCGCGGCTGGCGGCCCTGCGCTACCAACTCAATCCGCACTTCCTGTTCAACACCCTGAACGCGGTGAGCGCCTCGGTGATCACCGGCCGCAACGACGAGGCCGAGTCGATGCTGGCGCGCCTGGCCGAGTTCCTGCGCCTGACCCTGGCGGCCGATCCCGAGGCGATGATCCCCCTGGAGGACGAGCTGGCCACCTTGCAGGCCTATCTGGAGATCGAGAGCGTCCGCTTCCGCGACCGGCTGGGGCTGGCGTTCTCGTGCCCGGACGACCTGCGCGGGGCGCTGGTCCCCAGCTTCATCCTGCAGCCGCTGATCGAGAACGCGGTCAAGCACGGCGTGGCCCCGAACAGCCGGCCGGTGACCATTCGCCTGGAGGTTTCGCGCGACGGCGACGACCTGGTGGTCATCGTCGAGGACGATGGCGAGCCGGCCCCGCCCGGCGCCTTGCCGACCGGCGGCATGGGCGTCGGCCTGACCAATGTCCGCCAACGGCTGGAGGTCCTGTACGGCCCGCGCGGCGTGCTGCAGGCGGCCCCGCGCGAGCGCGGCTTCCTGGTGCTGGTGCGCATTCCCTTGAAGTTGGAAGCCATGACGGGAGCGAGGGCGGCATGATGGACCTGAAAGTGCTGCTCGTCGACGACGAGCCGGCGGCGCTGGAGCGGCTGTCGGCCCTGTTCGCCCAGATCCCCGACACCCGCCTGGTCGGCCTAGCCCGCAACGGCCGCGAGGCCGCTCAGGCGATCGCCGAGCTGTCGCCGGATCTGGTCATGCTGGACATTCAGATGCCCGAGCTGAGCGGCCTGGCCCTGGCCTCGGCGCTGCCGGCGGAGACCCGGCCCGAGATCGTCTTCGTCACGGCCTTCGAGCTTTACGCCGCCGACGCCTTTGCGGTCGAGGCCGCCGACTATCTGCTGAAGCCCGTGCGCTTCGACCGCCTGCGCCAGGCGGTGGAGCGGGCGCGTCGCCGCCGCACCCTGCAGAAGGCCTTCGAGCAGCAGGCCGAGGCGGCGCCGGCGCGCGAGAACGATCTGGACGGCATCTGGGTCGCCACCCGGCAGGGCCACGTGCGGGTGGCGGTCAGCGAGATCGACTGGATCGAGGCCGCCAAGGACTATGTCCTGCTGCACACCGCCACGCGCAGCCACATTCACCGCATCACCATGAGCGCCCTGGAGCAGGCTCTGGACCCGGCCAGGATGATCCGCGTCCACCGCTCGGCCTTCGTCAGCCCCGACCGGGTCGAGGCGGTCAATCGCCTGGGCAAGGGTCTTATCGCCCTGGTTCTGCGCGACGGCGTCGTCGTGCCGGTGGGGCCGACCTATGTGAAGGCGGTGCAGTCGCGGCTGGGGCTGGGGTGCCTGGAAGAGGCGTAGGCGCTCTACCCCTTCGCCAACCTTCTCCTGTTGGCCCGCACCTTCCTGCGCAGATGCGCCAGCGAGCCCGAGGCGATGGCGGGGCCGGTCGCCCCAAGCTGACCGGTCATGGCCAGCATCGGCAGGGTCATGGCGGCGGTGACCTTCTCGCCGACCATCAGCTGGGCCTCGGCTTGGGCGGCCGCGCCGCCGGCCGCCAGTTTCATCATGCGCAGGCCGATGACGCTGGAGGCTTCCAGCCCCAGCGCCCAGCTGTCGAAGGCCAGGCTCGTCCAGGGATCCTTGCGTCGCGCCATCTGGCTCTCCCGCGTCTGCCGAAGATCGAACGTCCCGAACCTAGGCCGGGCTCCATTCGGTGGTGATCGCCGCCACGTCGGGGCGCACGCGCTCCTGCGGCTGCTCGGTGGTCGTGCCCAGATAGAGGTAGCCGGCGACCTGCTCGCCTTCGGCCAGGCCCAGGATCGCGGTGGCGCGCGGATCGTAGCTGTACCAGTCGGTGATCCAGTTGGCGCCCCAGCCCAGCGCCGCCGCAGCCAGCAGCATCTGGTGGCAGACGGCCGAGGCGCTCTGGCGTTGCTCCCACTCGGGGATCTCGCCCGCGATGTAGCGCGAGATCACCGCGACGGCGACCGGCGGGCGGGTCAGCTTGCGCAGGGCGGCCTTGGCCTTGGTTGGGTTGGCCTGGTTGTCGGCCAGTTGCGTGATCCGCTCGGCGAAGACGTCCTTGGCCGCGCCTTGCAGGATGACGAAGCGCCATGGGGCCAGCTTGCCGTGGTCGGGCACGCGGGCGGCGATGCGAAGAATCTCGGCCAACTGCTCGGCGTTCGGCCCCGGCGCGGCCAGGGCCATGGCCGAGGCCGAGCGCCGCTTGGCCAGGAAAGCCACGACCTCGGGCGAGGCCTCGACCGGCAGGGTTTCGCCAAATTCGGGGGCGGGGGGAACGGAACCTGCCAAGACGTCATCTCCGAAGCGCTGTAGACCGCACACCTATGGCCGCGCCCCGGCCGCCACAAGTCGCGAGCCGCCAATGTCTCAAAAGCCTGCCTGGCTTAAGCCGCACGGAAAGCCCTGGGGCGTCTCGTCCAGTCAAGTCGTGTACGACAACCCCTGGATCACCGTGACCGAGCATCAGGCCGTCGCGCCCACGGGACGGCCGGCGCTGTACGGCAAGATCGCCTTCAAGAACCAGGCGATCGGCGTCCTGCCGCTGCACGACGACGGCACGGTGACGCTGGTCGGCCAGAACCGCTTCTCGCTGGCCAACTACAGTTGGGAGCTGCCCGAGGGCGGCGCGCCGCATGGCGAGGATCCGCTGGACGGCGCCAAGCGTGAACTGGCCGAGGAGGTTGGGCTGCAGGCCGCAGACTGGCGCCAGGTCCTGCGCATGGAGCTGTCCAACTCGGTCACCGACGAGATCGCCACCGGCTTTCTGGCCATGGATCTGACGCCCACCGACACCGCGCCGGACGAGACGGAGGACCTGGCCATCGCCCGGGTCCCGTTCCGTGAGGCGCTGGACGCGGCGGTCGCGGGGCACATGCCGGACGCGATCACGGTGGCGCTGCTGCTGCGGGTCCACCTGATGGCGGTGCGCGGCGAGCTGCCGGCCAAGCTGGTCGCGCTGATCCTCTAGGACGTTCGGCGAAATTGATCCTGATCGTGTCTGCCGGTCGCGTTTTGCATCAGAAGCGCGGCCATGCAGATTTCCCACGCGCCTCACCTGACGCCCCAAACCCTGGTCGGCCGCCGTTTCGCGCCCGACGTCTTCGGCGACGTGAAGGTCGCCCTGGTCGGCTATTGCCCGCCGCCGTCGGCCCTGGAGCGCTATAACCCCGAGCGGGTCGCGGACCAGCACTTCATCCACGTCTCGCCCGACAGCGTTCGGCTGCTGACCCACGGCGGGCGGCGGTTCCTGTCGCTGGCCCATGTGTATGGCGGCCCGGTGTCCAGCTCGACGGTCGAGGAGCTGGCGTATTACGGGATCGAGCTGATCCTGGCCTATGGCCTGGCCGGCGGACTCGGGACCCGCGACCTGGGCATGGGCGACTTCTACCTGGCCGAGGATACGTTGGCGGCTGACGGCACGACCCGGCACTACACCGGCGCTCGCATCCTGAGGGCCGACCAGGGCCTGATCGACGCGACGCTGGCCCTATGGCCCGGGCCGGCGCCGATGCGACCGGTCCGCGTGGCCACGGGCGATGCGATCTACCGCGAATACGATCCGATGCTGGACGACTATCGGCTGGAGGGCTGCGACGTCGTCAACCTGGATTGCGCCCACCTGTACGCCGCCGCGCGGATCAATTCGGTGGGGCGCACCGCCCGCGTCCTCCAGTGCGGCGTGATCTCGGACGTCGTTCCGGCGGGGCCCGACGCGGTGTCCAGCAGTACGCTTTCGGCCATGCTGGCGGGCGGCGAGACGGGGCTGAACCCGCTGGAACGAACCGGCGAGATCGTTTCTTTCTTCGTCGAGACCTTGACGCCGGCGCTTCAGCCCTGATCTGAGCGGTGCGCGCCCGCGCGGGAAGCGTCCTTGGACGCACGAACTTCCGTGAGGGATTTGTGGAGCATTTCGTATAAGGATGCTCTATCCGCCCAGCCTGCGGGAAGGGAGACCCTATGGCCAAGCCCCTGGAAGTCGTGACGCCGGACACCGAGACCCCCGTCTGGGTGGCCCTGCGCAACCAGGCCGAACACGCCGCCAAGGCCGAGCCGGCCCTGGCCTCGCTGCTGAACGCCGTGGTGCTGAGCCACGACAACCTGGCCGACGCCCTGAGCTTCCAGCTGGCGCGCAAGCTGGGCGACCAGGAGCTGCGGGCCATGACGGCGCGCGAGTTCGCCGCCGACGCCTTCAAGAGCGATCCCTCGATCGTCGAAGCCGCCGAGGCCGACCTGAAGGCGGTGTTCGAGCGCGATCCGGCCTGCAAGGGCTATGTCCAGCCGTTCTTGTTCTTCAAGGGCTTCGCCGCCCTGCAGACCCACCGCGTCTCGCACTGGCTGTGGACCCAAGGCCGTGAGACCCTGGCCTTCTATCTGCAGAGCCGGGCCAGCGAGGTCTTCCAGGTCGACATCAATCCGGCCGCCCGCATCGGCAAGGGCGTGTTCATCGACCACGGCACCGGCATCGTCATCGGCGAGACCGCGGTGGTCGGCGATGACGTCTCGATGCTGCACGGCGTGACCCTGGGCGGCACCGGCGCCGACCGTGGCGACCGCCACCCCAAGATCGGCAAGGGCGTCCTGCTGGGCGCCGGCGCCAAGGTCCTGGGCAACATCACGGTCGGCGACTACGCCAAGATCGCCTCGGGTTCGGTGGTGCTGCGCCCCGTGCCGCCGCACTGCACGGCCGCCGGCGTGCCCGCCCGCCTGGTCAACTGCCCGACCTGCGAGGAGCCGGCCCGGACCATGGACCACACCCTGGCCGAAACCGTCTATTCGTACGAAATCTGAGTGCGTTCGCTTCTGCGCAGTCTGAGCGGCGTTCTGCTGGCTGTCGCCCTGGCGGCGTGCGCGCCGGCGTCCGCCGCCACCGCGCCGGTCGGCGGCTATACGGTCGTGAAGGCCTATCCGCACGACACGAACGCCTTCACCGAGGGGCTGTTCTACCGCGACGGCTTCATGTTCGAGAGCACGGGCCTGAAGGACCGCTCGTTCATCCGCAAGTGGAACCTGGAGACCGGCTTTTCCGAGCAGGAGCGCCTGCTGGACAGCCGCTACTTCGGCGAGGGCATCGTCGACTGGAAGAACCGGCTGTACGAGCTGACCTGGACCGACGAGGTCGGCTTCATCTACGACATCGACACCTTCGAGAAGGTCGGCGAGTTCCGCTATCCTGGCGAGGGCTGGGCCCTGACCCGCGACGACAAGCGGCTGATCATGAGCGACGGCACCTCGTTCATCCGCTTCCTGGACCCCGAGACCCTGAAGGAGACGGGCCGCATCGAGGTCACCGACCACGGCGTGCCGGTCCGGAACCTCAATGAGCTGGAATATGTGAAAGGCGAACTGCTGGCCAACATCTGGCAGACGACCCGCATCGCCCGGATCAATCCGACGACGGGCGAGGTCATCGCCTGGATCGAGCTGGCGGGCCTGCTGAAGGAAGCCGGGGTCACCGGCGGACAGGACGACGTGCTGAACGGCATCGCCTACGACGCGGTCAAGGACCGACTGTTTGTCACCGGCAAGCTGTGGCCGAAGCTTTTCGAAATAAAACTCACGCCGGCGAAGTAAGGCGCGGAACCGCGTTCGGGGAGTGGCGTTTACCTCACGTCCGCCCCTCTACGCCCCCCCGACCTAGTGGGCGGACCTGGGCCCCGGCCGCGAGACGCCGCCGGGGCCCTACCTCTATCTGGGTCTCAGCTCAGCTTCCCGCAGGCCGGGGTTTTCGCCTTCAGTGAGATCTGCTCGACATCGGACGCCGGCTTGGCGGCCGTCAGGCCGTAGATCACGGCAGTCCAGATCGCCATCAGGGCCAGGACCTGCGGCAGGGTGATGCGAGAGGGCGTGGACATGCGCGCGACTATCCGCCGGTTGCGCGGCCTCGGATAACGACTTATCGGTCGAGCTTCTGTGAGGTTTCTTCACATGGCCCGCCGTTCCCTGCCGTCGCTGAACGCCTTGCGCGCCTTCGAGGCGTTCGGCCGGCATGGCCGCATGACCCTGGCCGCCGACGAGCTGTGCGTGACCCACGGCGCGATCAGCCGCCAGATCCGCCAGTTGGAGGACCACCTGGGCGTCGCTCTCACCGAAGGTCCGCGCTCACGCCTGCGCATGACCGAGGCGGGGCTGAAGCTGGCCCAGGCCCTGTCGCCGGCCTTCGACCAGATCGAAGCGGCTGTGCCGCGCCGGATCGAGGCGGGGCCGAGGCCGCTGGTGGTCTCGTGCCTGCCGACCTTCGCCATGAAGTGGCTGATTCCGCGCCTGCCCGGCTTCCTGGCCGCGCACCCGAACATCCCGGTGCGGGTGGCTGAATCCAACGGACCGTTCGACTTCAAGGCCGACGGCGTGGATCTGGCCATCCGCATGCGCTCGCCCGACACGGTGGTGACCTACGACTCGGTGGCGACGCCGTTCATGGAGCACTTCCATGGGCCGGTGATGGCGCCCGAGTTGGCGGCGTCCGCGCCGATGACGCTGGAGCAGATCTGCGCCATGCCGCGTCTCCTGACCCGCACCTTCATGGAGAGCTGGTCGGACTGGGCCCGGAACTTCGACCTCGACGACCTGCCGCCGCCCGTCAGCGAGCAGGAGTTCGACCACTATTTCTACATGCTGGAGGCCGCCGCGGCCGGCCTGGGCGTGGCCATCGGTCCGTGGGCCTTCGTACAGCGGGATCTGGCCAGCGGCCGCCTGGTCGCGCCCCTGGGCTTCACCCCCGGCCGGGCCATGATCGTGGCCGTGACCCCGCCCGACGGCGCCGCCGAGGCGGCCTTGTTGTTTCGCGATTGGCTGCTGGCGGAGGGGGCGTCCACACCTCTTCCACCGGAAGCGGCTTGCGACTCTCGTGGCGGGCGCTAGTTTCGCGCGGACAAGGCGCTCCCGGGCGCTCAGCTGAGAAAGAGGCCCCCCGTGGACGCCACGACCGTCGCCAAGATCGAAAAGCACCTGAAGCGCACCTTCGGCAACCCGCACATCCAGGTGAAGCCGCGTCCCAAGCAGAAGGACTCGGCCGAGGTCGAGGTGGCCGGCGAATTCATCGGCGTCGTCTTCCAGGACGAGGACGAGGACGGCTCGTTCATGTTCGAAATGGCCATCCTGGGCGAGGACCTCGAGTAGGCGATAGACGCTCTGGGTGCGCCCTCGTCCGGGGGCCACCACAAGGGGTGGGGGGCCCCGCCCCCCGGGAAAAAACACCCCCCGCGGGTGGGGCGGGGGGGGGGGGGGGGCGCCGGCGCCACC